>NZ_JBQZGE010000013.1:0-161698 GCF_052691815.1 Paenibacillus sp. TSA_86.1 | reverse complement strand
ACCAGTACTAATCGGTCGAGGGCTTATCCAATAGCAAGTTCAAATTTGCGTGAGTTTCGTTTCGAATCTAGTTTTCAAGGAGCAATCCTTGAAAAACGTTTAGATTGTCTTTGGAGAGATACCCAAGTGGCTATAAGGGGACCCTCTGCTAAGGGGTTAGGCTGAGTAATCGGTGCGAGGGTTCGAATCCCTCTCTCTCCGCCATCTTTACCTAAAGATGGACAAGCAATCAAACATTAATAATATGGCGGTGTAGCTCAGCTGGCTAGAGCGTACGGTTCATACCCGTAAGGTCGGGGGTTCGATCCCCTCCGCCGCTACCATATTACCCAGGAGGCTTAGCTCAGCTGGGAGAGCATCTGCCTTACAAGCAGAGGGTCGGGGGTTCGATCCCCTCAGCCTCCACCATATACGCCGGTGTAGCTCAACTGGTAGAGCAACTGACTTGTAATCAGTAGGTTGGGGGTTCAAGTCCTCTCGCCGGCACCATTAATGCCTGGAACCGTGGTGTAGTTGGCCTAACATGCCTGCCTGTCACGCAGGAGATCGCGGGTTCGAATCCCGTCGGTTCCGCCATTAATTCTTAATTAAATATAATATGGCTCGGTAGCTCAGTCGGTAGAGCAGAGGACTGAAAATCCTCGTGTCGGCGGTTCGATTCCGTCCCGAGCCACCTTTAATCCTGGAGGATTAGCGAAGTGGCCAAACGCATCAGACTGTAAATCTGCTCCCGTACGGGTTCGGTGGTTCGAATCCATCATCCTCCACCAGTTTTATGAGTCATTAGCTCAGTTGGTAGAGCACCTGACTTTTAATCAGGGTGTCGAAGGTTCGAATCCTTCATGACTCATCTTAAATAAAGAGTGATCGATCATTAATTTGATCGATCACTCTTTTTTTGCATGGACAGAAATAGTTCAAACTACTGGATAAAGAGCGCCACACACCAAGATATGATAAACTAATGATAAAAAATAAAGCAGAGTGGTGACGTTCATTATATGAAGCTCATACCTGATTTAAAACAGCAAATTGAATTCGTTATAAACACCACATTGGACGAATATGAAATCACATTGCATGAGTGGATGCAATCTATTGATAATCTGATGGGTTTGGACGAAAATAAATCACAGATCATGCAAAGCGAAGCTGGTGAAGAAAAATTTGAGTCTGAAGCAGATTCAACCATTTCATCAGATATTGTAAGTTTACACAATGGTGAGCGTATTTTTTTTAAAGTTGCCATGAATGAGCAAGAAAAAAGCATTGTGTGCTGGGCATGTGATGCTGGATCAATTACAATGGAGAATCGTCGCTTGATCGAGTTACTGATTCTCAGCAATGCAAGGTCAACTCTTAGTGGTGACGCACCGCAACTTGTGAATGATACCGACAAACAACTATCCTCACTTGGAGTATGGCTTCAAGAGCAGATTAAGGCTTATCAGACAGGCAGTCCGGAACCATTGCCCGATCCATTCACTTCTATCGCGGGATTTCAGGAAGAGAAGGTTCTTTTTCTGTTGCAAGGTGAGACCCCGGATTCACAGCGTGTGGACACGAAAGTATTGAATAAGCTGTTGGAAAGCTATTTTGGTGAAGGGATTACATTAATTCCACTTGGAAAACAGGAATGGCTCTTCATGGGGGATGAAGAAATTGTCACCGGTGAGGCAGATGAAGACACAGCGGAGGCGAGGAAAGATTCGCTCAATGCGTTTTGTATGGGATTATATGAGCTGGTTGCCAGTGAGTTCGCAGGAGTATTTCATCTTTCTGCTTCACTGCCGTGTAATCCAAAAGAAGCGCTGGTTCAGGTGACGGCCCTACTCCAGGAAAGTATGTATCTTGGACGTTCCTTCCATGTTACACAGCACATTCATCTTCCATGGGATTTGCAGCTGGAGCAATTAGTGGATAGTATATCGGAGCACCAAAGGCTGCGCTTTATTCGCGATACTGGCAAGGGTACACTAATCTTTAATGACAGCGAGACGCTGGCTACACTGGAAACTTTCTTTACTCTGGACTGTAACGTCAGTGAGACAGCGAAGCGTTTATTTATCCATCGCAATACGCTGGTGTATCGTCTGGATAAGATCAAACAGGAGATTGGTTATGATGTTAGACACTTCAAAGGCGCGATTGTTGTGCAACTTTTATTGCTAATGTACAAAGTGACGAAAAAGGTTTGATATTTTTGTGCAGTTTGCGAATAGTCAGATAACCAAGGGATAGGGTATTATAAATATACAAATTGTATTCGATTACAAAATGATCTCTGAGGAGGCAACAATCATGGCAGGAGTACGTTTAGAGCATATTTTCAAAAAATACCCGGGTTCTGATAAAGCAACTGTAGTTGACATTAACCTGGACATTAAAGATAAAGAGTTTTTGGTACTGGTAGGTCCGTCCGGTTGTGGTAAATCAACAACACTGCGTATGATCGCAGGCCTTGAGGAAATTTCTGAAGGTAAACTCTATATCGGTGACCGTGTCGTTAATGATGTTGCACCTAAAGACCGCGATATCGCGATGGTATTCCAATCCTATGCCTTGTATCCGCATATGAGCGTATATCAAAACATGGCATTTGGTCTGAAATTGCGTAAGGTTAAAAAAGATGAGATCGACAAACGTGTACGTGAAGCAGCTAAAATCCTCGACATCGAGCATTTGCTTGAGCGTAAGCCTAAAGCATTGTCCGGTGGTCAACGTCAACGTGTCGCTTTGGGACGTGCGATTGTCCGTGATCCACAAGTCTTCTTGATGGATGAGCCACTTTCCAACTTGGATGCTAAACTACGTGGACAGATGCGTGCGGAAATCACTAAGCTTGCTAAACGTTTGGAAACAACTGTTATCTACGTAACGCATGACCAGATCGAAGCAATGACGATGGGTGACCGGATCGTAGTTATGAAGGATGGTATCATCCAACAAGCTGCTTCTCCAGAAGAGCTTTATAACCACCCAGCGAACCTGTTCGTAGCTGGTTTCATCGGTTCCCCGACAATGAACTTCATCTCGGGTAAACTGGCTGAGCAAGGTGCAAGTCTTCACTTCGTAGCTCCTGGCGTGGACGTTGAAATCCCGCAAGGTAAAGCACAAGTGTTGAAATCCAGAGGATATGTTGGTAAAGAAGTTATTCTGGGTGTTCGTCCAGAAGACATTCACGAAGAGCCAGTATTCCTGGAAGCTTCCCCGAACTCTGTATTCTCTACTCACGTAGATGTAACAGAGAACCTGGGTCACGAAATGCTCCTCTACTTGAGCGGTGTAGGTAACGACACTACAATCGCACGTGTAGACGGACGTTCCAACACTCGTGATGGTTCAACAGTTAAAATGGCCATTGACATGAACAAAGTTCATATCTTTGACAAAGAATCCGAAGTTAACGTACTCCTTCAAGACTAATCCTACTACTCAGGGTCCTCGGCAACGATGGAATCTGGCAGTAACGCAATTATATAATGTAAATCGAGCCCCTTCCGTTTTTGCTGGAAGGGGCTTTTTTCAAGATTATTGGACGCATAATTATTTTAGTGGAGAAGCAGGTTCAGTACCGTTTTTCATCAAGAGGCGTTTATTAATGAGAAGCAGGGATAGCGGGGAGTCTGCGATTGCATTCGATCCAAAATTCATTTAAGATTATTTGAAGGTCTGTCCTTAAAATGCTGTACGTTGGAGCACAAAAGATCAACATCTTAAAGACGAAACGACCTGATGATGAGTCCTGTTGTGAATACGCTAATAATGGAAAGAAATGATACACGAGTTGAGGTACATAGAGGCACAGCGAATGCTGAAAGGAAGAGAAAAATGGCGAAAAAAGTGAAAGTATCCGAATTGGTACAGCAGTTTCAGATGGAAGTGGTTTCGGGGTCTCAGGGACTGAAAAGATTCATCACAGTAGATGATCTTAACCGTCCTGGACTGGAGATGGCCGGTTACTTTGAATATCATCCAAAAGAACGAGTACAACTGCTAGGAAGAACAGAGCTGGCCTTTTTTGCAATGCTGCCTGAACAAGATCGTCGTGAACGTATGCAGCGTCTTTGTACAGAGGAGACACCTTGTATTGTAGTGACACGCGGACTGGAAGTTCCACAGGAACTGATTGATATAAGTGAAGAGCAGAATCTGGCTGTACTCCGCAGCAACATGGCGACAACCATTCTTTCCAGCCGCATTACTGGCTTTCTGGAAGGAAAGCTGGCACCAACAGCTACTATTCATGGTGTATTGTGTGATGTATATGGTGTAGGTATGTTGATCACAGGCAGCAGTGGTATTGGTAAAAGTGAAACCGCTCTTGAACTTGTTAAACGCGGTCACCGCTTGATTGCCGATGACGCTGTAGAAATCCGCCAAACGTCCGACTTTCAACTTCACGGCACGGCACCGGAATTAATTCGTCACCTGCTTGAGATCCGGGGTGTCGGTATTATCAACGTGATGACTTTGTTTGGTGCGGGAGCTGTACGGAATAATAAACGAATCACATTGGTTGTTCGTCTTGAAGCATGGCAACAGGATAAACAGTATGACCGTCTGGGATTGGATGAAGAGACCACACGTATTATCGATACCGATGTACCTCTGGTTACCATTCCGGTTCGTCCTGGACGAAATCTAGCTGTAATTATTGAAGTGGCGGGTATGAACTATCGTTTGAAACAGATGGGACTTAATGCTGCACTCCAATTCACGAACAAGCTGACAGCAACCATTTCAGAAGATATGGAAGATATGGACTAGGATGAACGAAGAAAAGTTGCACCAATCAGCTGGAATAGTAGGGTAGGAAAATACCAGGCAATGGGCTATAAATATAAAGTTTAATGTTTTCATGAAGCATGACATTTGGCAGTCTGCGCGCTTTCTAACATGAAGGTTGTTGCAGGCTCCAACTGGCATGCTTACCGATGTGAATTGATAGGAGTGTGAATGAATGGATACATTATTACTGTTGAACCCGATTGCGTTCTCTATTGGCGCTTTAAAGGTTCACTGGTATGGGCTTATCTTGGGTACTGCGGCGCTGTTAGGGTTGCTGCTTGTTATTCGGGAGGGCAAACGATTTAATATTCCGCAAGAAGTGTTCATGGATATGGTTTTGCTAGGTGTACCTTCTGCAATTATTGGAGCCCGGATCTATTACGTGGCATTTAAGTGGGAAGATTATAAGGACAACTTCTGGGATGTCTTTAAAATATGGAATGGCGGTATTGCGATCTACGGCGCACTGATTGGTGCCATTATATGTGCAGTCATTTTCTTCCGTCGTAAAGGATATAACTTCTGGCGTATGGCGGACATCTGTGCACCTGGACTGATCGTTGGACAGATGATCGGACGTTGGGGTAACTTTGTCAACCAAGAGGCGTATGGCGGTCCTGTAGAGGAATCATTTTTAAGAGACAAGCTGCACTTGCCAGACTTTATTGTAAATCAAATGAACGTGGAAGGTGTATTTCATCATCCAGCCTTTCTGTATGAATCCGTATGGAGTTTTGCAGGGTTGATCCTGTTGCTGGTGCTTCGTCGTCAAAAGTTCATGCGTGCAGGTGAAATGTTCATGTCTTATTTCATCTGGTATTCCATTGGACGATTCTTCATTGAAGCTGTGCGTACGGATAGTCTGGCATTCCAGGCTCCGGAATGGGTCGCTTCATTCGTGAACGGATTATGGTCTCCAATGACTGCACTCGGCTTCGAACAAGGATATTTAGATCCCGCGTACGGTAACGTGCGAATTTCACAGCTGCTTGCAATAGGCATTATTGTTGCTGCTGTTGTGTTTATTGTTGTGAGAAGATTGACGGGGAAAGCAGATGCACGATACAGTGATCCGATTGTCTCATCAAAAGTTGCTGTAGATGACATTGGACATACGGCAACGGTAACTGGTGAAGAGGAGAAGGTAACAACCATACCAAGCTCTGCTCAAGATGATTCGAAGCAAGTTGAAGATAAAAAGGAGTAATGCAACGTGATTAACACGGTACTGTTCGATCTGGACGGAACGATTATTGATACCAATGAGCTGATTATCAATTCCTTTCTGCATGTAATGCAAGGCTGGAATCATGCTGCCCCATGGACAAGGGAACAGATTATTCCGCATATGGGAGGCACATTGGAGCAACAAATGCGAACCTTTTCAGGTCAGGAAGAGGTATCGGAGTACGTCAAAGGTTATCGGGCTTATAATGATATCCACCATGAAGCGATGGTTAGACCTTTTCCCCACGTAATCGAGGTGGTTGAGGCTTTGGATCAAGCAGGTATTACGATGGGTGTGGTGACGACCAAAATTCGTCCTTCTACATTAAAGGTGCTGGAGCGCTTTGATTTGCTGAAATATATGAAATCCATTGTGACCGTGACGGATGTAACTCATCCTAAACCTCATGCCGAACCGGTGCAGAAAGCGATGGCGGAGCTGGGGTCTAATCCTGCGCGCACCTTGATGGTGGGTGACAGTCCTGTCGATATTCAATCGGCACAAAATGCAGGGGCTCTCTCCGCTGGGGTACCCTGGTCGCTTAAAGGAGAGCAAGTGCTGAGCGGGTATAAGCCGGATTACATTTTGCATGATATGAGGGACTTGCTGGATATGGTTCTTGCAGGAACAGGCCGTTCATGAGAAAAGTAACCCGCTATCCGGTGGACAGCCAAAATGCGCTTTGGCATATCTACAAGACAGTGAGTCCGTGGAAGGGCGTTCATAATTTTATCTGGATTCAGTTGTCACGGTACTGCCCTGTTTTGCCTCTCAAGAACTGGATTTATCGGCGTATTCTCGGTATGAAGGTAGGGAAACATACGGCCTTTGGCCTGATGGTGATGGTGGATGTATTTTTTCCGGAAAAAATAACGATTGGTGAAAACTCGGTGATTGGTTATAATACCACGATTCTGGCTCACGAGTATCTTATCAAGGAGTACCGGCTTGGTGAAGTCATTATCGGAGATAACGTCCTGATCGGAGCGAATACAACGATTCTTCCAGGGATAACGATCGGGGATGGAGCGGTAGTGGCTGCCGGGGCTGTGGTACATAAGGATGTTGCCCCAGGGGCTTTTGTTGGAGGAAATCCTTTGCGTGATTTGTCACGTTCGGCAGAGTCGACAGAAGAAATGGTGTTCAAAACGGATGAACCTTCTCAGCGCAAGTTGCATTAAGTGAAGAGGTCATTACGTTTTCCAGTTTAAGGGATATAACAGAGGGTGTATGAAGTGATACACGGTGATACATGACCAATACATGAATCGTTTTATGAACGGATGTATGGAGGGAAGAGCTGCTGAGGGCAGCTTTTTTCGTATACAAAACTTGAATTGAAGCAAACGGTGAGGGGCATTAAGATATGGAAATGATAAGGTTGCCTAGCCAAGATAGGTTGCCAAGAGCAGTCATAGCCTAAGTTTGTTGACGATACAACGGAATCCATGTTATCATATCCCATATCCTTTAGTTTGTTAGCACTTTACCATGTGAAAGTAATTGAGACTAAAGAGGACAATCATTCTATAGAGAAAACGAGTTATTAATGTAAAAGGTGGAGCCTTCGTTGAGCTAGGGGAAATGGCTTTGCTGTAAATTAGGGTAACTAACATAGAACGGGGATTTGTCATACATAAATCCTGTTGAGATAGAGCTTTTAAAAGGTAAAGCAGTTATATAACTTCTGTCATCAAAGTGAGTATGCAAATATCTTCAGTCAACTTATATAACAATCCAAATTCTCGACTCGGGGTGAATTATATCCATGTCCAAACCAAAAGGCTTTGAAAAACCAACGGGCTTCCGTGACTATACACCACATGTGGTATCCAAGCTGCGTAAGATTGAACGAAATGTACTGGAGTGCATGGAGCGCTGGGGTTATCGCCAGATCATAACTCCAACGATTGAATATTACGACACGGTAGGAGTGGCTAGCTCTACATCGGATCGCAAATTGTTTAAATTGTTGAACAGCCGGGGAACGACACTGGTTCTGCGCTCTGATCTGACAGCTCCAATTGCACGTGTCGTATCATCGATGCTCAAAGATGAGGCGTTGCCGCTGCGTCTATCCTATCATGCGAATGTATTTCGTTCCATTGAAGAGGAGGCCGGACGTGAGGCTGAATTTTTCCAAACAGGTGTTGAACTTGTTGGGGACGATTCACCTGAGGCAGATGCTGAAGTGGTTGCACTTGCGATTGCCTCTTTGCAGGCCGCGGGTGTGTCTTCCTTTAAGATAGCGATGGGACATATGGGATTTTTGAATGGACTGCTGGAAGAAGTAATTCCGGGGCAGACCGCTGAGCAGGAGCAATTGAAGGAAGGTTTGCTTGGACGTGATTACGTGGGCTACCGCCAATCGATTGAAGCATTGAGCCTGGAATCTAAGCAGAAACAGCAGCTTGAAGCGATTTTGCGTCTGCGTGGCGGGAAAGAAATCTGCACACATGCGAGCGAACTTAGCTCAAGTGCTGAAGCTGCACAATCCATTGCACATCTGTGTGCGGTATTTGAAGTGTTGGAGGCTTACGGTGTCTCCGAGCATGTGTTGATTGATCTGACGATGATCGGGGATTTCTCCTATTATACAGGCATGACATTTGAAGGTTACGCGGCAGAGCTGGGATCACCTGTGTGTAGCGGCGGACGATATGACAATCTGTTGCAGCAGTTCGGGCGAGCTCTTCCGGCTACGGGATTTGCATTAAAAACAAACCGGATTATTGATGGTGTCCATGGCATTACTATTGAAGAGACGAAACCGGTACGTATTGAATATAGCCCGGATCGCCGTGCTGAGGCATTGGCCGAAGCAGCGAGATTACGCAGTTTGGGTCAAAATGTAGTTACATCTCTTCTTGCTGATAAAAAGGAAGAGACGACGCCTGTAACGAGCGAAACATCTACAGGGCAGGATGAACAGGTCATCATCTATGGATCGCAAAAAGGAGGACACTGAGATGTCGGATATTCTAAAGGTGGCAATGCCCAAAGGCCGCATCTATAAAAAGGCCTCCAAATTGTTCCGCGAGGCAGGTCTGGATATTCCTGAGGACGTGGATGATACACGCAAACTGGTCATTGAGGTACCAGAAGCCGGGATGGAGTTCATTATGGCCAAACCTGTGGATGTGCCAACATACGTGGAGTATGGTGTTGCCGATATCGGCATTGTCGGGAAAGATGTGTTGCTTGAGGAAGATCGGGATGTGTATGAACTGCTGAATCTGGGCATTGCCCAGTGCCGTATGTCGGTGATTGGGCTACCGGACTGGAAGGCAGGTATCCAGCAGCGAGTGGCGACCAAATATCCGCGAATCGCGTCCCAGTATTTCCGTGAGCAAGGGCAGCAGGTTGAGGTTATTAAGCTGAATGGTTCGATCGAGCTTGCTCCCCTGATTGGACTGGCTGATCGAATCGTCGATCTGGTTGAGACAGGGCAGACACTGCGTGAGAATGGACTTGTGGAAATGACGGAAATTCTGAACATTACCAGCCGTCTTATTGCGAATCGCGTTAGTTATCGAATGAAAAATGCCCGGATTCAGGCGCTGTGTGATGCACTTCAATTGGTGATTCCTGACGGGAATGAAGTATCTGCGGGAAGTTCGAGAAGATCATGAACAGATCAGTGAAGAATGATAGCGAATAGATCCGTGAACAGGGATAATGGATAGTTAAGTATGCACTTACAATGAAGTAGTCAAGTGACGTTAACATATACGCACCAATAGGAAATCGATACGTAAGGAGGTTGTACGTGTGAAGATTGTACCAGCACGGGAATTTGATCTGAAGCGGGAAGTGGAGTACGGCACGCCAGAGCAAAATGAAACGGTACGGCGCATTGTCGGTGACATTCGCCGGGAGGGTGATGCGGCACTGCTGCGTTACACGGAGCAGCTGGACCGCACGAAGCTGACGGCTGCGCAATTGCGCGTGCCGCAGGAGGAGCTCCAGGCGGCATATGCAGCCGTGGAGCCATCTTTTGTGACGGCGATTCGTCAAGCCGCCGTCAACATTCGTGCGTTTCATGAGAAGCAGAAACGCAATTCGTGGATGGACTGGCAGCCGGATGGCAGTCTGCTCGGCCAGGTTATTCGGCCGCTGAAGCGAGTCGGCGTGTATGTCCCTGGGGGGAAAGCAGCGTATCCATCGTCGGTGCTGATGAATGTGATTCCGGCACAGGTTGCAGGCGTGCCGGAGATTGTGCTTGTCACACCGCCGTCGACAAACGGTGGGGAAGGCATTAACCCGTACATTCTCGTGGCTGCCGCGGAAGCGGGCGTGAACGAGATGTACCGGGTTGGCGGCGCGCAAGCTATCGCCGCCCTCGCTTACGGCACGGAGAGCATTGCACCGGTCGACAAGATCTGTGGACCGGGGAATATCTACGTGGCGCTCGCGAAGCGCGAGGTATATGGGGCAGTCGATATCGACAGTATCGCCGGGCCGAGTGAGATTGTGGTACTCGCCGATAATACGGCGAACCCGGTGTATGTCGCCGCGGACTTGTTGTCGCAGGCGGAGCATGACGAGATGGCATCGGCCATTCTCGTCACGAATTCGGCCACGCTGGCGGAAGCCGTGCAGGCCGAGGTGCAGCGGCAGCTGCATGTGCTGCCGCGGCGCGATATCGCTGCTGCTTCGGTGGAGCAGTATGGCGCGATCATCGTGGTCGATTCCATTGATGAGGGAATCGATGTTGTGAACCGGCTTGCACCGGAGCATCTGGAGATCATGGTGCAGGAGCCGATGGCTTACGCCGGACGGATCGAGAATGCTGGAGCCATCTTCCTCGGGCCGTATAGTTCCGAGCCGGTGGGTGATTATTTTGCTGGGCCGAATCACATTATTCCAACGAACGGAACCGCCCGGTTCAGTTCACCGGTGGACGTGGATGATTTTATCAAAAAATCAAGCTTGATATATTATAGTAAAGAGGCTTTGCTGCAGAACGGCGCGGCCATTATTGAGTTAGCTCGCCATGAGGGGTTAGAAGGACATGCTCGTGCAATCGCTGTACGTTTAGAACAGGAAGGAAAGGCGGAATCGGATAATGGATAATCAGAATAAGAATGCAGACCAGAGTGTGGAGCTTCAACATCAAGGTACAGTTCGCCAGGCAGAGGTCGACCGCAAAACGAACGAAACCAATATTCAGCTATCATTCAACGTGGATGGCACAGGACAATCCAATATTGAAACGGATGTGCCGTTTCTGAACCATATGCTTGATCTGTTTACCAAGCACGGCCAGTTTGATCTGAACGTACAGGCTCGCGGAGACATTGATATCGATGATCACCACACGGTTGAAGATATCGGCATCTGTCTGGGACAGACGTTATATCAAGCGTTGGGCGACAAACGTGGCATTAAGCGTTATGCTAGCGTATTTGTACCGATGGACGAAGCACTCGCTCAGGTTATCATCGATGTGAGCAACCGTCCGCACTTTGAATACCGTGCCGAGTACCCGTCACAACAAGTAGGCAGTTTTTCGACTGAGCTGGTGCATGAATTCTTGTGGAAACTGGCACTCGAAGCGCGGATTACGCTGCATGTCATTGTGCACTACGGTCAAAACACACATCATATGATCGAAGCCGTCTTCAAGGCTCTCGGACGTGCGCTGGATGAAGCGACGATGATCGATCCACGAGTAACAGGTGTGCCTTCCACGAAGGGAGTGCTGTAGGCGATGGCGATTGCAATTGTCGATTACGGTATGGGGAACCTGCACAGCGTCGGCAAAGCGGTCGAACGTCTTGGCTATGAAGCGCTGGTTACGGGTGATCGGGAAGCTATCCTCTCAGCAGATGGTGTTATTTTGCCAGGGGTTGGTGCCTTCGGTGATGCAATGGTGCATTTGCGAGAAACAGGTCTGGATGCAGTCGTTAAAGAAGCAGCTGCTGGAACAAAACCGCTTCTGGGCATCTGTCTGGGCATGCAGCTGTTGTTCAGCTCAAGTGAGGAGCACGGCGAACATGAGGGACTGGACATCTTACCGGGAAAAGTGGTGCGCTTCGCACCAAGTGAACTGAAGGTTCCGCATATGGGGTGGAACCGTTTAGAATTTCTACACCCCGACAATCCGCTATTCGCGGGTTTGGACGCAGGTCATGTATATTTTGTACACTCATATCATGCGCTTACGGAGAATAAAGGCGATCTGCTGGCCGTTACGGATTACGGACATCCGGTTACAGCGATTGTGGGCGGAGGATCCAACTTTGGCATGCAGTTCCATCCTGAGAAGAGTGGTGAGCTTGGCATGAAACTGCTTGGCAATTTTCTGTCTTTGACGGGTGCATCGGGATCAGCGTAATTTAATTGCTATTCTAGTAAATTAAATAAATTTCAATCTAATCCATACTCAGGAGGCTTTGTATGTCATCTTTTATCCTATATCCGGCGATTGATATCCGGGACGGCAAATGTGTAAGACTGGTGCAAGGAGATTATAATCAAGAGACAGTATACAACGATGATCCGGTTCAGGTTGCAGTTGAATGGGAGAAGCAGGGCGGTACATATGTTCATCTGGTGGATCTGGATGGGGCAAAAGCGGGACACCCGGTCAACGATGAGCTGATTGGACGTATTGCGTCCGTAGTGAATGTACCTGTGCAGGTAGGCGGCGGGCTCCGTACGGTAGCAGATGTGGAACGTTTGTTAGGGCTGGGTGTGAGCCGATTGATTATTGGCACAGCGGCGATTGAGGATCGTGCTTTTACGGAAGAAGTATTAGGGCGTTATGGAGATAAAGTGGCGATTGGTATTGATGCGCGGGGCGGATATGTTGCAACCCGCGGATGGCTTGAAACTTCTGAGGTACAGGCTGAGGTGCTGGCGAAAGAACTCGCCGCTTATGGAGCGGAAACGTTTATCTTTACGGACATTTCCCGCGACGGTATGATGCAGGGGCCTAATGTTGAGGCGATTGTGTCCCTTGCCAAAGCGAGCGGCCGAACGGTCATTGCATCTGGTGGTGTCAGTGTGATGGATGATCTGCTTCGCTTGAGTCGTCATGCAGCTGATGGTGTTGGCGGGGCAATCGTGGGTAAGGCCTTGTACACAGGCAGTATTGATCTGGCTGAGGCGGTACGTTTGGTGAACAAGTAACGGATATTCGGGTAGAGAGGAAGAGGCAGCATGCTGGCAAAAAGAATCATTCCCTGTCTGGACGTGAAGGACGGCCGGGTTGTTAAAGGCGTGAACTTCGTCAATCTCCGCGATGCGGGTGACCCGGTAGAGCTGGCGGCACTGTATGACCGCGAGGGCGCGGATGAACTCGTATTTCTCGATATCTCCGCCTCGGTGGAAGGACGCGAAACGATGGAGGAAGTCGTAAGGCAGACGGCAGGTGAGATTGCCATTCCGTTTACAGTAGGCGGTGGGATCTCCAAAGTGGAGGACATGAAGCGTATATTACGTGCAGGCGCGGATAAAATTGCAGTTAATACAGCGGCAGTACTTAATCCGCAGATCATTGCGGATGGCGCACGCCGCTTTGGCTCGCAATGTATCGTGGTTGCTATAGATGCCAAGTATAACGAGGCTTGGGGCGAGTGGGAAGTATACACCCATGGCGGGCGGAAACCATCGGGCATTAAAGCATTGGAGTGGGTTAAACAAGCCGAAGAGCTTGGCGCGGGAGAAATTTTGCTAACCAGTATGGACGCTGATGGCACCAAGGACGGTTTTGATCTGAAGCTGACCGCAGCCGTGTCCGAATCGGTAAGCATCCCGGTTATTGCATCAGGTGGTGCAGGTAAGGAGTCTCACTTTTACGATGTATTCACAACAGGCAAAGCGGATGCAGGTCTGGCCGCAACGATTTTTCATTACAAAGAGATTGCTGTACCGGCACTAAAACAACAATTAAGAGAACAAGGGGTGGAAATCCGTGACTAAAGTAAGCGATGAGATCAAGGAACAACTCTCCTTGGAGCAGGTTGTGGAGCACATCCGCTGGGATGAAGGGTTGGTTCCTGCGATTGTGCAGGATGTGGATACCCGCGAAGTGTTAATGATGGCTTATATGAATCGTGAATCCCTGAAGCTGTCGCTGGAATCCGGAGAAACCTGGTTCTGGTCACGTTCACGTCAGGAGCTCTGGAATAAAGGAGCTACATCGGGCAACGTGCAGAAGATCGTTTCTTTGAAGTATGACTGTGACGGTGATACGCTGCTGGTTGAGGTTAAACCGAAGGGGCCGGCTTGTCATACAGGTGCGATGACCTGTTTCCACAATGAAATTATGGGTTTGCCAGCAAATGAAACGGAGAAAAACACAAAAGAAGAAGTGGGAAGCGTGGTAAACTCCAGTACGACATCTTCATCTAATGCTGAGAGCCGCTTTGGAGTATTGGCTGAGCTGGAATCTGTCATTGCAGAGCGTGAACGCGAGCGTCCGGAAGGTGCGTACACCACGTATCTGTTTGATAAAGGTGTCGATAAGATCCTGAAGAAGATCGGTGAGGAAGCTTCCGAGACCATTATTGCCGCGAAAAATAAAGACAACGACGAGCTTCGTCTCGAAGTCAGTGACCTGATGTACCATTTGCTCGTGTTGCTGCAAGAGCGCAAGCTGCCGCTGGATGACATCATGTCCGAGCTGAGTGGCCGTCACGAACGGCCGCGCCGCGATTAGGAGGCGAAGGCTGAATGCGTATAGACTACCATACCCATCATGAACGCTGCGGGCATGCCGTTGGCCAGCTTGAAGAATATGTGCAGCGTGGAATCGAGATAGGCCTATCCCAGATTGGCCTATCTGATCATATGCCGCTGCTGCATGTTGATCCAGCAACGTATTATCCGGAGATGGCTATGCCTATGGATGAACTGCCTCGATACATTGAGGAATGCTTCTCCTTGAAGGAGCGGTACCGAGGACAGATTGATGTTCGTGTAGGCCTCGAAGGTGATTATATTGAAGGCTGGGAAACAGAGATTGGCTCCATTATTGAGCGTTATCCATGGGATTACGTCATTGGTTCGGTACATTTCCTTGGTGAATGGGATATTACCGATTTTCGGCAGACCCACCATTGGGAAGGTAAGGATGTCCTTGGAGTATATCGTCAGTATTATGATGCTGTAAGCAAAGCAGCCGCGACAGGGTTGTATGACATTATCGGACATGCGGATGTGATCAAACGTTTTGGTTATGTGCCATCGCCTGAGCAGACCGAGGAACGTATTGCACTGGAGAATGCGGCCTTGCAAGCCATTGCGAAAAGCGGCTGCGCTATGGAGCTGAATGCGTCAGGCTTGTCCAAGCCTTGTGCTGAGATGTTTCCGAGCCGGAGAATGCTAACCGAGGCGCTTCGTTTGGGCATTCCTCTTACGATGGGGTCGGATGCACATGATCCCTTGAAGTTAGGCGATTATTTGCCTGAGGCGGAGGCACTTTTACATGAACTCGGATGTGAGCAAGTTGCTGTGTTTGAAAGCCGTCAGCGTACGTTCATTCCTTTAAATGTAGACAGCAGTGGAGTATAATAGGGGAAAGTGAACCTTTTATACGAGTTGAATTGTTCAACTTAACTATACAAGGGAATATGATAGGGGATAACCCTCGGGAGGGCATTATGCAGCATTCGTTACGTATTTTTTCCGGTTCATCTAACCCTAAGCTTGCAGAACAGGTATGCGATAAGCTGGGAGTACAACTGGGCAAGATTAAGCTGTCCCGGTTCAAGAGCGGAGAAATATACGTTCATTACGAAGAAACGATCCGCAATTGCGATGTATTTTTAATACAGTCTTTGTCTCATCCCATTAATGAGCTGTTTGTCGAACTGCTTGTTATGATCGATGCGGCAAAACGAGCTTCTGCACGTACCGTGAATATTATTGTTCCGTATTATGGTTATGCTCGTCAGGAGCGGAAGTCGGCTCCGCGTGAGCCAATCTCGGCCAAGATGGTAGCCGATGTATTAACGACAGCCGGAGCGAACCGGGTCGTTACGATTGATCTACATGCAGCAGCTATTCAGGGCTTCTTCAACATTCCGGTCGATCACATGACATCACTGGATCTGATCAGTGAGTACCTGCTTAGCAAAGAAATCAAAAATCCGGTAGTCGTTTCTCCTGATGCAGGACGAGCATCCATGGCAGAGAAGCTGGCGAATCGTCTGGATTCTCCTTTTGCGATCATGATCAAGAAACGCCCAAGTCATAACGAATCCATCATTACGCATGTGATCGGCGACGTTGAGGGACGAACACCGATCATTATCGAGGATCTGATCGATACAGGTACAACCATTGTGAATGTGGTTGAAGGTTTAAAGGAACGGGGTGCAGAGAACGCATATGTTTGCGCAACTCACGGCTTGTTCTCGGATGGAGCAGTAAGCAAATTAAATCATCCATCGATTACCGAGGTTGTGGTAACAGACTCGATTGCATTGCCGGAGGATCATCCGGACTGTTTTAAAGTTTTACCCGTTGCACCTATGCTCTCACGAGCCATCCGCATCATTGTAGATGGCGGTTCCATGGCTACGCTGTTTAAGGATTCCGGTATTTAATTTTAATTAACGGGTGTTTTACAGCCCAATCGGGTTTTACGTTCCGTGTCTGAGTGCCTTTTTGCTCAGCACGGTATTTTTGTTTTGACCCTACCTGTTCAATTCCGTGCTTGGCTGTTTGATCGCTTGTGATATAATAACTATATATATTAAGAAATGAGAGCGTTTTATTATAGATGAATCTGGAATGGTTTTGTTACGGATACTAAACAGTAGAACCACGGCTGTAGGATATTGACATCGTGGAGTGAGGAGTGGGGTCTATTGTCGCGAACTTGGTATTATCGGTTACTCTTTTCGTATTTCCCTATATTTTTCTTTACGATGACGATACTCATCTTTATTGCCTTTGTGTTTATTAATGATATTTCCAGAGAGGAAACACGGAAGGCTGACCGGATATCCACTAGTTATCTGGCTACAACGCTGGATCATACGATCCGGGACATTGAACTGGCTGTGACAGAAAAAGTGCAATATGAGCCAGCATACAGGCTTTATTTCAACGATAACAATCCTTATAACTCGGATACAGTATATACTATTGCACAAAGTTTACGGGAGATGATCAATTCTTCTTCATGGATTCAGTCCATATACCTGTATGACAAGCAACATGAACGCGTGATAACGCTAAGTGGTTCAAGGGACGTGGGAAATTTCTCGGATAAGGCATGGATTGATCAAATTCTAGGCGGTACAACGGGTCAAGGCTGGCAGCCTGTTCGGGAGATTGAACCGGAAGAATTCCAGAGGACACCTGTAGAAGTGTTGACTGTAAATAAAGAAATGCCGTTGCCATTTGGCTCAGAGGGTGTATTGGTCATCAATATCAAGATGAGCAGTATCAAGCAAAGTGTTGATAGCATGGTTAATGGAAAGCTCTCTTTCCTGACGATAAGCGATCAGGAAGGCAGGGTGGTCTATGATGCCCATTCGGATAGCGAAAGTGCTACTGAAGGTACCAAATTAAATGAGTTATCTTTGGAAAGATTAGGATGGAGCCTTACTAGTGGCATCAAAGCCGGCAATTTGTTTGGCTGGGTGTCTGTTATTTCTTATGTCTGGGTATTCATTGCCATCTTGACGGTCATCTGCGCAATAATCTACTTCGTGTATGTGACACGACGTAACTATAAGCCGATTCAGATCATCATGAACCGGATTGAATCCCAACAGATTAAGGCATTTGAACAATCCGGTGCTCGTATGGACGAGATGAAGATGATCGATGGTGTGCTTGAAAATCTGATCAATCATATGATGGATTATGACAAAAAGAGTCGCGAAAATGTGCTGATGCAGCGTAGTAAACTGTTTAGTGCTCTGTTACATGGTGACCATGTGGACAATGCCGCAGGACAATTGTATGAGGTATCCCCATTTGATGGGGCTCATGAAGCTTCTCGCTTTATCGTGGTTGTTGGCGATATTAACCGATATGAGAAGGGGTTTCAAGAGAAATTCACCAGAGGAGAGCAAAATACACTGAAGTTCGCTCTGATGAATGTATTGCAGGAGCTATCTCGGGATACGGAAGTGCAATGCTGGACAGAATGGATCACTGCTGATCGTATTGCGATTCTTTTCTTTTCGAAGGAGGACGGGCAGGAGGGTCAGGATTTATCGAAGCAGATCCGAATTGTTGCTGAGGAATGCAAATCCTGGGTTGAGCAGAATCTTCGAATTTCCCTCAGTTTTGGTATTGGGCCAGTTGCCGAAGGAATCGAAGCAATCCATCAATCGTTTACAGCTGCTGAAGCAGTGATGCAGCGGAAGCTCCTGATGAATGGTGATGTGGGCGAAGCAGAAACGAACGAGATGCAGCATCCATTGCTGGAGACTTACACGTATTTGCAGATGATTGCAGACTTTGTTAAACGGTTCAGAATGTCGAGTGGTCAGTGGAGAGAGCAACTGGAGGATATTTTCAAGGAATTTGAGCGAAACAAACTGCCAGATGATGAGATTCGATCCCTGATTCAGGCGATGCTCCAGATGCTGAGCCGGGAAGTTTCCATGATGTCAGAAGGATTGCAGAAAGAACTATCGGAAGACAACATCAATAATTGGCTAAATGCAATGGAAGAAGCAGAGTCATTAGAGGATGTTAAGGTATTGTTGTTTGATAGTCTTACCGATCTGTTCCGGACATACGTTGCCGTTACGGAAACCAAGAGTTACAAAGCAATGGTGAACGAAATGAAAAAGTATATCGAGGAGCAGTTCACCAATCCAGATCTGTCGCTTAAACATCTGAGTGACCGTTTTCAGATTTCGGGCAAACATGCCAGCTATCTGTTTAAGACTGAATTCAACATGAAGTTTGTTGACTTCGTGACTGAGCTGAGGATGAAAGAAACGGAGAGGTTGTTGCTCGATACAGATCAATCTTTACAGGATATCGCTGTGAAGGTTGGTTATGCGAACGGCATCACACTTGGACGTGTATTTAAACGGGTCACAGGGATTACACCTGGAGATTACCGCCGGATGAAAAAGGATCAACAAGCGTCGGAAGAATAATGGAATGTGATTGTTTCAAGATAACCAGGAAAAAACATGTTATGTTTTCGTACATGACTAATCAAATATTTAAATAAATCAGGGTGAATCAACAACGTGAATCTCCATAAATTAGGGGGGGATCATCGATTGTGATTCACCCTGTTTATTTAGTTTTGAAACCGAAAAATGAAAGCGCTTGAAAAATCATGACACATACGCGAAACTTTCATGGTTATGTCAGAAGATATATCATGGGTGTGTTCTTGTGTAATATACGAATTTAGTCAGTGTGGGAAAATGGTTTGCCATAACCCGATGGGGAGAAGGGGGGATAATGCCCCTAAAGCCTGCTCCCATGCGGGTTTGTGGAATTCAGGCAGTCTGCGAAAATAAGCTACCATGCAAACCGTAACTCGTTTGCCAATCCACACGAATTTAGTATGTTGTCAGAGCGCACATTAGTATGGAATACTCAGGGCAAGCTTTAAAACATTCACGTAAAGCCAAAGGGGATGAACAGAATGACAAGAAAAGGGAGTCTAAAGAAGTTGATGGGTTTGGCACTTACAGCAGTAATGGGTGTCTCACTACTTGCGGGGTGCGGATCTTCAGACAACAAATCAGCAGAAGGCGGGGCAGCATCTGGTGATGGGAAACGCGTCACATTAAAAGTAGAGCTTTTTGATCGAGGTAACAGCCCTTCGCCTTACACGATCACGAACAGCTATCTCACGAAGATGATTCAAGAGAAGTTCGGCGACCCTAACAACATTGATGTACAATTTGTTCCTGTTCAACGTTCCGAGGAAGTAACCAAGCTGAACGTCCTGATGGCTAGTGCCTCAGATGTTCCGGATGTTGTCTTTGTTTACGACTCTACTGTGTTTTACCGTTATGCACAGCAAGGAGGTCTGACAGATGTAGGTGATCTGGTGAACCAGTATGGACCGAATCTGAAGAAATTCCTGGGTGAAGATACTTTAAAGTTTGGACAGTTGGAAGGAAAGCAGTTTGCTATTCCGGGTAAACGTGCCATCACTGGCCGTTACAGTTCTTATATTCGTCAAGATTGGTTAGATAAACTGGGAATGCCAGCACCTAAGACAACGGATGAGTTGTACACAACATTGAAAGCATTCAAGGAAAAAGATCCAGCGAAACTGGGAAGCAAAAACATCCCTATGGGCTTTGCGCTTGCACCAGCTCAGTATGAGACACTGATCTACTCCTTTATCAAACCTGTAAGTGGCGATAAAACATACGGCCAACGTTATGAATTGCCGCTCCACGAGGGATTCAAAGAATCCATGCAATTCCTGAACAAACTCTACAATGAAGGTTTGATCAGTAAAGATTTCAGTTTGGATAAAGACAAAACGCAACTGAATAAAGATATTCAAAATGGTAATGTAGGCTTCTGGTCTGAAGACGCCGATGCTATGTTCGGTAAAGAGGCTACAATGGATCTCATGCGTGCAAATGTAAAGGACGGCAAAGTTCTGCCATTAGATGCCTATACTAACCCGAACGAAGATAACAAACACATCAAGTCTCGTTACGGATCTAATGGTTTGTTCATTATGATTCCGAAAAGCAGTGAACGTGCCGTGGAAGCGGTTAAATACCTGGACTGGATGGCGTCTGACAACAACCTGATGGATATCATCAGCGGTGTGAAAGGCGAGAACTATGATCTGGTAGACGGTATTCCGGTTGCAAAAGAAGATGTAGCCCAAGATGCAGCAGATCGTTTCTATAACGCAAATGACTTTGCGATTATCTCCAACGGTAAAAACATCGGAGATCAAGCTACAAACGAAAAAGCATGGATTCTGGGTTACCCTAAAAACAACCAGGAACTGTTGAAGCAATCTCTTGATATTGCAAACACAGATACAGTAGGACCGATCATCTTTGATAAACCGATTGCGGCAGAGATGAAATATGGTACCACACTCAATGACAAGCTTGATGTCATTATCGTAAAATCCGCTATGGCAAAACCGGCTGATTTCGACTCTGTATTTGAAAAAGAAATGGCTGATTACATGTCCTTGGGCGGTAACGATTTGAAGAAAGAACTGGAAGAAGCTTTGCAGAGTATGGGTGGAAAGTAAGCCTTAGTACGCTTAGATAATATTAAAAAAAGAAACCATACAACTGTTACGAATTAGAAAGGAACGTGTGCCGCCGGATCGGCGGCACAAACGTTTCTTATGATAGGAGGAAACCGTCTTGAACCTCACATATTTGAAAAGATATTGGCAATTATACGCACTGATTTCCCTGCCTATAATCTACTTTTTAATCTTCCGTTACGGACCGATGTACGGTGTCCAGATCGCCTTTAAAGATTTCAACCTGTTCCAGGGTATCAACGGTAGTGAATGGATCGGTTTCGATGCTTTTCGCGAAGTATTCGCAATGCCCGATTTCTACACGACATTACGCAATACGTTTATGCTGAATTTTCTTGATCTGATCGTTTCATTCCCTGCTCCAATTATTCTGGCGATTATGCTCTATGAGGTAAGATTCAAATGGTTTAAGAAAATCTCGCAAACCATTCTGTACATTCCTCACTTTATCTCCTGGGTTATCATCGGGGGGATTGTGTACCAATTGTTTGGCAATCAATCCGGTATGGTAAACGGTTTGCTGGAGAGTATGGGGTTTAACTCCATTCCGTTTTTGACAGAAAAAAATCCATGGCTTGTTACCTATCTGTTCACAGGTGTGTGGCAAAGTGCTGGGTGGGGAACCATTCTATATCTGGCTGCATTAACCGGCGTGAACAAGGAATTGTTCGAGGCAGCTGAGATTGATGGTGCAACGCGGCTGAAGAGAATCTGGCATATTACACTGCCAAGTATTAAACCAACCATTATAACCCTGCTTATTCTTAATCTCGGAAATATGGTCAGCATCGGTTTTGACCGGCCTTTTGTTATTGGTAATACGGCTGTTCGTGAATATTCCGATGTACTTAGTACCTTTGTATATAGAGTCGGTCTACAGTCTGGACAGTATACTCTTGCAACCGTTGTTGGCTTGTTCCAGGCAGTTGTCGGATTGATCTTTGTACTCGGATCCAACTATCTCTCTAAGAAAACGACAGGTGAAGGAATTCTCTAATTCCAGAAAAATAGTGAAATGTGTGCCAATGGGCTTGTTGTACCTATAGACCATCAGTAAAGGAGTTGTGCGCAGATGAGTGACCGCACCTCGAACCGGATTTTTGACATTGTGAATGTCACCATTATTTCTTTGTTCGTACTGTTTTGTCTTGCTCCATTCCTACACACCATCGCAATATCGCTTAGTTCGAACCGGGCGATTACGTCAGGTGAGGTTACAATTTTCCCTAAAGAGTTCACATGGAGTGCATATGGTCAGGTGTTTTCGGATAACTCCATGCTCTACTCACTAGGTTTTACAACGCTTCTTACGATTGGAACGACAATACTCTGTATGTTGTTTACCATTGCCGCAGCATACCCGTTAACGAAGAAAAAATTAAAAGGCCGCAAGCTGTTTATGTATATCATCATCATTACGATGTTTTTCAGCGGCGGGATCATCCCTGAGTATTTGCTAATTCGTGACCTGCATTTGCTCAACTCGGTTTGGGCATTGATTCTACCAGGCTTAGTTAGTCCATTTAACTTGATTATCCTGATTTCCTTCTTTCGCGGTATCCCGGAAAGTTTGGAAGAGTCTGCCGAGATCGACGGAAGTTCTCATGTACACACGCTGTTTAAAATCATTTTGCCACTGTCTATGCCGGTACTCGCTACACTAGGTCTGTTCTATGCGGTGGGACGCTGGAATGGCTTCCAGGATTCCCTGATGTACATCACGGATCCGAAGTTATATCCTTTGCAACTGAAGCTCTTCCAAATGGTACAGAACAACATGATAAGTGAGCTTACATTGCTTGAGGGTGCTAGCCGTACAAGATTAACACCTGAGAGTCTTAAAGCTGCAACTGTAGTCTTTGCAACGTTACCGATCCTGCTCGTATATCCATGGCTGCAAAAGTATTTCGTCAGCGGTTCTATGTTGGGAGCAGTAAAGGGTTAATTCGTACTTCCCATACATGCTAAAACTCATATTCAGGGAAGGAGAAGGAATGTATTATGCAAGGAAATGACAAGGGAGAATACTCATTCTCGACATGCTGGAACATCAGGAGGCATCCTGTAGGAGAAGACATGATTCGAGAGATTGCAGGACTCGGCTTTCGCCGGGTGGAGCTTAACTATAATGTGACGAAGGAAATGCTCACTACAATCGAGCCGATGATTGAGCGGGGAGAGATTGGGGTATCCAGTGTGCACAACACATTCCCTCATGATCCTGATCCTGATTACGGGACGGATTCTGTGCTGCTCGGTTTTGAGGATGAAGTCAAGCGCAAACGGGCCATTGATCTGCTGGTTGGATCAGCTGAATATGCGCATCGTTATGGTGGGGAAGCTGTTGTTGTGCACCCAGGTGAAGTACCTTTCCCGCATGACATCAGCAAGGATCTGGAGAAGTTGTACCGTGAGGAAGGGACGGATTCGCCGCAATATCGCAGCAAATGGGCAGAGTTAATGGAACGGCGGGAAGCTCTGAGTGCAGGCTACATTGAGAAAATTATCATCAGTCTGGATGAGGTTTGCAACCGGGCGGTGTCCAAAGGACTGAATGTCCGTTTTGGGATCGAAACTCGCTCAAGACCACAACAGATTCCGACTCTTGCTGAAGCGAAGACGATCATTCAGGCTCTCAAGGGTGCGCCAGTGGGAATCTGGTACGATACGGGTCATGCGATTATGATGGATCGATTGGGACTGTATGATAGTGTAGGTGAGATGCAGGGATTGATGGATGATATCGTTGGCGTTCATATCCATGAAACGCTAGGGCTCTCCGATCACTGGTGTCCATACGTTCACAGTAAGGATATGCACTTCTATGATGCATATCTCCCCATGATCCGTAAAGCACAGGTGAAGGTATATGAACTGAAGTCAGCCTGTGAACCGGAAACGATTCACGAAAGTCATAATCTGCTGATGCAGAAAATGGCACATTTAGAAGCATAAATAGGTATAGCGATAAGATCGGTTGGCTTGGGCTGCAAGAGCGCATAGCCTGCTGATCTTATCTTTTGAATAGGGCTTTATTTGTATGGATTGAAGGCAATGAATGCATGGATTGAAGGGGGACTGTAGATGTATAGACAATTGGTAGAAAGCAACGACAGAGCCACTGAGCGAGGCATAGAGCGGCAGGTACTTGATCCGGAAAGTCGTTACTATGGTGGAACAATCGATCCTTATTCAGGTGTGGCTTGGGTTAATCATACGACGGGAACACCTACGGATATGTGTTTCTGGGGAGCGGCAATTTCTAATCAGGACTCCAAGTATTATCGAGACGGGGACTTGCTGGAAAGATTGCGACTTGCTAGTGAGTTTGTGTTGCGTCACCAGCACAGTGACGGATCGATATCACCCGGCTGGACCAACTATCATTCCCCGCCGGACACTGCGTTTGTTGTTGTAGGGTATTCGCAGTTATATCAACTCTTGAATCAACAGGATTGGGCTCCACTGAAGCCTGTACTGGATAATATGCGATTGTTTCTGGAACGGACGATTCCGGTGATGTTAACAGGAGGCTGTCATACACCAAACCATCGTTGGGTTTTATGTGCCGCACTTGGTTTTCTACATGAAATTTTCGGAATAGAGGAAGCAGTACAACGCGCGGAGCAATGGCTGGCGGAAGGAATTGATATTACCCCGGATGGGGAGTGGACCGAACGCAGCAACGGGATCTACAATGCGGTGAGTGATATTATGCTGATTCATGCAGCCCGTTTGTTAAACCGCCCTGCATTACTGGAGCCAGTACGTCTGAACCTTCGGATGATGGTATATCTGGTACACCCTACAGGGGAAATTGTCACCGATTATTCAGGTCGCCAGGATCTGGGCAGTATACATGGCTTGTCTTCCTACTATTTACCTTACGCAATTATGGCCAAACTGGATACAGATCCGCTTTTTGCAGGTATGGCGGCATGGGCAGCGAACGATTTGACAGATCCGGGCGTGTGTTCGGTGAATGCTCTTGTAAAGTTAATGTTAGAACCGGAACTCGTGCAGATTAATGGGTTAAAAGATACATTACCCCAAAAATATAATATTTTGCTTAATGAACATTTTGTTAGGGGGGGGTATCTGGAGCGAATCGATTTGGTGGGGCACCATCAACGAATCTCGCATAGCCGTATGCACACAGATTTTGGTGCCCCGGTTGCCCGAATTCGCGATGGAGAGACCAGCGTAACCGTCATGACGGAGGTGCCGTCGATTTTTGCACTTCGTCACGGCAAGGTGCGCTTGCTGGCAGTTCAATTGGCTTCGTACTTCAACCCTGGATATGTACCGATGCAAAATATGACCCGTCTCCCTCAGGGATATCGGCTGACTGGGGAACAGAAGAAAGGATATTATGGTCCTGTTCCTTCGGCAGATCTACCAGCATCAGCTTCTTCATCGATCAGCCCATGGTATTTGCTGCCGCATCAGAGCCGGGCACTCACACATGAGCAGACGTTCCATGTTGGTGCGGAAGTGCTGCAGACCGCGAACGGATGGACGATGCATCTGACCGGAGAGGAACCGCAGGACATCATGATGCAGTTATCCTTTGTATTTGGAAGTGAAGGAGAGCTTAGCTGTGAGGATGGCATAGAAACCAGTGATGGGAGCATTCTGTGGAAAGGCGGCAAGTTGCGTTACAGCTGCGGGGAAGACTGGCTTGAGATTGATGGGGGCGAGATGGGGCATCTGGCGGCAAATGTTCGTGAAGCTAAGACGCCTGAGAATTGCAAAATTGTACTGGTTAATTTCATGACTCCGTTTGATAAAACGATAACTATAACGCTCTCACCGTCGCTGACGAAATAGAAGGTTAAACTCCATTTCTTTAAAGTAGAAGTAACGGATTAACCAAGAACCTGAAATAAAGATGGTAATTCATTCAAACGGGGATGAAATGCCATCTTTATTTTTTGTATTTTTTTCATAAACGACATGAAACTACATATAGCGAAGAGGCCCTAAAGATGTGGTATACTGAAGAGTATGAATGAAAGCAAAGAGGAGGTGCCTTGGAAGATGAAGGGCAAGCTAGTGCGGACCGAGGGTCACCTTGCCAATATTATACCGATTCACTTGGATGCTTCTTTCTTTTTTGAAAGAGCTGTCCGCTCGCTGGACCGTAATCATGTCGACAAGGCATTGAAATATTTTCGTAAAGCTGTTGAATACGAGCCGGAAAATCCGGTGAATCATTGTAATATGGCGGGTATATTATCTGAAAAAGGGGATTACGAAACCTCCAACGCCATTTTGGCGAATGTGTTGGAAGTGGTTGACCCATCAATGACGGAATGTTATTTCTACATGGCTAACAATTATGCCAACATGGATCAATTTGAGGAAGCCGAGCGTGCACTGGTTACCTATTTGGAGGAAGACACACAGGGTCAGTTTATGACGGAAGCAGAAGAAATGATGGAGCTTTTGTATTATGAGCTGGATCGCCCGGCCAAATTAAATCGAATCAAATCACGCAAAGGTGTTGTGGAGCATGATCAGGCGCGTGAATTGCTGGAAGAGGGCAAGTTTGCCCAAGCTGCGGAGCTGCTGGAGGACATGTCACCCGATTATCCGGATTATCTCGCTGCCCGTAACAATCTGGCTCTTGCGTATTATTATATGGGACTGTTCTCCAAAGCAAAAGAGACTATCGCTGAAGTGCTGGAACAGGAACCGGGCAATCTGCACGCACTCTGTAATCTGGCGATCTTTTACCAAAATGAGAATCGGACGGACCAAGTACTGCTGTTGATTCAAAAACTGCGTGTGATCGTGCCATACCAGCACGAACAGGTGTACAAGCTGGCTACGACGATGGGAATTCTAGGCCAGCATGATGCAGCCTATATTCATTTCCGCCGGTTGCTCAAGGTAGAGGAGACAGCTGCTGATCCAGCCCTTGCGCATTACGCAGCAGTGGCGGCATACAACACGGAACGTTATGACATTGCGAAGCGGCTGTGGCATCATGTGAACAAGCTTGATCCTGGTTCAGAGGTGTCTCGTTATTACCTGGAAGGCCTCGAAGCGGTACTTCAAGGGGTACAGGAGCCGAACAAGTTAAGCTACCATTACCACCTTCCTTTCGATGAGCAGTTCAAGCAATGGGAGGATTATGGCAACGGCATTCCGGAAGAGATGAAAAATGATCCATTGATTCGTTCGTCTTTCTTTTGGGCACTGCGACATGGTGATCAGGCAACCAAGCTGCAAGTTATTCATGCGCTTGGCATGATTGGCGATTACGAAGTACAGCAGGCGCTGCAACTTTTTATGGAAGAACCCGGCGAAGAGCCTTCTTTGGTTAAGGCGGCACAGGATATTTTACATGATCTTCAGATGGCTGAGCGCCTTGAACCTGAATCTAAAGTATCCCGCCCCTTTGCTTCGGAGGCTCTGAAATTCATTCCTGAGAATGGCAAAACGGAGATCACGGAGAAGTTGGAAACAGGAACACTGCCCCATTGGCAGGCTGTTGTTGATCGGGCTCTGCAAATGTCTGAGGCGAAAACGGAGCTGCAGCAGGAGATGGAACGAATCTGGATGGATTACGTCTCCAGGGTACGCCCGGATCTTGCTGGTTCCAAACAGATTGAAGGGTGGGCTGCCGGACTGGAGTATCTGGCCTCGAAAAACCGCAGCCGGCCAGTGACGTATCAAAGTATTGCTGAACGTTACGGCATATCTGCATCGACCGTCAGCAAATATGCGAGACAGCTCAATCAAATATGCAGCGCAACTCCCCCAAATGGGTAGATCCACTCA
This sequence comes from Paenibacillus sp. TSA_86.1, assembly GCF_052691815.1. Taxonomy (NCBI): domain Bacteria; kingdom Bacillati; phylum Bacillota; class Bacilli; order Caryophanales; family Paenibacillaceae; genus Paenibacillus; species Paenibacillus sp. TSA_86.1. The sequence goes on along the minus strand of NZ_JBQZGE010000013.1, from coordinate 133,685 downwards.
GATCCAAGCCTTGTAAAACGTTGTAACTAAGTTTGCAAGCATGCTCGTCTTGAGGAGAAGGATACATTAACCGTGAAAACGGGTAAACTTAACGAATAGGTCTCAAAATGCCTGTAGGATATCATCTTGGCAAGTTATTCGCGACCATTACACATCTCAACCTGATGAAGGAGGCTGTATCTAATATGTCTAAATACAGAACGATTGTGATCGGAACCGGACCTGCGGGTCTGACAGCAGCGATATATCTGGCTCGTGCAAATCTGAATCCGCTGGTGATTGAAGGTCTGCAGCCAGGCGGGCAATTGACGACGACTACTGAAGTTGAGAACTTCCCGGGTTTTCCGCAAGGGATCATGGGCCCGGAACTGATGGACAACATGCGAAAGCAAGCGGAGCGTTTTGGTGCTGAATTCAAGAATGGTTGGGTGGAAGAGGTTGATTTCAGCAAGCAGCCTTTCAAAGTGAGCGTAGGTGGTATGGGGGAGTTGGAAGCAGACTCTATCATCATCTCCACAGGTGCTTCGGCTCGTTATCTCGGCATTCCGGGAGAGCAGGAGAATGTAGGACGGGGAGTAAGCACATGTGCGACATGTGACGGATTTTTCTTCCGTGGCAAAAAAATCGTTGTAGTCGGTGGCGGCGACTCCGCCATGGAGGAAGCGAGCTTTTTGACTCGTTTTGCCACAGACGTTACACTGGTTCACCGCCGGGATGAACTGCGTGCATCCAAGATTATGCAGGATCGTGCTCGCAGCAACGAGAAAGTAAAATGGGCCTTGAATCGAACACCGCTTGAGGTTGTACCTGAAGCAATGGGTGTCAAAGGGTTGAAGGTGCGTAACAATGAAACCGGTCAGGAAGAGCTGCTTGAGGCAGACGGGGTATTCGTTGCCATCGGGCATACACCAAACACCGGATTCCTTGGCAATGCAATTACGCTGGATGAGCATGGTTATGTTGTGGTTAAGCCAGGTACAACAGAGACGAATATTCCAGGTGTGTTTGCTTGTGGAGATGTCCAGGATACGAAATATCGTCAGGCGATCACAGCGGCAGGATCAGGATGTATGGCAGCGATGGATTGTGAAAAGTTCCTGGAGGGAAGCATCGTGCACGATTGGAGCGAAACGCTGGATAAGTAACCAACATGATTGCCTTCTGGCTTGGAATAAATTAGCTACAAGAGACAACGGGAAGTCTCATAAACTGAGAGAAGCCGGAGGGCTTCTCTTTTTTTGAAACGAATACGGGCATGGTTTCGTATACATAAGGGGTATATTAGCTGTGAGGTGAAGAAGTTGGGGGAAATGATAAAAGATTGGTTGCATAATGCGACAGTTAGACGTTTCTTGATCTTGCTGTTGTTCTGTTTAATTTTGTTCAGTATGGGGAGTATGCTTCACATGATTTTGCTGTTGTTCCTGGTGACCTACGTCATGAACAGGCTGCAGCATCTCATTACCAAAGGTTTGAATCGCTTTTTTCCAATCGACTATAAAGTCGTGGTCATTCTGCTGTATATCATTGTGATTGCCGGAATTGTGCTCGGTATATCCAGGTATTCACCACGGATTGTGGATCAGGTTGTGCAGTTGACGAATGAAATCATGAAATTTCTCGACACAGCCGATGGCGATAATTTTGCCTCTAAGATCGCAGGATACCTGCAGTCTTTCGACATTAAAAATTATACGAACGAAGCGCTGAAATACATTTTTGCCTTTAGCAAATGGCTGGAATTCATCCTGCTGGTTATTATTTTGAGTCTGTTCTTCCTGTTGCAGAAAAAAGAAATTTATAAATTCACGTCCAAATTCAAAACAAGCAAAATCGGCTGGTTTTATAATGAAGTAGCATACCTGGGCGACAAATTTGTATCTTCTTTTGGTAAAGTCATTGAAGCGCAGCTGTTAATTGCCGTATTTAATACGGTGCTGACGATGCTCGGATTGTGGATCTTAGGTTACCCTTATCTGTTCGCATTAACGATTATGGTCTTCCTGCTCAGTCTGATTCCTGTTGCGGGGGTTATGATCTCCCTTGTGCCGCTCTGTCTGATCGGGTATCAAATGGGCGGACTGCAGATGAGTATCATCGTGATCATTATGATCATTGTTATTCATGCGCTTGAAACCTATTTCCTGAATCCAAAACTGATGGCACACAAGACCAAATTGCCGATGTTCTACACCTTTATCGTGCTGATTCTGTCTCAGCATTTCCTCGGCATTTGGGGCTTGATCATTGGTATTCCAATCTTTGTCTTCCTGCTGGATATTCTGGATGTTAACAAGATGGAGAAGACCGATGAGCCTGTGCGCGTAGAGTCGAAGCTTTAGTTAGTGTTTGGTTGAGTGAATGGTTGAAAATTGTAAAAACGCCTCCAGTACTTCGCTGGAAGGCGTTTTTTTCCTGTACCCGCATCTGAGCTAATGGGTATATTGAGTGATTTTGTAAACATCGTCATGAAGTTCAGATGACAATTGTCATTTTATATGAATGGAACGAGTGCTGATGAAATATCATGAGTTGAGGCTTCCCTTTCTATCAGGGAAGGAGGAAGCGTAGTGTTTTAATAGATTATAAGGAGGATGTATACGTATTCAAAACGGTGTGTGATGTCGTTCACAACCCTGCCAAAGCATGATGTGCGTGAGGTCTTCTCGTCTTGACCCCGGCGTATCCTTCAATTATAGTTGGTACGTAGGACTTAAACTATTTTAGATAGATAAAGGTGGCTTGCAGCATGTCTGAGAAAATCTACGTTGGGGTCGATCTCGGCGGAACAGCAATCAAGGTCGGTATATGTGATGATCAAGGTCAGCTTATGCATACGTATGAAGGGCCGACGGAAGTAGATCAGGGCGTTGACACCGTTATCGCCAACATCGAGAAGTATGTCCGTCATATCGTTGCCGAATCGCCATACAGCTGGGAACAGCTTGAAGGTGTCGGTGCAGGAGTTGCCGGGTTCACCAATGTACGCGAAGGTATTATTGTTCATGCTCCTAACATTGGATTTCGGAATGTAGCCATTCGTTCGGTTCTGGAAGAACGTCTGGGCAAGCCTGTTAAAATAGATAATGATGCAAACGTTGCTGCACTCGGGGAAGCTTGGGCTGGAGCCGGCAAAGGTGTAGACAATTGTGTATGCTTTACACTCGGTACTGGTGTTGGCGGCGGTCTCATCCTGAATGGTAGGATTTATCAAGGTTTTTCAGGTATGGCAGGGGAGCTGGGCCACATCAGTGTGGTACCTGATCTGGAAGCGATCAAGTGCGGCTGTGGTAAAATGGGATGTGTAGAGACGGTATCATCTGCAACAGGTATCATTCGTATGGCGAAGGATGCTGTTGAGCGTGGGGATCATACGTCACTTGCACTGGTAGACAAAATTGCTGCCAAGGAAGTATTTGATGCGGCCAAAGCAGGCGATGAAGTGGCACTGCGGATTGTAAATCGTGCAGCGTACTATTTGGGCAAATCTATGGCAACCGTAGCAGCTGTGCTGAATCCGGAGTTGTTCATTGTTGGTGGTGGTGTATCCAAGGCAGGTGACTTCCTGTTTGATGAAATTCGTACCGTATTCGCTCAATTGACACCGGAACCGCTGCAGCAGGGCGTTCAGATTCTAGAAGCTACGCTGGGTAATGATGCAGGTATCGTAGGTGCAGCAGGTCTCCTCTTGCGTTCGTAGTAATTTCGTAACACGATAATCCGACATCAATATGATAAGGAGGGGACATTTATGCTTGACGGTGAGGGATCACCAGGCACAGGCGCCACGCTCATTATCATTACGGGCATGTCCGGAGCGGGTAAAACGATAGCTGTGCAGAGCCTGGAGGATCTGGGTTTTTTCTGTGTAGACAATTTACCACCTGTTTTAATTCCCAAATTCGCAGAGTTGATCGAACAGTCCAATGGTAAGATCGGCAAGGTGGCGCTGGTCATCGACCTGCGAGGACGTGAATTCTTTACGGCATTGTCCGAGTCTTTAAATTATATTAAGGATCATTTTACGATCCACTGTGAAATTTTATTTCTGGATGCCACAGATTCTGTGCTGGTTCAGCGTTACAAAGAGAGTAGACGCAGACACCCGCTGGCCCCGGAAGGAATGCCGCTCGATGGCATTAAGCTGGAGCGCAAGATGCTGGAGGAACTCAAAAATTCAGCAACGCAGGTGCTGAATACTAGTACGATGAAGCCGGCTCAATTGAAAGAGCGCATCATCTCACGTTTCTCCCATTTGGAGACCCAGATGTTGTCGGTGAATATAACGTCTTTCGGATTCAAATACGGTATTCCGATTGATGCGGATCTCGTATTCGATGTTCGTTTTTTACCGAATCCGCATTATATTGATCATCTGCGGCCGAATACAGGACAAAATAGTGAAGTGTACGAATATGTAATGAAATGGCCGGAAACGCAAGCGTTTCTGACCAAACTGCTGGATATGCTGCATTTTCTGATTCCGCAATACCGGAAGGAAGGCAAAAGCCAGGTTATTATTGGAATCGGCTGTACCGGGGGCAAGCATCGTTCGGTAGCAATATCGGAATATTTGGGCAAAATGCTGGGAAGCAGTGAGACTGAAGCTGTTACCGTAAGCCATCGCGACGCTGACCGGGATCGTCATTAAAGAGGGTGAAGGGATGAAAGAGGCCGGACCACGGAGAGAACGTCCGAGAATCGTTGTAATGGGCGGTGGAACCGGATTATCCGTGATGTTGCGTGGTTTAAAAGAAAAGCCGATGGATATCACGGCCATCGTTACGGTTGCCGATGACGGTGGGAGTTCGGGCATCCTGCGTAGTGAGCTGCAAATGCCGCCTCCTGGCGACATTCGTAACGTGCTTACCGCGCTGGCGGATGTGGAACCACTGCTTTCAGACATGTTAAAATATCGTTTCAATACAGGCGCGGGGCTTGCAGGCCACAGCCTGGGCAATTTGATATTGGCTGCGATGACGGATATATCAGGCGACTTTGTGACTGCTGTGCGGGAACTTAGCCGCGTGTTTGCCGTTAGAGGTCAGGTGCTTCCGGCAGCGGGTCAGGCTGTTGTATTACATGCCGAGATGGAGGATGGGTCGATTATAACAGGCGAGTCCAAAATCCCGGAGGCAGGCGGACGCATTAAACGTGTTTTCCTTGAACCGGATCACGTGGAGCCGTTGCCAGAAGCTGTAGAAGCGATACGCCAGGCGGATGCGATTCTGATTGGTCCAGGCAGTCTTTATACAAGTATCCTTCCTAATCTGCTTGTGCCCAAACTGGCTGAAGCTGTTGTCGAAACGGATGCAGTGAAGATGTTTATCTGTAACGTTATGACACAGCCAGGTGAAACCGATAATTATACGGTGAGTGATCATCTTAAAGCGGTTCACGAGCATATCGGTCATCAGCTCTTTGACTATGTGATCGTTAATAATGGTGATATTCCGCTGCAAGTGCAAAATAAATATGCGGAAAAAGGAGCAAAGCCGGTTGTTCTCGATATGAATGTGCTGAAAAGCTCGGGTTATCAGGTTGTCGCAGACACCCTTGTTTTGTTCAAAACCTACCTGCGCCATGATGCCGATAAGCTCAGTCATCATATTTATCAGCTGGTTCAAAATTGGATGTTACGGAAGAGGTGAAGTCCCATGTCATTTGCAGCACAGACCAAAAAAGAATTAACGATGATTGAAAGTGAAGCGTGCTGCGAACAGGCGGAACTTTCAGCCCTCATCCGTATGCTGGGTTCGGTGCAGTTATCGAATAAAAAGGTCATCTTGGATATTTCGACAGAGAATGCTGCCATTGCAAGAAGGGCATACTCTCTGCTTAAAAAACATTTTCAAGTGCATACGGAATTGTTGGTTCGCAAAAAAATGCGGCTGAAAAAGAACAATGTGTACATTGTTCGTGTTCCGTCTATGGTTCAGGAGATCCTGAAGGAGTTACACATCGTCTCCGAAGGGTTTTTGTTTACTCCCGGCATTAATGCAGAGCTACTGGAGAAGAACTGCTGTAAGCGAGCATATCTTCGCGGTGCGTTCTTGGCGGGCGGATCGGTTAATAATCCAGAGGGGTCTTCATATCATCTGGAGATTGCGTCCATGTATGAGGAGCATTGTCAGGCACTGGTAGACCTAGCGAATGAATTTCATCTCAATGCCCGGTGTATAGAAAGGAAAAAAGGATTCATCCTATACATTAAGGAAGGTGAGAAAATCATTGAGCTGCTTAGTATCATTGGTGCTCACCAGGCCCTGTTTAAGTTCGAAGACGTACGAATTATGCGGGATATGCGTAACTCCGTCAATCGGATCGTCAATTGTGAGACAGCTAATCTGAACAAAACGATTGGGGCGGCGGTCAGACAAATCGACAATATCCGTCTGCTGCAAAGGGAAGTAGGCCTGGAGTCTCTTCCGGATAAGCTGCGTGAGGTGGCCGAGGTAAGGCTTGCTCATCCAGATATCAATCTAAAGGAAGTTGGCGAGTTACTGAAGGGCACGGTGAGCAAATCAGGCGTGAACCATCGGCTTCGGAAAATTGATGAACTGGCTGAGAAAGTGCGTGCGGAACGTTAGGGTTAATCGTTCGAATGAAAGGTCTAAGTTGTAGATTTATGCTACTCAATCAGGGTGGCCTAGATGGTTCAGGACAGAAGAAGAGAGAGCTTTGAGGCTCGTTTTCTGCTTGTGGAAGCAGGCTATGTTTTTTCTTCTAGTGTCCAGCACGGGTTAATGGTATAATGTTGTATAAATATAATTGTGTATTTAATGTCCAGATTTCATAATAGGGGGTAAGTTTCTATGACAAAGCACCCGGTAGTTGTCCGTTTGAAAACGGGTCTCCATGCCAGACCTGCAGCACTGTTCGTTCAAGAAGCGAATAAGTACTCATCTGAAGTGTTCGTCGAGAAGGACGATAAAAAAGTAAATGCTAAAAGTATCATGGGAATCATGAGCCTTGCAATTAGCACAGGTACAGAAATCCAGATCAGTGCAGAAGGCGCGGATGCCGATCAGGCTGTAAACGCTTTAGTTAGTCTGGTGAGCAAGGAAGAGCTTGAGAATCAATAAAAGTAAATCCGCATTAATGATTAAAGAAGTCCCGCAAGGGGCTTTTTTGCGTTTCATATAAATTTTATATAATCGGGGCCGTCAAGTGCAACATTATGGAATTTGTCCCGTCTGTTAAGGTATCAAATCGCTTCAAGTTTGAGAAGTTAACATATGAGGAGGTAATTCGTAATGCGTAAACAATGGATGAAACCGATTGGTGCTGTGTTGGTGGCAAGTTCTTTGCTCGTTGGAGGTACAGCTTGGGTTACGCCAGGAAACTATGCTTATGCCGCAGAGGTTCAGGGAGTACAGCAAAATGTGATTAATGTCGTTGGTAAAGGTGAGATTCAGGTAAAACCGGATATCGCCTATCTGTCTATTGGAGTGAACAGTACTGCTGAAACCGCAGCATCAGCTCAAAAGGCCAATGCGGCGAAAATTCAAAAAGTCACCAATCTACTGAAAAACACATGGAAGATTAGTGCAGACGATATCCAAACCAGTCAATTCTATGTGCAACCAAACTACACGTATAGTGAAAAAGATGGAGAGAAAATTAAAGGGTATACAGCACATCATACATTGACAGTGACATACCGCGATATGAACAAGATTGGTGAATTGCTGGATGCAGCATCCCAGGCAGGTGCCAACAATATCGAAAATGTACGTTTCACAGTAGAGAATCCGGAGAAATACGAATCCGAGGTTATTGCTAAGGCGGTAGCTAATGCAGATGTAAAAGCCGGAGCAATTGCCAAAGCGGTGAAACGCCAGCTTGGAACTGTTCTTTCGGTAAGTCAACCGGATGCTAATGTTCCTGTGTTCTATGCGAGTGAATCTCTAATGGCGAAAGCAACAAGTGATTCGAATGCAGGTACACAGATTGAAGCGGGTCAGGTGAAAGTCAGTACTGTTCTCAATATCACGTATGAGATGAAATAAAAGATTCTGCTTGATAGAGAACTAAAATGATTAAATATCAAGAATTTAAAATAATGACAAAAACACTGCCGTTCAGGCAGTGTTTTTTTTGTTGCACATGCTGGCTTTGAGGAAGTGAGGGCTGGAAAATGTCAGTGTTACTTATTAAAAAGCAGACGCAATCATGTCGTTTTTGTAGCATTGTTCGTGACAAAACATTCATTTTCTACAGTTTTTATCGTACGATTTTCATCAACATTGTAACTGGAGCTGTAAACCTTTCCGAAAACGGGTTAATTATAATAAAGAGGTAAGCGTATGGCCTATTCAATCTAATTCAATTTACATACGCAATAAACCTGATGGAAAAGTAGAGAGGAGTTTTATATATGAAAACATGGAAAAAGTGGACGAGTGCATTATTGGCAGCAGGCGTAATTATGGGGGGCAGCACAGCTTGGGTGGATCAATCGGTTCAAGCCGCTTCTGTAACTTCCAAAGTGACTACACCGGCTGAGGTGACGCTGAAATCAGGCGGTAAAACGATGACGCAAAAAGGTTTGCTCCAAGGTGGGTCAACTTGGGTGTCGCTGACAGCGGTCAAAGATGTAGCGGGCGGTACACTGACATATGATGCTAAAACCAAGTCATATACAGTAACAGCAGCAAGCAATGCGATGACCATCGGCCTGATGGATGGACAGCCAAACGTCTACATTAACGGTTATTACCCTCAGGTGGAAGCCAAATTGATTCAGGGTCGTTTGTACATCCCGTTCTCTGCAATGAGAGATTATTTGGGTGTACAAGGTAGCTGGGATGCCAAAACCAAAACACTAACCTTGAGCAAAGTGAGACAAAATAACGTACAGGTGAAATCGACCAAAGCGAATGTAACCGTTAAAAATGCTGAGGTGGATGTGCAGTACCCGCAAGTGAGTGGACTAGCTAGCAAAGAGGCCGAAGCGGCGATTAACAAAGTGCTCAAAGATGAAGTAGACACCGCTGTTGCTGCGTTCAAAAAACAAACGTCCGAATTCGGTGGAGCAACTGCAAAACGCCCGTATGCGTTCGAAGCTTCGTATGTGGTGACTTACAATGAGAACGGCGTACTGGGTCTGATCACTCAACGTTATGAGGACTATGCTGGAGCACATGGCATGACGACTCGCACCGGTCATACGTTTGCTCTCGACACAGGTAAAGAGCTTACACTGGATGATGTAATTGCAAACAGTAAATCGATGCGTGAAACGATCAGCAAAAAGGTTGGCGAGCAATTGAAAGCGAACACGGGATACCTGAGCGGTTACAAAGGTCTGAATAAAGACCAGGATTTCTACGTGACGCCAACAGGTGCAGTGGTATTCTTCCAGTTGTATGAGTACACAGCGTATGCCGAAGGTTTCCCTGAGATCAAATTCACGTATAAGGAAATTCTGCCTAAGGGCACAGCGCCGTTTAGCAACGTAACGTCAGACAAGTAAGTTCGTCCAGGTTAAATCAAGAGCAATTATACCATTCTTCTAGTAAAAAAATAATAAACAAAAAGTCCCCGTCAAGCAAGATGACGGGGACTTTTTGTTATGCAGGCAACACACCCCACTGACGGGTGTGATCTTGCCTGTTTGCTTGAATATAACGCAGGGCGGGCTCACCTATATCGGTGAAGCCCGCCCTGCGATGATTCCGCTAGCCACCAGGCAGCAGTTTAGATGCCTTGAGCGCCTACGTTTTGGATTACTTTATCGATGATACCGTAATCGGCTGCTTCAGCAGCACTCATGAAGTAGTCACGATCTGTATCTTTCTCAATACGCTCCAGGGGTTGACCTGTGCGCTCGGAGATGATGCGGTTCAGCGTGTCACGCATTTTCAGAATGCGACGTGCACGAATTTCGATGTCCGACGCTTGACCTTGTGCACCACCGAGTGGTTGGTGAATCATGATTTCACTGTTAGGCAACGCAAAACGTTTACCTTTTGCACCAGCATTTAGCAAGAATGCACCCATAGAAGCCGCCATACCTACACAGATGGTAGATACATCCGGTTTGATGAACTGCATTGTATCGTAGATCGCCATACCCGCTGTGATAGATCCGCCTGGGCTGTTGATGTATAAGTGAATGTCTTTCTCCGGATCTTCGGCTGCCAGGAACAACATCTGTGCCATGATGGCATTCGCCACAACGTCATTCACGTCGCTACCAAGAAAAATGATACGATCCTTCAGCAATCTGGAATAAATATCATAAGCGCGCTCACCCCGGTTGCTCTGTTCAACGACCATTGGAATATAACTCACGTGAAAAACCTCCTCGGAAATGTAAGTGTTAAATGGGTGTTTATATTTAAACTGTTACCGTATTAACCACATAATAAACAATCTCAAACAAAAAGTCAAAGAAAGTCAAACTAACTTTGAAAAAAAAGAAACCTTTTCGGTTTCGTTGGTTAAATGCATTATGAGCTGTTAAAAATAAGTGGCGCGCCCGCCAAGAATCGAACTTGGATCTCAGGCTTCGGAGGCCTACGTCATATCCATTGGACCACGGGCGCACATCATGTGACAGCAATAATGATTATAGCCTATGAGTTAGTGAAATGCAAGCAGTTGCTTTGGTTAGAGGTCTTACGAATTAGGTTAGAGTGAATACATTAATTCACCCGATATGCAGGGTTTGAGTTATTCCATAGGTGGTTTGGAATGGTTCGGAAATGATCATGATAAAGAAGAAGGGATAAAGCCTTTATTTCGGTACATGCTATAAGAGGTTTTGGACATGCCATATGAAAATGAAACAAAGCAATATATAGATACTATTTATGTATCTCTTCTATATATGGTATGAGATCCGTTGCTTCTTGTCCAAACGTGTAGAGGTTGTGAAAACAGGCGCGTATAGACGCCTGCTGACGTATCGAAATAAGCATTCGAAACACTTGCATATCGCGTCAGTTTTAGGTAGAATGAACGTGGGACTTAAAAAGTTAACCCGGGACGTTTTGAGGCCATGATTGAAGCTTGGAACAAGAAGCTTGCGGGAGTGGAAAGCATGCGAACGATCTTAGAAGTGCAAAAGCAGCTTCTGCCCGATCTCATGGATGTCTTGAAAAAGCGGTATACGATTCTGCACCAGATCATGTTATCGGATGTGATTGGGCGGAGAACGTTAGCCAATTCCATGCAGATGACCGAGCGGGTTCTGAGAGCTGAGACTGATCTGTTAAAGGCTCAGGGACTTATCGAAATTGACAGTGCTGGCATGAAGATCAGTGAGGCAGGGTACAATCTGCTGCAGCAGTTAGAACCTGTCGCGAAAGAGCTGTTTGGATTATCCGAGCTGGAAGAACGAATCAAGCAAGCCTACGGTTTACAAAAGGTAGTTGTAGTTCCCGGCGATTCGGACGTATCTCCTTATGCCAAGCGGGAACTTGGAAGAGCCGGAGCGAAGGCTCTCGGCAGCATCATGAGTGACAACGACGTTGTCGCCGTTACAGGCGGATCAACAACGGCTGGAGTCGCAGAGCAACTCACACCGCCCACTTCGCTGAAGGGTGTCTGGTTTGTACCAGCGCGCGGCGGATTGGGAGAAAGCCTGGAAATTCAGGCAAATACGATCGCATCCACGATGGCAAAGCGGGCAGGGGCGCAGTACAAACTTCTGCATGTACCGGATTTGCTTAGTGACCATGCCTATGAATCGCTGATCCAGGATCCGGGTGTTCAGGAGATTTTACAGCTGATCAGGCAATCACGCATCGTAATCCATGGCATTGGTGATGCTGTGGAGATGGCGAAGAGACGCAAGCTTGCACCGGAGATCATCGAAGAACTTCAGGAGCAGGGGGCCGTATCGGAGTCCTTCGGGTATTATTTCAACGGTCAGGGTGAGGTGGTACATACCATGCTTACACTGGGTATGCGGCTTCAGGATATTGAACGCACCGATGTTGTCATCGGTATTGCGGGTGGCAAAAGCAAGGCAGCTGCCATTCATTCCGTACTGCGATTCGGGCAGGAGGATATCTTGATTATTGATGAGGCTGCGGCCGAGGTCATTGTCGCAGATATGGAATAGTTATCGTTGCCAGAGATGAGATCAGTTTTATTTTCAACATTACTCTTGTTGTCTTGACGGACTTCACCGTCTGTCTTGAATATATAGTTTCATAAAATTAATCAAAACTTGGGAGGAACTTACTCATGATTAAAGTAGGTATTAACGGTTTTGGACGTATTGGACGCTTGGCATTCCGCCGTATTCAAAATGTAGCAGGCATCGAAGTAGTAGCAATCAACGACTTGACTGACGCTAAAATGCTGGCTCATTTGCTCAAATATGACACAACTCAAGGTCGCTTTGATGGCGATGTTGAAGTACACGATGGCTTCTTCAAAGTGAACGGCAAAGAAGTTAAAGTGCTTGCTAACCGTAACCCGGAAGAACTTCCTTGGGGCGACCTGGGCGTAGATATCGTTCTGGAATGTACTGGTTTCTTCACAACAAAAGAAGCAGCTGAGAAACACTTGAAAGGTGGAGCTAAGAAAGTTGTTATCTCCGCACCAGCTACTGGCGACATGAAAACCATCGTTTACAACGTAAACCATGAAATTCTCGACGGTACTGAAACTGTAATCTCCGGCGCATCTTGCACAACGAACTGCCTGGCACCTATGGCAAAAACACTGCAAGACAAATTCGGAATCGTTCAAGGTTTGATGACTACAATTCACGCTTACACTGGCGACCAAAACACGTTGGATGCTCCACACCCTAAAGGTGACTTCCGTCGTGCTCGTGCAGCAGCTGAAAACATCATCCCTAACACGACTGGTGCTGCTAAAGCAATTGGTCTGGTTATTCCTGAACTGCAAGGCAAATTGGATGGTGCAGCTCAACGTGTACCAGTAGCTACAGGTTCCCTTACTGAGCTTGTAACTGTTCTGGGCAAAAAAGTTACTGCTGAAGAAGTTAACGCAGTAATGAAAGAAGCTTCCGATCCACAAACTTTCGGATACACTGAAGACGAAATCGTATCTTCAGATATCCAAGGAATCACTTTCGGTTCCCTGTTTGATGCAACTCAAACTAAAGTTCTGACTGTTGGCGACCAACAATTGGTTAAAACTGTAGCTTGGTATGACAACGAAATGTCTTACACAGCTCAATTGGTTCGCACATTGGAGCACTTTGCAAAAATGATCAAGTAATATCTGTAATAACATAGAGCGGAAACAGATTGTCATTGTTTCCGCTCTTTATATATGGATATTTAGTAAATTTCTCATGAACACCAGGACTAACAAGGGATCCAGCTCTTGAAAGGTTCACCAAATACATGGGTGCGGAGGAAATAGAGATGAACAAAAAAAGTGTACGTGATATCGAATTGAATGGAAAACGGGTATTCGTGCGTGTAGATTTCAATGTGCCGCTCGAAGATGGTAAAATTACAGATGACAAACGTATTCGCGCAACACTGCCTACGATCAATTTCTTGATTGAAAAAGGTGCTAAAATCATCTTGGCGAGCCACATGGGACGTCCAAAAGGCGAAGTTGTAGAATCTATGCGTTTGACTCCAGCAGCGGAGCGTTTGTCTGAATTGCTGGGCAAACCGGTTACTAAAGCGGATGATTCCGTTGGCGAAGCGGTTAAAGCTCAAATCGCGGCGATGAACGATGGCGACGTGTTGTTGCTTGAGAACGTTCGTTTCCACGCAGGCGAAGAGAAAAACGATCCGGAATTGGCAAAACAGTTCGCTGAACTGGCTGACGTATTCGTTAACGATGCGTTTGGTGCGGCGCACAGAGCACATTCTTCTACAGAAGGTATCGCTCACCTGCTGCCAGCAGTATCCGGTCTGTTGATGGAAAAAGAGCTTGAAGTGTTGGGTAAAGCGATCTCTAACCCTGAGCGTCCTTTCACAGCGATCATCGGTGGTTCCAAAGTAAAAGACAAAATCGATGTGATCGACAACCTGCTGAACATTGCAGACAACGTAATCATCGGTGGCGGTCTGTCCTACACTTTCATGAAGGCTCAAGGTTACGAAGTAGGTCAATCCCTGCTGGATGAGTCCAAATTGGATGTAGCACTTGGCTTTATCGAAAAAGCAAAAAAACTGGGTAAAAACTTCTACCTGCCAGTGGATATCGTAATCTCTGACGACTTTAGTGCGAACGCAAACACCAGAATCGTTGAAGTTGGCGACATTCCTGCAGATTGGGAAGGTATCGACATCGGTCCTAAAACACGTGAGATTTATGCTGACGTTGTTAAAAACTCCAAACTGGTTGTATGGAACGGACCAATGGGCGTATTCGAAATTGAGCCATTCTCCCACGGTACTCGTGCAGTAGCAGAAGCTTGTGCTACGACATCTGCATACACCGTAATCGGCGGCGGCGACTCTGCAGCAGCAGCTGAGAAGTTCAAATTGGCTGACAAAATGGATCACATCTCCACAGGTGGCGGTGCATCGCTTGAGTTCATGGAAGGCAAAGTGCTTCCAGGCGTAGTTGCATTAAACGACAAGTAAGCTTTAAGCTATAGCATGAAGGAGTTGAAACCAATGAGAACACCAATTATCGCGGGTAACTGGAAAATGTTCAAAACGGTTTCCGAATCCAATGACTTCATTCAGGAAGTTAAAGGAAAAGCGGAAGTCGCAGGCGTAGAAACAGTAATCTGCGCACCTTTTACAAACTTGCCATCCCTGGTAGAGGCTGTGAAAGGCACTAACATCAAAATCGGTGCACAAAACCTTCACTTTGAAGACAATGGTGCATTCACTGGTGAAATCAGCGGTATCATGCTGAAAGAACTGGGTGTAGATTACGTGATTATCGGTCACTCGGAGCGCCGTCAATATTTTGCGGAAACCGATGAGACTGTCAATAAAAAGTTGCATGCAGCATTCCGTCACGGACTGACTCCAATCTTCTGCCTTGGCGAAACGCTTGAAGAGCGCGAAGCGAACCAAACAAAAGATGTATGCAAAGTACAAACAGAAGCGGCTTTTGCAGGTCTTTCTGCAGAGCAAGCGGCACAAGTCGTTATCGCTTATGAGCCAATCTGGGCGATTGGTACAGGCAAATCCTCCACATCCCAAGATGCGAATGAAGTTATTGCTTACATCCGTACACTGGTGAAGGATCTGTACAACGAGCAGGTTGCTGATGCAGTTCGTATTCAATACGGCGGCAGCGTTAAACCGGAAAACGTAACAGAATACCTCGGACAAAGCGACATCGACGGCGCACTTGTTGGCGGTGCCAGCTTGCAGCCGGCTTCGTTCATCGCGCTTGTTGAGGGGGCGAAGTAAGATGACAGCTCCAAAACCTGTAGCACTGATCATTATGGATGGCTTCGGTCTGCGTAACACGGTGGAAGGCAATGCGGTAGCGCAAGCCAAAAAACCGAACTATGACCGTTACATGAGCCAGTTCCCACATACAACTTTGACTGCTTGCGGTGAGGCTGTAGGTTTGCCGGAAGGCCAAATGGGGAACTCCGAGGTAGGTCACCTGAACATCGGTGCCGGCCGGATCGTATACCAGGATTTGACCCGTATCTCCAAATCGATTCGTGACGGCGAGTTCTATGACAATGAAACACTTGTCAAAGCGGTGCGCGAAGCGAAACAGAGCGGTAAAAAACTTCATCTTTACGGCTTGTTGTCCGATGGTGGCGTACATAGTCACATCGACCACTTGTTCGCGATGCTGGATCTGGCTAAAAAAGAAGGAATGAATGACGTGTATATTCATGCCTTCTTGGATGGCCGTGACGTTATGCCAGACAGTGGTAAAGACTTCATGCAGAAGCTGATCGCTAAAATTGATGAAGTTGGTGTAGGTAAAATCGCAACGGTGCAAGGTCGCTATTATGCCATGGACCGTGACAAACGCTGGGAGCGTGTGGAGAAATCCTACCGCGCTATTGTTTACGGCGATGGACCGAAATACACTGATCCACTCAAAGCGGTTGAAGAATCATACAATAAATCCGTATTTGACGAGTTCGTTGAACCAACGGTCATCGTTAAAGCGGATGGTGAGCCGGTAGGTCTGGTGGAGAGCGGTGATTCCGTCATCTTCCTAAACTTCCGTCCTGACCGTGCAATCCAGTTGTCGCAAGTATTTACGAACTCCGATTTCCGTGGTTTCGAACGTGGACCGAAGTTCCCTGTAGGCTTGCACTTTGTGTGCTTGACGTTGTTCAGCGAGACGGTTGAAGGTTATGTGGCGTACTCGCCTAAAAACCTCGACAATACGCTGGGTGAAGTGTTGGTACAGAATAACAAAAAACAACTGCGTATTGCAGAAACAGAGAAATACCCGCACGTAACCTTCTTCTTCAGCGGCGGCCGTGATGTAGAGCTTCCGGGCGAAACTCGCGTGCTGATCAACTCACCTAAGGTTGCAACGTATGACCTGCAACCAGAGATGAGCGCTTATGAAGTAGCCGATGCAGCAGTCCGCGAGATCGAAGCGGATAAACATGATGCGATTATCTTGAACTTTGCTAACCCTGATATGGTTGGACACTCCGGTATGCTGGAGCCAACGATCAAGGCGGTTGAAGTAACAGATGAGTGTATGGGTCGCGTTGTCGATGCGGTACTTGCCAAAGGCGGCGTGGTACTGATCACAGCCGATCACGGTAATGCGGATATGGTGTTTGATGAGCAAGGACGTCCGTTCACGGCTCATACAACAAACCCGGTTCCATTTATCGTGACTGATCCGAATGTAACCTTGCGTGAAGGCGGAATTCTGGCCGATATCGCGCCAACGATTCTTGACCTGATGCAATTGCCGAAACCGGTAGAGATGACAGGAACTTCTGTTATCGCTACCCGTAAATAAACTGTACAGCAACCATATATGAAATTGGGAAGTTTGGCGTTTACCCCTGAACGGAGGCAGCAGAAATCGTCTGAAGAAGCGTTTAGCGTTCGCCTTTATCACATGATTCCAACTTATGAGAATAAGTTCAAAGGAATCCGGGGATAACAGCGATCGGAAGACGATTCTGCTGACGTAGTGGATAAGGGGAAACACAAGTGGTCCTAATTTTTAATAAATTCAAAATTAAAGGAGATTATCACACATGACTATTATTTCTGACGTGTACGCTCGCGAAGTCCTCGACTCCCGCGGTAACCCTACAGTTGAAGTTGAAGTATACCTGGAGTCCGGCGCAATCGGACGCGCAATCGTTCCATCCGGTGCATCCACTGGTGCCCACGAAGCCGTTGAGCTTCGCGATGGTGACAAATCCCGTTACCTTGGTAAAGGTGTACTGCAAGCTGTTAAAAACGTAAATGAAACCATCGCTCCAGAAGTTATCGGTATGGACGCTTTGGATCAACTGGGTATCGACAAATTGATGATCGCTCTGGACGGTACGCCTAACAAAGCTAAATTGGGTGCAAACGCAATTCTGGCTGTATCCATGGCTGTAGCTCGCGCTGCTGCTGACGCTCTGGAACTGCCACTGTATGTTTACCTGGGCGGATTCAACGCTAAAGCATTGCCAGTACCAATGATGAACATCATCAACGGTGGTGAGCACGCGGACAACAATATCGACGTACAAGAGTTCATGGTATTGCCAGTTGGCGCACCAAGCTTTAAAGAAGCTCTTCGCGTAGGCGCAGAGATCTTCCACAACCTGAAATCCGTACTGAGCTCCAAAGGCTTGAACACAGCTGTAGGTGACGAAGGTGGATTTGCACCAAACCTGGGTTCTAACGAAGAAGCAATCACTACAATCATCGAAGCAATCGAAAAAGCAGGTTACAAACCAGGTGTTGACGTATTCCTGGGTATGGACGTTGCTTCCACTGAGTTCTACAAAGATGGTAAATACACGTTGGCTGGTGAAGGTAAATCTTACACTTCCGCTGAGTACGTTGACCTTCTGGCTTCATGGGTTGAGAAGTACCCTATCATCACGATTGAAGACGGTATGTCCGAAGATGACTGGGATGGTTGGAAATTGCTCACTGAAAAATTGGGTGACAAAGTACAACTCGTTGGTGACGACTTGTTCGTAACAAACACGGATCGTCTTGCTAGAGGTATCGAGCAAGGTATCGGTAACTCCATCCTGATCAAAGTAAACCAAATCGGTACATTGACTGAAACATTCGATGCAATCGAAATGGCTAAACGTGCAGGATATACAGCTGTAATCTCCCACCGTTCCGGTGAGTCCGAAGACAGCACAATCGCTGACATCGCTGTTGCAACAAACGCGGGTCAAATCAAAACGGGTGCTCCTTCCCGTACAGACCGTATCGCAAAATACAACCAATTGCTTCGTATTGAAGATCAATTGGATGAGCTTGCTCAATACAATGGTCTTAAAGGATTCTACAACCTCAAAAAATAAGCTGTGTACGCAGCTTTTCAGGCAAGCCGGCTAACCGGCTTGTCTTTTTTATGATTATGATGGCTGTGAAATTGAGATGTAGTAGAAGTATGAATACTTGGCGATGAATTTTGAAATTTAAGGGAAATAGTCTACTGTGTACTACTTGTATCACACCTGTAGCTATGCTACAATTAAAGTAACTGTTTTTATGGTCAGATGTTATGCCCACATGGGTAGGAGGTGGAAAGAATGGATATTGCTTTGAAATTGCTGCTCGTTGTTTTCTCGATCGGTCTAATCACTGTAGTATTGCTGCAGCACGGGAAAAGCGCTGGTTTGGCGGGTGCCATCTCCGGTGGTGCGGAACATCTTTTCGGTAAAACGAAAGCGCGCGGATTGGATCTTTTCTTGCAACGTGCAACGGTGGTTCTGGGTGCAGGATTTATGATTTTGTCTGTTATAGTTACGATTGTTTCGAAGTAACTTGCAGTCAGGTCACAAGAAAGAAACCGAATAGCTGAAGCCAATGGCTTAACGGATAAACCTTCGTTTCGTGCAGAAACGGAGGTTTTTTAATAGAATTTTATTCATCCAAAGTTTACCAGCGTTTATTAAGCCACTCAGTTGTCTAGATTTTTCGTTTAATATATAAACCTTTGATTTGCTTTCTACTTCTGTTCGATTCCCCCTTTCTTTGATCCATATATCCCAAATAAAGCAGGTATTCCTGGTTGGTCCAGTATATTACTAATGTTATATACTGGTGTTGTGCGTTTTTTTTATAAAGGTGATTCGTGTCAGATCGGGCATATCACTCACTGCATAAACTGTCTGAAGGAGTAAATTCGAGTGTCAGGCTGGCAGCAGCACAGACTAAGGTGCTTTTTTGGCGAGCTACGGATGGGCTGGATTGAATTCGTGTATACTAGGGTATGAAGATAGTAAGGCCGCGGTATTCAACAGTATTTACCGCACGGTACCTGTATGAATACAGCACGGATTCCGATACATAAAGAGAAGAGATCAGACTATACTCTTACGTTTCCCGAGGTGAAAAACTAATGATAACCGAACAACAATTGCTTGACTTCATGCGGGAGACCGCTTATAAACCGATGACCTATCAGGAGTTGGAACAGCACTTTAAGATTGAGGATGCTGCTGATTTCAGAGCCTTTCTGATTATGCTGAACACGCTGGAGGAATCCGGCAAAATTCTACTGACGAGTAACAATCGTTATGGTATGCCAGAACGCATGAATCTGGTGCGAGGCCGCCTGCAGGCGCATGCAAAAGGTTTTGCCTTTTTGATTCCTGAGGATCGCGAGCACCCGGATGTGTATATCCATGCGAATGATATGAAGAGTGCAATGAATGGTGATATCGTACTCGTTAAAGTAACGTCCCAAGGGCCTTCTGGAGGCCGCCTGGAGGGTGAAATTGTACGGATTGTGACGCGTGCGATCACACAGATTGTAGGTGTTTTTCAGAGTCATGAAGTGTATGGATTTGTTATGCCGGATGATAAACGGATTAATCGTGATATTTTCATTCCGCGTACGAATTTTGCAGGTGCAGTGGATGGACAGAAGGTGGTTGCCAAGATCGTCAGTTACCCTGAGGGCCGTGCAGCAGCTGAGGGTGAAATTATTGAGATTCTGGGTCACAAGGATGAGCCTGGTATTGATATTTTATCGGTCATTCGCAAGCATCAGTTGCCTGAAGCCTTCCCGGATGAAGTGATGCAAGAAGCAGAAAAAGCACCGGATTCCATCACAGATGAAGAGATTATTCAACAGGGACGCCGCGATCTGCGTGGCCTGAACATCGTTACGATTGATGGTGAGGATGCGAAAGATCTGGATGATGCGGTTAACGTGGAAAAACTGCCGAACGGCAACTACCGTCTGGGTGTTCATATTGCCGATGTGGGCTACTACGTGCGTGAGAACTCTAAACTGGATCAAGAGGCGTATAACCGTGGATGCAGTGTATATCTTGTTGACCGGGTTATTCCGATGCTGCCGCAGCGTCTATCGAACGGAATCTGTAGTTTGCACCCACAGGTGGATCGTCTGACGTTGTCTTGTGAGATGGAGTTTAACGACCAGATGAAGGTTGTGAAACACGACATTTTCACAAGTGTGATTAAAACGAAGGAACGTATGACTTATACGAACGTACGCAAAATCCTTGAAGGCGAAGAGCCGGAGCTACTGGAGCGTTACAAAGATTTGGTGGATGACTTCCACCTGATGCAGGAAATTGCTCTCAAACTGCGTGCGATGCGGATGCGCCGCGGGGCGGTAGACTTTGATTTTGAAGAATCCAAAATCATTGTCGATGAGAACTGCAAACCGGTTGATATTGTAAAACGGGAGCGCTCCATCGCAGAGCAAATCATTGAGGAGTTCATGCTTGCTGCCAATGAGACGGTGGCGGAGCATTTCCACTGGCTCAAAGTGCCGTTCATCTATCGTGTGCATGAAGACCCGGATCAGGAAAAACTGCAAAATTTCCTCGCCTTTGCGGCGAATTTCGGACACCAAGTCAAAGGACGTGGCAACGCGATCCATCCAAGAGCGCTCCAATCGCTGCTGGAGGATATCAATGGTACGAAGGAACAAACGGTCATCAGCACGATGATGCTGCGTTCCATGAAACAGGCAAAATATGATTCGGAAATGTCTGGTCACTTTGGTCTGGCTGCTGAATTCTACAGTCACTTTACATCCCCGATTCGTCGTTATCCCGATCTGGTCATTCACCGGGTCATTCGTGAAGTGATTGAGAACAAAGGAGCATTACCGGAGAATCGTCAGGAGTACTTGGCAAGCCGGATGTCGGATATTGCACAGCAGTCCTCGGAACGTGAGCGTGTAGCGGTGGAAGCTGAACGGGATACGGAGAAAATGAAAAAAGCCGAGTACATGCTCGACAAGGTCGGCGAAGAGTTCGAAGGCATGATCAGCAGTGTAACCAGCTTTGGTATGTTCATTGAGCTGGAAAACACAGTGGAAGGATTGATTCGTCTCAGTGCGTTGACAGACGACTATTACCATTTTGATGACCAGCACATGGCATTGATTGGGGAGCGTACATCCAAAGTATTCCGCATCGGTGACGAAGTGAAGATCCGCGTAGCACGTGTGAGCATGGAAGAGTATACGATTGATTTTGAAATGGTCGATATGAAACCTCGCAAAGAACGTGATGGCGGATTCGACCGTGGTAGTCGCGGCGGTAAAGGTGGTCGTCCTGCAAGCGGCAGCGGACGAGGCGGAGCCAAAGGTGGCTTCGGTGGAGGCCGTGGCGGCAAAGGCGGCAGCGCTGGTGCAGGCGGTAAACGTGATCGCGGTGGCCGATCTGCTACGCAAGAGAGCAACAAGGGTGCTCAAGCTGGTCGCGGCGGAGCAGGAAACGCCGGAGCAGGCTCATCGACAGGAGGATTTGCCGGTAGAGGCAGCGGTAAGCCGAAAGGTGAACGTCGTGCGGTTGAAGCCGGTGGTTCAAGCAACCGTGGCAAAGGCGCGGTAAGCTTTGGTTTTGGCTCAGGTAAAGGCGGTTATAGTTCAGGATCGTCCGGGCAAGACACGACTTCTTCTGCAGGCGGTCAGGGCGGCAGCTTAAACGGCAGCGGCCGTGGAGAAGGAAGCTTCAAGTCCGGTAAGGGCGGTAGCTTTAAAGGTGGCAAAGGCGGAGGTAAGCGTAATAATACATCGCCTAGTGGTATTTTCATCGGAGAAAATGCTACACCAGGCGGCGTGCAAGAAGGCGGAGCGCCACGTCGCAAGCGCAAGAAAAACAAAGGCGGAGCAGGAAGTGAAACGGCAGCTTTTGTACGCAAGAAAAAGAAGTGAGTAAGAAGTAAGAAGGGGCAGCGGAGGCTGCCTCTTTCTTGATTTTAACAGCCGTCCTTGCTACAATTAAGGTCTGGCACGGGTATTTTGGTGTAACATGGAACCATGCTGATACAGCAGGGTACGGGTTTATTTTACGAAGAAGGAGTGAGGACATGGGTAAGAATGATGGGCAGAGTAAAGTGCTTGCACAGAATAAAAAGGCTTCCCATGACTACTTCATTGAAGATACGTATGAAGCGGGCATGGTGTTGACGGGTACGGAAATCAAGTCGATTCGTAACGGTCGTGCGAACATTGGAGACTCATTTGCAACGATACGTAACGGTGAGATTCATATTCACAATATGCATATTAGTCCTTTTGAACAAGGCAATCGGCATAATCCACTTGATCCTACACGCACACGTAAATTGTTAATGCATAAAGTGCAAATTCATAAGCTGCTCGGGCTGTCCAAGCAGGATGGATACAGCATTGTGCCGTTGAAGATCTATATCCGTAATGGCTATGCGAAGCTGTTACTGGGCCTTGGTAAAGGTAAGAAGCAGTATGATAAACGTGACACCGCCGCGAAGCGGGATGCTCAACGTGATATCCAACGTGCACTGCGCGAGAAGCAGAAGGTTGCTCGTTAAAAGAGAACGACGTTTCACCAATGTTCATTCGCGTCGATTCGCAGTGTGGTTTAGGGATGTTAGCATGCGGGCGTAGATTGTCTTGGGTTATTGAATTCAAGAATTGATGATTTGAAGGAGTCCTCACGGCTGCCCTTGTCACGGGTGAGTGTGGGGCTTTTTTTATGAGGGATGCTGCGTAAGTTTTCTTAAGGATGGGTAAGTTAATAAAACCAACGGTTGTAGACTGGATTCAATGCAGGCATGTGTGTTTGTGAGTGTATACCATGGGTTATAGGCTTATGTACATCATTAACATCTCCATTTTGCTCTGTGCACCTCTTTATGATAACAATGTTCCAGTCAATGAAGTCCCATTTATAAGATGTGATGGGCAGCCTGAGTAAACTTTACTTCCGATGAGTGAAGTTGTATAATATGTAGACGATTGAGCCTGATGGCATGGTTAGTTTGGATAACCTTTCATCAGTGCTCAGTATACTGGATTGCCTTCCAGCAATCTGCACTATATCGGTGCCTTGGGCTGTGATATGATTACTCATGTAGCAGACAGGAGTGCCGAGTATGTAAGAAGCATCTTTTCACCTTGGAGGGATTAGATGTGTAGCACCTTTGCTCCGTATTCACGGATTAATCCTGGAGCCCTTCTTCATTGAGGGGGCGTTTATGGATTCGACGGGGATAGTTCGAGCATGGGTAGCGGGTAGTGGGGACGCGTCCGCTTTATCAACGCTAAAGCCTATTAAACGGCAAACAACAAACAAACTACGCTTTCGCAGCCTAAGAAACTGTGTGCGTGCTTCTACCCTGCATCGCCCATGTGACAGGACTAGGGGCTAACAAGTAGTGGGATACGCTGTCACATCTCCGCCTGGGGTGTGCTGAAGAAGACAATCAGGCTGACCCAACGTATAGCCGGTTACGGGGCGATACTCGGGTGACATCAAAACTGTGACTACACCCGTAGAAGCTTATGTGTCGTTATCTTCGGACAGGGGTTCGACTCCCCTCGCCTCCATTAGAGTCAAGTCAAAAGCCATCAACCAGTGTTCTGGTTGGTGGTTTTTCTGTTTATGATATAATAAGCATAAATTTAGATTGGGGGACTCCAGATGTTTACAAATCGAAAACAACTCCATGAAATTTTAAAAAAAGCAAATCAACATGCACGGAAACAAGCTAAAGAATCAGGTGCCTCTATTTATTATATAAAAAACAACAAACGCGTTCGTGAGGATGCTGCGGGTAATAAATTTGAAATTATATTTGATGCTACTGGGAAACGCCAGGAGTTTGAATATCATGAGTGAAACCAGACCAGTCATGACTGTGTTTGCTGGAACCAATGGAGCAGGGAAAAGTACACTTAGCATGCAAATGAGAGAGTGGCTTGGTGAACTGGTTGATCCGGATCAAATTGCAAGAGAGTTGAAGCCAGAGAATCCGCGCAGTGCTGACCTATCTGCTGGTAGGGAAGCTGTAAAAAGGATTAGATCTCTCATTAAAAATGGTGTAAACTTCGCTATTGAAACGACATTGTCCGGATCATTTGTTTTAAAACATATGGAAATTGCAAAAGAAAACAGTTACGAAATTGTTGTTTACTATATCGGCCTTGAGGATGTTCAAATGCATATAGATCGAGTTGCATCTCGTGTTGAACAAGGTGGACATTGGATTGCAGAAGAAGACATTCGTTATCGATATGGTCAGTCATTGAAGAACCTTACACCGGCTCTGGCCATTGCAAATCAGGTAATCATTATTGATAATACATACGAGCCTTTAATTGTTGCGGAAATCAGACGGGGTAATTTGATCTATTGTGTGGAGTCCATACCTGGATGGGCTAATCCTGTTCTTAAGGATTACTGATACTTGGGTGACACCAAAATTGTGACTACACCCGTAGAATTTTATGTGTCGTTGTCTTCACGCAGGAGTTTGATTCCCCTGGCTCTATGCCTCCATTAGAGTCAAAAAACCATCAATCAGTGTCTGATTGGTGGTTTTTCTGTAAATTAACCAAGTACATTAAAATACAAAGAAAGGAGCCCTAATTGATGCTTATACGATATTTTAAAGGTGCAGGCGGTTCATTATTCATAAGTATTCTGATTTATTTATTAACCGTCCCTATCTACAAAGAGTATCTCACATTTCAACTGGGAATGATCGCTTTATATGTTTATGTTAGTTGCATATTGGGGGTCATCTTATACTCAATCCTTGTTATGTATAGAAAAGAGGCAAATTATATATTTTGTTTCTTGTTATATATCCTATTAGGAGGTTTGGCATCTATAGCTTACTGGCCGCTATTTTTCATTTTTATAGCAGGTTCCGTGGTGTTTTATTTAGTTCAAGTAGTACAAAAAAATAAGTTCCCTATAGTGTTGTCCACATCGGGGCCCATATTCTTAATTATAATCCTTATCCTGAACTAATGAAAAAGGTGTGAAATAGCCTTTTACAGTCCAAGAGGCCAATCCATTCTATCCCGAATTCAATAAAACTGGTGAACAAGCAATACTATATAAAGGAGTTAACCCCAAATGACTGAAAAACACTGGCTTGTCGTGCAATATCCGCTAAAGAGTGCTAACGGTAGCAAACGTGATCAGTGGTTGAGGGACAAGGTCATGGAGTATCTTGAAACTGCTCTAACCCAGCATGAACTGGGGGAAGTGGATGGATGCGACATAGGAAGTAGCGTGGCTGATCCGAAGAAACATGTGATGAACATCTTCTGTGTGGTGACGGATGAAGAGCGGGGCATTGCATTGGTCAAAAAAGTGCTTCGAGAGAGTCGGCTGGATTACACCCGCATCTTCATTGCAACCATGCCTTACGGCACAGAAGGCAGCTACACGCTGAAATTTGCCTCCAAAAAGGGTGTCACTGAGTTCTCACTATAATCTCAACTACGTATTCAATATGAGCGATCTTCACATCTTACGGTGGAGGTCTTTTTTTATGCCGAATAAGGCACATCCATATCGAGTTCAGCTTTTTTCCACCTAACGCCCAACCTCTCTACCAATACAAACCGGCACAAAGCGATAAAAGGTGTTGAGCCTCTTCCAGATCCAGGCATATAATATACAATTGTATGCAGTCCGAGGGAGCGTAAATCTCTCGGGAATCTGAGAAGAATGGAGGGTCCTGTATTGAGCAGGAAGTTAAATCTGATGTTACGTATAAGAGAGTTTATGCAGCGTAAACCCAAAACACTTGCCTTTAAAATTCCCTTTGCGTACTTTGTTATTATTCTGCTAACGGTGGCGTTTAGTGCGCTGGTGTTGAACCGTATTTCAGAAAATGACGCGCAGCAAAAGATCAACGAATCGTCTCTGCAGACGATTACGTCGATCCAGACGAATGTGAATCTCATGATTGAGAACGTGAACAATTATTCGAAAATGATTTTCTCCGATCCGAACTTGCAGAACTTGCTTCGGCAGGGCAACGTGTATTCTAATTTGCAGATACAATCCAAGGTTAGTTCGTATTTAACCAATCTTATGCAAGCGGTTCCAATTATTGATTCAGTCTACATTTATGATAACTCGGGACACCGTTTTTCGGTGGGCACACAGCAGTGGCCGGCTTTTCTCGAAGCGAATGTGAAGGATGCACCGTGGTATGAGCAAGCTCTGAAGTATAAAGGGCGATATTTACTCAGACTAAATGGCGGTAACAGCAACGAAAAGGAAGCCGGAGTCGGAGTATTGGCAGAAAACATAAACAACACAGTATACACACGGACAGATGTAAAAGAAAATAAACTTCGAAATTCTCCTCATCATGAAAGCAACGGCAACATGGATAGCAAAAATTCGGAGAAGGGACAAGAAAAAGTGGTCTCTTTTATTCGTTTGATGCGCGACCTGGATGATACATCTCCGCTGGGCTTTCTGGTCATGAACATCAAGGAGAAATCGATTGCGCAGGCTTACGCTAATCTGCCGGCTTCCGAATCATTTCAAGTGGCTATTCTGGACGAGCATCAGCAAATTATTGCAACTAACTCCACTACACATACAACAACTCTAGTATCTACAGAAACCGAAGAGGGTACTGCACCTGATGCACCCTCCTCTACAGCTCAGAAGCAGGTGGGTATGCAAGAGATTTTGGAGTCCAATCAAGCGGAGTTAACACAGGCATTCCAGAAACAGCCGTCAGGCGTCCTGACTCTACATTCAGGTGGGCAGGATTACGCGGTGACCTACCGCTCAGCTGGTGAGGATCAGTGGAAGTACATCAGCATGAGTCCATATCGTGCAACAGACATCCGCAGTACATCTCTGGTTCTGCTTGCTTTTATACTGTTGGCGGTGAATGGGACTGTCTTTTTTGTCAGTTCTTTTATTATCTCTCGCAGTGTCATCAAGCCGATTCATAAGTTACTCCGATCCATGCAAAAAGCACCCAGTGGCAACTTCCGTAAAATCAAAGTGGAGCTAAACAGTTACGAATTTGAACAGCTGTATAGCGGATACAACCAGATGATCGAGCAGATTGAACAGATGCTCACGCGCATTATCCAGGAACAGCAGACGATCCGCCGAGCCGAGTTGAACACGCTCCAAGCACAGATCAAACCGCATTTTCTGTATAACACGCTCGACTCAATCACCTCTCTGGCAATGTCCGGTATGAATGATAAGGTGTGCGAAATGTTGGAGGCACTCGGAAGTTATTATCGGCTGAGTGTGAGCAAAGGCAATGAGGTCATCACACTACGCGAAGAGGTTGAGATTGTACGTCATTATTTGACCATCCAGCAGGTGCGTTATCCGGATGTATTTGAGGTGCAATACGATATCGATCCGGACTGTGAGCAGGTGGTGATTCCAAAACTCGTACTCCAGCCTCTGGTCGAAAATTCACTGTATCATGGGATTCGCGCCAAAGGTAGTCCAGGTATTATACGTATTCAAGCCCTGCAAACGTCAGATGCCGTTACAATACTACTCACTGACGATGGAGTAGGCATGTCTGAGGAACAAGTGCAGCAAATCCAGCGTACAGAAAAGCAAAAATTCATTCGAGCTGCGTCTAATCAGTCAATGTCCGGGTCCTTCAGCGCCCGTGATCTAACTAATATAACTAATCAAGCCAATCCCTCGGACTCCTTCAAAATCGATTCCACTTCAAGGCTTGACTCAGACTCGACTTCCAATGTGAATACAAGCTTTGGCCTGTGGGGAACGATGGAGCGGCTGCGTATATTTTATGATCGTGCAGATGTGTTGAAGCTTGAGAGTGTGCCTGGAAAAGGAACCACCATAACCATTACGATCCCGAAGGGAGACGTTGGATCATGGAACCATTAAAAGTATTGCTTGTGGATGACGAATATCTCATCCGAAATCTTCTGCGTATGCGTATTGATTGGCAACAACAAGGCATGCAAATTGTTGGCGAAGCCTCCAATGCTGCGGAAGCTTTGGAGCAGATGGAGTTGCTACATCCGGACATCGTATTCACAGATATTTATATGCCCAAAATGGATGGCATTGAGCTGAGCGGTCTCATCTTGAAGCGTTATCCGAACATCAAAATTGTAGTGGTGACCGGACATGATGAATTTGAATATGCACGTCAGAGTGTGAAGCTGGGCATATCCGATTTTATTTTGAAACCGATTCGAGCTACTGAATTATTACAGGTTACCACGAAGCTGCGAGCAGATATCGAGCAGGAGAGAGGAAGGGAATTTGAGCTGATCAAGTTGCGAGAGGAGATGAAGCGCAGTCTGCCGTATCTGAAGGAACGTTTTGTGAATCAGTGGCTGCAAGGGGTGTTGCATGAGGAAGAGGTGCGGGAACAGTTGCATTTCTACCGCATTCCGATCTCTGAGGACAACCCGAAGTCTCGAGTAGCCATCATCGAGGTACAGGCCGCGTTACCTTCACAAGCGGAAACTTCTACAGAGGAAGTTCAGATCCTGATGCGTATGAATGGTTTGAAGCACGTACAGGCCTATTACCAGCAGGATATATACAAAATCATTGTTATGGACACACACAATCGTATTGTCATCCTTGCGACCCACCCTGATGCCAAGCTAACCGAGCAGGCCGAGCGACTTCTGGAAGAACTGCGATGTCTACTTAAAGTTGAAGGTTCCGAGGCAGACGTAGCAATCGGGATTGGACAGCTATACTCTGGGTGGGAGGGCGTCTGTATGGCTTACCGTGAAGCTTGTCGCGCTCTGGAGTATCAGGCGTTTGCAGGGAAAAATCAGGTGATCTACTTCGAGGATCTTGTGATTGACGGTCAGCACACTAGCCAGCTTTATCGCTCGGGTGCAGGCCTGCTTCAGCAGCTACAATTCTGCGTTAGTGTTGGGGCGGAAGAAGAGGCGGTGTCCAAACTTGAGCATATCCTGTCTGCGCCTTTCTCCAACGTATCACAGTTCCGCATGGCGGCTATGGATGTGATCACCGAATGCCAGCGTGCCGCAATGGAACAGCAGCTTGAGGGCGAGCAGGCGTTTAACAAGGAAGCTGTCGCTATGATGCTGATGGCAGAGCATTTACCAGAGTTGAAAATAATGTTGGAGCAGCATGTCCGCACAATTACTGGTGTGATTCAGGCGAAGCGACAGGCCAAAGAGGGCAATCTGATTGACCAGATCAAGGCGTACATTGAGGAGCAGATGGGGAATGCGGAGGTGGGACTGTCGAGTACGGCCGCGGCTTTTTACGTAAGTCCGGGTCACTTGGGGCGTTTGATGAAAAAAGAAACCGGGCAGACGTTTGTCGAATATTTAACGCAGCTTCGTATGAAAAAGGCCGAATCCTTGCTGAAGCAGACGGATTTGAAAGGGTATGAGATCGGGGAGCAGGTAGGTATCCCGGACCCGCACTATTTTAGTGTGTTATTCAAAAAACAGTTCGGCCGTTCCATGAACGAATATCGGAATGTCAAAAGTTAGCCCTGCACATTTCAATATTTGGTCGCGCTTTCATATATGTTCGAATATTACAAGTCGATGCCTGTTTTCTAAATGGAGAACGCCAAGCGTAATTACTAAAATATGTATATAACCAAAAAAACAGATCAGGGAGGTCATATGATGAAAGCGCTACTAAAGAAATCTTTAAGTCTATTTCTGGCTTTGGGACTTGCGGGTAGTCTGGCGGCATGCTCGTCTGGATCAAACGGAGGGGCACAGGGAGAAAGCAATGGAAAAATCAAGCTGACGCTATGGGATCAATCGGTTGGTACGACAGATCCATCGGCCAAATTGCTGCCCGAGATTGTGGAGAAATGGAACAGCGAGCATCCCGACATCCAGGTTGAACGCACAGGCACAACAGGAGAGCAGTACAAAACCAAAGTAAAAACATCCATCGCGGCTGGCGAATCACCAGACCTGTTCTACGGCATGGGCGGAGGCAGCTTCATGCAGCCATACATCAAATCCGGTAACGTGCTGGAGATCACAAGTTACCTGACGGACGATATCAAGGAACGCATGGGCCCAGGGATGGCTGAGGCCATCAATATGGACGGTAAAATATTCACACTGCCTGTGTACACACACATTGCCAACCTTTATGTGAATACGGAACTGTTTGAACAGGCGGGTGCCAAAATCCCGACTACATATAACGAGCTGCTGGATGCTGTCACCAAATTAAAAGCGGCTGGAATTACCCCGGCTGTCATTGGGGAGAAAGACCGCTGGCCGGGCATGTACTGGTATGACATGATTGCGATGCGTCAAGCCGGGAATGCGGCGGTAATTGAAGCGTTTAAAGATCCGTCCAAGTGGGATTCACCGGACTTTGTGGCGGCGGCAACCAAGATGCAGCAGCTGGCACAAGCCGGAGCGTTCAACAGCAGTATGTTCAGTATGAGTTATGACGAGATGCTTGGGGCATTTAATGCAGGCAAAGGGGCAATGATGTTCCAAGCCAACTGGGTGAATGCAGGTATTGAAGACCCGTCTGCCTCGGCAGTTAAAGGCAAAGTAAAGGTGATTCCGTTCCCGGTATTTGAGGACGGTAAAGGCACCAGCACTGAAATCTTCGGCGGAGCCGTCGACGGTTTTTACATCAGCCAGACGACCAAGCATCCGAAGGAAGCTACGGAATTTCTCATGTATCTGAGCGAGCAACTCGGCACACAAGGTTTCCTGGCGGGAGCGGGACTGCCAAGCTGGAAAACCGATTCTCTCGACACCTCCAGCCTGTCTTCTCTCGATCTGTCTGCGGCAGATATTATGAAAACGGCGACCTCGTTCATCGCTTGGTGGGATAACATCCTGCCTGCCGAGTCTGCGGAAGCACACAAAAATCTGATCGCCCAGCTACTGGCTGGTGACGTGACGCCAGAGGAGTTCTGCAAACAGATGGCGCAGCTGAAACCAACGGAGCTAAGTCTATAGGTTAAACAGGCAAGCAAGTATAGGCTTATGCTACGTGCGCGTTCATATACACTTGTAAACTAGCCCTCTCTGCCACCTTCTATATAAATTGAACTATTCATTTACACTTGAACGGAGAGGACAGAAAAAATCTGGGGATAACAGCGATTGTAAGGTTATTCTGTCATCGGAGTGGATTGTGTAAAATCATTGGTTCAACTTATATAACCATCAAAATAATGCCCAAACGAGGCGTGATCCGGGATCTTCCGGTCACGCCTTTGAGAGGAGAAGAGCAATGAACTCTGTATTTTCCAATAAAGGTACGATTGCCGTCTTTGTGCTGCCTACATTGATTTTGTTCTGCGGCATCGTGCTGATTCCGATTTTTGTCTCCAGTTATTACAGTCTGCTCGATTGGAATGGCGTAGGGAAGGGCGCGTTTATCGGTCTGGACAACTATGTGGAGATGTTCAAGGATACCCGAGTCATCAACTCAATTAAAAACTCCCTGCTGTTTGCAGGCGCTTCCGTATTCATTCAATTGCCGATCTCCTTGGTGCTTGCGCTGATTTTAGCGTCCAACGTCAAGGGAGAGGGCTTCTACCGAACCGTATATTTCATACCCGTTCTAATCTCTACGGTAGTGATTGCCCAGTTATGGTCGAAAATTTACAACGCCGATTATGGTCTGTTAAACGTGCTGCTGCAAAACATCGGTCTATCCAGCTGGGCGCAGGACTGGTTGGGTCAGAAACAGACTGCCCTGACGGCTTCCTTTATTCCAACGCTGTGGCAGTACATGGGATACCACATGCTGCTGATGTATGCGGGCGCGAAATCGGTCTCCCAAGATGTATTGGAGGCAGCTCGAATTGATGGTGCTTCCCGTATGCGTGTGGCTTGGTCCATTATGATCCCGTTAATGAAGCCGATTCTGAAGGTGTGTCTTGTGTTTTCCGTAATCGGGGCGTTCAAGGTGTTTGACCTAATCTATGTACTGACGGGCGGTGGGCCTTTTTACAGCACAGAGGTGCCAAGCACGCTGATGTACGCCACGATTTTTGACACATTCCGGTACGGATACGGCAGTGCGATTTCGGTTTTTATCATTGTGGAATGTCTGGTGTGTACCGTTCTTATTAATTCGTTGTTCAAGACAGAGTAGAGGGAGGGAAAACGTATGAGTACGGTTAACAATATCATGTTGCAAAAAAAGGCCCAGCCTCAGCGCTCCCTCACCGGAGCCATCGGCAAAGTGCTATTGCAAGCGTTTTTGATTCTTATCGCTGTCATTCAGATCTATCCGCTGATCTGGCTGGCGCTGTTCTCCCTGAAGGATAACAGTGAAATCTTCAGCGGGGACGTGGCAGGGCTGCCCAAAGCCTTTCTGTGGAGCAACTATACCAAGGCGCTGTCTGACGGGCATGTACTGAACTATTTTATGAATAGTGTGCTGGTCACGGTGGTCTCGATCGTACTGGTGTTAATCCTGTCCTCCATGACGGGATACGCGATCACAAGAATGAACTGGAAACTTAGCGGGCTAACGATGACGATGATACTCATGGGCATGATGGTGCCGATTCATGCAGCGCTATTGCCATTGTTTATTATTTTGAAAAACCTGGGTCTGCTCAACAGCTACTGGGCACTGATCATCCCGTATGTAGCCTTTGGTATTCCGATGGCGGTTTTCATTCTGGGTAGTTTTTTCAAAGGTATTCCAAGAGAGATGGAGGAGTCGGCAGTCATTGACGGCTGCGGCATATACCGGACGTTTTTCTCCATTATTCTACCTCTCGTAACCCCGGCGATATCTACGGTGGCGATCTTTACGTTTTTGTCGTGCTGGAATGAGCTGATGTTTGCAGTCACGTTTATTAACAATACGGCGTACCAAACGCTGACGGTGGGCATGATGTCGATGGTTGGGACGTACATCACGCAGTGGGGCATCATTGGTGCGGGTCTGATGATTACAACCGTACCAACGGTTGTGATCTACCTGTTGTTGAACAAACAGGTGCAGAAGAGTATGATTGCGGGTGCAATCAAAGGTTGATTCGTAGGATGAAGTTTGCTTCGTGGGAAAGAGATAGCGGATTCAATGAATTTTAGATAACGATTCCATAGGTTGTGACGACTACACTAGACCCGGGCTTGCAGCCGTGGAATAATAAGGGGGAGTTGATCCGAGCAGTCAGAGAGGGGAATGTGGTTATATGGTGGAACAGTCGTTAGTTGAGCAGGTATCTGTACAGGAAAAGATTTTGGCTTTTACGTTTGATGATGGCCCACATCCGGTATACACCCATCAAGTGCTGGAAATCTTCCGCCGCGCAGGCGGGCATGCGACATTTTTCATGATTGGCAAAGAGATGGAGGCATACCCGGACATTGCGGCAGAGGTGCACCGTGAGGGGCATGAGATCGCCAATCATACATACACCCATCCGAACCTAACCGAGCTTACGCTGGAAGAGGCCGGAGAGGAACTGCGGCAAGCGGAACGTCTTGTTCAAGAAGTCACGGGCAACGCTGCCCGCAGCTTCCGGCCGCCTTATTTTGGCGTAAATGATGACATTCTGGCTCTGGCTGCGGAGCGTGGTTACCGAACGATCGGTGCGGTGAACGGCGGTGCACAGGATTGGGACAATCCTGGGGTTGAGCACATTTTGGAGCACACTCGTTCCGTGGTAAAACCCGGCAGTGTGTTGATCTTCCATGACGGGTACGGGGATCGTTCCCAGACGGTAGAGGCGGTGCGTGTGCTGGTGGAAGAATTAACGGCGGAAGGGTATCGCATGGTTACAGTAAGTGAATTGTTGAGAATGGCCGAGTAGCATGCATTAAGCTGTAAAATGTAGTGTCATAAAATAGAGAGGGCCCGTCATTCTATAGAATGAGAGGGTCTTTTTGTTGCAACGAAGCCGAATTTCTCTCATGAATTTTACTTCATGCTCCAATCTACTTTATAATAGTAGGCTAAACTAGACTGCGTCAGGAGGAAACTATGGATTTTATCAAAAACCAGCTAGCGGAACTGGGTATGACTGAGCCCTCCCTTGGATACTTTTCCAGTGTAATCATGATTATTTTTATTGCACTGATCTCGATGATTGCCAATTATATTGCCAAACGGCTTGTACTTAAGACCGTGCATCGGATTGTGAGCCATAACCGGTTCAAATGGGGGCACATCGTCGTTCAGAAAATGCTGTTTCAGCGGCTGTCACACCTCGTACCGGCTATTATTATCTACTACACGGCGTATATTTTCCCGGGTTATCAGGCTTTGATTGAAAAAGCGGCCATGACCTACATGATTGTCATCATGATTACGGTGCTGAATGCATTGCTCAATGTATTTGATGATATCTATCGCACCTATGAAGTGTCCAAAATTCGCCCGATCAAGAGTTATATTCAGGTGGCTAAAATTGTCCTGTTTATCATCGGCGGTATTATCGTCATCTCCAGTCTGGTCGGACAGAATCCGTTAATCATCCTCAGTGGACTCGGGGCTTTATCGGCAGTATTGATGCTCATCTTCAAAGATTCGATCTTGGGTCTGGTCGCCGGTGTGCAGCTGTCGTCCAATGATATGGTGCGTGTAGGGGACTGGATTGAGATGCCGAAATACAATGCAGACGGTGATGTGATCGACATTACCTTGAATACGGTGAAAGTCATGAACTTTGATAAGACGATTACGATGATCCCGAGTTATGCGTTGATTTCGGACTCCTTCCGCAACTGGAGGGGCATGCAAGTGTCCGGAGGTAGAAGAATTAAGCGAAGTATTTTTATCGATATTAGCAGTATTCGTTTTTGTGATGAAGAGATGGTGGCCGAGTTCGAGAAAATCCACTATTTGACCGAGTATGTGACGTCGAAATTAAAGGAAATTGAAGCATATAACGTAGAGCATCAAGTGAATCGGGAAAGTAATGTTAATGGCAGACAACTCACTAATATTGGTGTGTTCCGTGAGTATGTTCATCAGTATTTGCGACATCATCCGAAGATCAATAAGGATATGACGATGATTGTGAGACAGCTTGCTCCGGAGGATCGTGGACTGCCTCTCGAAATTTATGCTTTCAGCAATGACACCAACTGGGCTGTATATGAGAATGTGCAGGCAGATATTTTTGACCATATCTTTGCGGTGGCCTCAACGTTTGGACTGCGTGCCTTCCAGAATCCAACGGGTCATGACATTGTGCAGCTTAAGGAAAATAAAGAATATGTGCGTGAATATTGATAGGCTGGATAGCTTAACTTATCAAGTTACCTTTTGAGTGATGTTCAAGTATTCCATACAACTTTTTTCAATAAAAAGCTCTAATATAACACCAGTATGTAGTTTCCATTCTCCTCATAATACGAAAGGGCCATTAACCTCTCCGGTTGATGGCTTTTTGTCTGTGATATAATAGGGCATATTTTAAGGACAGAGAATGAGGCGAGCGAAGAAGGTAATGCGGTGAGACGGTGTTTCCGCTGAAAATAGCGATTGTTTCACTATAAAGATAGGGTATCGCTCACTTAGTAGAGTTCGGGATACAGTAGAGGTCAGGCAGGGGGATGTTGATGGAGAGCATAACGGATTGGAATGCTTATATTGAGCAGTGGAGCCGAACCGCTGTACGTTTGCAGTCTATTCGGTCCTATCGCGGAGAGGATGAGAAGATTCCAAATTTGTCCGAGAGCAGGCTTAAAACACATACCGGTTTTTTCTTCATTCTTACGCGCGGAGAGATCCGGATCAGGATGTCGGATAAAATGTATCATTGTCACTCACCTTACATTTTCCATGGAGGAGCGGACAAGATCACGAGTTTTGAAGTATCCGATCACCACAAGGAATGGACAGGTTATCTGATCGAATATACAGCGTCGTCTGCGTCATTGGAGGATCGGGGGAGTCTAGCTCTGTCTCATGGGTTTACACCAAACGTTATGCTGCCGATTCAGGAGAAATGTGAAGTGATGGGACGTCTATGGAAGGGTAATGAACCGCTGGATCAACTACAAGCCCAATCCATTTTTTTGCCTTTGGTATACGAGGTTTTGAGCCAAGAGCTCCAGACGCTTGCGCATACAGAGAGTGCTAAACCCAACATCGTTACCGAGGCGATCAAATATATTAAAGCGAACTATAGGGAGTCCATTACAGCGGAGAAACTGGCAGGTAGATATAATTGCAGCACAAGTTATTTATCGCGTTTATTCCGCAATCAGATTGGATTGGGGCCAATCGAATATCTGATTCATGAGCGTGTTCACCATGCCAAACAGCTGCTTCTGAAGTCGGATGCACGCATTCAGGACGTTGCCTGCAAGGTGGGTTATGCAGATGTATATTATTTCAGTCGATTATTCAAAAAGCACACGGGTCATTCCCCCCTTCAGTTTCGCGCAGAGCAGCAGAAAGCTGCTCAGGTTCAGAATAATCCATTACACAGGTTGGAATCGTCTATTGTCTCCCCTCCTTTCCATTCCCATAATGAGAATGAGTCTTATTATCAACGAGATAAGGAAGGGGACACATCCATGTTTCAATTTTCAAGACCTGCCTTTGGAGCCATGATGGTATTATGTACATCGTTGATTCTTAGTGCATGTCAGGCAAGTAATACAACAGGAGGAGTTGCGGCTCAAGAGCCTGCGAGCCAAACCACTTCAACGAACGCATCAGACAGCACGGCTACAGAAACACGGATCTACAAACACCTGAAAGGTGAGACCAACATCCCTGTGCATCCCCAGCGTGTCGTCAGTTTCTTTCATCTGGGCGAGCTGATCGCACTTGGCGTGAAACCGGTGGGCACAACGACATATGTTCTGGACAACCCTCATATTAGCGACAAGACAGGGATTACCGATATCGGCATTCCGCCAGATGCGGAAAAGATTCTGTCCCTGCAACCAGATTTGATTGTAACAACACCTGCATTAGCCGAGATTGTGGAGGGTGGGTATGATGCATTGAGCAAGATTGCTCCAACCATTGTGATCGAGCAGAATAATGAACCCATCAAAGATATAGAGATGTTTGGGGATATTCTCGGTAAACAGGAAGAAGCAAAGCAGTGGAATGAGAAGTTTACAGCCAAAATTGCAGCGTACAAAGCGAAAATCAGCCCTTATGTTCGTGCGGACGAAACGTTCTCCATATTAAACGTACGTCCAGATGCCCTTTTTGTATACGGAGATACCAATATGGGGGGCAATATTATTTATAAGTATCTTGGGCTGAAGCCGGCAGCCAAGGTAGAGTCGGATGTCATTCATGGCGAAACATGGGAGGTATCCACCGAGGTGATTCCCGAATTTATCGGTAACCGTCTGTTCCTGGCGGTGAATAAGGGTGCGGAGGACAAGCTCAAGGATGTACAGAAGCTGATCAATGCTTCACCAGCGGGGAAATCGGGCCATGTGTACTCTATTGATTTTGATCAGTTCCTTCCAAGTGATCCTATTGCGGTAGAGAAACAGCTGGACATCATCACAGATTTAATTATAGGAGATGCTAAATAGAACGGGAGCTGCCTGAATTGATTCAAGCCGGCGTGAAGGGGTAGAATAACGAGAGAACGATGCATATTTTCCAGTCTTGCTCAGGAAAGATCATACTACCTTTTACAAAGGAGAGTTCTCGAATGAATCATATCCCGGAATACACGTTGAATGATGGCTTGAAGGTGCCTGCGATTGGATTTGGTACGTACAGTTTGAAAGGGGAAGCAGGGGTTCAGTCCATTGCGTCTGCGTTCGATGCAGGGTATCGTTTGATTGATACAGCGTACAACTATGAAAATGAAGCTACCGTGGGTAGAGCGATCAAACAAAGCTCCATCGCGCGCGAGGAACTGCTCATTACCTCCAAGCTGCCGGGCAGATATCATGCCTATGACAAAGCGTTGGTCGCGATTCAGGAATCGCTGTACAGAGCCGATCTGGACTATTATGACCTATATTTGATCCACTGGCCTAATCCCAAGAGGGATATGTACGTGGAGGCATGGCAAGCCCTGATTGAAGCGAAAAAACGCGGATACATCCGCTCCATCGGTGTCAGCAACTTCCTGCCGGAGCACAATGCACGGCTGATTCAGGAGACGGGCGTTGCACCCAGCCTGAACCAGATTGAGCTGCATCCGTTCTTCGACCAAGCGAAGCAGCGGGAGCAAGATGCGAAGCATGGCATTGTGAACGAGTCCTGGAGTCCTATCGGACGTGGGAATGATGCTTTGCAGGATATTTTGAAGGACGAAAACATTCTTCGTATTGCAGAAACGCATGGTAAAACGCCAACACAGATCATCTTGCGCTGGCATATCCAGCTTGGCTCGATTCCGATTCCGAAGGCAGGTTCTATGCAGCATCAGCAGGAGAACATTCATATTTTTGATTTCGAGCTGAACGCAGAGGAGATGCAGGTTATTGCCTCGTTTAATCGTGCAGATGGACGATTGTGGAATCAAGACCCGAGTGAGTACGAGGAATTTTAAGAGATTACTGAGCATTTAAAATAGAACGCATAGAAAAAGAGTGCCCTCGTCCGTAAGGACAAGCGGCACTCTTTTTACAAATGGAACGATGTATTGGCTAGCATCTAACCAGATTCCCGATCTCGTCTATACTATGCTTGGACAGCTTCTGGGCTGTGCCGCTTTATGACAAGCCTGCTCAGCCAGATGCCTTATACGCGCGGAATACGGAACGTCAGAATCTCATATGGCTTGATATCAAAAGCAATACGCGCGTTTTCCACAAGGCAATCTGCTTCGATGTTCTCCAGCAAATCACATGCGTACGCTGTGACGCCTGTTCCCTCAGGCAATTGCAGGGAGGCGCGGCTACGGCGGCCATAGGCTTCATAGACACGTATGATCATGTCATCATTGTCCTCGGCCTTTTTAATAACCTCTAGCACGACATTCTCCTGATCCACAGAAGCGAGTGACCATGTACCCGGCAATGTTCCAGTTTGTGAACCTACTTCCAGACCAACCAATGGACGGTTGAGATCATAAGCTGCCTGAATGACACGTCCCTCACGGAAATCACCCTGATGCGGATACAGGGAGTAGGTGAACACATGCTGCTCTTTGTCGGCATTTTCGTTCGGGTAGGTCGCGCTCTTGATCAGGGACAGGCGCATTACCGAATTGTGAATGTCATATCCGTATTTGCAGTCATTCAGCAAGGCAGCGCCGTAGCCGCTCTCGGCAAGATCGGCCCACTTCTGTCCACATACCTCAAACCTCGCCTGATCCCAGCTCGTATTACGGTGTGTTGCGCGTTCCACGTTACCATATTGGATCTCATAGACGGCTTTCTCACTCCAAATATCGAGTGGGAAGGCTGCTTTCAGCAGCAAATGTTCTTGTTTCCAGTCTACGAAGGTACGGAAGTCGATCCGCCGTGTATGTGCATAGAAAATGATGGTCTGTTCAACGACAGAGTCAAGGAACTGCCTTTTCACTTGAAGAACGGAACGTACGGGGCCGCTCTCTACCCATTCCATCGACTGAAGGTCGTTAATCTCCCACATATGTTGTTCATAATAATCGTCAATATTCCATGCCTCGTACTCTGCAGGGCGATCCTCGAATACTTGCAACACATTGCCGCGTTCGCCAGATTGCAGCAGTTCACGGCCCTCCAGCTTGTCCCACACGGATACAAATTCAGCACTTTCATTCAGGCGAATATCATACCAAGGAGTCTCAATAGATTGCTGTTCGGACTGCCACTGGGCAACCGATACACTTGCACTGCCAAGATCAGCGGCGGCATCCGGCGTGATGCGGAACGTTTTGTATCCTGATGCAGGCACGTTTTCGGCAAGGAACACAAGGCTGCCTTCTGGTGTGTACTGGCTTGGTATAGGACGATCTCCATCATGTACGGTTACTTTTTTCGCAAAAGCAGGCAGTTCCACCACGTCTGTCCGTGCAAAGCCGGTGCTGTTAAAGACAACGATGGCTTCGCCGTCCGACGTAATCTGGCTTACAGTGCCGTTCAAGGCGCTGCTCTTCAGTTCGTCCGTGACACGCAGCACCTCTTCATATTGCTCCTGCGAATCGATGTATACCTGCTCAATCGAGCTGCCTGGCAGAATATCATGGAACTGGTTCAGCATCGTCAGCTTCCATGCATGCTCCAATGCGTCTGTCGGATATACGGCTTGGGCATCCGCCTGACGTTGAATCATAGAGAACAGCTCGGCATCTGCCAGCGCAAATTCGCTGTGACGGTTATACTTTTTATTACGAGCCATGGACGTGTACGTACCGCGATGATATTCCAGATACAACTCGCCTGACCAGCGCGGAACGGAGCGTACACCGTCCAGGTTCTGTTCCAGCTTTTCAAAAAATTCACGTACAAATGTACGCTTCACTGTTGGTACGCCGGGGAGTCCTTTTTCAAGTCGTCTGCCATGTTCCAGCATTTCTTCCGTTGGTCCACCACCGCCGTCTCCGAATCCGAAACATTGCAGTACATCGGTGTTGATGTCTTTGTTCTGATATCGCTGCCATGTACCTTTCACTTGTGAAGCATTAAAACGTCCGTTGTACGTGGTTTCGAAACGATGCTTTCCGAATTCCGGGTGTGGAATATAGTCTTTGGCCGTAATGAAATGCGTCAGAACCTCAGAACCGTCAATGCCTCTCCAATACATGGTATCGTTTGGAATCTGGTTGGTATCATTCCAGGCAATTTTGGTCGTCATAAAATAGTCGATTCCGCTCTTGCGCATAATCTGCGGCATCGCTGCACTATAACCGAATACATCGGGCAGCCAGAGCACCCGGTTCTCTACGCCGAATTCTTCCTTGAAGAAACGTTTGCCGTAGATAATCTGACGGATCATGGATTCACCCGAGATCAGGTTACAATCCGCTTCCAGCCACATCGAACCTTCGGCTTCCCAGCGGCCTTCGGCAACCTTTTCTTTAATTTTCTCATATAAAGACGGGAAGTCTGCCTTAAGGTATGCATATAGTTGAGGCTGAGAAGACATGAACGTGTACTCCGGGAACTTATCCATCAGATAGAGCACGCTGGCGAAGCTACGGATAACCTTCTCCCGTGTCTGATCCAGTGTCCACAGCCATGCCACGTCAATATGAGTGTGACCAATACAGTGAACGGTCGGGATATGATCATTTTCGGGACGAGTTTCTCCGTAGATATGGTTTTGCAGATACTGGCGTGCTTCCAGCACCGATGTATGAAAAGCCTCGCTATTTTCTTGGCGTAAATCAAGCAGATTGACAGCTTCGTTCAGTTGTTCAATCAGCTTCAGACGCTCCAGATCGTCCTCGCGCAGCAGATCTGCCGCATCCAGTGCAGCCTTCAGGTCATAATACAAATTCGAAACGGGCTCATGATGCTCAGCAATATATACGTTCAGGAAAACGTCAGCGGCAGATGTACTGCAATAGGCGTACAGTGCCAGCTCAAACTCTTCTCCTTTGACAGCAGCGGGAGTCAGGTCGATCTCGGTATGATTCACATCTAGCCCGCAGATCAGCTCTCCATTCAGGAAGGCTAAAAATTGCGGGTTATCATAATTCCATATATCTGTGGCACCGGTCACGATGGAGCAGACGACCTTCTTTCCCTCCAGGTGGTCGGGAATGCGAATGCGGGTTTTGAAGCAGCTGTGTACATCTTTGCCGCCCCAGCCGTCACCTTTGCGGAACACATTCCATGAAGAAGGGTCTTCATGCACGAGATCCCAGGTATGGTATCCGCTTTCCTTATGATAAAGCTCGGGTATATATGTCTTAGACGTTAATCGCGCACTTTCCAAGTGTTTCACAATCGTTTGGATTCGAGTAGACAAGGAATTCAATTTCATATGTGTTTCCCACCTTGGTATTTAGTAAGTACAGGCTGTATAGGTTACTTCAACAACAATAGAAGCTTCAACATTGAAAACGCTGACATTTTAACTTTATCATATCAAACGAAAAATGCTAGAAACTACGTAATGTATGCTGAAAACACCGTATTATTATTGCATTTCATGCTAAAATGTAGGTATGAATGATCAGGGAAGGAGCATGTCCATGACATCATCGGTTTTGGCATATGAAAAGGGATATGCGATCCATGTGAACCAGCCGGGGGATTCGCTTTATTATTACCTGGATTATGACGAGCGTTCGCATGATCTCAATATGGAATTTCAGCATTTTCACGATTTTTATGAAATTTGCATTCTGCTGGATCGGACCGCTGCACATATTATTGAAGGCAGTTTATACGAGATGCAGCCCTATGATATTGTGTTGCTTCGGCCTGCTTTGCTTCATAAAACCCAATATCCAAAGGGTGTGCCACCCAAAAGGTTAATGATTAATTTTGCTATGCCTCGCAGTTTACCTGGACTTGAGAACGGTTACAGCGAGCTGTTTACGATATTTAATGCGCAGGTTCCCATTTTCCGCTTCTCGGAAGAACGGCGTAAGGAAGTTCTTGCGCCCCTTAACGACATTTTTGCGATATCACAGCAGTTATCTCCTATTCAATCGGTAGCTATTCATCATAAGTTTGTCGAGTTTCTATGTGGTCTTCATCGTTATGCGGCGGAGAATAGTTATGTCCGTGAGGAAAAAGGATCATCCATGACCCAGCGAATGTATGCTATTGCATCCTATATTCATAGTCACTATCAGCAGGAGATGTCGCTGGATGAGGTGTCCAGACGCTTTTATGTCAGCGCACATCATTTATCGCGCCAGTTCAACAAAGTCACAGGCTTCACGTTTACGGAATATGTGCAGATGACCCGAATTCGAAATGCCCAACAAATGCTACTACATTCGAGTGAGAAAATTACGGATATTGCCGCCCAATGCGGCTTCACCAGCTTTTCGCAGTTCAATCGCATTTTTAATAAGCAGAATGGAATGTCGCCAAGTGCGTATCGGCGTAGCAGACCCGCACAGGACGAGCGTGAGATGGTACTTGTAGGAGGAGGGAAAAACGTAATAACCTAAGCGAGATGAAGAGAGGAATTGAATACAGAGTATCGTCTGAATTATGTGGAAGAGTCGAATGAGGGGAAATTGATTAGCGTAAAAAAGGAAGAGTCAGCAAAGAGGTTATGATGCTGGCTCTTTGTTATGGAATGAAAAAGTTATACATAATCTTAATTTTATTTCACACATCAAAATTTACAATATATTCCATCTTATGTTTGGACAAAGGAGAACATGAAGGATAGTATGATGTTTATAAAAAAATTGGAGGTTTCGTAATGTTAAAGAAATTAAAAGGTCTCATTGGTCTAACTGCGTTCATCCTGTTAGTCTCATCTTTTTTTGGATCGAGTGTAATGGCTGCAACAGTGGGTGAACCGTTATTAGCTGCTGAGCAAGGGTGGCACAGAATAGATGATAAGGATAGTAGAATTGTCTATAGTGGTAACCAGTGGACAACAACGACAGGACCTCAATTCTATGGGAATTCGTTGCATTATCTGCCGAGTAATCCAACGAACTCTTCTCAAACTGTAAAATTCTCTTTTTATGGTACACAGTTAAGAATAATTAGTACCCTTTATCAAGACTACACATCAAATCTAGTAATCACCATCGACGGTGTTGATTATGCTCCCGTTTCTGTAACTGGACCATCAGTTCAAATCAATCAAGCTCTTGTGTTTGAAGTAGCTGACCTCGTTTCAAAAGAACATACTGTACAAATAAAATCTACGGATACTAA
The DNA here is from genome assembly GCF_052691815.1 of Paenibacillus sp. TSA_86.1. Taxonomy (NCBI): domain Bacteria; kingdom Bacillati; phylum Bacillota; class Bacilli; order Caryophanales; family Paenibacillaceae; genus Paenibacillus; species Paenibacillus sp. TSA_86.1. Next base: position 89,657 of record NZ_JBQZGE010000013.1, on the reverse strand, counting down.
AAGATGGGTTCTAGACGCCATTGATATTGATGACACCGGTTATTTAATCAATCCTAATCTTGCTTCTCCGATCTTAAAAGCAGAACCGGTTGTTTCTAAGATTGATCTCAGCTGGAATACTGTTAATGGGGCAACTTCATATAATGTTAAAAGATCCCTTTCGGCTGATGGGCCCTACGAAAAAATTGCTACAGTAAATTCAACTAACTATTCAGATTCTAACGTTACAGAGGGAACTACATATTATTATAAAATCACGGCCGTAAATAGTGTTGGAGAAGGGGCATCTTCCAATGAGGTTTCTGCCTCCCTTTTAATCATTCGAGAAAGAGCACTATTAACAATCACGTTGAACACGGGATTAGAGAAGGAATTTGATCTATCTATGCCCCAAGTAAATGCTTTTATTAATTGGTATGAAACAAAAGCTTCGGGTAATGGCCCCGTAATGTTTGCAGTCGATAAAGGCAAAAATAATATCGGGCCGTTTAAGAGTAGAAAAGACTATATCATTTTCGATAGAATCCTTACGTTTGAGGTTAATGAATATGTACCGACTACCACAGAATAAATAACAATAATAAAGAGCAGCAGAACTGAAAATAGTTTCTGCTGCTTTTTATCTTGAAAATGCTAGATAGCTAAATGAAGCAGTTATCCTACTAAAATAGTAGTCATCGATTAAAGTTCGTTCTAAGACGTTGCAGCGAGCGTTAAAATTCCGTCATTCATTCGGTATACCTTATCGCAGTAGGCAAGCATACGCTCATCATGCGTGACCATAATGGCCGCTTTTTGGCGTGATTTGACCTCTTGTGCCATGAGACTGACGACTTCATGGGCTCGCTTGGTATCCAAACTTGCGGTGGGCTCGTCTGCCAGAATCAGGTTAGGATCATTCATTAAAGCACGAGCAATGGCTGTCCGCTGTTTTTCGCCGCCTGACAATTCCTCTGGGAATTTCCGCAACTTCTGTCCGAGTCCTAGTTCTTCCAATAGCTTCATGGCAAATTGTTGATCCTCCTTACTGACGGTTCCGGACATTCGTTTTACGACAAGGAGCTGATCAAGAACATGCAGATAAGGAACTAGATTAGATGATTGCATGATAAAACCGATTTCCTTGAGCCGTATCGTGGACAACTGTTTCTCCGTAAGCGTCGAGATCAGATTTCCATTTAGTCTGACTTCTCCCTCAGATGCTTTAAGCATCGCCCCAGCGATCGACAAAAATGTACTTTTACCAGAACCGGATGGTCCAACGACAGCAGCAAATTCTCCTGGCTCTACGGATAAGGACACATGGTCAAGAGCCTTCATCTGATTACTTCCTTCCCCGTAAATCATCGTGACTTCATTCATCTGCAGACCTTTAGTCATTATTCAACCCTCCCGAGCGCTTTGAGCGGATCAATCTTGGTAATTTTGCGAACAGATACCAACGAGCTTAACATTGAAATTACGAGCAGGATGATGGAATAGGTCACGACAAGACTAGTCTCCAGCTTGAATGGCATACCTTTAGGCATAATGGCAGCAGTTCCATAAGTCAGCAAAATACCGACCAGAATACTTGTTACCGACAGCACAAATACTTGCGATACGATCGTTTTACTCAGAAATTTATTGCTGGCACCTATGGCTTTCATAATGCCGAATTGATTGGTCTTTTGCATCGTGATGACATAAAAGAATACACCCAGTACAAAGGCAGATATAGCGAGCAAAAAGGCCAGCATCATCAGAATTGTACCATTCTCTTCTTTGTATCCGGGCATGCCTTGTACCGCTTCGCCCCGAGTAACGGTATCCGTACCAGACAATTTGTTATTCATTTCAGCTGAATCTATATTTTCGCCTTGAAGCATGATGGCATTAACAGGGTCAGCCAACCCTTTATCGGAACCCGGAGCAGCGAAGGCGATCTGCCGCCATTGATTAATGGGTGTAAATACGGATGCAACGTGGTTATACGTCTCATTCTCCACAAAACCGATAATGGTTAGGGATTCGGTCGTACCATCTAATTGAAACGTATCCCCGATTTTGAAGCCCTCATCTTTAAGGGAAGTATTCACCACTACACTAGTAGGGTTATCCGAAGATAGAGGTTTACCTTCGACTACCTTCGGTTCTAGAAAACTTCCTGGAAGAATGCCTATAATCGCAATATCGACCTTATCTTCGTTCTTTGAATTTTCACCCTTCATTGCTGTCGCCATCGTGCTACCCATGGGTGCGGCAGCTTCAACATTAGGCAGCTTTTCAGCCTCCGGCACCCGTTGACCAGACAATAAAGACTTGCTCATGGAAGACTGGGAGCCTTCTTCAAAAATGACATAGTCCGCTTTCATATTCTTAAAGGTAGATGCAGCTAGCGTGGATAACCCATTGCCTAGACCAGATAAAATAAATACCAGCCAAGCGATCAATACAAAAATGATGATAATCATTAGAAATTTCAATTTACTGTGCATTAATTCTTTTACAGCTAAAAACACTCTCTCAACCCCTTTTATGACACTTGTGTCAAATTTGAAGTGTCGCGACACACGTTCTCATTTATTAAACAATATAATTGACACTTGTGTCAAATTAGTCCCAAGAAGAAAACTCATCTCTTGGCTCCTCCAATCCACGTTTGAAAAAGTAGTCTACCCCAATCAGCTGTAGGCAAATTCATCATGTTAGGTGTATTAAACAAGTTAAAAAAGACACCAATAAGTACAGGTAGAGGGATATCTTGGCGGAGAGATTTATCCTGTTGAGCGCGTTCAAACAAACTTGATAATTGAAGTTTGAGTGTCTGATGCGCTTCTTCAATAAATTCAAGATCTCTTGCTGCTGCAGGAGAGTTGGAGGTGTTAATTTTATTCGCATCCCCTAGAAGCTGATGGAGCGCAGCTTCTTCAACGTAAATAAGTAGCAGTTCTTCAAGCGCTTCTAATGGGTCGGACTCATCAACGGCTGATGCATGTTCCAATACATTAGCGATGACTCTTTTCATGCAAGCAGCCACAATCTCCTCTTTATTGGCGTAATACTGATAGATGGTACTCCGAGCTCCGGAGAGATGCTGCGAAAGCAGCTTGAGGTGGAAACCGTCGTACCCATGCTCAAGCACCAACTTTTTGGTCATATCCAGCAGCTCTGTTTCCGTAAACGATTGCTTTCTTCCCATGAACAATCTCTTCTTTCGTCTGATTTAAAACTAAAACGTGTCTTGTGATCGTAAAATTGGTGCAGCGACTGCAACACAATCTACTGATTATATTCAGTTTAGCATAAGATACCCGAATGCCGAATATAGACTATTGAAAAGGACAGGGGATCCATCTTTATTAGTTGTCTCTAAAAGTATTACTGCGTTAACGATTCTTTTCGCCCCACTCGCACAGCTGTTCCAGCACAGGTAAGAGGGTCTGCGCTTTGGGTGTCAACGAATATTCCACTTTGGGCGGGATTTGCGGGAATTCCTTACGCGTAACTAATCCATCGGTCTCAAGCTCCTTGAGCTGTGCACTTAAAACTTTGTACGTAATCGCTCCAATCTGCCGCTGCATTTCATTGAAACGAACCGGTTGCTTGGCAGCGAGTAGATATAAAATAATCATCTTCCACTTTCCACCGATGACTGACATGGTGTAGCCAAAAGGTGTATCTTGAATAGCCATGTTCTCGCCGTCAAAGTCGGATATGCCCATGTTTACACTATCCTTTCAGATAGTACCTATCTTTATTGTGCGTACTATCCTAATCTTTTTGCCCAGTCTATACTAGCCTTAATTTAAAGTAAAGGGGCTAATTATATGACGACAATTCAAACGTACAATCATAATCTCTGGGATCATGGCATCTCTCAAGGCTACTGCGTCAACAATACGCTGTACATCTCTGGACAATTTTCTCACAACGCAGAAGGCAGCTTTGTTGGTGAGGGGGATATTCAGGCACAAGTATTACAGACATTAGAGAACTTGGATACCGTATTAGCACAGTTTGATGTAACCAGGTCTAATCTTGCATATGTTGAAATTTACTTGACTCAGGCGCAGAAGCACGGGGAGACTGCTATTGAAATGTTTAAAGAATATATTGGTGAGCATCGACCGGCAGGCAGTCTGATTGGGGTAAATGATCTGGCATTCCCTGAACAATGGGTGGAGATTCGAGGCGTTGCCCATGTTGGTTCATAAAAATGGGAAACTAAGGAATCGTAGCTGTTCTTTTCATTAGAGGTGTATGGATATAAAAAATAACAAGGCAAACCTTCGAATGAAGTAGGTTTGCCTTATTTTATCTATATGATGTTTCATCTGTATCATTGCCGCTTCAGGTGTATATACTATGTGTATACGGAAGGGCGGGGGGCGTGATATAATGAATCCAAAATCTCTGAATCAAGGAGGGTTTTCGATGTCGACTACTGTGCAGAAATGGGGAAATAGTTTAGGGATTCGAATTCCAAGCCATATTGCCGAAAAAATCGAGGTTTACCAAGGAACGGAAGTTGATTTAATTGTAAGTGATGATAACACACTTATCGTGGTACCTCAGAAGAAAAAGCCGACCTTGGAAGAATTGCTGGCACAGTGCAAACCAGAAAATCGCCATGATGAAATTGATTTTGGCAGAGAAGGGAAAGAATTAATCTAAATGAGTGCTGAACGAGGAGATCTGGTCTGGATCAATTTTAATCCACAAACCGGGCATGAACAGGCAGGCAGAAGGCCTGCTATTGTGCTGTCACCAGCAGCATTTAATGAAGCAACAGGATTTGTCTCGGTTTGTCCTATAACGCATACGGTAAGAGGCTGGGGGTTTGAAGTATTGCTGCCAGAAGGGTCATACTTTGATGGGGTTATTTTAACAGATCAAATTAAGAATCTGGACTGGAAAGCTCGTCAAATCGATATCGTTGCTAAGGCCTCCGATGAAGTCGTCAGAGAATGTCTGGATAAAATTCGCACGTTTTTGTAGTCATTTGAGTTATACATAGATTATATTCAGAAAAAGCAAACCCGCTAATCAACGGGTTTGTTTTTTCTAACTTACTTTGACTGTATAGGTGTACATGAAAATAGTACTCTCTTTACACCAAGTCTTTCGGTGCAAGCTCAATGGCGGAACGGATGGCAGCCAGCATGCTTTTATCATCAGCGATGTTTTTGCCAGCGATATCAAAGGCTGTGCCGTGGTCAACGGATGTACGGATGATGCCGCCTTTCAGTCCAACCGTGATATTCACGCCTTCCTCAATGCCCATCACCTTGATTGGGGCATGACCCTGGTCGTGATAGCAGGCTACAACGATGTCGAAGTCGCCGCGGCCTGCGCGGAAGAAGAGTGTGTCCGCTGGCAGTGGACCAACGACGTTAATGCCTTCCTGCTGCGCACGCTCAATGCCGGGCTGCAACTTCTCTTCTTCTTCCCCGTTGCCGAATAGGCCGTTCTCTCCGGCATGAGGGTTAATCCCGCATACCGCGACGCGTGGATTGTCAAAGCCTGCTTTTTTCAACGTATCATGAGCCAGCTTCACAACCGTGTAGGTTCTTTCCGGGTTAATGCTCGCAATAGCATCAATCAGACCCATATGAGTGGTCAAGTGAATGACGCGCAAGTTCGGCGTAGTGAGCATCATGGAGAAGTCCTCGGTGTCCGTCAGGTCTGCCAAAATCTCCGTATGGCCTGGATACAGATGGCCTCCCAGATGCAGTGCTTCTTTGTTAAGCGGTGCTGTGCAGATCGAGTGAATCTGTTTGTTTTTCGCCAAATCAATGGCTTTCGCAAGAAACTGGAATGCTGCATCTCCTGCTATAGCGGATACTTTTCCGTACTCCAGATCAGCAGGCACCAGATTCAGGTCGATAACGTCGACGGTGCCGAATTCGTATTTTGCTTCCGCTGGCTCTTGAATCGCATTTACTTTCAACGTGGAACCGATCACGGGCAGTACACGCTCCAAAATCTTTGCATCACCGATCACAAGCGGGTTGCACTGATCATACACCTCTTGATGTCCCAGTGCTTTCATAATAATCTCGGGTCCAATGCCTGCAGCATCGCCCATCGTAATACCTACTGTGGGTTTCATACGAGAATGCCCCCTTTTAATTTTTGAATCGCTCGGATAAAGACGTCCGGTTTGCCGAATCCGCCTGCTTTGGTAATCACATATAAATCTTCAATACCCATAAATCTGGAGATCGGCACGCCGATTTCAAGCTCGTCCAGCAGTTCGAAGCCGCTGATATTCCATTTCAGACAAATCTGTTTGGCGGTATCGCCGCCAGTCATGGATACCCCTTTGAAGAGGCCCTCTTCGAGAAGTCTGGCACAAATTTCGCCTATTGCACGTACGATTTCATTGCTGACTTGGGTGTGATTCAATCCCCGATTCTCACCTGTTGCCCGCGCCAGCTCAATATCGATGGATTCTGCGGTAGAGTAGAGAACAACGTCTTCTCCCTCCAGCGCTTTAGTTCTGACTTCATTGTAGACACGTTCCATCTCCGCTGCCCGATCAGCCTCTGCCGACACCGCTTTGAACGAATGAAAGGACACGGATGCAATCCGAGACTGACGAAGTAAACGATACAATTGCTCACGAGAGTTTTTGTTCACGCTGCCGACGACGGTCAGAATTGGACCATTACTCTCCGGGATCGTAAGTGCTGCGGATTTAGATTTTAGTTCATAGTGAGCCGGGAGATAGTTTGCAATTCCTGCTGAACCCGCCCATGCAAAGGTATACGGTATGTTCTGCGTCATCTGCAAAATCTGCTCCAAATGTGCCTCCTCAGTAGAGTCGACCAGCACATAGGGGATGTTGTTTTGTTTGAACTGCTCCAGTTTGGCATGTACTTGCTGTTGTCCGGCTTCCAGATCACCCACGGTAATCTCGCCCACGTTATATTTCGTCTGCTGCTTGAGCAGATCCGGCAGGTAGGAGATCGTCACGGGTGTCTTCGGATCAAGGGCAATTTCCGTTTCTGCAAGTGGCACACCGCTCAGGTAATGAATGCCCTCCCGAATGGTGCGGTTATTTTTCGGATAACCCGGGGCGATCATCATAAAATCAGGTTGTACAACGTCATATACTGCATCAATTTCGATGGCGATATTGCCTCGCATGGTGGAATCCATCTTTTTAAAAAGGGTATCGAACCCGTTCTCGGTCAACAGCTTGGCTGCACGATACACACGATCGTAAGCTTCCTCCGCTTCAACAGAGCGGCTGTCTGTATCAAAAACAACGGTATCATAAGAGGCCAGAGAAGCCTCATCCATATTAAATAGAACGCTCGTCTTCAAGCCATGCCGTGCTAGCTGCACCCCGCTGTCATTGGCTCCGGTCAGATCATCTGCAATAATGGCCAGTTTCATGCAGTCATCCCTCCTTTAGTTTTCGTTTGTTACATTAACCATATAAATTGAACCAAAGGTGTTTACACGGATCACTCCGTCTTAATTATCTGGGTTTATGTGGTCGGTCGTTCATTATATTTGGCGATGCCGCCTGATTTCTCTAGCCGTTTGGAGAGGAAACCGATAAAGATCGGCAACAAAATTGCCGTGGTCACAACACTTGCTGCAATCTGCACCGTAGCAATCTCCGCAATAGGGCCAAATGAAGCATTGGCAGCTACGATAGCAGCAGGTGTACCTACCGCATTACCCGCTGTGGAACCTTCGGATGCTCCAACAATGGGATTCCAGCCGATGGCTTTGAAGAGCAAGTATCCAACCCCGCCTGTAAGAAGCACGGTCAGCACGCCAAGCAGGATTCCACCAAGTCCACCTTGGATAATAGAGGAGAAGTTGATGCCCATACCGAGCGCAAAGGCAAAAAACGGAACGAGCTTGTCACTGCCCTTGTGCAGCCATTCAGCCATATTACGATCCAGATTACCAATAATGACACCGACAATCAGTGGAAGCAATACCGCAACAAAGGACATTGGGGAAAACATGCCGTTTGCAAATCCCATCGCACCAAAGATCGAGAGCGCCACCATCGTTAGAAACGGTCCGTCGCTAAGTGCGAGGAACGGGTAGGCTGCTTTGTCGTCTTCTTTGCCGTATTGACCCGCAAGTGCGATGTAGAGGCCGCCGTTGGAGTTGGTCATGGCTGCGATAATGGCAAGCGGAGCAAGTCCTAGAAATAAGCCATTTGAGTCAGCGAGCAGAATAGCGATAAAACCAAGACCAGCACCGATTACCCACTTGAACGTAAGCAGGGTCAAACCTTTGCCCACAGAGGAACCAGCTGTTTTAAACGTAATCTGTGTACCTGCAATTAACAGGAATAACGCAATGAGTGTACTGGCACTGTTCACAAAGAGTGCTTCTGTAAATCCGCCGATGCGTAGAGCATTCGGGAAAAATGTATTGATCGTTGCACCTAGCAACAGGGGAACAACCATCATACCGCCAGGGATGCGATCGAGCGTAGCTTTAATGTTCATAGTCGTAGCTCCTTATGAAGTAATCGTTTTCTTGAAGCGCTTGCAGGGACTATGTTATCCCATTATGTTTAAATTAGCAACAATAAATTATTGATAATTTAAAATAATTGTATGTGTGTTTAAATATGCAACACATTTCTGTGTACAATCACTCATTCTTGGAGAACAAGTAAAAGGATTCCTGATTTACTTCTAAATGGATTAAATGAGCTGGAAATAAGCAGGTGAAATCAAGTTAAGAACAGCGGAAAACGAATAAGAAGCAAATAAAAAACTCCCCAAAAAAACCATAAAAAAAGCGTAAACTTAAAGTTAATCTTTAAGTTTACGCCATAATGTGGCTCGGTTAATCCCGAGGCGCTCAGCGGCTTTGGATTGATTGTTATTTTCTTCCTGCAGCACTAATTGGATAACTTCTTTCTCTATCTCCTTCAATGTGCCGTTTAGCTTCATCGCACTTGCACTCGCTGCAGACGGTTGATGTAGCAGACGGGATAAAGTTTCGCTTGTAATGACATAATCCGGTTCATTTAGCGCGGCTTGTTTGATCAGATGTTTCAGTTGATTGACGTTCATATGTGTGGCTTGCTCCCGGATCACCTGGAGCGCATCCTCTTTAATTCGTACAGCCGTCGTGCCGTATTTGTGATAATAACCCGTCAGGAAATGTTGCATCAACGGTTCAAGATCCTCGGTACGATCAGCAAGGCTTGGCATGATCAGTGTGTTCAACTTCAGCTTGAGTGTCCAATTCGGATCGGGCATATGCTCGCTCAGAATAAACAGGCCGATGTTGCTTTGGAGACAGGCCTCGATAAAGATGAGCAATTCGGGATCATGCAGGCGTGATTCAATTTGATTTAACTCCACTGTCTTAACCTTAGTCAGCGGAATTTTGTGCAAATGACCTGAAGGAACCTGAGAGAGATCAATCTGTAACAGAAGTCCGCCGCCAGCGTGCATCTGATGCATATGTTTCACCAGAAAAGATTTCCCTGAGTCGGCTTCACCCAACAAGTATATGGGTTCATGATGCGCATAAAGTGCGCGGATGTTCTTTAATACAGCCTGCATGGCAGGTGATTCGGCAACGATGGGTTCCATCGAGGAATCGGTGAACGTAGTGATGCCGAATTGTGCAAAGGCATAAGGTTCTCCCTTTTCCAGCAGATACACCTTGTAGGTCTTGTTATCCAGCTTGGTTTCATAAGCCTGAACTGTCAATTGATAATCCTCTACCATGAACACGTTCTGAATTTTGGATTGATGGAACTCCAGACTTGTATTCATCAGATATAGATGATTTTCAGTGAGTGGATTATGGCCGAAATCGGCCCAGTTTTCAAACACCACTTCATCCTGTTCGCCCAAAATCAGCAGATTCGGATGCTCTTGGGTCACCAGATCATTGAGTATGACGGACACGGTCTGATTTTTGCTCAAATACCGGTAGACCAGCTGTGCATCTTCCATGGCTCTAAGAATGGATTCAATGCCAGACTGAATCAATAAACCTTCCAGACCGTAGGCCTTTGCGGTATTAACGGTAATCACGTCACCTACAATCTGCTGGTAGCCAGACGCTTTCAACTCCAGCAGCAGCCTCGCGACATCTTCTGAACTATGTATCGTATACACTTTGAGCGGCAGATCCATCAGGTCGATAATGGACTGTGCACCTGAGGTGATGTTGGAGAAACCAACGATGGCCGTATGTCCGTTGAACTGGCTTGCCAGTGTGAGGGAACGAATCATATCGTAGCCGGATAGCTGCACATCGATGACCGGTACGGTCACCGCCTGTTTAATGAGTTGCGCGGTTCCCCCGCGGCTAATAATAATTTCTGCACCGTTTTTTTCGGCCTGAATCGCCTGCTCGACACCTTTTGCCAAGTCACCCACATCGGTCTGGATGGATAGCTCAGGGTAGCGAGGGATGCATTCTTCTATAATAGGAATCATCGATTCATAAGGAGCGATGAAATGAACTCGTGTACGCATAGTTTTCCTGCCTTTTATATAATCATTGATCCTTTTATTATAGCTAACTTGCACAGGAAAGACATCTTTGGAGCGATGTGACGTACTGCACTGAATCGAATGATCATCTATTTCAAAATTAAAGCATCAGGAAGGGATTTACCTGAGTATACAGTTAGAGCGCGTTTGCCGACCATCAAAGCTAATTCATAAAAAGGAGCTGAGACATATGCCCAATATACATAAAGCTGCCGATCCGGATCACATTATCCAGTGTGTAGTGGAGCGATTCCCTTGCAGAGTACTGTGGAGCGAAGGCCGTCCGTGCCTAGAGTATCAGCGGGAAGAGGATATAGCAGTAATTACCGAATATGTACGAACTGCGTATGGAGTGGAGCTGCTGGATGTCTTTTTTACAGCGGTGGAGAGCCTGCCCGAGGAGTTGTATCCAGAGCGCAGTCCTAAAGACTTGAAGGCATAGAACATCTGTAACTGAGGCATGAATAAATGGGTAAATGTAACGTGGTGTTGAGCAACAAAATCAAACCCGGGTAACCGAAGTAAAGACTTCAGTTGTCCGGGTTTTCTGAACTATTGAACTGAATCTGTAGCTCATGGAGATTTCTGCATCAGACTTTTGCTTGTGTAGAGCGAATTGATGCCGGCGATATCCAGAGAGGACAGGGCTTTACGCTGTCCGATCGTGACTCCGGGTTGCGTAGGGGTTAGCGTATCCTTTTTAGGGTCCAGGGCGAATGCCGACTTGCTGTAGTGCATGATAGACCCATAGTCATAATCCATGGATTTGAACAGATCAGGGTGTTTCACGATATCAAAATTGTGCTGTGAACCTGGGATCAGATTATCTGAATGTAAGGTAACATAATCATCACGGTTCGGCTTGGTGTGCTCATGCAGCAGACCGAGGGCATGGCCGATCTCGTGGATAATATTACCGATATGGTACCACCCCTTTGCCAGCATAATCCGTTGCTTGCCACCTTGCATTCCCACGTAGGAACTACACCCGTTGCCCATAACAAAGGAAATATAGTTTGGATGGTGAGTCTGTGCAGTCCGTTCAGTAAAGGATATGCCGTGGCAGTGATCACTGATGTGTTTCATAGCCTGAAGAATGTCGGTTTGATTTTGCTTCGTCACCGTGGAGTCAAACGCATAATATACCTGTCCTTGAGGCCACAGTCTTCGAATGTCGATAATGACATCGGGATGAGGAGTCACTTCTTTTCCGGCCGCCAGTAACCCTTCCACATGAGCCGTTAATGCCTTCATCTTAGGGGCTTCTGTTACGATGATATCTCCATCAAAGATCGCCAAATGATCATACTCTATATAATTCACTTTCACCGGGGTCTCGCTGTCTGCCAGAAATACATAACCTTCCTCCAAATTTCCCTTCTTCAGCAAGTCGGGAGCATATAATTCCATCGATTGATCCTGATTTAACATATACATACCTCCATTCGATCGGGTGAATCGCCAGAATCAACTCTTGGACACCGCGTTACTGGATACGTAGAACTGATTCTTCTCCGACAGTGTCACATGCAGCTGTGGATGAATCTGAAAGTCCAGCAACACGCTATACTCCATATGCTGCTGGGGGTCAATCAGCTCACCAGTGTTCATAAATCCATACGTCATGTAGATTCGGGCTTGTTTTTGAAAAGAAACCCGTGTATTCGGGTGTGCCTCAACCGAGGTCACTGGATATCCGTTCTGCGCCAGTCCAACCAGGACCGGATTTTCGCCTTCCGTCCTGATGGAACTATCCATCAGGATAGTGTAGCTTTCGGGTACCTTCCCCGGATAAGGATTCGAAAACAGATAACCTCCGCTGGTCTCTCTGGACAGAATAATTTCGCTCCGTTGTGGCAGCATGGCCTCACTCATCTGGATATTGCGGATCGACATGCGTTTATCGGCGAAATCAATCGGATGGCTTGACCGCCAAAATGCCAAATGAGTGTCCCAGCTGAATTCTACGGTCCCTGCCAATGGCACGGAAGGCACGGATAACCAAATATAAGTAAGCTGACGGGGGTTCCTGAGTTGATCGTATACCTGGTACAAACAGATGTTGGCACTGTAGGAAGCCTGGTTTGTCACAGACACAGTCAAAGTTGGCACGATTACAAGTCTCCTTGCATGGAAGAGGAAGGTAACCCCGTCACCTCCCCCGGATTGTAGTTTATGATTTCAGATGAAATTGATTCTGCTCACTCAGCGTTACGGCATGGGAAGTAACCCCGTCGAATGTCAGTTTCAAGGCCACATCAGCGTACTCACTGATATCAATGATTTCGCCCGGCTGAATCCGACCATAGACCAGATAGTAGGTTGGATGCGGTGTGAATTCCGTTTTGGTATTGGGTTGAGCTTTCACAGCAACCACCGGTTTGTTGTCCATTTGAATGCCGATATAGGCATTGTCTTGGGCGATAATGGAGCTGTCCTGGTGAATGTAGAGAATGTTGGATCTAGGCCCGGATGTAGCTTCTGAGAATTGGTATGTGCCACCATCCGCATGGCTGAATTCGACCGAATTGTTGGAAGAAAGATCAGCTTCTCTGATTGCCGTGGAAGTGATAGTTGTTCCCGGTTTCGGAACATCGACCTCTGTCCAGTAGAAATCATAATCGACTTCCCAAGTGAATCCGGTCGTTGAACCGGAAGTAGATGGTTTCACCAGCCAAGCTAGTGTAAGTACACTTGGATCATTCAGATCCGGGTCCACCTGGTAGATGGCGAGACTGGCATTGTACGTGGCATGGTTCTCGATGCTTACGGAATACGTGGTTGCTAATGTAGGCATTGTATTTCCTCCTCAAAAGTTTTTGTTTGCTACACCTCTAATGTAACCGGCTTTCGCTAACGTTTTTAGTATCCAAAGTCATCACATGGAGTGCCTCCTGAAGAAAAGGAAAATGACTTGGCAATGACCAAAGTCATCGGAAATGATTATAAAATGTGACCAATCTCATAAATTCTCTTTACGGCATATACTCGCAATTCATATAATGAATTCAGACATTTAGTTCCATTAAATGTCATAAAAAGGAGGTTTTTTGATCATGGGAAAAACGGTGAAATACGCTGAAATTGAGCCTCGATTGAAGACTGGCGATATGCTTCTCTGTCACAGCGTTATACACGAAAGCATCATGATTGAATTTATTGAAGGCTCCGCATGGTCTCACATCGGTATGGTTGTGAGGCTGCCTCAATATGACTACCCCTTGTTGTGGGAATCCACAGCGTTTGAAAACTTGAATGACGTACTGCTTGGAGAAAAAAAGACGGGCCCGATGCTTGTGCCGCTCCACGAGCGGATTCAAACCGATGTGGATCAACTGTGGGACCCCATGTTTGCGTTCAGACTGTTGAATGGGCCCTGTACGCCAGAGATGGAAGAGGAACTGAATAACCTGATCCAGGAGGTTCATGAGGGCCAATTTCCTAAGGAACGCGAAATGCTGGAGAGCGTGGCCGAAGGCAAACTGGGCATAAGTTCTCACAGTCCCAATCTGTTTTGCAGCCAGCTGTTTGCAGAGACATATATGCGTATGGGACTCCTGTCTACCGAACGGGTGCCCAACAGTTACTGGCCCGTGGATTTCTCCAGCCAGGGACATGTAAACTTGCTCGGACAGGCTACCTTATCTGAGGAGTTCTACCTGTTAGCTGATGGAATACAGACACAGTCGGCGGAAGAGAATGAGGCTCGCTAGAGCTGCGCTGCGGATAGGGTTCCTTTGTTTAGGTATGATCTGTATGTGGGGTGAAACTCTTCATGCGACAGCTGTTAGTCAAGCCGAACAGGGTTATATGGATCTGACGCATTGGGATACGGAACAAGAGGGAATCATCCGTCTGGATGGAGAGTGGGCATTTCGATGGGGATCGTTCGAAAAGCCGAATTCGGATGGAACCAACCCTAATGGAGGCTCGGAGAATCAGACCACGACCGAATGTGTAGGTTGTAACGCTGGCTTTATATCTGTTCCTGGTCTATGGAATGCGCATTCAGGCCAGTTACAAGACTTCTCTTCTGAAGGTTACGCTACGTATCGCTTGTCCATTCAAACGGCTGACTTGGATGGGATTTACGGCCTTTATATCAAAAGTATTCACTCATCGTATCGTTTATATATTAACGGTGAACTCCTATCTACGGTGGGCACTCCCGGCGTTTCAGCGGATACAACCGTTGCGCGGTACGGGAATCCGCTCCTGCTATTTCACTATGAGGGGACCACGCTTGAGGTTGTGATTCAAGTGGCTAACTATGCCTTCCAGACAGGAGGTATAGATAAGAGTATCTTATTTGGGACGGAGAAGCAGATGGTTGCACTCTGGCAGCAGGGTCTGGCAAGAAATCTGTTCCTGTTTGGTTCCATATTCACCATTGCGATCTATCATCTGGTTCTGTACGCTCTGCGTCGTGATAACAAGTCTCCACTGTATTTCTCGTTGTTCTGTTTTATGATGGCCATCCGGACACTGTTCGTGAATGAGCGCTTTATCCTGATCCTGTATCCTGAGATGAGTTATGAATGGTTTGCCAAGGTATCCTATCTTACGGCCTATCTGAGTCTTCCCTTCTTGGTACAATATTTCTACAGCCTGTATCCCGCCTACTTTGCAGGCCGAATCATCCGTTTAGTCAATCGAACATGCCTTTTACTGTCATCCCTCATCTTCCTTACACCTGTAAAAATATACCATCATACATTACTCTTCTTTCAGACGTTTATCCTGTTGGTTCTGATCTATGTTCTGATAAGTCTGGTTGTAGCAACCATTAGACGTGAACAGGGCACCGTATTGTTGTTAATCGCGTTTGTGAATCTCTTTGTCTTCGCGGCGAATGATATCTTATACAACCAGAATCTGAGTGAACTGGGGACCCTTTTACCGTACGGCATGTTTGTCTTTATTCTGTTGCAGTCATTCCTGTTATCCATTAATTTCTCCAATGCCTTTACCCGAATCAGACAGTTATCTGATCGACTGATGGTACTGGACCGCTCTAAGGATGAATTTCTGCACAATACCTCTCATGAGTTAAAAACACCACTACAGGGCATCATCGGGCTGACGGAGTCATTGGCCGAAGGTTCGGCGGGTCCACTTCCTCCAGCTGCCATACAACAGCTGAGACTCATTCAAACCAGCGGACAGCGACTGTCCCATCTGGTTCACGATCTGCTTGATTTTACAAGCCTGAAAAACAAAGATATTGTGCTTCAACCAAAAGCATTGAATATTCGTGAGGCGGGGGCTCTTGTCATCAAACTGCTTAATCCCCTTGCTGAAGGTAAGACTATCCGTTTCATCAATGAGATATCTCCCCACTATTACGTTCATGCTGATGAGAACCGTGTCATACAGATGTTAAGCAATCTGATCGGCAATGCATTGAAATTTACGGAGTCAGGTTCCATCAAGCTGGACGCCGGCATGAAGGGTAATCGATTATGTGTTAGCGTCAGCGATACCGGAATCGGAATTCAGGCGGGGTGGAAAGAATCCATATTTGAGGCCTTCGAACAGGGAGATGGGTCCATTACCCGGAAGTATGGCGGGACAGGCATTGGCCTCAGTATTACGAAACATCTGGTGGAACTCCATGGGGGCCAAATTTGGGTGGAATCAACAGAAGGGGAAGGGTCAACATTCTGCTTTACCCTCCCGATTCATAGGCAAGCTTACATTCCAAAGACACAGTCATCCAGAGAAGTATTCGCATCCAAAGAGCCTTCCATGGCACATCGTGAACCGTTCTCTGTCCTTGCCGAACACAAGGAAATAGCAGGAAGTCATTCTGTTATGCCAAGGTTGGACACTTCACAGAACGTCCATTCCACTGGAACACGGATTCTGGTGGTGGATGATGAACCCGTGATCTTGCAGATCTTGCATCATCATCTCTCAGCAGCGGGGCATGAGGTCATTCAGGCTGAGAATGGTCAGCAAGCTTTGGATCTGCTGGTTGATGGTTGTGAACCTGATCTGATCATCACCGACCTGATGATGCCATATATGTCAGGGTACGAACTATGCAGAATGATTCGTCGGCATGTGGACGAGCATCTCCCCCTTCTGATCCTGACTGCCCGGAATCAACCGTCCGACATTGAACGGGGGTTCGATGCCGGAGCAACGGATTATCTGATCAAACCGGTGACCCGTACCGAATTGTTATCCCGTGTTACCTTTCATCTGAAGTTGGCCTCGTGGAATGAAAATATTGAGCAGGAGGTTATTCGGCGTACCACACATATCCGGCAGACGATGAGGGAGACCGCCGTTTCCATGGCGGAGATCAGTGCAGAGGAAGAGCGAAATCGGATCACGAAGGAAATACATGATGCGATGGGTTATTCACTAACGACTACACTGATGCAGCTGGAGGCCGGGAAAAGTCTGATTTCGGACAAGCCTGACGAAGCTCTGAGATATATGAACCATTCACAGGAACTGGTTCGAAGAGGACTTCAGGATATCCGCAGGTCCCTCAAGCAATTAAAGGAGGAAGGCCAGAAGCTGTCGATGGGAGACAGAATCAGACAGTTGATCCGGGAGACGCAAATTAATACAGAGATCAGTATAGAGGAGGAGGTTTTGCAGGATTGGTCTACCCTGCGAGTAGAAGAGCAAGAAATTCTGTTTTTTGCCATTCAGGAAGGGTTGACCAACGGTATCCGGCACGGTGACAGCAGGCAATTTCAATTATATTTATCCGAAGAAGATGATTATATTGTGTTCCGATTGAACAATATCGGGAAACCTTACGCTCCGGAACAGCCGGGCATCGGTGTCCATTACATGCAAAGCACAGTTCATGCCGCAGGAGGGACTTTCTTCATTGATGATGATCATGGAAGAGGATGCCAGATCACGATATTATTCCGAAAGAGGGGGAAATAACTTGAACCCAATCCGTCTTATTATTGCAGACGATCAGCGACTTCTCAGAGAAAGCTTGCGTACCGTTCTGGATTTGGAGGCAGACTTGGATGTGGTAGGCCTTGCCGAGAATGGACAGCAAGCGTGCGAACTCACGGAGCAATTCAAGCCAAATCTGGTTTTAATGGATGTTCAGATGCCTGTAATGGATGGCATTCAAGCCATTCGGGAGATTCATGCCCGGATGCCAGAGACTCAAGTACTGATCCTGACTACCTTTGCCGAAGATAAGTACATTATTGAGGGTTTAGCGGCTGGAGCCATAGGTTATCTGTTAAAGGATATGGATAAACATACCCTATTACAGGCGATCCGGGATGCTGCGGCAGGACGACACATGCTTACGCCGGAGATTGCATCCAAGCTGGCTGTACGTCTGTCTGCCATGACGAAAAGTCATCAGGTTCATTTCAATGCCGAGAAGCTGAGGCATGCAAGGGTAGAATTTACCGAGCGAGAGAAGCAAATTATTGCGCTTATGATTCAGCCAATGACCAATACTCAGATCGCTGAGGCGTTGTACATGAGTGTAGGCACAATCAAGAACTATATCAGTGTCATTTACAGTAAGCTGGGCACCAGTGATCGGATGCAGGCTGTAGCGTATCTCCATGATTTTATGGTGGCGGAAAATAGGTAATTATGGTTTTGTGGCATAGCATAGCAGGGCAGGAGGCCCGTTCCCTTAATCGATTTAGAAGAAGAGACTATTTCCGCTATCAGAGGAAATAGTTTTTTTCTTATTTGAGTTTGCATTAAGCTGCGTCAGGCAGACAATAGTGCGGTAATCGCATTCTGCATTCTTTGAGACCCGTATTCATTTTAATGAAACGTATGTCGTGTTATTCATGTATTATAGTCATATGAACATACCCGAAGGAGGAACGAATGATGGGAATCTTATCGAGGTTTAGAGACGTGATGAAGGCCAATGTGAATCATATGCTGAACCGGGCGGATGACCCGGACAGAACTGTGAATGAGTATATGCGCAGTTTGAACAGTGATTTGGGACAGGTGAAGGCCGAGACAGCTGCGGTGCTGGCGGATGAAAATCGGGCCAAGCGAGCGCTGGATGAGTGCCAGGCTGAGGTGAACAAGTTACAGCGTTATGCGGAGAAATCGGCAGAGTCGGGTGATGTGGATAAGGCACGCAGCTTTTTGGAGAAAAAAGTGAAACTGACGGGCAAACGCAATGAATTACAAGCGGCGTATGACCGGACTTCCGCCAAAGCTCAGATGATGAAACACATGAACGACAAGCTCGTTGCAGATTTGGGGATATTGGAAGCCAGACACACAGACCTGAAAGGCCGAATGGCTGATGCAAAGGCACAGCAGCAGTTGAATGACCAGAATGCCTCTGCGAGCCGTGCTGAATCCGCATTTAAAGCGATGGAAGATCAAGCGAATCAGGCACTGAACGAAGCGGAAGCACTTGCAGAACTTCGTGCAGGCACACAGGAAGATGATCTGGATGAACTGATTGCGCAGTTAGAGCGGGATATGAACGCAGATGCGGGTAATAGGGAGAAGGAGAATCCAAGTCCAAGTGCGGACGAGGAGCTGGCAGCGATCCAGGAGAAAATGCAGAAATAAGACATCCAATATAGACACGGAGGTGAACAGATGCCGGTATTAGAGTATAAATGTCCGAACTGCGGCAGCGGCATGATTTTTGATAGTGTATCCGGTGCATTATCCTGTCCGAGCTGCGGACGTCAGGACAACATTGAACAGCTTCCCGATCCCTTGAAGAAACAGGTGTTTACCGAGGGAGAAGTGAAGGAATATCACTGCAACAGCTGCGGAGCAGATATCGTAACCGAGCCGGAGACAAGTGCAACGACATGCAGTTTCTGCGGTGCGGCGGTGGTGCTGAGTGATCGGCTGACGGGCCATCTGGCCCCGGCGATGGTGATTCCTTTTTCCATCAACAAAGAGCAAGCGAAACAGGCGTTCAAAAAATGGTGCAGAAACGGTCTGCTCACGCCCGGTGGCTTCATGACCGCCGATCGCATCCAGAGTGTTACCGGCATATACGTGCCGTTTTGGCTTTATGATTTACATAACCGAATTGAGGTCCACGCCCAAGGTACCAAGGTACGATCCTATACGCAAGGTGACTACCATTATACGGAGACGCAGCATTTTGATATTTATCGCAAAATTCGGTTGGAATATGTGAATCTGCCCATCGACGCATCGGAAAAAATGAACGACGAGCTGATGGATAAGCTGGAGCCTTTTCCCTACAATGAACTGAAATTGTTCAAAACCCCGTATCTGGCGGGATATATTGCGGAAAAATATAGTTATACCGAAGATGAGCTTTTTCCACGGGCCAAGGATAAAACGAGATCCTACATTGATTCGTACATCGCCTCTACCGTATCGGGATATACAAGCGTGAGCTACACCAATAAAGAGATCGATACCAAGCTCAAAAATGCAGACTATGTGCTGTTACCCGTATGGATGGTCAACTATGATTACAACCGCAAACAGTACACCTTTGCCATGAACGGACAGACGGGTAAAGTGGTCGGCAAACCGCCGATTAGTAAAGCTAAAGTGGCCGGATGGTTCACAGGCGTTGCTGCTGTTTCGATGTTGTCGCTGAAGCTGGTGTCGTGGATGATGGGTGGTGGATTCCTGTGAGCAAAAAAAGACCTGCAGCGGTGATGGCTGCGCTAATCGTACTCCTAGTCATGATACTGGCTCCGATCTTCCCTATATCGTCGGCATCCGCAGCGGAGAACAAAAACCTCATCTACGATGAGGCCAGTCTGCTAAGTGAGCAGGATCGAAATGAATTAAATGCACTGGCAAATCAGTATTCAGCAGAGCGGCAGACGGACTTGATCATTTACACGACTAACAACGAGGAACAGAAAAGTGACAAGTTGCTAACTCAGGAATTCTACGATAACCGGGCACCAGGGTATGATAAACCTCACGGGAACACTGTTATGCTGACATTGGATATGTACAATCGGGATGTATATGCAGCGGGTTTTTATAAGGGTGAAGAATACGTTGATAACAGCAGGGTAGATAAAATTACAGAAAAAATTGCTCCAGACCTGTCGGATGGCAATTATCGGATGGCTTTTGAAAAGTTCTTGAACCTGTCTTATGAATATCTGGATCTTAAGCCTGGGGTAAACCCGGACAATATTTTATTCAAAACATGGTTTCAACTTGCTGCATCCGTAGCCATTGGTGGCATTGTGGTTGGCGTTATGACGTACCGTTCGGGTGGGCGTGTCACGGTAAATCGTGCAACCTATGAGGATTCGGAGAACTCGCATGTGATTGATCGTCAGGATCGATATATCCGCACAACGGTCACCAAGCGTAAGATTGAGAAAAATAATAACAACGGTGGAGGCGGCGGAGGTGGAGGTAAAACCGCGGGTGGACATTCGCATAGCGGTAGCAGCCGGTCGTTCTAAGTGTAATCACGAGACATATCGCCATCATTGTTGGTTCATGGCACAACGTAGATAAGGCCTGACAGGTTTATTATAGAAGGGATGGGATTGAGCATGGGATTTTTTAAAAATCAGTTCTCTAACGTGGTGGAATGGGAAGAATTCAGAGATGATATGATCTTCTGGAAGTGGAGTAATCGTGAGATTAAGAAAGGCAGTAAGCTGATTATTCGTGCGGGGCAAGATGCGATCTTCCTGAATAACGGCAAGGTGGAAGGTATTTTTGAGGACGAAGGTTCGTTTAATATCGACTCGGAGATCATTCCGTTTCTGTCCACGCTAAAAGGGTTCAAGTTCGGATTCAACAGCGGTATGCGGGTTGAGGTTTTGTTTGTAAATACTAAGGAGTTCACCGTCCGCTGGGGTACGCAAAGTCCGGTACTGATTCCGACACCGCAGCTTCCCGGCGGTATGCCAATCCGGGCCAATGGAACGTTTAACTTCAAAGTGAGTGACTATGTGACTCTAATTGATAGAATTGCGGGCATCAAACAGAGCTATCTGGTCGATGATGTCAAAATCCGCATCACATCTGTGCTGGATCAGTTGCTGATGAAGTGGATCAGCCGTGAAGGCAAGGACATGTTCAATCTACAAGCGAATGCTTCGGATATTGCACGCGGTATTCAAGAGGATCTGGATATGCAGATGATGGATATCGGGATTGGTATTACCGGTTTCCAGGTGATGAGTTTCAACTATCCGCAGGAAATTCAGGATATGATCACCAAAACGGCTTCTCACGAGATGATTGGCAATCTGCAAAAATACCAGCAGGTGAGTATGACGGACGGTATCTCGTCTGGTAAAGTACAGGGCGGCGGTGCTGCCTCGGATATGGCAGGTATGATGATGGGGATGAACATGGCAAATGAGATGATGAAAAACATGAACCAGAATAGCCAGAATTCAAATAATCAGAACCAAGGTCAACAGCAGAACAGTCATGCTGGTGCATCTCCGTCTTCAAGTGGTGAGGGTAAAAAGCCGAACTTCTGCCCGAACTGTGGTGCGAAAAATGAAGGAGCCAACTTCTGTCCGAACTGTGGACAAAAATTGGCATGAAGTTAGGCTAATCTGCATTCAGCTGGTATCTGATTGTTCGTGTAAGTAAGTTAAGCTTATCTTATATATTCTAGGCTGAACTTCGAATAAAAGGTTAGTTCTACAGGAGATTATATCCGTAGGGCTAACCATTTTTGATTTTGTTTAAGTAGGAAGCGATAGGATCAATGCGAAGTACATCTACATATTCAAAAGTTCACCCCGTTTTATTTTTCATAAAAAAAAAGTGTTGACAATCGATTCGAAATAATTTATCTTTATATTAAGATATTTAATTTGAGTGCAATTGAAATCAACACTTTAGGATATAATCAAATAAATATCTTCAACTGATTGAATAGGAGGAGAGATCCAGATGATGATTCCAACATTGACAAGAATTAATGAACTCGCGAGAAAAGCCAAAGCGGGTGGATTGACGGAGATGGAGCAGGCTGAACAGACTCGCCTTCGCCAGGAATATTTGCAGACTTTCCGTGGTTCGGTCAACGACATTTTGCTGAATGCCACCATCTATGATCCTAACGGCGATGACGTGACTCCAGATAAATTGAAACAAGAGCAGGCGTCCAGACAGAATCCATAGAGTATTGCTGCAGAAGACTGATCCAACATTCCCTGATCGGGATGGCTAATACGACTACTGTACCACTAGTGCAGGTTTGAATTCCGATTCTGCATGAGTGGTACAGATTATATATCTTAATTTAAAGATAATTGAAAATAAAACATAAAAAATAAATGAGCTTACAACCCACGGAGGAAATAATGATGAACATTCAAACGACAGGCATCCACCACATTACTGCTTTTGCTGGAGATCCGCAGGCCAACGTTGATTTTTACGCCGGAGTTCTGGGACTTCGCCTGGTGAAAAAAACAGTGAACTTTGACGCACCGGATGTATATCACTTGTACTTTGGTGATGGACACGGCAGCCCGGGAACGATCATTACCTTCTTCCCGGCAGCAGGTTCACCACGAGGCCAGATTGGCGGTGGTCAGGTCGGCATCACCTCGTATGTCATTCCACCAGGCTCTATGAACTTCTGGCAGAATCGACTGGAAAGTTTTAATATCGAAGTGACCCGCACGAACCGTTTTGATGAAGAGTTGCTGCAATTCGAAGACAGCGAAGGTTTGCGTCTGGAATTGGTTGAGCGGGAAGAGGGCGCTGCGAATACATGGGTGCAGGAAGGTATTCCAGCTGAACATACAATTAAAGGGTTTGGCGGAGCAGTACTATTCAGTGTGAACCCACAACGTACAATGGATGCGCTTGAGCGTATTCTCGGATTTGTGAAAGTGGGCGAAAATGAAGAATATGCCCGTTTCCGTTCCATTGGTGATATCGGCAACATCGTAGATGTGCCTGTTACCCGCGTACCGCTGGGTATGGGCGGTGCAGGAACGGTGCATCATATCGCATGGCGCGCAGTCGATGATGCACAGCATGTACAGTGGAGTGAAGCCGTGCGCGAGTACGGGTACCAGCCGACACCGGTGCGGGATCGTCAGTATTTCAACGCCATTTACTTCAGAGAAGCCGGCGGTATCCTGTTCGAAATTGCGACTGATCCTCCAGGTTTTGCGAGAGACGAACCAGCCGAATCGCTTGGACAGAAACTGATGCTGCCGGAGTGGTTCGAGCAATACCGGACTCGGATCGAGGATAATCTGCAACCAATCCAGGTAAGAACCCTTATCACTGCTGTGACGGAGTGAGGTGGACAGAAGAGGAAAATCGAAAAATCTGGGGATAACCGCTACTCTCCAGGTTATTCTGTCCTCGAAGTGTACGTGTAAACACCTATGTTTCAACTAATATGAGACTAACCAAAGGAGCATTGCGGGATGATGGAGAAAAAGGTCACCTGGCTGGAGCTGTTCTATGATTTGCTTTTTGTTGCGGCAGTCTCCAAAGCAGGCCATGTCTTGTTACATGCCGAGCACGGCGTCATTACAATTGAATATCTATTGAAGTTCGTGTTAATTTTCATCCCGGTATGGTGGGCATGGGTTGGTCAGACCTTGTTTATCAACCGTTATGGTCAGGATATTCTGAGCCATCGGATTTTCCTCATCCTTCAACTGCTGTCCGTTCTCATCATGACGGCGAGTCTGTCCACTCATTTTGATGAACACTATCTATCCTTCTTCCTAGGTTACATCGGTTCCAGAGCGTTTACCGCAATTCAGTACCTGACGATCCACAAGTCGAAAAGCAAGCATCAACAGCAGGCTGCCCGTTTCCTGGGCTTCTCATTTATTCTTGGTATCGTGATCTCATCGGGTTCCCTGTTCTTTGATTCGTGGGTGCGTTATGTGATTCTGTATGCCGGGATTGCCATCGATATTATTTTGCCACTACTGGGCCGTAAAAACCTGGTGAGAGTGCCTGTGCAGACACACCATCTGCTGGAACGTTTTGCTCTCTTTACACTCATCCTACTCGGTGAATCTGTCGTCAGTATTATCGCGGTGTTGTCAGCCGATCACTGGGATCTGGAATCCATTCTGTTCGCTGTCTTCACGTCCTTGTTTGTCATCGCCATGTGGTGGCAGTACTTCGATAACGTGGAGAAAAAAGTGAGCAAAGAGATGCAGACCGCCGGGCAGGCTATCATCTACGGGCATCTATTTATCTACATCTCCCTGAGTATGATCGCTGCTTCGATTCAACTGCTGTACCAGAACCTACTGAACTATGAGTTTATGCTTGCGTTTGTATTTGGCTCGGTGTTGCTGTATTTCCTATCGACAACCCTTGTGTTTCATCGCTACAGACATCCGCATCTTCGCCTTGGGCCGCGCCATCTGGTAATCATGGTAAGCCTGTTAGTTGCTTTTGTAGTGGTGGATCTGATCTATCATGTACCCGGATATGTGATTATGGGTGAGAATATGTTGTTCTTTCTGGTGTATGCGAAGCTGACGACCTGACCTGTCTGTATATAAAAGAAGTGAGAGCCACGGACAACTTATGTTCGTGGCTTTAAGATCTCAAATAATTTATTCAGATTTGTATACAAACGGAGATGTTTTTATATTGGTTCTGAGAGAAGTTCTATAAGATAAGACTGTCGTTTTTTTAATACTTCCGTTGTCCATTCTGAACTTTGTTCTATAAAAACTTTATTTGCACTAAAGGCGTCGATCCTCTTCTTTAAGTATATTTGTTTTTTGTCTACAAAATCATGATTACTCAGTGCACTATTTTTCTTTTGACTGATCAAAACGAGGTTAGCTATACGGTCAATCCAATAATCTCTACTATCTTTTGAGAAGTTTTTGTCCCATTGACTATTTTTTCGAGGGTTTCGAGGCAGAATATGTTCTACAGTAATATACTGATAGTTTGATAAGTGTACGGTATTGTCACCAGATAAATATTCAATTTTTAAAAGTAAGTGCCTTGCAAATTGTTTTTTATAAATGCTTCCTTCGATATTCTCTCTTAATTGTTTTGAGTCCACATGAAATAACTTTTTGTGATTTAATAAATCATTTAAGTTTTGTTTGCTAGTCTTATCTATTTCCTTAAGTATAGTATTCATTGCATCTAGCCGTATTGTAGGCGAGATGCCGCATACCCAGTCCCCTGTGAATTTGAATTCTAATTTTTTAAGGAATAACTCTAACTTTTCAATTCCAAACTTAGCATAGTAGTGCATTAGTGGCGGTATCCAATCTTCAGATCTTAGCCCTATTTTCATTACGGTAAGTAAATTTTTTATACTATTACTTAAGTTTTCATCTTGTAGTTCAATAATCTTTTCATATATTTCATTATATTTGTTAACGAATTTCAAAGTATCTTCCCCTAAGCGAAGAAGTGGCGTTTTGGAGGCCTTAATCTGATAAATTTTATCGTTAAACTCTTCAAGTAGGTTGGCCCTAGCCTTTTCTTGTATTAGTATCGTTCTTAAGAATTGTAAAAAACGATCAAAATCATCTCCGTGCTTGCTTTCAATTTCCTCCCAAATTTTAGCGTATTTATTTTTCTCTTTTTCATTGGACAAAGCTCCAATATTCTGTGATTTGAGTATATCTGCGTTGGTTAAAGGGATGCCTCGATTGTTCAGGATGGTGAAGAGACGAAAAGCATCCTCAGTATTCTCTGTTGATACATATATGAATATCGCTTTATTAAAAATAAATTTTATAAATTCTTCAAGATCACAGATCTTTTCCATATTAGAAAACTGTTTATGTAACTGTATTATGGTATTAGACATATTAGATATAGACACATTGTCATTTCCAATTTTAGATTGTAATTCATTATAGTAAGTAGTGCCATGTAGTTTCACAATGTAATTTTGGATAAAGTCTTCAACGTTATCCCTGATTTTATATGTGATTCTAGTTCGAGATGGTATGCTCTCTAATGCGTTCTCTTCTTGATAAATTTTTTTATGCAATGTGTCTTTATATTTTGAATCAGCAACTTTATCTCTTAGAACAGCCATCATGATAAAAAAAGTTGTCAATCTTTGCTGGCCATCTAATACTTCGTATTCAGGAAAAGATGTATCTTTAAATTTTTTTAGGACCAGTGAACCGAGAAAGTATTCACTTTCAGATTTGTTGTTAAACGCAAAATATAAATCATCTAATAATTCCGTAATGTTATCAGTCTGCCACACATATGAACGCTGATATTCAGGTACTAAGAACCAGAAATCTTCAGAGAAAATTTTTGAGAGAATCTTTTTATTTGCATCAATCGTTCCTGTTGACATCTAATTCACACTCCTAATAGAACTAACAATAAAGTATGTAAAAACATGGACATTATAACATATATTTTTCTCGCAAGTATTTATAGTGCAGAAATTTAAAAATTAATATCCCTAACTAAACCATAATAAGAAGTAAGTTATGTTTTGTGGCTTTCATTTTTGCTATAAGAACATGAATATTTCTCATATATTTTCATGTAGGCAATCTGTTAAGATGGGACTAGGTACAAGTAAATCTGCCATATCCATGAAGTTCGTTCTATTTTTAAATGAGCTTAGTCGGGGAAAGAGCGATATTTAGGTTATTTTGCCATCGTAGTAATTGGGGTACGATCTAATCTTGTTTTATAAATAGCCAGTTCACAGATATGGAGATGACATTCAGGAGGGAAATCACTTGAGTACAAATCAAATTGGAGTTCCATTAGAAGGGTTTGCAGAGTTCAGCCGAACGGTAGCTGCAGAAGGTGCTGTTCTACTCAAAAATGAAGGACAGGTGCTTCCACTTCGTGATTCCGAAAACGTTTCAGTTTTTGGCCGGATCCAAGTGAATTATTATCGCAGCGGTACAGGTTCAGGCGGTAGTGTACATGTGGCGTATACAACGAACCTGCTGGACGGACTACGCAGCAAAAAGAACATTACGGTCAACGAGGAATTAGCAGCCGTTTATGAGAAATGGATCGAGGAAAATCCGTTTGACGATGGCGGTAAAGTATGGGCAGCCGAGCCGTGGAATCAGAAGGAAATGCCGCTTACAGACGAGCTGGTTGCGCAGGCTAGAAGTAAATCCAGCAAAGCCATTGTGGTCATTGGGCGTACCGCAGGGGAAGATCAGGATAATGCAGATGCACCTGGAAGTTATCGTCTGACAGATGATGAGAAGGCGATGCTGAAGCATGTGACGAACCATTTTGAACATACGATTGTGGTACTTAACGTCTCTAATATTATGGATATGAGCTGGCTGAACGAAACGGTTCTGCATCCGATTCAAGGTGTAATTTACTCCTGGCACGGCGGCATGGAAGGCGGTAACGCGATCGCGGACGTATTGGCTGGAGACGTGACACCAAGCGGTAAATTGACGGATACGATTGCATATTCCATCGAAGATTATCCGTCCACAAGCAACTACGGAAACGAATTCAAGAACCTGTATCAGGAAGATATTTATGTGGGTTATCGTTTTTTCGAAACGTTTCGACCTGAAAAAGTACAATATGAGTTCGGTTATGGCTTGTCGTACACCACTTTTGCCACACAAATCGAGGAAGCTCGCACAGTGACCAACAACGGTGAAACATCGATCGAGGTTCGCGTGAACGTGACCAACTCCGGAACAACCTATGCGGGTAAAGAAGTGGTTCAGGTGTATTACGAAGCACCGCAAGGAGAGCTGGGGCAACCGGTGAAGGCGTTAGCCGCTTTTGGCAAAACAGGACTGCTGCAGCCTGGCGATTCCGAGCTGTTAACGATTCGTTTCCCGGTAGATCGCATGGCTTCGTATGATGATGCGGGTGTAACGGGATATGCTTCCGCATACGTGCTTGAAGCTGGAACGTACCGTCTGCATGTAGGTACGAGTGTGAAGCAGGTAGAGCATGTTGGCGTGGATGGGCAAGACGGCTACGTTGTAGACACGGTTCAACTGGTGGAGCAATTGCAGGAAGCGATGGCGCCAACGGAAGATTTTACACGCATGAAACCGGGTATTCGCAAGGCGGATGGATCGTATGAGCTGATTTACGTGGACGTGCCGAAACGCAAGGGGTCCATCGCAGAACGCATTACGCAAAACTTGCCGCAAACGCTGGAGCAAACAGGCAATCAGGGTTATAAACTTAGTGACGTGAAAGCGGGTAAAGTCAGTCTGGAAGCCTTTGTAGCTCAACTGAGTGATCAGGATCTGGCAGCAATTGTGCGCGGGGAAGGCATGAGCAGTCCGCTGGTCACTTCGGGAACCGCATCGGCTTTTGGTGGCGTGAGTGACAGCCTGTTTAACTATGGCATTCCCGTGGCGTGTACGGCAGACGGTCCGTCCGGTATCCGTATGGATAGTGGGGAAAAGGCAACACAAGTCTCCATTGGTACGTTATTGGCGGCAACGTGGAACTCAGATTTGGTGGAAGAACTGTATGTGATGGAAGGACAAGAGTTGCTGCGCAATCAAGTGGATACCCTGCTCGGGCCTGGACTCAATATCCGCCGCAGTCCGCTGAACGGCCGTAACTTCGAGTACTTCTCGGAAGATCCGCTGATCTCGGGTGTATTTGCCGCAGCATGTACGAAAGGTATTATGAAAGGTGGCTCTAACGCCACACTGAAACACTTTGCCTGCAATAACCAGGAGAAACACCGTAGCAAAGTTGATGCTGTTGTATCCGAACGTGCACTGCGTGAGATTTATCTGAAAGGGTTCGAGATCGCAGTGAAAGAGGGTGGAGCGAACTCCATCATGACCTCCTACAATCCGATTAACGGACACTGGGCCGCGTCCAACTACGATCTGAACACCACAATTCTGCGCGGAGAGTGGAACTTCGACGGTATTGTGATGACCGACTGGTGGGCCATTATGAACGATGTGGTAGAAGGCGGAGAAGCCGATCGCAAGTTCACGAACTGGATGGTTCGCGCTCAGAATGACCTTTACATGGTGGTGCCAAACTATGGCGCAGAGATCAACGGCTGGGACGACAACACGATGGAATCGCTTGAAAATGGAACCTTGACCCGCGGCGAGCTGCAACGCTCCGCGATCAATATCTGCAAATTCATCATGAACGCGCCGGTATCCTCACGCAAACATGAGATTGTAGAGAACGTGGCTTCATTCCAGGCGAACGCGTCCCTGTCAGCGGCAGACGCTCAGTCGCTGGCTGAGAATGCACAGGTAAAACCTGCGGTAACTGAGCCTGTATATATGAAAGTGGATGAAGCAGGCCAATACCGGATTATCGTGCAGATCATGTCACCTGAGCCTGAACTGGCGCAAAGTGCATGTAATGTGCTGCTGAATGATCAGCTGGCTACGACGATTCAAACGAATGGTACAGAGGGCAAATGGATCAGACAAAAGCTGGTGAAAGTGCAGCTGGAAGCTGGCTTGTATGAACTCAAGCTGGACTTTACCAAACCAGGACTGCAGATCGATTGGATCGAATTCAAGCAGGTGTAGGTTGGTTAGGTTTTAACGGTATGCGTGCGATATAAAAGGTGACATGTAATAGATTGGCACATGCATGCATTCGGGTCTCTTTCTAAGTAGAAGTGTAATAGTGTGGTGCTAAAACCATTACTGGGATGATAACAAAGGACACTGCGTGCAGTGTCCTTTTGTTGTCACCGGAGGAGCAGACTGTTATGATCGAGTTACGGGATCGTGGTCAAACAGAATAATGAGGTCAGGGGTGTGGCAAACGATGAAAAGATACAATTACTTAAGTCCGATTCTGCTGATTGTCGTTGCATTGATCGTGCGGGGGCTGGTAACCAACGTGTGTATGCTGTTTGGACTTTCGCAAGAGGTGTCCAGCAATATAGCGATGCTTGCCATGATTATTGTGGCTTTGATTATGTTTAACCGAATGACAAAAGCCCGGCGTAACAAGTAGATAGGCACGATATGCGATGAGTGAAGTAGATATAAATGAGCAATTTTGAAAGCCCTTTATTATATTTAAGGGTGAGTAACATGGAAGACTGGAACAGGTCACCAATATGCTAGGATATGATACAAAGACGATGCAGAAATTCCTCTGCCTCGTTTTTTTTGCGTCATGTATGAGAATCTTTTTGTACACAAAAGAAACGGCACAGGATAATTCCTATACCGTTTCAAAATCCAGTTTCATTTTTATGTTAGTTCTGCGTGTGAGCTAAACTTATTAACATTACTCTTGAAAACTATTTGTCTTGGATGGAGAAGTAGTGTGAATATATTAATTTCTTTTTTCATGATCTAATCGCCGGCGAAATACCAAAGCCGAGACAGCAAATATAATAAAAGATAATGTTGAAGCAGCAGTAACCATCTTCAACACATTTCCTATTGGTGGATTAAACCATAGAGCAACAGAGAAGATTAAAACGGCACCAGTCAAACTCGTTCCCAAAATCGAAAATGCTAAAATTTTGTTCATCAAATCACCTCACATATATAGACGCAAAAATGGGGGAAACAGTTTTCCTATTTATTTTGTCTACCAAGTACGAGAACCTAACTATAAATGTATACCTAGTGCTAGTCACCTGCCCGTTTGTCATAGCTCTAGTTCTCCAGCATGGCTAAGAAGGGGATTCGACTAGCATTACGCTGGTATGTTACAGGGATTGGGGAGACTCATACCCGAGTATTGACGTTCGCTACCTAACGTTTTAGACTAAAGGTATAGTTAAATAACAAAAATAATAACAAAAATAACGAAATGAGATGAGAATCACAAAAATCAATTAAAACCAATAAAGCATGAAGTTCATGGAAGCCGTGGAAACCTAGACTCGTTTAACTGGATTAACGATCGTTTACCGTCTTTATTATTCCATTTTACAGGAGGCTCACTCATGACTATGATGGCTGAGAAACAGTATGCTTTTCAGGAAGGGCAGCATTTCCAGAGCAGTCATGCATCTACGCTTGCTGTTTTGCCAACTGGTTTAGTTAGTGCGGCTTGGTTCGCGGGTTCATATGAAAAATCCAGCGATACCGCTATCTGGATGGCTGTTCAGGAGCGAGATGGCACGTGGTCAACGCCGCGTAAAGTAGCGGATGAAGAAGGTATTGCCCATTGGAACCCGGTGCTGTATGCACATGGGGGTTCACTTGTACTCTTTTACAAGGTGGGACACGAAATTACAGACTGGCATACGTGTATCATGCGCTCGGAGGATGGCGGGCAAACGTGGACGGAGGCTCGTGAGTTGGTTCCCGGTGATGTGGGTGGTCGTGGTCCGGTGCGCAATAAACCTGTACGGCTAACGGATGGAACCATTTTGGCTCCAGCTTCTATTGAGCGAATGGACATGGAGAATCCGGGTAAACAGGTGTGGGAAGCTTTTGTTGATATTTCAACCGATGAAGGCATGACATGGACGAAAAGTAAACCTGTGCCGATGAACCTGTCTGCTTATGTGGGGGCGGATCATTGGATTGCGAAAGGGCTGATTCAGCCTACTCTATGGACTTCAAGTGCTAATGATGTACATATGTTGCTTCGCAGTACGGAGGGGAAGATTTTCCGCAGTGACTCGGTGGATGGCGGCAGGACATGGTGTGAAGCTTACCCGACAGAACTGCCAAACAACAATAGCGGAATCGATGTCACACGCTTGGAGAGTGGTTTGCTTGCACTTGTCTACAACCCCGTGAGCGGATATGCGACAGAGAGTCCCCGGACACCACTAGTGGTTGCTTTTTCGAATGACAATGGTGCGAGCTGGGGAGATGAATGGGTGCTCGAAGATGAGCCGGGCGAGTATTCTTATCCTGCCATCGTATCTCAGGGACAGAACCTTTATATCTCATATACGTGGAAAAGAGACCGGGTTGCGTTCTGGAAACTGAACGTTCACACATCGGAATAAAGCAAGGACCGCAGAAACGCTGATCAGGCGTTTATTCGGTCCTTTCTGTCGTGGTTACTTGTGAGGAGGTGTTCTTGTGAATAGGCGAGTCAATAACATAAAGCCAATATTGGAAGTCATTGCGGTAGACGCAGTAGATGCCCAAGCGGCTGAGCAGGGGGGAGCCGATCGGATTGAGCTGGTATCGGCTATGAGCGAAGGTGGTCTTACGCCCAGTTATGGGCAGATTGAACAGGTTGTATCCAAGGTGTCGATTCCAGTGTATGTCATGATAAGACCCCATAGCCGCTCGTTCTGCTATAGCGCTGATGATCTTCAGGCGATGATCCAAGACATACGTGTGGCGAGGGAGCTTGGTGCCGCAGGAATCGTGATTGGAGCTCTCACCGATGAGGGAGAAGTAGATCGCTCCTTTTTACAAACTTGTCTGTTAAGCGCTCAGGGGATGAGAGTTACGTTTCATCGCGCCATCGATTCGAGTGCACATGTGGTGAGAGCACTGGAGAGCATTGGTAGCGTCAATGGAGGGAACGAGGGTGAGGGCAGGTTCGAGTATGAGAGGGAGATGAGAACCAAGAGTGAGAGTGTTAGTGAAAGTAAGAACAGGAGCAGTAGCGAGAATAACAGCAAGGACAAGAGTGAGTGTGAGAGCAACAGCAAGAGCAAGAGTGCAAGCGTTAGTAAGAGCGAGGAGAGTGTCGTTGAGCGTGTACTTACATCGGGAGGCAAGCCTACTGCCCCTGAGGGTTTGCTCGAACTACAGCAGTTGCAGGAGATAGGACAGACCTTGAATATATCGATTATGGCAGGTTCGGGTGTCACGATTGAAGGGATTTCAACCATCGTGAGCCGAACGGGGATTACCGAGATTCATATGGGATCGGGCGTGCGACATGGATGGAGTTTTGATCATTCTGTAGATACGCAGCTTGTCGCTCAGGCCAAAGCAGCGTTGATTCGTGTAGTACAAGAGTTGCGGTAATAGTGTCCATTGTGTGGGTGCTGTTAGAAGTAGCCGAAATAGCGGCAGTTAAAGAAGCGGATGAATAGCTATATAAGTTGAACTAAAAATTTTATACATTCCAATAGAGCAAAAGCAATGAATGCAAAATGCATCTTTCATATAAGGGAGTGTGGAGCCATGAACTCAAAGCTTTC
Organism: Paenibacillus sp. TSA_86.1; assembly: GCF_052691815.1. Taxonomy (NCBI): domain Bacteria; kingdom Bacillati; phylum Bacillota; class Bacilli; order Caryophanales; family Paenibacillaceae; genus Paenibacillus; species Paenibacillus sp. TSA_86.1. Next base: position 56,165 of record NZ_JBQZGE010000013.1, on the reverse strand, counting down.
ACCAGCACCAGCAGATTGGATTAAAAAGGCGGCACAAATCAGTCCATCCGAGCGCCAAATGCGATGGCAGGAGATGGAGTTTTATGTTTTTATCCATTTTACCGTGAACACATTTACGGATCGGGAATGGGGGACGGGTGAGGAAGAGCCGTCAATATTTAACCCTACTGAACTACATGCAGGGCAATGGGTTGAGGCATGTAAGGATGCTGGCATGAAAGGATTAATTTTGACGTGCAAACACCATGACGGATTCTGTCTGTGGCCCAGCCGTTATACAGATCATACGGTTGCAGCGAGTCCATGGCGAAATGGCTCTGGTGATCTGGTTCGAGAAGTTGCCGATGCCTGCCGTGATGCTGGGTTGAAATTTGGGGTGTATCTCTCTCCGTGGGATCGTCATGAAGCATGTTATGGGGATTCGGAGCGGTATAATGCCTTTTTTCTTCATCAACTGCGCGAACTGCTGACGAACTACGGTGATATTTTCTGTGTCTGGTTTGATGGCGCATGTGGCGAAGGGCCAAATGGGAAAAGGCAGGTCTATGATTGGGACGCATACTATGCTCTCATTCGTGAGCTCCAGCCGGAAGCGGTCATTTCGGTCTGTGGCCCGGACGTGCGCTGGTGTGGCAATGAGGCAGGACATACGCGCGAATCGGAATGGAGCGTTGTACCGGCGCATATGCAGGATAATGAGAAGATTCAGGAGCAGTCGCAACAGGTGGATGATGGAACGTTTGCGAGGAAAATCAACACACAGGATAGTGATCTGGGGAGCCGTGACGTCATTCGTGATTATGCTGACCAGCTGGTGTGGTATCCTGCCGAGGTGAATACTTCGATACGTCCGGGCTGGTTCTATCATGCGAGTGAAGATGATCAGGTCAAAACGCTGGAAGAACTGCTCTCCGTTTATTACGGTGCCGTGGGTGGCAATGCTTGCTTTTTGCTGAATCTGCCTCCAGACAAGCGTGGTCTGGTTCATGAAAATGATGTTCAGCGACTGCACGATCTAGGTTCGGTGCTGCGTAAAACGTTCAGTGAAGACTTGGCGTATGGTGCCCAGGCGGAGGCTTCGGAGACGATGGATAAAGCACATGGAGCTTCACAAGTTTTGAATTTGGGTGGGGAGTTGGAACCAGAAGCTTATTGGTGCCCAAGCGAAGGAACAGAGCAAGCATGGATTGAATTGATTTTGCCCGAAGAAAAGATATTTGACCGTGTGCTGCTGATGGAACACATCCAATCGGGGCAACGGATTGAACGGTTTACACTGGAAGTATGCTGTGAGGATGGTCGGTGGCAGGACATCTATGCCGGAACGGTGGTTGGATATAAGCGGATCTGCTGTTTTCCAAAAGTGACTGCACGCCGGGTTCGGCTAACCATTCAGGAGTCCAGATGGTGTCCGACGTTATCGAAATTCAGCTTATTTTACAGTGAACGGGAGGGCATGTGAGATGGCAGTACTGACGGTTCAGGGATCACAATTCATGCTAGATGGGGAACCGATTCAGATTCTATCAGGAGCCATTCATTATTTCCGAGTGGTGCCCGAGTATTGGGAAGATCGGCTGCTGAAGCTGAAGGCCTGCGGGTTCAACACGGTGGAAACCTATGTGCCATGGAATATGCATGAGCCTCAGCCTGGAGAGTATTGTTTTGAAGGTATGGCGGATGTGGAGAAATTTATTCGACTTGCGGGGAGCTTGGGACTGCATGTGATCGTTCGTCCAAGTCCTTACATCTGTGCGGAGTGGGAATTTGGCGGATTGCCTTCCTGGCTGCTTGCGGATGACCATCTGCGGCTTCGTTGCAGTGATTCGGCGTTTCTAGCGCATGTGGATCGGTATTACGATGTACTTTTGCCCAAATTAAAACCTCTTCTGAGCACCTCTGGCGGCCCCGTTATTGCGATGCAGATCGAAAATGAATACGGCAGCTTCGGGAACGATGCGAGTTATCTGCAATATTTGCGAGATGGCATGGTGAGGCGGGGCATGGATGTGCTTCTGTTTACCTCGGATGGGCCAACCGATCATATGTTGCAGGCCGGTTCCGTGCCAGGACACTTGGCAACAGTTAATTTTGGTTCGGGGACAGAGTGGGCGTTTGCCAAGCTGCGTGAATATCAAGCAGAGGAACCGCTCATGTGTATGGAGTTTTGGAATGGCTGGTTCGATCACTGGGGCGAGTCTCATCATACCCGGGAAGCAGAAGATGTAGCTAAAGTGCTGGAGGAAATGCTGGAGACGGGCGCATCGGTGAACTTCTACATGTTCCATGGAGGAACGAATTTTGCATTTTATAATGGAGCGAATTGTCAGCAAAAGGATCAATACGAACCAACCATTACAAGTTACGACTATGACGCTCTGCTTAGCGAATCAGGTGAACCAACAGCGAAATTTCAGGCGGTAAGAGAGGTCCTATCACGGTATAGCGGTTCTAAAAAAGAGAATCATGGCTCTGAACCGGGAGATTTGGTTTTACCGGAACCTATGGGAACGGCCGCTTACGGCAGAGTCGAGATGGCGCAGCACGCTAGTTTGCTTCAGCAACTGAATGCACTGGCTATTCCAATGCACCGTACAAATCCGGAGCCAATGGAGAAGCTGGGGCAGGATTACGGATTTATTAGCTATAAGACCCGGATTTCCGGGCCAAGAGAGCGCCAGGAGTTGGTCGTTCAGGAGGTACGTGATCGGGCACTGGTGTTTGTAGATGGCCTTTTACAGGGAGTACTGGAACGTGGAAATCCCGCGGCGACGATATCCTTTGAAGTACCCGCGGAAGGGGCAGAGTTACTCATTCTCGTTGAGAATATGGGGCGGATCAATTACGGGCCGTACCTGAGAGATCCGAAGGGAATTACACAGGGTGTGCGGCATGGATTCCAGTTTTTGTATGATTGGACGATTCATTGTTTGCCGATGACCGATCTTTCGGGATTATCCTTTGCTGTGCTGTCTGAGCTTGAGAGCAGCGTAAGAACAGTAAAAGAGGAGCCATTTTTTTATAGAGGAAGTCTTCATATGGAGGATGTGATGGATATAAAGGATACCTTTCTTCGTCTGGACGGCTGGACAAAAGGGGTTGCATGTGTAAACGGATTCAATCTGGGTCGGTATTGGAATAAAGGCCCGCAACAGACGTTGTATGTCCCTGCTCCGCTCCTCGGCCAAGGAGAGAATGAGATCATTATATTTGAGCTTCATGGAACGGCAGATGCTGCCGTCATGTTCGTAGATCAGCCGGATTTGGGCTAGAAAAGGAAAATCGGTGAGCCATGCGATTATTGGCAATTGCCCTATGGACTGGAACAAGGTATACGTTGGGTATGGACACCCATCACAGGAGAGGGAGAGGATGAGGAAGATGAAAGTTGGACTCAGTACGTACAGTTTGCAGCAAGCGTTGGATCGTAAGGAGCTGACTGTGCCGGATGCCATTCGCTGGATTGCCGGGCAGGGCGGGCAGCATGTGGAGATTGTACCGATGGGCTTCAGTCTGATCGACAATGCGGTTTTAATTGAGGAAATCAAAGCTGCGGCTCAGGACGTTGGTATCAACATCTCGAATTATGCCATTGGAGCGAACTTTGCGGATCAGGAGGATACCGAGGCTGTAGAGCAGGAGATTCAGAATGTTATGCGGCACGTTGATGTTGCCGCTGCTCTGGGTGTGAAGCTGATGCGCCACGATGTGGCTTTCCGGCCTGCACCGGAAGGGACTGTAGCGCAGTTTGAAGCCGACCTGCCCGTGCTGGTCAAAGCCTGTCAGCGAATTGCCGACTATGCCGCAGGCTTAGGGATTACGACAAGTGTGGAGAACCATGGATATTATGTACAATCGAGCGAGCGTATCCAGCGGCTATTGCATGAGACAGGACGGGAAAATTTCAAAACGACACTGGACATCGGGAATTTCCTTTGTGTGGATGAAGATCCGGTGAGTGCGGTGAAAAATAACATTGCTCACGCATCTATCGTTCACGCCAAAGACTTCTACTGGCGTCCTTCCACCCGGAATCCCGGCGAGGGCTGGTTTCAGACCTCTCACGGCAATTATCTGCGCGGAGCCATTGTGGGTCATGGTGATATCGACATACCTGAGGTGTTCCGTGTGCTGAAGCAGTCGGGGTATGACGGATATATCTCGGTTGAATTCGAAGGCATGGAGGATTGCCGAACCGCCTCGCGCATTGCAATGGATAACGTGCGCCGTTTGTGGGATGAGGCGTGAAACCGTGTCGGTATGTGCCTTGCTATGATCTGGGATCGCTATGCAATCCCGTGTCGATTGGTTTAGTGCTGTGAGGTGCTGTGTAGTGTAGTGAGTCTTCTATACAGGAGGATCTAGTAAGAAAGTAGGCGGTATGAAAGAAGACGCCGTTATCCGTTCTCTCTGAGATGAAATACATCGAAATGTGATCAGTTTGAATGATTCAGGTCGTGCGATTTTTTTATAAAAAGCTGGCTCTGCCGAGCTGAACGGTATTCATTTTCATTTTTAACACTGGAGGGGGTAGTAAAATGTCCAAATTAAAAGTCGCTGTCATCGGTGCCGGTTCGATATCCGATTGCCACCTGCAAGCGTATGCCAGCAATCCGGAAGTGGAGATTTATGCGATCTGTGATCTGAACGAAGCGCGTGCCGCCGATGTGGCGAAGCAGTATGGAGCAACGCATGTGTTTACGGACTATAGAGACTTGCTCGCTCTGCCGGAAATTCATTCGGTTAGCATCTGCACATGGAATGATTCGCACGCCGAGATTAGTATTGCGGCGCTGGATGCAGGCAAAAACGTGCTGTGCGAGAAGCCTTTATGCCAGACCGTAGAGGATGCATTAGAGGTGGAAAAAGCCGTTCATCGCAGTGGAAAGCTGCTGCAAGTGGGCTTTGTTCGCCGCTATAGTGACAATGCTCAGATTCTGAAAAAGTTCATCGACGAAGGTGAACTGGGCGAAATCTATTATGCCAAAGCTTCCAGTCTGCGCCGTCTTGGCAATCCGGGTGGCTGGTTTGCCGATAAAAGTCGCTCTGGCGGCGGCCCGTTGATTGATATCGGCGTACATGTCATCGACATTTGCTGGTACCTGATGGGCAGACCGAAGGTGAAATCCGTTTCCGCCAATGTCTCCAATCGGCTTGGTAACCGGGCGAACATTCGAAATCTTTCATTCTATAAAGCTGCCGATTACGATGCGGAACAGAACACGGTGGAAGATATGGCGAATGCATTGATCCGTTTTGAAAATGGAGCAAGCCTGCTGGTCGACGTTAGTTTCACCCTGCATGCAAAGGCCGATGAAACAGCGGTCAAGCTGTACGGCGACAAAGGCGGAGCCGAGCTTGAGCCAGAAATTTCGATTATAAGCGAGAAGTTCGATACCATTCTGAACATGACACCACAGGTTGATTTTAAATCCTTTGACTTCATGGGCTCGTTCCGCAATGAAATCAACCACTTTATCGACAGTACGCAGGGCCGAAAAGAAACCCTTAGCCCCGTCGAGGACGGCGTGGAAGTCATGAAAATGCTATGCGCCATCTACGAATCCGCACGCGAGGGCAAAGAGATCACGTTGTAATAACCTCCATTTACACGTGAACGGAGTGGCCTAGTGTAAATTCACCAGTGATCTTCAGTCATTTGTTCTACCCAAACGGAGGAAAGAGGTAACCCGACGTATCCAAGTTATCCAATCGACGAGGTGAAACCATCTTTGGACGTTGTATCAGCATTTATTTACACGAAAACGGAGAGGTCAGAAATAATCCGAAGAAGCGAAGCGTGCGCCTTTATCCCCGGATTTCCCCATCAGGGAAATAATTCGAAGAAATCCGGGGGTAACAGCGCTCGGAGGATTGTTCTGACCGCGGAGTGGCCCAGTGTAAATCCTATCTTTTTACAACGCGAGAAATTTCAACTAAAGGAGATGCTTTATTTTGACTCAAACCAATCCCCCCCTGCCAGAGCAGGAAGAGTACATCGTTGAAGCAGGCATACACAACTTTAGCAAAGAAGACGAATGGGTAAAGCCGGAAGATCCACTGCTGCTGGAGCGGCTGGAGTGGTTCAAAGATCAGAAGCTTGGTTTGATGATGCACTGGGGGCCGTACTCGCAGCTCGGCTTGGTAGAATCATGGGCGCTGAGTGATGAGGATGGCGACTGGTCGCGGGATGATGTGGACTGGACGGAAGATATGGAAGACTTTAAACGTGAATATTTTGACCTGAACAAAACCTTCAATCCGATTCGGTTCCAGCCCGAAGAATGGGCACAAATGGCCGCTGATAACGGCTTCAAATACTTCCTGTTTACGACCAAGCACCATGATGGTTTCTGCATGTGGGATACCAAAACGACTGATTACCGGATTACGGGCAAGGATACGCCGTTCCACACGCACAAATATGCCGATATCTGCCGTGCGCTGTTTGATGCCTTTCGAGCGAAAGGGATCGGTATCTCGGCATATTTCTCCAAAGCGGACTGGCATACCCCGTATTACTGGGCACCGGGCATGGAACGTGGACGCCATATGTGGCGCGGGCCTTCCTATGATCCACACAAGTATCCCTGGATGTGGGAAAAGTTCGTGGAGTTCACCCATGAGCAGATCATGGAGCTGCTGACGAACTACGGACGAATCGAGTGCCTGTGGCTTGATGCAGGCTGGGTACGTGAAGGCCGCCACGGTCAGGATATCCGGCTTGGTGAAGTGGTCGAGCGGGCGAGAAAGAGCACGCAGCCGTGGCTTCTGTCGGCAGATCGCACTGTAGGCGGGCCGTATGAGAACATCGTCACCCCGGAGCAGACGATCCCGGAGTATCCGATGAATATCCCGTGGGAGAGCTGTATTACCGTTGGGCATTCATTTGCTTTTGGCTTCGATGATCAGTATAAATCGGGCCGGCAGCTTGCACATATTTTGCTCGAAGTGGTATCCAAAGGCGGTAACTTGGCACTGAATGTCGGGCCGCAGCCGGACGGACGTCTACCCAAAGGAGCAGTTCGAGGTATTCAGGGATTGGGCGAATGGCTGAACACACACGGTGAAGGAATCTATGGCACCCGCATTTGCGCACCGTATTACACGAAGGAGTGGGCATTTACACAGAAAGAAAACATCAACACCGTATATGCCTTCCGCATATATCGCAACGAGAGCGAGACCCCGGAAGAGCGACTGATCATTCCTTATGTGGAAAAGGTAGAGCGTATTGAACTCATCGGCACGAATGACGTACTTTCGTTTCAGCAGACCGAAGAAGGGCTGCTCGTAGAGATGCCACGATCTGCTACAAGTGCTGAAGCACCGATCACTCATACATTTAGATTAATCACCAAATCATAAAAATGCATGTTAATTCCGGGGGAGATATCAGCGCCTCCGGAATTTTATTTTTTATACATAGAACATACATATACCTACAGCACATGGCTTTAAACACTTGACCCACAAGGGTTTTTAGAATAAAGAGATGTCGGAGAAAATTGCAAATTGATCAAAAAGCCTACATCAAGGTACTATCAAGTTAAGAAAGCGCTACCTGATATGATTGTTAACATTGATTGGATTCAAGGCATTGAAGGGACGTCGAAAACTAACGTTTAAGGAATCTGAATGTAATGTATTATTACACTTGAGGCTGAGAAGGAGTGACGCAAATGAGTCGAGGTACAGAAAGCATACCTGCGAACATAGAGCTGCAACAATTACGTCAGACGGCGCCCAAGAAGCAGCATCCGTTTATCAAAAGCTTCAAAAAGCACTGGGAGCTGTACCTGCTTGTGCTGCCTCCGGTGTTGTATCTATTGATCTTCAAATACATTCCGATGGTGGGCGTGCAGATTGCCTTTAAAGATTTCAGCGTAGTCAAAGGCATCTGGGGTAGCCCATGGGTGGGGCTCAAACATTTTGAAGCCTTCTTCGATTCCCCGAACTTCTGGCTGCTGATCAAGAACACCATTGGTATCAGTTTCTATTCCCTCATTGCGGGTTTCCCTATACCGATCTTGCTGGCCTTGGCGCTGAACGAGATTCGAACGGGTTACTTCAAAAAGACCGTACAGATGGTCACGTATGCACCGCATTTTATCTCCACCGTTGTCATGGTATCCATCATCATTCTAATGCTCTCGCCGCATGTAGGCGTCGTAGACAAGTTATTTACCTGGTTGGGTTTCCCGATGACTAACTTTATGGGGATTCCCGAATATTTCAAATCAATCTATGTCTGGTCCGGGGTATGGCAGGGCATGGGGTATTCCTCGATTATTTACATCGCTGCCCTGGCGGGAGTTGATCCGTCCCTGTATGAAGCGGCCAAGATGGATGGTGCCTCAAGGTTGCGGAAAATCTGGCACATCGACCTTCCGACACTTGTTCCGGTCACCGTAATTATGTTGATTCTAAGTCTGGGCAGCATTATGGGCGTTGGCTTCGAAAAAATATACCTGATGCAGAATCCGCTGAATACAAGTGCTTCGGAGGTCATCTCCACGTACGTGTACAAGGTTGGTCTGATCGGAGCAAATTTCAGCTTCTCTGCGGCTGTCGGATTCTTTAATTCCATCATCAATCTGATTTTACTGGTCATCGTTAACAGCATTTCCCGCAAAGTATCCGAGAACAGCTTGTGGTAGAGGAGGAGCATGTCCATGTTTAATCTGATCAATCGGAACCGAATCAAAGACCCCATTGGCGACCGAATTTTCATGACCATTAACTATATCTTTCTGATTGCCATTCTGTTAACGGTGTTCTACCCGCTCTTGTACATCGTCAGCTCATCGTTCAGCTCATCACGTGCCGTGACATCCGGCCAGGTGTGGCTGTTCCCGGTTGATTTCAACATCAAGGCGTACATCTCCATTTTCAAAAGTGAGCAGCTCATGCTCGGATTCTATAACACAATTATCTACACGGTAGTTGGTACGTTCATCAACGTCGCTCTGACCGTTATGCTGGCTTACCCGCTCTCCCGTAAGTCGTTCTATGGACGGGGAGCGATCATTATTTTCATGATGATTACGATGTTTTTTGACGGGGGTCTGATTCCCACCTACCTGCTGATGAAAGACCTGCACCTGCTGGATACCCGCTGGGCGATGTGGCTGCCCGGAGCGCTTGCCGTGTTCCAGGTCATCGTTGCTCGCACCTTCTTCCAGTCGTCGATCCCCGAGGAGCTTGGTGAAGCTGCCGAGATGGATGGGTGCCGGGATATTCGCTACCTGATCAGCGTGGTGTTGCCACTCTCCAAACCGATTCTGGCGGTCATGACGCTGATGTACGCTGTAGGTCACTGGAATGCCTACTTTGATGCACTCATCTACCTGCGTTCCGAGAAACTGTTCCCGCTGCAATATGTACTTCGTAACTTGTTAATTCTGAATGCGGCTGACCCGGCCATGCTTGCGAATACAAGCCAGCAGATGAGGGATCAAGGGTTCGAGCAGGTGCTGAAATATGCGCTGATTGTCGTCGCCAGTATTCCGATTCTGATCATGTATCCTTTTGTGCAAAAACACTTCGTCAAAGGGGTTATGGTCGGTTCACTTAAAGGATAGCTTGCTTGCTTCATCCGTAGGAAAAAAGAAAGATCACTTTTCACGTATCCGATGGTAGTCGGTTTATGAAAGGAGGTGGGGGCACACGCCGGCTATATCAACCCGATAACTTAACCAGAGGTTTGCCGTTATGAACAAAAAGGAGGAGTCAGTTTGAGAAAATCCTGGATTTCAATTTTGTGTCTGGTCTTAGCTTCGATAACGATATTATCTGCATGCAGTTCATCTGAAAAAGCGGGTACAGGTAGCGAGGGGAGCGGCGAGAGCGGCGGCCCGGTGACGATGACTTTTTTTGCTCCACAAGGTAAAGCGCCGATGGAAGACAATGAATTCACCAAGTTTATCGAAAAAAAGTTCAACGTGACCTTGAAATGGGATCTGGCCCCGACAGACGCTTTGCAGGATCGCAGACAACTGCTGCTAGCCAGTGGGGATTATCCTGAAGTGTTCCTGCACGGCAAGTTCACCACCTCGGATCTTCAAACCTATGGTAAACAAGGCGTGTTCCTTCCGCTTCAAGACCTGATTAAGCAATATGGCCCGAACCTCACCAAAGTGATGGAAGAGAAGCCTTATTTTAAGGATGCCATAACGGCACCGGACGGTAACATCTATGCATTGCCTATTTTCAATGAATGTTACCACTGTACGTATGCACAGAAGTATTGGATTAACCAAGAATGGCTGGATAAGGTGGGGCTGAAAATGCCAACGACGACGGATGAGCTGTATACCGTTCTAAAGGCGTTCAAAACCCAAGACCCGAACGGCAACGGCAAAGCGGACGAGATTCCGCTCACAGGAGCACCGAACAAATATGTGTGGAACGGCAACATCGATGCCTATCTGATGAACAGCTTTATATACAATGATAACGACAAATACCTGATTGTGAACGATGGCAAGGTCAGCTTTGCCGCCAACCAGGAAGGATGGAAGAACGGGCTGGAGTACATGCACAAGCTGTACGCGGATGGCCTGATCGACCCGGCTTCCTTCACGCAGAATGACCAGGCGATTGGTCAACTGGGGAACAAGGAAGGCGACGAAGTGGTGGGTTCCATTACAACAGCACTGGTGAGCTATCTGGTGAATACGTATGACAAAAAAATTACCCGTCACCAGCACTGGGAGATCGTACCCCCACTCAAAGGGCCGGATGGTGTGCAGACGACGGGAGCAACGCAAAGTGTAGGTGAATTTGAATTTGCCATCACGAACAAAGCGACCGAAGCACAACAGATTGCTGCCATCAAAATTGTAGATTACATGTTCAGTGAAGAGGGTGCACTCTACGCAGAGTATGGCCCAACAGAGGGTAAGGGCTGGAAAAAAGCAGGCCCGGATGAGAAAAACATCAACGGCGAACCTGCCAAATACAGCTATTACAACCTGCCTGAACGTGATCCGAACGTGGTTGTGAACGAAAGCTGGTCACAGATCGGTGCGCATGATTTGTCCAACACGTTCCGTAATCTGTTTGCAGAGGGTCAAGATCCGCTGTCTGCTGAAGGATACGGTACAAGGCTTGCTCAAGCGACAAAGGTATATGCACCATACGCTCCCAAAGAAGTATATCCTGCGAACGTGTTTATCCGTCCGGAGGATACCGAGTCAGCAGCTCAATTGACCACTGCGATCAAAGATTATGTGCAGACCAACATGGCTCAGTTCATCATCGGCAGCAAGAGCATTGATAAGGATTGGGAATCGTACGTGAAAGGTTTCGACGGACTTGGATTAAGCAATTATCTGGATATTTATCAGCGTGCAATTGAGAAAAAGTAGTATATACGGACTGTCCCGCCTGTCACCCGTGACCGGGGCAGTCTTCTCCTATGACAACCCCACGTCATTCGATATAATGAACGCATAATTATGAAAACTCTGTGAACAGAGGCAAGGTGCAAGTGGTTTGTCGTCATGCAACATGAAATGGATTGGTGGGGGGCGCGGAGATGAACAACAATTGGTTCAGACGTTTGCTGTTATCGTATTTGCCTATTTTTTTTATTGTGACGACGATTCTATTTTTCATTTTCTTTCAGGTATTCAATGAGCAGAACCGAAGGGAAGCGCTCAAGGCCAATGAATTTTTGGCTTCACAGGTGACACAGTATCTGGATAATTCCTTGCGTTCTATCGATTTCAAGGTACTGCGCGAGATTTTGACCAACTCTAATCTGAAAAATTATTTCTCGGGTTCTGGCAGCGAGGATGTCTATGCCGGCATTCAGGCCGTTAAGGTCATCGATGAATTGAAGATAGAATATCCGCTGATCGACTCGGTGTATCTGGTCAGATACAGCGATAACACCGTTTTTAGTAATGGCAAGGCCGTTCCCGTGAGTGAATTCCCGGACGCGGCATTTATTGCAGACTGCCGGACGAGGGATGAGCAGAAGTGGGTCGGTGCAAGGTCATTCAAGGCGTTTCCTTCCCAATCGGCAGAGCAGGTCATTACGATTGTGCGGAATGTCGGGAACGGTAGGGGTCTTGTAGTGACCAATGTTGAGTTAAACACGCTGCAAAAATCCATTATGCAGATGTACGACCCTGAATTCACGTTTGTGAACATCTATAACCGATCCGGGGGAAGTCTCTGGCATGGCAGTCCACCAGATGAAGAGGTGCTTGCCTCCAAGCCAGCATCTTCGGGAGAGGTGTTCTCTGAATTCACATCCAGTTATAGTGGCTGGAAGGTGCAGACCGGGCTAAATAACGGGAAAATCATCAAGTTTACGCTGCAATTTTATAATATCTGGTTTATTTTCGCTGCTGCTGTTGTGCTGATCGGGGTTGTGTGGGTTGTCTATGTAACTCGCAGAAACTATAAACCGATCCAACAGATTGTCACGTTAATTCAGACCGTATCTTCACAGAAGCCGACGGCACTGAACTATGGCAAGGAGAATGAATTCCGCTTCATTCATACGACACTGGAGCGCATGATCAACCAGACGAAGCAATATCAGGAGGAGCATGAAGAGAATCTGATTTTGCAGAAGAAGGTTTTCTTTCAGGAACTGCTTGAAGGTACAAGGGATTACACAGGTCATGAGTTATCTGCTGAGATGAGCAAGTTCAAGCTACCAGCATTAGAGCATCGCTGGGCTGTGATGGTGGTGGAGATGGATCGATACGATGTGTTTGTGGATGAGTATCATCAGCAGGATCAAGCCCTTCTGAAATTTGTGTTATCGAGTATTTTGCAGGAAAGTGCGCGGCATGAAGGAACCGATGTATGGGCGGAGTGGGTATCTAGTCAGCGATTGTATGCTATCCTCTGGCTGCCCGAGACCGAGCAGTCTGAAGAGACGGAGCAGCGATTGCTCAGCGGTTATCTGGATCGGGTCGGTCAGTATCTGAACTTTACCGTCACGATTGGTGTGGGCCGGGTTGCTGTGGATATTCGCGGGCTTCGGGCTTCGCTCAAAGAGGCTGTGCACGCCCTGGAGTACAAGGCGGTTCTAGGCACCAATCGGATCATACCATGCGGAGATGTACCGAGTTCGACGAATGATGTGTATGAGTTTTTAAAGACCATCTCCTTGCTAGTGCAGGCGATGCGGCTGTCAGACGATGTTTGGGAACAGCATTTTGAACGGCTGTTTAAGCAGATTCGCGAGTCTGTTCTGTCTCGTCAGGAGATTATGAACACGGTTCAACAGTTGTTCCAGCATTATAATCGTGAATTTGCCGAACTTCCGCGCGAATATCAGGAGTCATGGGCGGCGATATTTACGCCATTGTTGCCACGGCTGGAAGGTTGGGAGACACTGGATGACCTGCGCGAGCTGTGCCTGGAAGGGTTCCGTGACCTGGCGCAGCAGATGGAGACACTGCAATGCTCTCGTAAACATCGGTCACATATTCTGGAGATTCGCAAATATATCGAGGAGCATTACAACAATCCCGATCTGTCGCTGAATTACCTTAGTGATCTGTTCGATATCAATCCGAAGTATCTGAGCAAGCTTTTCAAAGATGAGATCGGGGAGAAGTTCGTGGATCTGCTCATCAGTCACCGGATCGAAAAAGCGAAACAGCTCATGCAGCAGACCGACAAAGCCATTCAGGAGATTAGTGAGGAAGTGGGATATACCAACTACAATTCCTTCAACCGTGCTTTTAAAAATGTCGTGGGGATGGCTCCAAGTGATTATCGCAAGGCCGTGTAAGGTCCACGTATGACCAACTCACAGGCAGGAGGAGAATGTGCATATGCAAACGCAAATGGGCTACAAAGATGCATCACTTCCCATTCAGGAGCGGGTACAGGATCTGCTCGAACGAATGACTACCTCAGAGAAGATCGGACAGTTAATCCAGCCTATGGGGTGGAAAACGTACAAGAAAGCCGCAGACGGTACGGTACAGGTAACCGAAGAGTTCGAGGCGGACATGGCGATGGGTGGTTTCGGCTCGTTGTATGGGGTGCTCAGGGCTGATCCATGGACAGAAGTTACTTTGGATACAGGGCTGACACCCCGGCAAGGAGCGGTAGCCACGAATGTGATTCAGCAATATGCGATAGAGCATTCCCGGTTAGGGATTCCGGTTCTGTTCGGAGAGGAATGTTCCCACGGGCATATGGCCATTGGTGCAACGGTCTTTCCTGTGCCTTTAACGGTAGGTAGTACATGGAATACAGAGCTCTATCGCAGGATGTGCGAGGCGATCGCTGTGGAGACCCGGAGTCAGGGCGGCGCAGCTACGTATTCTCCAGTGCTGGATGTCGTGCGTGACCCGAGATGGGGACGAACGGAGGAATGTTTTGCCGAAGACCCTTTTCTGATCGGGCAGTTTGCTGTAGAAGCAATTAACGGACTACAAGGAGAGCGGCTAGATTCCGACCGGACGGTGGTGGCAACACTCAAACATTTTGCAGCGTACGGCAGTTCGGAAGGCGGGCGCAATGCAGCGCCAGTGCATATGGGGATGCGTGAATTGCATGAAATCGACCTGCTGCCGTTCAAACAAGCGGTGGAAGCCGGAGCCTGCTCGGTCATGACGGCCTATAACGAGATCGATGGTATGCCGTGTACATCCAGTACGTATCTGCTGCATGATCTTTTGCGGGAAGAGTGGGGTTTTGACGGATTTGTCATTACCGATTTTGGGGCGATCCAGATGCTAGTGAACGGACACAACACGGCAGAGAATGGAGAGCAGGCTGTGGCCCAGTCCCTTCGGTCAGGAGTAGATATGGAGATGTCCGGCTTCATGTACCGCAAACATCTGGCACAGGCGCTTGAACAGGGTTTACTGGAAGATGCAGAACTGAATTTGGCGGTACGACGCGTGTTGGAGATGAAATTCAGGCTCGGTTTGTTTGAGCAGCCGTATGTTGATCCTGATTTTGCAGAGAAGGTTATCGGGTGTGAGGAACATGTTCGGCTCGCACGGGAAGTGGCACAAGAGGGGATTGTCCTGCTGAAAAATGAAGATCATGTGCTTCCGCTTGCTACCCAGGGAACCAAACTGGCTGTGATTGGCCCGAACGCCAACCATATCTATAACCAGCTCGGAGATTATACCTCGCCGCAGCCACGGGAGCAGATTGTGACGGTGCTGGATGGTATCACGCGCAAACTCGGTGGGACGGATACTGCTCAGGTGCTGTATGCACCCGGATGCCGAATCAAGGGGGATTCGAGAGAAGGTTTTGCGCAGGCGCTGGCATGTGCGGAGCAGGCCGATGTTATCGTTATGGTGATGGGCGGATCGAGTGCGCGTGATTTTGGCGAAGGTACGATTGATCTGCGAACAGGAGCATCCGTGGTAACAGATGATCCGTGGAATGACATGGAGTGCGGGGAAGGCATTGACCGTTCTTCGTTGAACCTGATGGGTGTGCAGCTGGAACTCGTACAGGAAATACATAAACTGGGGAAACCGGTCGTTGTGGTGTATATTAACGGGCGCCCTATTGCCGAACCTTGGATCGACGAGCATATTTCGGCCATTATTGAAGCGTGGTATCCCGGGCAGGAAGGGGGCAATGCCATTGCAGATGTACTGTTCGGGGATGTGAATCCATCGGGGCGACTGACCGTTTCTATTCCCAAACATGAAGGTCAGCTTCCCGTGTACTATCATGCGAAACGGACGCGTGGCAAACGATATTTGGAGATGGATCTAACGCCGCAATATGCTTTCGGACATGGGCTTAGTTACACGGATTTCAAGTATGACAATGTACGAGTGACACCGGAAGTGATTGGGCCGGACGAGGAGGCACAGGTTCAGGTCGAGGTGACGAATGTGGGTGCAGTAGCAGGCAAAGAAGTTGTGCAGCTGTACATTACCGATGTGTCGGCTTCGGTTACCCGGGCCGAAATCGCCTTGAAAGGTTTTAGCAAAATCCATCTGGAGCCAGGTGAGACCCGAACCGTAACGTTTCCTGTGCAAAAAGAACATCTATCACTGATCGACTCCCGTCTCCAGTCTGTGGTGGAACCGGGCGAGTTCAAGCTGATGGTCGGACGTAGCTCTGTGGACTGGACGGCTTGCAGTCTGCATGTACAACAGGTGGAGGTGAAAGTATGATCCGAATTCGGCGGTTTATTGAAGATTTGAAGCAGCGACAGTGGCTGGAAGTTGTGGAGCTTCCCGAGTGGCAGATGCAGCGTGCCCGATATATTCGGCCGGGAGAATACGAGTATGAGCAAGGATATGCGTCCGAGCAGGATCGTGCATCTGAACAGGGACATGAGCATTTAGATGAACAGCAGCCTGACTATCAGCATGAAGTTGGAACCGGGCGATTGGATCAAGAAGCAGTCCCGGCGATACAACAGTCCCTGAATCCCTTAAACAGCACACACGGAACGACTTATTTTCTGAGCAAAAGAGTGCAGATTCCTGAGACGTGGCAGGGTGAGGCTATCGGATTCATTTTTGAAGCGGGTGGGGAAGGGTTGATGAAGGTCAACGGTGTTCCTTATCATGGGCTGGATCGCAATCATACCTTCGTACCTCTTCCAAAAGAACGTGTGGGAATCTCGCCACAGCTGGAGATCGAGCTGTATGATCCCATCCCTGAACCGCATGATCCCCTGAATCGGCAAGCGGTAATTCAGCCCCCGATTCAGGGGATACGAGCGGCGCTGGTGCATGTGAACCAACCGTTGCAGAGCCTGACGTACAGCATAATGGTACTTTCCGAATCGCTACAGGCTTTACCGGAGAAGGACCTAAAACGCATAACATTGGTTCGGGCTGTTCATCAGGTGATGGATGAGATGTACCATGATCCGGGACGCTGGCAGGATGGTGTGTGGCTGCATGAGCTGGAGCAGAGAATCGCCCAGACCGTGGAGCGGGAAGACCCGGAGCAGCATCGAAGCGGGTTTATGCATCTGGTTGGACAGTCTCATATTGATGTGGCTTGGCTCTGGCCTGTGCGGGAAACCGTGCGTAAATCGAGCCGAACGTTCTCTACGATGTGTACGCTTATGGACACATATCCGGATTTTGTGTACTCCCAGAGCCAGCCTCAACTATATGCTTTTGTTAAGGAGCATTATCCCGAGCTGTATGAAAGGGTGAAGGCACGAATTGCCGAAGGACGTTGGGAACTTGTTGGCGGCATGTGGGTGGAGCCAGACCTGAATATCCCAAGTGGCGAGTCCTTGGTGCGCCAGATTCTGTATGGACAACAGTTCTATCAGTCGGAGTTTGGCAAACGTTCGAACATTGAATGGTTACCGGATACGTTTGGATATTGCGCTTCACTGCCTCAGATTCTGAGACTTGCGGACATTCCTTATTTTATGACGACCAAACTAAACTGGAATGATACGAATGTGTTTCCGTATGATCTGTTCGACTGGGTTGGGATTGACGGTACCTCGGTGCTGTCTTACCTGAATCATGGTGTAAATGAACATACGCGTCCCAAAGATGTGGATGAACACTGGCAGTCCTACAAGAAAAAAGACGTTCATGCAGAGCAGATGTTGCTTTATGGGCATGGCGATGGTGGCGGCGGTGTGACGAACGAAATGGTGGAGTTTGCGGAGCGTTCTCACCTGATGGCAGGGCAGCCGATCAGTCAATTCAGCACGGCGGGAGCCTTTTTTGAAGGGATTGCAGCGAGTAAGCCAACACTGCCGAAGTGGCATGGTGATCTGTATCTGGAGCTGCATCGCGGCACATATACAACCCATGCGCGGAATAAACGTAGCAACCGCAAGGCCGAGGTGCTCTATCGCGAAGCAGAAATCTGGAGCCAGTGGGATCAGAATCACGGCCGAATGTTGGATCGCAAGGAAGTGCTTGATGAAGGCTGGAAGCTGATCATGTTGAACCAGTTCCATGATATTATTCCGGGTACGTCGATTCCCGAAGTGTATGTTACATCTGCTGAGGAGTATACGAAGGTGTTTGCACTTGGGGATGAAGTGTTGCAGAGGTCACTCGATGCGATTACGGATAACATTGCAACGAATGAAGTATCAGGTATACCGTACGTCATATTTAACAGTCTTGGCTGGGAACGTAATGAAGTAATTTGTATCACAGGGGATGTAGAATGGGCTGGATTGGCAGCGTATGATCGCTATGGGAATCGTTTGATTAGCGAGGTAGAGTGGCATAAGCATGAAAATAGGGTTAGCCTGCATGTGCTTGTTCCTTCGATTCCTGCGTTTGGGTATATCACTATATGGCTGCGTGAGGCAGAAGAAGAAATGCTGCGGATAGAAGCAGGGGAAGCGGAGCTGGAAGCCGAAGCAAAAGTAAAAGCAAAACGATATGCAAAAGAAGAAATAGCGGTAACCGTAGAACAGGGAGCGGATAGCGCATTAGGAGCAACAGGTGAGGGCGACATTCCAGTAGGGAAAAGAACAACAGATGCAGTTCTAGAAGTGGGTTCAGCGATCCAAAAGACAGCTAAGTTTGAGCAAATACCTGCATGTTGGGAAACCGAGTTCTATTTGCTTGAATTCAACGACTTGGGTGAGATCACGAGATGGTATGACAAGACCGTAGAGCGTGAATGGTTAAGGCCGGGAGACCGGGCGAATGAGTGGCAGTTTTTCCATGATAAACCGACATACTGGGATGCATGGGATATCGATCCTCGGTTTGAAGCTCAACGGGCGGGTGCTGTACAGCTAATCTCCAGAGAGGTTGTGCAGTGTAGCTCTGTACAGGATGTACTGCGGTTCCGCTGGAAGCTGAATGATTCCGAGATTAGTCAGGATGTGATTCTATATCATCATCAGCGGCGCGTTGATTTTAAAACTCGGGTAGACTGGAATGAAAGCCACAAGCTGCTCAAGGTAGCATTCCCTTCCGATTTGGTGGCGGCCAAAGCTACCTATGAGATTCCGTTTGGCGCTTTAGAGCGGGCAACGCATAACAATACGAGTTGGGAACGGGCGCAGTTTGAGGTGTGCGGGCATCGCTGGGCTGATCTCTCGGAGGGAAACAGTGGTGTCAGTTTGCTGAACGACTGTAAGTACGGCTATGACATTAAGGATCGCACGATCCGTCTGTCCTTGCTACGAGCGCCAAAATGGCCGGATATACATGCCGATCAAGGGCAGCATGAGTTCACATATTCGGTACTACCGCATGCGGGTGACTGGCGTCAGGCTGATGTGGTACAACGTGCGATGGAACTGAATCACCCGGTACAGGTGGTTGCATCCACATCACATGGGGGCGATAAATCCTCAGAACATAGCTGGCTTCAGTTCCACAGTGAACATGTTATTTTGGATACGATTAAGGCATCGGAAGATGGAACGGGAACGGTACTGCGTTTCTACGAATCAAGCGGAGGCCGGGAAACGGTACAGGTGCAGTGGAATGAGCAAAATGTGAGTGCATCAATGATTAATTTGCTGGAAGATGAGCTTGCGCCACTCACTTGCGAGGGTGGAGCTTTTGAACTGACTTTTAAACCCTATGAAATCAAGTCGGTAAAACTTGTGCCATCAAAGAAGCAGCATAACTCATTTAATATCATGGGAGGTACGACATGAAATTAACCAATAAGATCGGTGTAATCGTGGACAGTTTTGGCGTAGGTGTAAGGGAAGGGCTGTTGAAAGCCAAAGATGCAGGGGCAGAAGGGGTACAGATCTACGCGGTGAAGGGGGAGATGGACCCGGCAAATCTGTCGCTGGCGGCTCGTAAAGAGCTTCGCGGCTATATAGATGGTTTGGGTCTGGAGATCTCGGCATTGGTTGGTGATCTGGGCGGTCACGGATTTCAGGTCAAGGAAGACAATGCATGGAAAGTAGAAAAGTCGAAACGAATTGTTGATCTTGCTCTCGATCTGGGCACAAATATTGTGACCACACATATCGGTATTGTTCCACATGATCCGTCTTCCGAAGTATACGAAACACTGCACGTGGCCTGTGAGGAACTGGGACAGTACGCCAAAAGCGTCGGTGCCTACTTTGCCATCGAGACGGGGCCGGAAACGGCTGCGGATCTAAAAAGGTTCCTAGATACTCTCTCTACAAACGGGGTGTCGGTCAATTTTGACCCGGCGAACATGGTAATGGTGACGGGTGATGACCCGGTGCAGGGAGTGAAGCTGCTGAAGGAATATATTGTGCATACCCATGTGAAGGACGGCCTGCGTCTGAAAGAAGTTGATCCGCGGGACGTGTACGGTGCGGTAGGTTATGCTCCGATGGATCATGAGAAAATTGCCGAAATGGTGGCTTCCGGGTCCTTTTTTCGCGAAGTACCGCTAGGCGAGGGAGGCGTTGATTTTGATGCCTATTTTGCCGCGCTGCAGGAGATTGGTTATACGGGGTATTTGACCATTGAGCGCGAAGTGGGAGACCAACCGGAGAAAGACATTCGGAAGGCCGTGCAATTCATCAAACAATATCGATAGGAGTGGAGCAGATGAAGGTAGGTCTGAGCACGTACAGTTTGTTGAATGATCTGAATTCGGGAGCCATGACGGTGCTGGATGTGATTGACTGGATTGCAGCAAACGGCGGCAAGCATATGGAGATGGTTCCCTACGGATACACGGTGGAGGATAATCATGGACTGGCGGATGCGATTCGGGAGCGCACCGAAGCAGCTGGGATTGAACTGTCGAACTATTCGATGCCAGCCAACTTTGTGCAGGAGACGGAAGAGGCTTTTGAAGAAGAGATGGCTCGGGTCAAAAGACATGTGGATGTCGCACACCGGATGGGTGTCAGGCATCTGCGCCACGACGTTACCGCATTCAGGCTGCCCAAGGAAAGCACGACCATTGCCTGGTTTGAACAGCATCTGCCGTTGATGGTTAGGGGAAGCAGGATCATTGCGGATTATGCTGCGCAGTATGGTATGACTACAACGATTGAGAATCATGGGTTCAGCGTGCAGGCTAGTGATCGGGTTCAGCGAGTATTGCATGCCGTAGATCGGCCGAATTTCAAAACAACGCTGGATATTGGCAACTTCATGTGTGTAGACGAAAATCCGATTATCGGTGTGATGAAAAATCTGCCGTACGCTTCGCTCATTCATTTCAAAGACTTCTACTTCCGTCCGTATGACGAGCATCCGGGGGAAGGGCAGTGGTTTACCACAACTTATGGTAACTTCCTGCGCGGTGCGATCGTGGGTCAAGGTGATATCCCCATTCGTAAAATCGTCAAGCTGATCAAAGATTCCGGTTACGATGGCAATATCACGGTGGAGTTCGAAGGCATGGAGGAATGCAAAGCCGCTTCCAAAATCGCCATGGACAATCTGCGTCGTTTCTGGGATGAAGCATAGAGGGGACGTCAAAAGTGTAGGGGAAACGGGTTACTAAAAATTCTAAACGATCAGGATATGAATAATGTTATTTAAAATTTAAGATATAAATTAAACCCAATTTATTGTCTTTAGGGCCGCGTTTTTCCGGCTCTTTTTGTCATACGCAGCATACAAAGCAAGAGATGAACAACGTAGAGTCATTGGAAGGCATAAGTTACGATGATCACAAGTATGCTATACTGAACATACGCAGCCTGAAAATAACTGGCTATGGATAGGAGAGATCGTGAATCTATGCAGGTATTTGAGGACTGGAACCAAAAGGTGAAGAAGACGTTCAACGCAACGAATCCCGAAGTGGTACTGACGGTAACTGAGGCTGGAAGCCTGTTAGGACTGAGTAAAGACCAGATGAAGTTATACGTGGATAAAAACAAACTAACCAAGGTACCCATTATGAGAAGTGTGCATCGATACCTTTTGTTAAAAAGTGAAATTGATCGCATTTTGCAGGCACAATAGATATAGGGAAGCGGCACGCAGTCTTACACGACAAGGGTAGTAACTGAATATAACGTTTATAGCCATTTGACCGGACAGTACTCGGGAGAGTGGCTTTTTTCTTGTGCAGAGAGGGACATAAAACAGGGAATGGAAGAAGAATATGTTGGGAAATATAGCTCTGTAACGGTCAACGAACAGAGTGGGAATTTGTGCTTGTCAAAGGACAATCCATTCCTATATACTCATTTCGCAAGTGGCCTGATCTATGACTACATGAACTCAGGGGAGATGAACAATCCATGGCAATTAACTTGAATGTGTACCTTGTTACCAATGGTAACGGGCGTGAAGCTGTTGAGTTCTACAAAGAGGCATTTAGTGCGGAATTGCTCGCGATGCAGACTTTTGGGGAAGGCCCCTCCAGTCCGGATCATCCGATCCCGCCAGAGGCCAAGGACTGGATTATGCACGCTTCTCTGCAAATTGGCAGTTCGGTACTGATGTTATCCGACACATTGCCAGGTATGCCGCACACCATTGGAGATAATATCACGGTGACGGTTAATACGGATACGGCTGAGCAAGCGAAGGACATTTTCGGTAAACTTGAAGTAGGCGGTAAAGTGAATATGCCGATTCAAGAAACCTTCTGGAGCCCGGCTTACGGTAACGTAACCGACAAGTTTGGCGTGCAATTCCAGATCAGTGCTACGCCTGAACAAGCTTAGAGATAGATTTGGGAACTGCCGGTCAAGCATAGAACGTGAAGTATTAAACGATCAATACGTGATCTACTGTATAGTCATTGCAAAAAAAACCTCCATTCGCTACTTGCTGTAGCATGGAGGTTTTTCAGGGTACACTTTTTCACAAAAAATAGACTATTCTTCCTTCTGAATCTTGGACGGGTTGTTGATTTTGTAAGGCACCGGATTGCGGGTCAGCTTTTTCTTAATGATTTTGGCTTCAAAGGTAAGCACGTCACCGACCTCCAGCTCATGCTTTTTCATCGTTGCACTGTGGCTTGACCAGGCTTCACCAACTTCAATCACTTCGGGCTCGGTGATCGTTAACGCTTCATAGATGATGACCTCGTCGTCATTGTCTGAGAAATGATTCGGTACGGTCGTGAATTCTTTGACCACCGCACTCATCTTCACTTTGCCATCAGGCAAATCAATTTTGACGGCTTTCGCTTTCGGTGCAGCTTTGGTTTTCGGTTTGGCTTCCGAAGTTGCGTCCGCACGGGCCCTTGATTGGGGCCCCATGTATTCTTCCACCAATCCGTCAGGGTCTCCTTTGAGGTCGGAGAAGGAATCTGGCCCATCCATATCATCCTCTGGATCATACTGCCCTGCCGGGGAGTCGTCCTTAACGGACGTATTGGAGAGATCAGAAGTCTGTGCATCCGTAGATTTACTGCTTACAGAAGCAACTGTTTCATCATCAAGGGTCTCCATACTTTGCTCCGCGGCATCCTGTTCCGTGCCTGGCTCTGCTCCAGCCCCGCTTAATTCTCTAGTGCTGTATCCAGAAGCCTGCATCTCTTTCAGATAGGAAGGATGGATGCAGTGTTTTTTTCCGTTATCCAGCTCAATTACAGCCGTCATGTGATCGACAAAGCCTAAAATCGTGCAGGGCAGGTTCAGTCCGTTTCCTTTATAATAGAACGTTTTGAGTTTGGTTGCTTTGGCCGAAATGAGGCCCCATTCCTGACACTTGGCAATTAACTCGTCCTCGTTGTCCAGTACATAATAATCCGGTGGTTCAATCGTAAAAGCGTATGTCATATTGAATTTCCGCCTTTCAGCTGCTCTTATGTTCATCGTTTCCAAATTACCATCAGTGTATCACAATTATGTACCCGAAAGATGCAGATTCTGAAAGGTCGGGTGCAAGGCTATGTTATAATTTGAACCAAATATATAGATGGGAACTCTTTTATCATAATGTTTGTGTCCATTAAATCTAACTTATATAGATCAAATACATATGTAGAGAAAGGATGATTTTAGTGGAGAAAAAAGTAAATCATCAGGCACTTTGGCTCGGTGTGGGTGTGGCACTTGGTGCAAGCTTTGGTACAGCTACGGGGCAGATCGGACTGGGTATCGCTTTTGGCGCTGCTCTTGGTGTTGTGATCGGTTCCGTAGTCAGTCAACGTGCAGGTGCTGATTCACATGACATGTTAAGTGAGCATGTTCTGGAACTGCATAGACTGGAGGATTGGCAAGAAGCACTTCACCGTTCGCAGGAACATCCGGTACTGCTGCTGAAACACAGCACAACATGTCCCGTCAGTGCGCGAGCGTATAGAGAGTTTATGGCTTTTGTCGGTACGAATGCATCCGATCCGAAACAAACGATGGAATATCGGATCGTCAAAGTCATCGAGAACCGCCTGTTATCTCGCCACATCGCGGAAGAAACTGAGGTGCGCCATGAATCTCCGCAGGTACTTCTGCTCGATGAGGGGCGAGTTAACAAACACGCCTCACATGGTCAGATCACTAAAAAACGACTGACACAGTGGGCGCAGAATTTGTTTGGGTAAGTTGTAAGTTTGTCATCCTTGATTGAAATGCTTCTACGATAAACCCGTTCTTTTCAGCTGATTGCTGAGAAGAGCGGGCCTTTTTACGCACATTAAAAGAGCACCGTCTCCTTTGATTTCCAAAGGAACGGTGCTCGGTTTACATGATCTCGTTTTGTATATTATGAGAATTTTGGCAACCAGTCGCCGTGGGCTTCAATCAAATCGTCGCACATCGCCACGATATCGTCCATGGACAACTCGGCAGCAGTATGCGGATCAAGCATAGCTGCATGATAGATATGCTCTTTTTTGCCTGTGATCGCCGCTTCAATAGTGAGCAACTGGGTGTTAATGTTGGTGCGGTTCAGCGCTGCCAGTTGGGGTGGTAGGTCACCGATATAGGTTGGGTGAATGCCAGAACCATCGACCATACAAGGAACCTCAACACAAGCTTCGCGTGGCAGGTTGGTGATGAGTCCGTTGTTTATAACGTTACCGCCAATTTTATATGGGCGATCCGTCTCCATGGCTTCCATAATATGCGAAGCATATTCATGGCTGCGTGTATGCTGAATATTTTCGCTAGCAAACAGTTTTTCACGCATTTCTTTCCAATCGGCGATTTGTTCCAAGCAGCGGCGTGGATACTCATCCAGTGGAATGTTGAAGCGTTCGATCAGTTCCGGGTAGTTGCGTTTGATGAAATACGGATGATACTCTGCACTATGCTCAGAGGATTCTGTAACATAATAACCGAAGCGATGCATCAGTTCATAACGTACCATGTCGTCATGTTTCTCTTGCTGTTTCTGTCTCGCAAGACGTTTGATCTCAGGATACAGATCGATGCCATCTTTTGTCACTTCCAGCAACCATGCCATATGGTTAATCCCGGCGATTTTGGCAACAACGCCAGTCTGGTCAATCCCCAGCGAATCAAACAGATGTGGTACGCAGACTTGTACACTGTGACACAGACCGATCGTTTTGATCCCGCCATGCACATTCATGACGTTGGTGAGAACGGCCATCGGGTTCGTGTAGTTCAGGAACCAGGCATCCGGGCATACTTCCTGCATATCCTTGGCGAAGTCGAGCATTACCGGGATGGTACGCAGGTTACGGAAAATACCGCCAATGCCGAGGGTATCCGCAATCGTTTGACGCAGACCGTATTTCTTCGGAATTTCAAAATCCGTGATGGTACACGGGTCATACCCGCCCACCTGGATGGCATTGATGACATATTTGGCTCCGCGCAGCGCTTCCTTGCGATCATGATATGTCTTAATGGAACAGCGGCTTCCCAGTGATTTGGCCAAGCTGTTTAACAAGCGCTCCGAGTCGCTTAAACGCTCTGCATCGATATCAAACAAGGCCAGTTCAAAGTCTTGCAAAGCCTCCGTCATCATGACATCACCCAATACATTTTTAACAAAAACGGTGCTGCCTGCACCGAGAAACGTAATTTTTTTCATCTCAAGTTCTTCCTTCCCGAAAAAATGTTGTACCCCAACTATAGGCCGAACAGGCTCATATCACTATGGTTCAACCCCTCTCAAATATGGCATAATCCCATTTATGTTTTCGTTTTCAATAACAAATTGCATAATACACCTGTTATAATTTAATGTAACCGTACGTGAGAGAATATGTGAGATGGGTTTGAAGATGCCTTTAACCTCATTGTCGAAAGGAGGGGGAACATGAGTCGGAAGGTTGAAATGAATGTGGTTTCTGCGGGTTGGACGCAGATGGAGCTGGTCTTGTTATTTTATGGATGGGAGGCATGTGATCCTGCCCACTATTGGGGGCCGGGGGTACGTGATTCCTATATCGTGCATTACATTCATGAAGGACGTGGCACGGTGTATATGGGGGATCGGGAATATCGTCTCAGCGAGGGTCAGGGATTTGTTATTTTACCAGACACGGTCATTCATTATGAAGCAGATGCCGAGGAGCCTTGGACGTATTCATGGTTTGGTTTCAGAGGGGTACAGGCCAAAGCTTTTATGCAGCGCGCGCAGCTAAGCCTGGAGCACCCTGTGTTCACTGCTTATGATATGGAAATCATGGCACATTTATATGATGAGATGCTCCAAGCTGGAGCAAACTCACTTCTGGGAGGAGATGTGCTGCAACAAAGTCTGTTATACCGGCTTATGGCAGCATTAATTGCTTCTTCGCCGATCAAAGAAGAAGAAAATCCGCTCCTTTCGGCGAAAGAGACATATATTCGGCAGGCTGTGCAGTTTATGGAAAATCGGTACAGCCAGCGTACCTCCATTCTGGATATCGCACAGGCTGTCGGGCTGGATCGGACGTATTTATCGGGGTTGTTCAAAGAGCGGTATGGCAAGTCGTTGCAAGCCTTTTTTCTGGAGTATCGCATGAATCGTGCTGCAGAGCTGCTTCGTAACCCTATGCTGTCTGTGAGTGAAGTAGCCCACTCGGTTGGGTACACCGATCCGTTACTCTTTTCCAAAATGTTCAAACGTGTGACAGGAGTGTCACCCAAGGCTTCGAGAGTGTGAGATTAGGCATATTATGATATGAAATTTTGGTAGAAAAGTTTGAACATTATTCCGTATGCCGCTGTACTGGTACAGAAGTGTAACAGCAAAAGTTATAAAGACAGGGTGATCTGGAATGAGTTCGTTTGATGAATTCATTCCAGATCACCCTTTTAATGTTTCCTACCTTATGAGACGAGGATGGTCTGGTTGTTTATTTTTAAATAGAGGTTTGAATTTGATTTTGATTTGGATAGTTCCTAATCTTATGTTCCATAATTTTGAATTTTTAATTCCAATCCTTAATGTGGCACCTGAGACTGAAAGTCGTTTCGGCTGGACTGGTCTGCATCATAAAAAAGAATATCGCCATCCTTCAATGGCCATCTGGTACTGTTGGTAGTGCTGTTATTGAATGCAGGTGGGCGGTTGAAGCCCTCTAATTGCCACTGATTCATAAGTGGAGCATGCATATATTGCAGATGCGGTGCCTGTGTATTGCCATTGCGCAGACTCTCTATATTAAAGTTGACGACGATGTATCCGTTTTTCAAAAAGATATCAGATGATTCATCCAGCTTATTCTGTCTGGCAAGTGGTTCGAGATTCATGCCTTTGGGAACGGCGTACACATCGGCCGGAAGACTATATTCCCCGTACCAACGCTGGATTGCGGCATTCGCTCTGTCCACGTTGACGCTGGATGGGATGTTCGTTTTGGGTCCAATTAGTGTACGAATCGGCGACGTCAGGATCATCCAGTCATAACGACCTGTCCATGTTTTTTGGCGTGAAATCTGGTTGACGACCTTGACCATATGTTCTGCTAATGTGAGACGGTTGCGTTCGTCTGATGAGAATTCATACGTGTATTGGTAGTGTGCCGAATCGCTCAGCTCTGTGCCAGGTACATTACGCAGGCGTGAGTTCAGAACAACAAACCGTTTCTCCCTATCCTGAACCGAACCAATACGAATAAGACGTTCCTGCCCTCGATGGTAATACAGATCAACATCCTGACGGGAGCCGTCCTTGCTTATAAAAGAAAACGTGGGGGTTATTCGAATACCGTCCTGTTTTCCAAACATATTGCCCTTTGTCTTTAGATCAAACTTAAAGTGATAACCTGTTTTTACAGCGGCATTTCGAAAGCCTTGTACCGGATGACTGCCAGGTCTAATCGGCAATACAAATGGAGCAAGGTTCCCTCGGGGATCCCCGTCAATGCTTTGTAGTCCGGTCCAGTAGCTATAGCCTGTAGGTTTCAGGCTACCTGGTTGGTTGCGAAATACATTTTCCCAGTTATAGTCGGATACATCAGTCACATGAAAATCGTACAGTCTGCCAATCACATCGACAGGTATTTTGTCGCTAGCCACGTGGTGCATTAGATGGGTGTTGGCATCAGGTTGCTCTGTAAAGTTTGCAGGTGCATTCTCGGCTATGTTGCGAAAATCAATGTTATATTCCCCCTCGTCTACCCATACCGGTAGATAAAACGTAGTATCCAACTGGTTAACAGGAACGTTTACCCAGGTGTTGCTTGGGATGAATTGTGTTCGATCTGCTGTATAGACATCAAACGGGAATAACACCTGTTTCACTCGAAAATATTTGGCGTAGTCCCGATTACCGTAACCGGGATAACCTGATCCATCCAAGTGCTGCCCGTATGTTGGGATACGCACAATGAATGGACGCTCCAGAATGAGTGCAGCACGCATGGGGTCAGGTATCGTTTTCTGATTATGCGGCTGATCGTCCGATATCCATGCGTAGTTTACGACAGGGGTATGCACCGTAACGGTGTTGATACCCTGGATCGGCAGTACTTTGTCGGCTCCGCCGTTCACTTTACCTGGTAGCAGCTCATAATAGATTTGCCCGGAACTTTCCGTGTTGGCTTTGTTTAACAGGGAGTTGCTAATTCTATGATTGGATGTGTACAGGACATCCCGTCCAATCGTTGTTGGTGACGGGATGTTGGTTGGCGCTGGGCCATCCTTGATTGATTCGGTATCATTCATGATTACTGCATTGTTAAACTTCACCAGATCGTTTTTTACGGTGCTTTGTGGTGTATTTGCTTCCGCCATTCCCTTTAACAAGGCTGTATCATCTGGTACATCCGGGGGCGAGTTCAAACCACCGGTTAGTTTAGATGGAGTGTACGAGATGGAGGATGTTTGTCCTGGTCTCACATGACGTTCAACGGCAGAATCATTTCTGGATTCCAGTGTAGGTGGAACATAACCGACAGGGTTCATAGTAATCGATTCGCCAGGCAATGCATAATTTTTCATCGTAGCTTTGACGATCTTGTACACTTCAAGATTGCTGATGATCCAGTAAGAGTAGTCCCGCGTAATTTGGAAGCTGTAAGGTCTGGGCACGGTATCGTTCCTAGGAACAGGTGTGCCATCCCTGCATCCTTTGGCATTACAGACCTGCGGTCCAGGTACGGTCCATTCTCTGTCATAGGAGATGGTAAGGTTACAATCATAACTAACTTTGCCACTCATTTTCGTCCAGATTTGTTTGAATAAATAATTATTCGCAAATGCATTGGTGTAGAGTGACTCGGAAGTAGGAATTCCCTTTAATACATTAAATGTCTCATTCCCTCTGTTATCTGACCTTATTGCACCTGTAGCGTTGGGATCAAGGTCGCTCATATTCTGGGTGGTACCTCCAGATGGTAATCCGATCGTTGGGGTACAGCCTCCACCACCGCCGTGATCTCCGCCACCATCGTCACCACCTCCGGTTTCCTGTTCGACACCGATGGTAGTCCTGGTCGTTAATTGAAATCCATCTTTCTTCCACAAAACGGTAATATTTGTACTCCCCCGGCTAACCGCTTGTACCAGCCCTGATTGAGATACGGTGGCAACCGAAGGATTGGAGGACTCCCAGGTGGTCGTTCCTCCGCTGCCAGTGTTTACATTGGTTTCTGCACCAAAGCTGCCATCTCCCGTTTTGGTTTTAACCGTAGCATTAAGCTGTTTGGTTTGATTTAAACGAATTTGTCCCCCGGGGGAGAGGTTAATTTCTTTAGTGGTTTCGGCATTTCCGTACCAGTATAGGTCTGTAAAAAATATATAATCAGCAGAGTATTTTGGTGGATTATAGGGTCTGTGAGCGGTTGGTTCTATGTTTCCACCAATCTGCATATTAAATTTAGCTCTTCTTTCAGTAAATGAATCGACATTTAACAATATTGGTTTTCCGACTTCGTAATAAGCTGTATTATCCATATATTTTGGAGAAAGTGAAGCTGAGGTGATGTCACTTCTACGATATGCTTCGTCACTTTTATCCATATAGACCTGAGCTTGATAGCTAGGTGCTTCTAATGATAAATCGATACAGACAACTGATGAATCAGGTTTGTTAGTGGAGGGATTATTGCTTAAAGTTTGACCATTGCATTCCCCATCCACTCTCCATCGCATATTATCTAATTGATAGATATATACTCCAATATTTGTAGATCCTTTTCCTTCTACAGGTACTATTTTCTTTTGAGTTTTCGCAGGTGAAGAAGGTTCAAAACGTGTAGGCTCTAGTATTGGTTTGTTTCCTGGGCCTCCTCCTGCAAAAACATCAAAGGAGGAGAAAGGAAGCAATATTAAAATAATTGTCACTATAAAAGTTTTTTTAAATTCAGAAGATAGAAACATAATGTATCATCCTTAAAATTCAAATTAGTAATTAGGCGCTACTCTATAAATAGTTCCATCTTTTAGAGTAATGAAGATCCCAGGTCTAAGTTCCTTATCAAAATGTAATAAACCAGTCCCCCAATAGCTCGGGTTTTTAACAGTAAATACTCCTTTTGGGCCAAGGAAATCATTAATGTGCTGGGCTCCATAATCTCTAAAAGCCGAGTTGCTTGGTGAAGTTAAAGTGTTAATTGTGGGAGAGTTAATCAGACTTCCACCTTGCAATTGAGTCATAGATTTCTTGATGTTGATATCGAACTCGGAAAAGGAGTAATAAGCTCCTCGCAAAGGTTTGTTTTTTTCTTCAACAAAAATATCAAAGTAAATGCTTCGAGCATTTCCCTCCACATATGGATTAACAACAATCCAATTTTTTATCTTCACATCTGCATAATTTGTTACAGTCACAAATTCTTGATTTCGGATTCTTGAGAAATCACCTGTTATCTTGTTGTAATCATACGATTCAGAGAATTTCTCAGGCCCTGGTTTCTGATACCTCGGCGCAACCACACTCAAATTTGTGCCCGTCAATCCCACCTGACGCAGTTCTTTCAGCCCTTGAAGGTCGGCAGGTTTTATTTTCGCAACGGACGCGTAACGGGCGATCAACACGGCAACTTCTGCCCGGGTTGTGGTGCGGTTCACGCCAAATGTTTTATCATTCGCAACGCTCATGAGCCCTGTTCCAAGGGCAACAGCGACAGCATTTTTTTGCGAGTCTGCCAGCTTGCCTGTAAAATATTCCTTCGCAGGAATGACGGTGTTGGTCACATCCGAAAGAGCTTGTCCGTAGTCTGAATCCACTACACTTAATCCTTGTGTCAGCCAGTCCGCCATCTCGCCCCGCTCAAGTGCAACTTGAGCATTGAATTTGCCCTTGTAGTTGGAAGGGTGGATAAATCCTTTGGCGATCGCTGTAGAGACACCACTTTTTGCCCATTCGGGCACATCTGTGAAATGATTCGGTTCAGCGTCCTTTAACTCCGGTTGGTCCGCCACACGCGCCAAAATACTAGCCATCTCAGCTTTGGTCACCGGTGAACCTGGTTTGAACGTTCCGTCTGCATAACCCTTGAAATAACCTTGCTCTACTGCCGAATGAATTGCTGAGGATGCCCAGTGGGATGCAGGTACATCTTTGAATGTATTAGCAGCTTGCGCTGCTTCTACTGAACTAGATCCTCCCATTCCTGCAAAGCCTGCAATGCTTCCCGTTAATAAAGCTAATGTTGCTAAGGCGGAGATCATCTGTTTTCTCATAAATCTAACTCCTCTCGTGTGAAATAGGTTTTTGCTGGTATGTACTTACTAGGATTCTGGATGCTAAATTTGTAATAATAATCAATATTCTACCATGTATATCTAGGCTTTTGGTATGAATTATCAACGATCTCCCTCCACATCAAGCTATTCAACTAATGCTCCAGACCTATGTTTTCCTCCAAAAAAGACAAAAAAAGGCTACGAATCCGTAGATTCATAGCCTTATGCTTTAAGGTCTCTCAAACATATTCGGTTCATTTCAGCTTGATTTCTCAATACTTAGAGGATACTTCATTTTCCAACATTTGAAAACCCCATATGCAATAAATTCTAAAAATAAGTCAGGCGATCGGCGCTCCATTCGGCAACGGATGATCTGGAGAGAGCAGGACCACGTCGCCATCACCGGGCACACCGCCCAGCACAAGGACTTCAGAGATGAAACCAGCAATTCGCCGAGGCGGGAAATTAACGACTGCAACGACTTGTTTGCCGATCATCACGTCAGGTGTGTAACGTCGGGTGATCTGAGCACTTGAACTCTTTACACCGAGCGGGCCAAAATCAATTTTCATTTTAATGGCAGGTACACGAGCTTTCAGGAAGGGTTCGGCCTCCACCACGGTACCCACGCGGATGTCATGTTGCATAAAATCTTCAAAAGTAGACATAAGCTTAACTCCCTTCAACCAACTATGGTATCTATATATTTTAACTATTCTTTTACACGTAATGTAATTTAACTTATATCATAAAGGAACATTCCATCAGAACAAATAAAAATCCAGATTACGCTGTATCGTAACCTGGATTTCCTTTAGTATGCCCTAGTGGAGTTCTCCATAGAAATGTTCAGAAAAATACCCTAAAAGCCATTATGCAGTTTTGATTATGATCTGTTCCAGTTTTCTCCCGTGAGATACTTCTCGGTAAGAATGGACAGCATCTGAATACCAACTTCATTATGCCCGCCCTCAGGGATAATGATGTCCGCATACTTCTTGGATGGTTCGATAAACGCATCATGCATCGGTTTTACCGTTTCGAGATACTGTTTGTATACGGATTGGATCGAGCGCCCACGCTCTTCCATGTCCCGCAGTACTCTGCGCAGAATGCGTACATCGGAATCGGTATCTACAAATACCTTGATATCCAG
The DNA here is from genome assembly GCF_052691815.1 of Paenibacillus sp. TSA_86.1. NCBI lineage: Bacteria > Bacillati > Bacillota > Bacilli > Caryophanales > Paenibacillaceae > Paenibacillus > Paenibacillus sp. TSA_86.1. The sequence continues at coordinate 23,139 of NZ_JBQZGE010000013.1, read as the reverse complement.
CAGTGTGCGAAGGTGCTCATCAATCAGCACATGTAACCCTTCGACAATAATGATATGGTTCGGCGCAAGCTCAATCGTTTCGCCTGCAGCACGGTTATCTATGGTGAAGTCATACACGGGAGCAAACGCTGGCTGGCCCTTTTTCAACAGGGTAAGATGCTCAATCAACAGATCATTATCAAAAGCAAACGGGTGATCGTAATTTGTCAGTCTGCGTTGCTCTGGTGTGAGGTCTGACTGGTCTTTGTAATAGTTGTCTTGGGATATAAAAGTAACTTTAGCTGATCCCAGACGTTCAATAACGGAGCGGGCTACCGTTGTTTTGCCGGAGCCGGTTCCTCCGGCGATACCAATAATGAGCATGGTTGTTCCATAAACCTCCCTAAAGTGGCAGCATGATCAATCGATGAACAGTGCCCAAAATGTTTGATTTTGGAGCGCGATCTGCATGTCTGTCTGCGAATACACAATTCCTTTATTGTATCACAGCTGGCTAACTTTTTCATCTTAAGGAACAGACCATGTTTTGCCTTTCAGGAGGATGCTCGTTTCCAGATATATGATTCTAACGCATCCGAGAATTCGACTTGTGTCCTGGCATCTTCCAGTGAAGAACCAGGTTCTGACCGAGCAGGCGTGTAAGCAGTCCAAGAATAATAAACCCAAGCACACTTCCTGTGGTATTGGCTATCAGATCATTAATATCGGTCGAGCGGCCGTTACCTAACGTAATTCGAATCACCAGCTGCAATAGTTCAATAACTAAACTTAACGTTAGGCCTACCTTTGCAGCTTTACCTATCAAATCAACCGAAGGTTTAAGAAGGGGAAGCAGGAACCCCAGCGGCATAAACAGCACGATATTTAAAAGAAAGCTTGGCGCATCCGCAGTCAGCAGCGGAACCCATTGAATGTTCGCATACCAGGGTGTCTGGTTAGCATAGATTCCGATGTTCACATCGATGGGGAAAAATACAAAATGCATCATGCCCAGCATGTATATAGCAAATGTCAGCATCAACATATACTGTCTGCCTGTATATCTGACCCTGCTCACTCTGGCATGGATCGCCAGAGTAAGCAGGGTCAGAATAAAAAGCGGCACAAGAATAACAAAGGATGGAATGGTAAACTGAATGGACATGCGATAACCCCTCTGCAAAGAAATGAAATTGAGCTATGGCAGCTGGACTTTCATTTCCATCCCCTTAATGAATTGATCGTCTTTGACCTCTTCGGCAAAATCACCATTCACCTTAAAAGGTTTTACAACCAGGTATTTTAAATCCTTAGCTGTGGTTGCATAGATGCTTTCCCAGTTCAACTGGTTTGCTTCATACATACCTTCACCGCTCAGTGCGGTCAATTGTAGGCCTTGATCATCATAGACAGCAAATCTGATATCACGCAGCTGTTTCTCTTCTTTTTTACTTAACGTTTCGCTCCCTTTTAACGCGATCGAAGTAATTAGACGAGTCGTAATGGGTGTGACCTCGGCTTTGTTCAAAGTGACCGTGTACAGATCATTTTCTATCGTACTATTCGGCTGAATGTTGTGAGTGTCCGTTGTAGATTTGGTGAACGGAACGGTCAATTCGAACTCATGATCAATACCTTGCAACGTCAACTTCACCTTAGCCTCGAACTGATCCGGGATGGCGCCCGTGTGATCTGCAGGAATGACCTGTTCAAAAAGCAGCGTATCAGGCTCGTTCGCCCCAGCTGAACTATAGAACAGACCGCTATCTGGACGAGAACCGTTCACATCGAAAAATACATTTTCAACGCCACTGCTCAGCTTCACGATATCCTTGCCATTGTCGTACATGCCCTGATTGAGATTAGGTGCAGTAACATGAACGAGAAACGCCGCACGTGTGCCGTCATAGACGGTTTCTAATACTTTGAATTTTACATCCTGATAAGTGAAAGAGCTGTTCACTGGTGTAGTCAAACCTTCGTTGCCTGCCGTTCTCAGACCGATATCGGCTTCAATCGAGCTGAAGAGACTGCCAACGAGCGGAATGCTGCGCAACGAGTCAGCCATCGCTGGAGAGACAAAACCGGATGCAAATACCGTTAAGCCCAGCACACCTGCTGCGACAGCGACTCCCGCGGTGCGGCGTAGTCCTTTATGAACACGTCGTGACGGATGAGCCTGAAACGACTCCATATTCATTTGGCTAGCTGATTCAGGAAGGGAATCCAGTGTGGCATCAATGCGATTGCGTACGATTTCAGACATGGCAGGACGCTCCTTTGCTTGTTCTTTTAATTTCTGATCGAGATTAAATGGGTTCGACATGTAATTTTACCTCCCGAAAGTTTTTAAATTTCTGATATAGATCTTTCCTTGCCCGGATCAGTCTCATTTTCACAGCACTTTCGGACAGGCCCAGAGTATCCGCAATTTGACGCAGACTCATATCTTCAAAGTAGTGCAGTACAATCACAATGCGTTTGGCTTCATCCAACTGATCGACCGCTTCTCGCATATCCACCTCATCGTATGGACTGGATTGTGCTTGATGTTCTGCGGGCACTTCTGCGTAAGAAGTGGAGAGAGAGCGGCGGGATAACAAGGTATTGCACTCATTGATGAGAATGCGGAACATCCAAGTTTTGAAATACTGCGGTTCTCGAAGGGTATGCAGGGATTTGTAGGCTTTCAAGATCGTTTCCTGAATCGCGTCCGCGGCATCCTCCTCTTTGCGCAGCATGGATATGGCGGTATTGTATAGGGAATTTTCGATCTCTCGGATCAGCCGGATAAAGGCTTCACGATCTCCCTGAATAGCCTGTGTGACGAGATCGGGTGAATCCATGGTTGACAGCTCCTTTCGTAACGGGTGTATATCGTGTTTTAAGAACGTCTCTTGGCCGGTTTTACATAGATTAGACTGCCGGGTAGGGCAGATGGTCACATTAATTTTGGGGTTTGGGAAAATTCGAGGATGCTTAGCGTGTTAGACACTCGGTAAGTTAGACGCTCCGGAGCAACGGATTCCCTTCATGCGAAGTAATAATCAGAACGTGATCCGTACGAACGGGGCAGAGCTGTAATTCCTTGGGACATTAAAAAAACAGCACGTATCGTCAGAACATGACGGATACGTGCTGTTTGTGGTGTTTATATAATTCGGGTGTTCATTTATATAGAAGCTCATGGGGGAGCTGGGTTGATTCAAGTAATGCGGTTGATCATTGAACAATACTCATGCAGAGCTGGCTCTGATCAACTCGGACCAATATGGAAACTTTACAGACCGAGCAGTTCTTTGACACTTTCAGCTACCGCTTTGCTGGATTGCGGGTTTTGTCCTGTAACGACACGGCCGTCTGTTGTAACGTAAGAGCTGAATGGAGATGCTTTAACGTACTCAGAGGCACGTTCACGCAAGGCATCCTCCAGCAAGAAAGGAACATACTTCGTTTGTTGAGCCAGTTCTTCTTCCTCGTTGGTGAAGCCGGACACTTTCTTATCGTTAATCAGAAGCAAGCCATTGGACAGCTTCACATTCAGCAGGGCGGTAACCCCGTGGCACACGCCGGATACCACGCCACCTTTTTCATAAATATCACGGGATAGCGCTTGAAGTTCGGCATTGTCCGGGAAATCCCACATTGTACCGTGGCCGCCCGTGAAGTAGATCGCATCGTAGTCATTTGCGCTAACTTCGCTCGGTTTTAACGTATTTTTCAGTTTGTTCATGAAAGCTTCGTTCTCGAAATACGCTTTAGTGCTTTCATCCAGAGAGTCGCCCAGACTTTTCGGATCAAGTGGCACGTTGCCGCCGTTCGGGCTGACCAGATCAATCTGTACATTCTCGTTGTGGTCGAATTCTTCAATGAAGTGAGTAGCTTCACTCAGCCACAGACCTGTAGGTTCATCCTTGGTTGCATATTTATCGACATTGGTCAAAACAACTAAAACTTTTTTCATGGTAAAACCTCCTGTATGTTGCTGTAATTTAGATTGTGTAAAATATAATCGCTAACAACTTCATGCAGACAATATATCACACTCATTTGCCAAAGTAAACTCATGTGCTGTATCTGCCCGAGTTCTTTTGGAGCGAGGTGAAGAAGCTTTATCCGGCATTATACGAAGGAATTGCTTCTGCTCTGCGGCATCATAGTGAACAGTTATGTTTTTTTTTGAGATGGGCATGACACAAGGCATCTTTAATCGAATTAGTCCGGTGCTCTATATGATTCAGGATGAAGCGGTGATTCGCAGGATCGCTGAGTCGTCGTTCTCCATTACGCATGATATGACGATACGGCAGGCCTTGTTTGACTTCTATATCATGAAGAAACATCAGTTGTTACACCCGTCATGTATGGAGAGTCTGGATGACCAGCCGGTAAAAGCATACATTAACAAGTTGATTCAACAGCTGTCACGGACGATGTAACGAGCAGATTTGAGAGGGATATAGGATGGTCATCCCTGGGGATAACAACGCACATTTTATATCGTATTTAAAATTTAAAATAAATAGATTTAAAGACCTAGGTCTTCTGATATAATCATGTCGAAAGATGTCGGTTATGACTAGATGTCTTCTACATATTTTGGGAGGTCTACTCTATGAAAAAGTCAACAAAGCTTCTCTCTTCAACGGCTATCGCCGCGATCGCAGCGGTATCGGTCGTTACTTCTGCTTCGGCAGCAAGTGCTACTGTGGCAAAGCCCGTTTCTTCTTTGTCCAGCGTGAACCTCTCCTCCATGGATATTGAAACGGCATTGATGATGGTTCAGCAGGAACGTACCAAATTGCTGGATGCCCAGTTGCAAGCGCAAATCCAAGAGGTACAGAACCGCAATCAGCAGATCACTGATCTCAATGCAGAATTGCAAGTGGCTCAGCAAAACGGGGATCAAGCTGCCGTGCAAACACTGAAAGGCCGGATTGATGCCCTCAGCAATTCGCAACAAATGGATATGCTTCGTTTGCAGTCCATGTCTAACAAACGGAATGAAGCTTTTGATCTCATGACCAATTTCATTAAAAAGATGCAGGAATCCAGATCCTCCATCATCGGTAATATGCGTTAGAACCAGAAACAGATCGGATCATATAAGATCAGATTGGATGATCTTATCTCATATTGAAAAAGCAAAAAGAGCGAAGCCGGAATCAACATTCTAAAGCTTCGCTCTTTTTTATTTTACCCGGCCAGTTTAACCAGACCAGTCGCGGCGCCGAGTAAATAGATCCTTCAGTTCATCGGTAGAAAGTTCGGTAATCCAGTTCTCGGAGCTGGTGATGATGTTGTCGCTAAGTTGCTGTTTGCTCTCCAACATCTCGTCAATGCGTTCCTCGAGTGTACCGAGGGAGATGAATTTGTGCACCTGCACGTCCTTGGTCTGCCCCATCCGATACGCCCGGTCCGTTGCCTGATTTTCAACAGCGGGGTTCCACCAGCGGTCGAAGTGGAAGACGTGATTGGCCGCCGTCAGATTCAGCCCCACGCCGCCAGCTTTAATGGACAGAATGAAGACCGAAGGCTGCTTGTCCGCGGGCAGTGTGCGGGACTGAAATTCCTCAATCATGCGATCTCGTGCCGTCTTCGACGTGCCACCATGCAGGTACAGCACCGGCTCTTGTAATTCCTGCCGCAGTACTTGTTGCAACATCTGCCCCATACCGATATATTGCGTAAAAATAAGGCAGCGTTCGCCCTCATCACGTAGCTCGCGAACAAGTTCCATCAGCCGTTCCAGCTTGGCCGAGCGGCTGATGAGCATCGTCATATCCTGCGGGCTGTAAACATCATAGGCTGATGTTGCGGGACCATCTGCAGGTAATTCCTCCGGCAACGTTTCCTTTGTCAGCAGCAGTGGATGATCACATAGCTGCTTCAATTGCGTTAATGCGGAGAGAATTGCACCTTTGCGCTTGATGCCCTCCAGCTCTTTCATTTTGTCCATCAGCGCTTGCACCGATTGGTCATATAATGCGCTCTGTTCACCCGTGAGGTGAATATAGGTTTTCATCTCATTTTTATCCGGCAGATCGAGCTGGATATTCGGATCTTTTTTCTTGCGGCGTAGCATAAAAGGTTTCACCAGCTGCTGCAGATCCTGCATGCGCTGCTCATCCTTATCCTTCTCAATTGCACTGATGAAGCGGGTTTGGAATGCACGAGCGCTGCCCAGATATCCCGGGTTAATGAAATCATAGATCGACCATAGCTCAGCTAAGCGATTCTCGATCGGTGTACCTGTGAGTGCAATACGGTGTTTGGCCGGGAAGCTGCGCACAGCCATAGACTGTTTGGTCTGGGCGTTCTTGATGTTCTGCGCTTCATCCAGACAGATGGCGGCCCAAGTATAGGTTTCCAGCAGTTCCTGATCCAATGTTGCCGTAGCATAGGAGGTAAGGATAATATCCGATTGCTCGGCCTGTTCCCGGAATTCATCTCCGCTTAACCGCCTTGGCCCGTAATGCAAGCTCACACGGATGGAAGGAGCAAAACGGCTGATTTCCTTCTGCCAGTTACCCAGTACGGATGTCGGACAGATCAGCAGGGAAGGAGCCTGTCCGGGCAACCTTGGCTCATGATCCTTGATGTGCAGCAGATAGGTAATGAATTGGATCGTTTTCCCGAGACCCATATCATCTGCAAGACAGGCTCCAAGTCCGAACCTGCGCAGGAAACCAAGCCAAGCGAAGCCTTCCTTCTGATAGGATCGCAATTCGGCATGGAGTCCATCCGGAATGGGCAGGGAAGGAGCCCCGCCTTGTCCGCCTCCGAGCTGAGCAATGACCCGATTCAGATGTTCATTCAACTCCACCTCCAGCCGCATACTCTCGCTGGACTGAGATGGCTCGGCTTCCTCCCCGGTTTCGGCCTGTTGGCCTTCCTTCCATTTCTGCTTGGCATATTCTCGTTGTTCATTGTGAAGCAGATGCAGGTGTAGAATATCCTGAAACGACAGTCCCTGTTCCCGATCTACACCGCCCATGGCCCTGCGAATCTGCTCCAGCAGATCGGGATCGAGCGGCACCCATTCGCCGCGGAAGCGAACCAGTCGTTCGTTACGGGCAACGAGATCCGCAAACTCCTCTTCACTAAGATCGGTATCACCGATGGCAATACGCCAGTCAAAATGAATGATCGAGTCTAATCCAAAGAAGGATTGACCTCGCTCGCTACCTTCTTCCGGTTTCACCTTGGCTCGCAGCTTCGGTTTTTTCTTGCGGGCTGCTTCCCACCAGCCTGGCAAAAGGACTTGCCAACCCGCAGCTAGCAAGCGACCGCTGTCTTGGGTCAGGAACTGCCAAGCTTGCCGATCATCCAGCGGATCGCTCAGAATATCTCGTCTGCCGCTGATGGAGCTGCCGAGACGTGGCAGTTGTGCCCGTAGCTGATCCAGCCAGCCAGCCGAGCGATCCAGAATGAATGGCGTCCAGCCTTCGGGCCATTCGCCCTCCAGCCTTCCGCGTGAATCCAGCATGACCGGCACGAGAACAGCAGCGTCCAGCTTGTTCTGCAATACCAACCGCAGACGCCATGAGGAGTCGTCCTCATCCGGCTCCTGCAATTGCAGCATTGGCCGGAAGGGTGCTGCATCGGCTTTCCAGCCGATGGACACCAGCCACGACCGAGCATCAAGGCCGCCTGTTCGCGGAAGTACTCCGCGCTCGGGGAAGAGTTGCGGGAACTCCCGCCGCAGGTCGGTCGCAGCCTCTTCTGTGCTGTAGCATTGCTGGAACACAGAAGCAGAATAGGCTGCGCCGAGCCCTTCGGCATAACTCTCATCTGTCTGCTGAATCGCTTGGTTAAGCGAAGCCAGCTCCTGCTTTTTCATGTTGTCCGGGTCCCATGTCCATTGTAACTGTCCAGCGCGATACGCCTCAAAGCTGGGGACATACTTTCGTTTCTCGATGGATGATGCAAGTATCGGAGCAAGTCGGATGAGGTGATCTGCCTGTTCGTCCCACTTCCATTCGATGTGGATCAGGGTGTGCATCTCCGCGAAGAACGGAATGACTTCCTCCGCAGGCAGCACCACAAGTTCAACCTCTTCAATCTGCCGGATTTCCAGCTCCGTACCATAGAAGGAAGGAGCATGCCAGGCGAAGAGGCGCTGCTTCAGCGACTGGCCTGATACAAAATGGTGTGTATTTAGAGCACCGTAGAATAGCGCATCGCCATATCCGGTCAAAGCAACGTGTACCTCAATTGTTTCTGTGTACGGGTGGATTAGACTCATGGAATCAGTTTACCTTTCCGAAGCTCCTCCTGCAGGGCACGCAACCGACTGTTCCGAACAGCCAGTGTAGTGATGAATTGCTCCCATTGCACCTCTTGCTTCATTTTTCTATATATTTTGGACAGTCGTTTCAGCAGCTTTACAGCAGCCTTATAACCATCTCTGTTTTTATGTCCGATATAACGCTCCACCGCCTGATGATAGAACGGCAAGAGCAATTCAGGGGCATCCTTCTCGATGGGTTGCAACACGGCCACGCGGAATTCGAGAGGTTCTGTGCCTGTACTCAGTTGAAAATCAATCCATCTGCGCCATTGCCCCCGAGAATGCATGGCATCCTCATAAGCAGGCTTCGAGTGGGGAAGCATGCTGACCAGCGTGTCCCACATTTGTTGTTCTGCCTTCGGGACATGCTGGATTGCGATATCCCATAATTGCATATAGTCCTGCAACGGGGTATTGCGGCGATTTGCCAACAGTGGCCCGAGTTGTACCAACCATTCGCCCAGACGTGTCCAGTCAGCTGCATCGGCTAATGTATGGAGAAAATACAACAGATGTTCCGGAGGAATACCGTATGATGAGCTGCCATGGACAAGCTTTTGCCAGGCAGCTGTGTCCTGCTCCAAATGGTAGTACATCCAGCTTTGTGCCAGAACAAGTGGCAGCGGAACAGAGACCTTTCTGACCATCCCGCTCGTATTGGGTATTGCTCTGGCAGCATGGTTTTTATCACCTTCATAACTCTGATTGCCACCGCTTCCGTTTGGGGATGCTGTCGAAACAACTGAACCAACTGTACGGGTTGAATCTTTGGCCCCCGTTGGTCCCGCTGAGGAGACAATATTTTCTTCTAATTCATTTAAAGCCGTTAGTTCCGACTCCAACATCGCCTGTTTTCCTTGAAGCCGGGGCACAATCCAGTTCAGCCACAGTTTCGGGTAAATTGGCGTGAAGAACATCATGTTAGCCGTCTCCGATAACATCTCTGTCCGTAAATAAGCTGCAGTTTCGTCCAGTCTCGCCCAGACTTGTTCGAGCGCAGTACCTTGCAATCCGGATAAATCCAGCGGTTGAAGCAGGAGGGATTCGAGTCCTTTTTGGAGGGCATCAACCGCCAGTTGGGCAGGATAACTTAAATACACAGGTGTATGTGTAATGGAGTTGCGCGCGGGCGGTATGCAGTACCTCATAAGGTAGAGCTGAACATGTAGCTCGAACAGCTGATCCATCGCAGTGCACATTTTGGGTTTGATCGCGTACAGCTCATCAGCGGCTTCCTGAATGTAAGCTGTGGTTGCTGTCCCTGTACCCAGCCGTTTAAGACTTGCCCGAAACAGTTCATGCCATTCCGGGATGGTCATTCCGGACAACTCGGTTGCCCGTTCTTTGATCTCGCTGTATTGTTGGTTCTCTAAAGAGTTGTTATTTTCGAATGTATCCTCTCGTTCCGTAGCATTGCCGAAACTGTATGCTCTCCCTGCAGAAGTGCCTGCTGGTTTGCTGGTTTGCTTCAAGGCCGTGCTTGCATGTGCGTTCACCAGTGCTGGAACCGGACGCCCTTGCTGCTCAGCGTAACTCATCAGTACCGCAGCCATATGTTTGCATGGAGAGTTGACCGGACAGGCACAATAACTCGTGGATAAGTCCTGCATACGGAGCACAACTTCGTAGGAATCGGTTCCTTGTACCTCGGCCATAACAATCTGAGACTCATTGAATTTTAAAGCTCCAACATGTTTCTGTTTATAATACTGGAACCCACGCATGATCGTCAGGTTGTTAAACAGCTCTGCAACCTCACGAATTAACGCTTGCCACTGCGCGTCATCCATTATGGACTCATTGGGTATGTTCATCATTCCATCTCCTGGGGTAAACATGGTTAACTATTCATGACGTCCTGGACGTCATGAGCTACAGTTTCAATGATTCTATCATATCAGTTATGGAGTCGCTCGTGCAGGCGTTATCTGAATCTACATGATCCTCAATTCTGCGAAGCAAAGGATGTAACTGTCCTGATGCTTTCCGGTAGACATGCAGGAACACTTCATATTGTGTATGCTTATCGTATGTATTCCTTTCAGAAGCAATACAGGCTGTACGATGACAGAGCTAAGACTATATTCAACAACAGGAGCGAGCATATATATGAAAATCCTTACGTTAAACGTCCACGCCTGGGCGGAAGAAGAACAACAGAAGAAGATCAGTCAGCTGGCTGATTTCATCAATACACATCAATTTGATATCATTTCCATGCAAGAGGTGAACCAGTCGATTCAAGAGACGGCGTTGTCTCAGGAGGAATTAGAGACGTATACAGCGACCGAAGCCGATGTGACGATCAAAAAAGATAACTACGCCCACGTCCTGCTACAGCAGCTGACCGATACCTATTATTGGACCTGGATTCCAACCCACATCGGGTTTCGTACATACGATGAAGGACTGGCGATCTTGAGCCGGACGCCAATTACGCGTTCGTTTGGAGAATATGTGTCCCACATGCGGGATTACAATAACTATCGAACGCGCAAAATCGTCGGGATTGAGACCACCCTGCAAGGGGAGTCCATATCCACATGGTTTGTAAATGGACATTTTAACTGGTGGGATGATGTACAGGAACCTTTTAAGGGGCAGTGGGATTTGACCGAGAGCAAACTTGCACCATATATGGATCAGCCGCTGTATCTGATGGGTGACTTCAACAACGTCGCTGAGATTCGCGGCGAAGGTTACGATTACATGATGGAACATGGATGGAATGACCTATATACGACAGCCAAGCAAAAAGACGATGGAGCTACTGTAGTCAAAGCAATTGCCGGGTGGGCCAACAACGAGCGGCCGCTCCGGATTGATTATATTTTTTGTAACCGTCCTGTGCAGGCGGAGTCCTCTAATGTTGTGCTGAATGGTACAAATGGGCCGGTCGTATCCGATCATTTTGGTGTTGCGGTGAAGATCTGACAAAGAGATCACAATTCGTATAAAGCCTCCGCACGCGTTCCCTTACGGGAAAGACAGCGGAGGCTTCTTGTTCTAGGATTCTGTTATTTCTTATGTAAATCATGATGCCTAAATTATATTTCTACTAAGATTCATTGTTGATCAATACATGTTTATTCAAGCGCCAGCATTTGCTGTACAAACTTTTTCAGATTTGCACTGGTCTCGGTCAGTTGTTCAATACTCTGCATAAACTCAGTCACAAGTTTGGCTTGATCCCCCGTTGCTGTCGTAATCTGGCCGATCTCTTGCTCCATATGTTTCATTGAATTCTGCACACTGCCCAGAGAGGTCTCAATATCCGATGCAGCTTGTTTCGTATGATCGGAGAGTTTGCGGACTTCACTAGCTACGATGCCGAATCCGGCTCCTTGCTCGCCGACCCGAGCGGCCTCAATCATCGCGTTTAAGCCCAGCAGATTTGTTTGCTCCGAGACTTCGCGGATCACGTTAGTGACTTTAGTGACGTTAATCGAGTTTTCGGAAGCCTTTTGGGAATTTCGCAAAATTTCCTCAGAGGTTGCTGACAACTGCTCCGAATGGGACGCGATTTGTTGGATGCCACCAACAAGGACATTAATGGTTGTTTCATTTTCCCTGATCAACGTTTCCAGTGTTAGATGATTATTGAGTGCATAGTTGACTCCAAGGATACCGACGACTTGTCCGTTTTCCTTCACGGGAATTAGAATGGAATCAAACGGTCTCCCCTGAAGATCTCCAGGCATACGTACGATCGTGCGGGAGTCTTTATTCGTCAGCATTTTGAAATGCTTGTAATCCTCATGTAGTTCATCCCCGACTTTTACGCCGATCTCCAGACTTTGGGCTTCGGAGAAATATAGGACTTTCTCATGATCATTGATGGATATAGAGATATCATCACGGAACATTTGACGGACAAACGGCATTGCGTTAACCAGTGATTCCAGAGTATTCAATATAAATCTATCCTTTCCAAAATAGTATGGGTTGTTATTAAACTACGAAGTATATATCGGTTATGTTGTGTATTTGTTTAAACCATGACTAGCTTGAGTTCGATATCTCCTCTTATTATTCGGAAGGTTAAGTAATAAATTCAGACCGTAGTGTAAGCGTAAACAAAAATCTGTAGCCACCATGGGCCATGTCAGTTATACTAGGATTATTAATCGGTGTGAAGGATAAAAGAAGAGTTGTTTTCCTTCCTGCAAAGGGGCATCCTCACTGAGGTTAAGCGCTATATCTGGGATTTTGAAAATGAGGAGAATAACGCCATTTATATAGAATGGACTTTTATTAGAATAAATGTACTCCAACATGAGAGGAATGTGGCACTCGATGACAACGTATTTCAGTGAACCGCAGAGCATGTATTATCGATTCGGAGAAGATCAGGAGCAGGTATTGAAGGTGCTCGCTGAGAGATATATTGGTGCCAATGCACAGGCCGATTTTGTATACCGTGCGTTTCAGCAATCCGGCATTTTGCAAAATGATAAAGGGCTCTATGATCTGAATCTTGGTAAACGCTTTCCAGACGCGCCTAAAGATTATATCTCCTACGCTGCAGCACTGGTCTGGGGGGACGAGAACCGCAATTTGGACGTGCTTGTACGTTGTTATGGACCGGTACGTTTTTATTTTAACAACGAGCTGATCTACCGCTCTACTGTCATCGATGAAATTACGCCAGATGCCACAGTGAAGCTTGGAATCGACATCCAACCTGGCTGGAATACCGTGTGGCTGGAGATGAAAAACACGCCTGCCGGATTCGGATGCCAGTTCGGTTCGGATGAAGGAAAAGTGCGTATTCTGAACGTACTCGCTCCGTTTCAGGAGCGTTTGGGACAAGCAGGCTGGGTTTTCTCTGAACCTGTATCCTCCTCAAACGGTCAAGCACAGCCGAACTTGCTCGCAAGTCAAGGGGAGAGCGTCTTGAAGTGGCTACCCGATGTTCACTGGTCTGCTTCCGAACAGAATAAATCGGCTCTGGAACGAATCTATGGCTTGCTTCCCGGCAGACATGCTTATGCGTGGACTCACCTGAACAACCGTGATGCATCTGGACGTCCGGTTCATCTGTCAGGACATTCCTCCGGTCCGCTGCAGATATGGCTTGGCGGCAAATCGGTTGCAGAAGTGAAACAAGCAGGGGCGTTTGAAGTAGAGGTAGCGGCTTCTTTTGGCCGGAATGATCTTTTAGTTCGAAGTGAATGTCAGACTGACGCTGGCTCTTGGGGGTTCGACCTGAAAGCATCTATCGGCACGGATCCACAACCATTGGAGCTTCCAGTGCGAGTACAGGGAGCATTGAATGAATGTTGGTTCTATGTAGGGCCTTTCGAGTCCGGGGCTCAGCCAGAACTGGCAGACTTGATGCGTACGGATCGTGTATACCAGACAAGCGGCGGGCAGCGGGGCACGGAGCCCGGCAGCACTTTAGCGGAAGCGGGGCGGACATACTGGAGACTGGATCGTCCGGATACGTTCATCCGACCTTATTATGAAAATGCGATGCTGAGCAATAAATGGACCGTGGGCAGTGTAACCAACTATGGACGCTGGGATTATCCGCTTGGGGTTACTGTATACGGATTGCTGCAAGCTGGACGGTATATGCAACGACCAGATATTACGCGATATGCCGCTGAACATGTGCAGGCCTGTACCCAGATGTATGAGTATTCTCTATGGGATCGTGAACAATATGGGTTCCCGGCGATCAACCAGCAATTAATTATGTTGAAAATGTTGGACAACTGCGGTTCCTTTGGCTCAGCGATGCTGGAGTCTTATACCGAATGTAAGGAACCAACCTTCCTGCCGATTGCTGAACGAATCGCAGACTTCATGCTTTCCCGCTTGGAACGCCGGGCGGATGGAGCATTTTATCGCACATGTGCAGGTGAATATGCGGAGAATACGATGTGGGCAGATGATCTATATATGAGTACGCCGTTCCTTGTGCGGTATGCGCGCGTGACAGGGAAGTCCGAGGCGCTTGATGAAGCGGCCAAACAGTTTTCACTGTATCGCAAATATTTGTTTATACCTGAGTACAAGATCATGTCTCATGTGTATGATTTCAAATATGAGCAGGCAACACAGATTCCTTGGGGCCGTGGCAATGGTTGGACGCTGTTCTCCTTGACTGAAGTGCTGGAGGCATTGCCGGAAGAGCATCCGGAGCGCCCGGCGTTGATTACCTTTTTCAACGAGCTGTGTGAAGGTTATGCGGCACTGCAAAGTGAGAGCGGGCTCTGGCATCAGGTGTTGAATCATTCGGAAACGTATCTGGAAGCTTCCTGCACAGCGATGTTTGCCTATGGTTTTGCTCGTGGTGTACGGTTTGGCTGGTTCAAAGACCCTGCTGCATATATTACAGCGGCTCAGCGAGCATGGAAGGGACTGGTCAGCAAGGCCATTGATCGTCAAGGGAATGTGCATGGCGTATGTAGCGGTTCGAGATATGCATTCACGGCGGAATACTACGACCAGGATTTACGTACCGTTACGAATGATAATCACGGGATTGGTATCATGATGTTGGCGGGAACAGAGGTAGCCAAAATGGAAAGACATTTGTCGGAGCGCCCGGCGAAGTCTACAGCTTCTGCTGTGCATTCTGGATAGAAGCAGTTCGTACCAGCCCCGTACCAGCTTCATTATGTAGCTTTGTTCATGTTTGAAGGAATAAGTGCCACCGGGAATGTGGTTTCCGGTGGTTTTTCTTTCCTGTGAACCCCTTACTTTTTTGACAGGATAGCTTACTTTTGTTTATGTCATGTGAAGTGGCAGGCGATTACAATAGTTTTGTAAGCGATTTCATTTAAGCAATAAGGGGAGGAAATTCATTCATGATCATCACCAAAAAGTGGGTAACCCTGTTCTGCCTGTCCCTGTTATTATTTGCTACAGCCTGTTCTGGAGGAACCTCGAGCACACCGGCATCTCCGGGTGAGTCAGGCCAAGGTGGTGCTTCCGACAAAATTGAACTGCGCATGACTTGGTGGGGATCACAGACTAGACATGATCTCACAACCAAAGTGATTAAACTATTTGAAGAGAAACATCCAGGCATTACGATTAAAGCTGAATATTCGGGCTGGGATGGATATTTTGACAAACTTACGACACAGGTCGCTGGCTCGAACGCTCCGGATATCATCCAGATGGATTATGCGTTTCTGACGGACTTTGCACGGCGTGGTGCTTTGCTTGATTTGACGCCATACGCTGATAAAGAACTGCGTATCAAAGATCACGACAAGAGCATGATTACAGCCGGATCGATCGACGACAAATTATATGCCATCACCCTTGGGGTGAATGCACCAGGTGTCATTTACGATGCGACATTATTCCAGCAGCTCGGCATTGAAGAGCCGAAGGAAAGCTGGACATGGGACGACTTCTCAGCGATCGCAGCTAAGATTGCTGCCGCTAAGGGAGACGGATTCTACGGCTCGGCCGACATTTCCGGTGCTACGAATATGTTTGAGGTATTTGTACGCCAGTCCGGCAAAGGTTTGTTTGAGGATGGCACCATGACTGCCACAAATGAGCAATTGAAAGAGTGGTTTGAGATGTGGGCTGCGCTGCGTGAGAACAGAGGAGCTACGTCTGCGGAAGTCGCAGCTTCGACAACAAATGCTTTGGAAACCAGACCTATTTCATTAGGTATAGCAGCTATGGATTTTGCGTGGTCCAACCAACTGCTTACGTTCCAACAAGTGAACAAAAACCAGGATCATAAGCTTGGCATTCAAGTGTTGCCACATGGCGTGAACGAAAAAAGAATCGGTGAGTATTTGAAGCCAGGCCAATTCCTGTCCGGTTATTCCAAATCCAAACATCCGAAAGAAGTGGCTATGTTCATTGATTTCATGGTGAATGACCCTGAAGCGACAGCGATTCTGGGATCGGAGCGCGGTGTGCCTGTCAATGCAAGCATTCGTGAGCAAATGCAGCCGAAGCTGTCCGATGCAGAGAAAGTTATTTTCCAATTCATTGATACGGTATCGAAACATTCCAGTGAGATTAGCCCGCCATACCCGCAAGGATTTTCTGAAGTGGATACGAGTTTCAAAAGTACAAGCGAGCAGATCGCTTTTGGTCAAGGCAGCATGACAGACATCATTGCCCAGTTTATTGAGGGCGCCAAAGCAACGCTTGGATCAAGCCAGTAAAGAGAATAGAACTTGTAGCAATAGACGAGTTTTACCTGTATCTGTATTTGTAGATATGTCATGTAGACATATCTACAAATACAACTGGCACTTTCGTTCCGATGAACTTCAAATTACTGCGGGGAGGTTGCGAAAATGACGATATCACAGGTCAGTCAAGCCAGAATCGAGAAAGTAGCCGCCCGGCGCATAAAACGTCGATACGCCCATAACGGAGCCGCTCTGCTCTTTCTCGCCCCTTGGCTTGTCGGATTAGTATTTCTGACCCTGGGTCCCATGCTGGCTTCGTTATACATTTCCTTTACCGACTATAGTATCCTGGCCGCCCCAAACTGGGTTGGTCTGAATAACTACGTCACCATGTTTACGTCTGACAAGCTGTTCACCAAGTCGCTTCAGGTGACATTTACCTATGTTGCTGTGTCCGTTCCGCTCAAACTGATTTTTGCCCTGTTTGTCGCGATGTTACTCAACAAAGGTATTCGCGGACTAGGCATATACCGCACCGTGTATTACATCCCGACATTGCTGGGAGGCAGCGTAGCTATCGCGATGTTGTGGCGCAAAATGCTCGGTGGTGACGGACTGCTTAATAGCGTACTGGCGATGGTAGGTATTAAAGCACCGGACTGGGTAGCTAATCCCAAGTACGCATTATATTCCATTGTCCTCTTGTCCGTATGGCAGTTCGGCTCATCCATGATCATATTCCTGGCAGGACTCAAACAGATTCCGCCAGAATATGATGAAGCTTCTGCTGTAGATGGTGCAGGGCCGATGCGGAGATTTTTCTATATCACGTTGCCGATCCTGTCACCTGTCATCTTCTTTAACTTAGTGATGCAGCTGATTACGTCCTTTCAATCGTTTACACAGGCCTTCATTATCAGTAACGGCAGCGGGGGACCCGTGAATTCAACATTGATGTACTCTCTATATCTGTACAAAAAAGGATTCTCCTTCTTCCAGATGGGTTATGCTTCTGCCATGGCGTGGGTGCTGGTAATCCTGATCGGCGTATTTACATTGCTCGTATTCCGCAGCAGCAAGTTGTGGGTACACTATGAGGATGGTGGAAAATCATGATTGGACAACGTAACTCCGTAGCATGGATTGTCACCAAGCATGTACTGATTTCAGGCATCGCCCTTCTTATGCTCTATCCTGTTCTATGGATGCTGGGCAGCTCGTTCAAGCCAGGACATATGATTTTTACGGAGACCTGGTTCTGGCCGAAGGAATGGAATTGGCAAAATTACATGACGGGCTGGTCCGGCGCTCAGGGAAATGCCTTTTCCAAATTTCTGACCAACTCCATCGTTCTTTCGCTAGGAGCCGTGCTGGGCAATGTGATCTCCTGTTCAATGGCGGCCTATGCCTTCGCCCGGTTGAACTTCCGCTTTAAGGCCATCTGCTTCGGGCTGATGTTGATGACGATTATGCTGCCACACCACGTTACGTTAATTCCGCAGTATATTCTCTTTAATCAATTGGAGTGGGTGAATACGTACTTGCCGCTGGTTGTACCAAAATGGCTCGCGACCGATGCATTCTTCATCTTCCTGATGGTACAGTTTTTCCGGGGCTTGCCTCGAGAACTGGATGAAGCAGCGACCATTGACGGATGTGGTCCGGTGAGAATCTATACCAAAATCATTATCCCGCTCGCTTTTCCGGCACTTGTAACGACAATGATCTTTACGTTCTTGTGGACATGGGATGATTTCTTCAGTCAGCTGATCTACCTGAGTGATGTGAGCAAGTATACCGTTCCGCTGGGACTACGCCTGTTCCTGGATTCCAGCTCACAGTCCGATTGGGGTCCGATGTTTGCCATGTCTGTTTTATCCCTTGTGCCATGTTTTATCGTATTTATCGTGTGTCAGAAGTACTTCGTGGAAGGAATCGCGACCTCTGGGCTCAAAGGGTAATTCCAAGACGAAACGAGTTGATTCCGTATGCGAAAAACAAGATGGTCTGCCTATATTCATCAAAAGCTGCAACAAAGCAAGCTCTCCACGTTGATGGTGACTTGCTTTATTGTGTTTAATCTGTTGCTAGTCTCGGTCATTGTTTGGCTTGCCTATCAATCATTCTCAGCAGTCACATTTACCGAAATTAGCAAAGCGCGTCTTGCTCTCTTGAATGAGAGCACCAGGCGGGGGTTTGATTTTATTACAGGAGTAACCGGCACGGCCTATGGACTCGCAAGCAACAGAGAGTTGTCCAACTTGTTGGAAACATCCAAAACAGGCAGGCTCGCACAGATTCATCAGCGGAGAGAGGTTTCACGAATTCTGGATCATACCATGGTTGTGAGTGAAGGGGTTACCTCGATTGAACTGTATACAGATGCTTTTAATGAAGTAACGGTGACGTCAGCTGACCGCATTTATCCGCTAGAGGCCATTGCGAATGATTCTTGGATTGCCTCGCTTGAGAAGGCGGATGCAGCCTGGGTTCCACTTCGTGAGAATGAGTCAGGCCAATCTTTGGTTGGATACGCGCAACGGATTTTTGATAGTAAGGGTGGGACCGTCGCTTACGTGTTTATTCGTCTAAGCAGAGCTGATATCGTACGCAGGTTCGCCGATGTACCGATGGTGCTGGATGGCAACGTGCTGCTGGTGGATACCGCTGGCAATGTGGTGATGCAGATGGGAAAAGTGGATCCGGCAGAGGGGAGCGTTGTCCAGTCTGATCATCCAGAAAATCAAGCGCTCCCTGGGGAACAGTTAAGTACAGCTCAAGGGGCAATGGACGGGGTTAACTCATCTTCTTCTATTATAGATAGCGCATGGATCCAAGAGCATGCACGACCTGGAGAAGACGGATTCGAAGTGGTATCGGGTCAACCGGGAGGGGCTCAACTGGTGCTGTACTCCAGACCTGCTATGCTTCAGTGGCGTCTTGTGCAGACGATTCCTGTATATACCTTGTTATCCCCGGTTCGCCAAGTAGGGTGGCAGATCCTTGGCATTGCTGTACTTGGCCTTTTATTCTCGGCTGTGCTTGCGTATCTGTTTGTGCGGCAGATTATCCGGCCTTTGCGGCAATTGATCAAACGAATGAGGCAGCTTGAAAAAGGAGACTTCGACACCCGTGTACAGCTGTCGTTTACGGAGGAATACGCCCATCTGGCGTATGGGTTCAATCATATGGCTTCACAACTTACGATGCTGATGGAGCAGGTCAAGGATGAGAGCCGAGCCAAGCGGGAAGCTCAGACCAGTTTGCTTGAAGCGCAGATCAAACCTCACTTCTTATACAATACGCTCGATATGATTCATTGGCGTGCCCTTGATTATGATGCCAAGGATATCAGTCGTATGATTGTACAGCTTAGCAAGCTGCTACGAATTGGGCTGAGCGGGGGAAGGTTGTTTATCCGTGTTCGGGACGAACTGGAGCATGCCCGGTGTTACGTCAGTATTCAGTCCGAACGTTTGCCATTCTCGATCCAATATCAGGAGCGCATCGATCCACGTATACGCGGCTGTCATATTCCCAAGATCATTCTGCAACCTTTTATTGAAAATGCGGTTATGCATGGGCATCCATCGGATGAGTCTCTACGTATTCAGGTATGTATCGACGAGGCGGATGATTCTGTTCCAGATATCATCATACGGATTACCGATAATGGACAAGGCTTACCAGAGAATTGGAACATGGATGATTCGAGAGGTATCGGTGTACGCAATGTGCATCAGCGCATACAACTGTATTGTGGACAAAGGTATGGCGTGCAGGTAAGCAACGGAAGTTCAGGCGGTGTGGAAGTGAAAATTAAGCTGCCGCGCATTGAGACCGAAGAGCAATTAAATCTGTGGCTGGACGGTGAAAAATGATGAAGACCATTATGCTTGTTGATGATGATCCGCATATTATCAAAGCGCTGACCGAGCATATCGACTGGTCCTCCTTGGGCCTGAGCATTGCAGGCACAGCGGCTAACGGTGTGGATGCGCTGGAGCTTTTCCGCCGCGTGCATCCAGATCTGGTTATGACTGACGTATATCTGCCGGGCATGACCGGACTTGAAGTGACGCAGGAGTTACGGCGTGACTATCCCCACCTGCCGATTATCATCCTTAGTGGATACGACGAGTTCGAGAACGCCAGAGCAGCTATGCGCTGGGGCGTGAATCATTTTTTGCTCAAGCCGGCGGAGGTGGAGGAGATTGAGTCTGTGCTGCGAGAGGTGCTGCTGGAACAAGATGTGCGAGAGCGGCATGAGCGGCTGGAGCGGACGTACAAACAAGAAGCAGGGCGGGTGCTCCCCTATCTGCGCCAACAGTTTCTCCATGAGCTGCTGACCACACGTTATCGTGCAGATGAATTACCTGAAGCTCGGATGGAATATATCGGATTTCATATGTACGCTCAGGTTCGTGTCGTCAGTTTGCAGCTGAATCGTCCGGGTTTTATGACACGCATGAAAGAGCGGGACTGGCAGCTGCTGCGCTACGGGGCGGCAGACATCATTCAGGAGACCGTGAAGGAACAGGCGGCTCGGATGACGGATTGCCAAGTGGAGGTTGTGGATTATTCGGATCAGGTATTTGTGCTGTTGATGCTGGGAGACAACGATTATTTTGAGGAAATGCAAGCTCTGGTCAGTCAGATGATGGATCAGATCTTCACGTATCTGAAAATTGAGGTGAGCGCTGGCATAGGCCGGGTGAAGCATCATGCCTGTGAGGTCATCGATTCTTATCTGGAGAGTAGGGAAGCGGTAGAGCGAGCGGAGTTTCAGGGCGGAAACCGCATATATTATGTTGAGACGCCGGAAGGGGCGGAGCGGAGTGCGACGGATTACTCTTTGCTGCTTCATCAGTGGGATGAGGCGTGGGCTGATCTGCGGATTAGTCTGGCGGAGGAGGTCTGGCTTCAACTTTTCCAAACGCTGCAAGAAGGGAATTGTGCAAGCATTCAGGATGCGCAGGTGGTTGCTGTCAGTTTGTTTGATACGATGATGCATAGCTGGAAAAAGCAACACCCTCTGCTAACGCCACCGCTCACGATGAGTGATTTCCTGCGTGAAATACAGTCGAAATATGCTTTGCATGATCTGATAAACTGGATAGATAGTGTCATTAAAGAATGGTTGGAGCAGATCCGTAAGGAGATGGGTGAGAAAAAGAGTAACAAACTCATCGCACAAGTAAAACAATACGTAGAGGAACATTATGCAGAGGAGATCAGTTTCGAGGCCATCGCAAAAGGTCTTTTTGTGCACCCTAAATACTTGAGCCAGCTATTCAAAAGGGTGACTGGTGAGAATTTTGTCAGCTACCTGAATGGATACCGTATCCAGCGGGCATTGGAGCTTTTGCAGTCAGGACATTATATGGTGTACGAAGTTAGTGAGATGACAGGGTTCCGTAATGCGACGTATTTTAGTCAGGTCTTTAAGATGTTAACCGGGAAAAGCCCATCTGAGGTCGGTTGAGGTGGGAGAATTGCCAGTTAAGTTAAGATGAAGATTCGGGATTCTAAGTCAGATCCGAGTTAGGTAAGCGAGCCGAATAGAGCATTATATAGTGGGGGATGAGTCAAGGCGGGTATGGAATGTAGCCTAAGCGGAGTAGGTGGTGTTGTTCGATATTAAGCATGGAAGGTGTGAGAGGGGCAAGATGATCATTGATAATCAGGAGTATCGAGTCAAAGGGATGCAATATACTATTCGTTCAGCCGTGGAAAAGGATGCTGTTACCTTATGTTCACTTCGTGTGCAGCTGGACGGGGAAACGGAAAACATGGATCGTGAAGCAGGAGAAGCATACATTGATGCTGCAAGTTTCAAAGAGCTCATTCGCATGGACACAGAAAAGCGTAATAAACTGTTTCTGGTTGCTGTGACATCAGGTAACATTATCGGGTACTGCAGGTGTGCCGGATCGGAGTTGAAGCGTTTCTCACACCAGGTAGAGTTCGGTGTATGTGTGGCCCAGTCTTACTGGGGATATGGCATAGGCAGAGAGTTGCTGGAATCGTCATTACATTGGGTAGATGAGAACGGGATCGAAAAGGTAACATTAAAGGTGCTTGCAACGAATGATAAGGCAGTACAATTATATGAAGCAAATGGTTTTGAAAGAGAAGGTGTACTAAAAAAGGATAGAAAGCATGCGGATGGGCGATATTACGATACGTTAATTATGGGAAGGTTTAACGATGGCTTGAAACGGATAGAGGCATAAGAGCGTCCGTTTTGAAGATTGGAATGTGAATCACGTATTAACGGAGATTGTGGTATCCATATCAATGGATAAGGGTGCACAGTGAATTTAAGCCAGTCGAGGACGACTAGACGTATAGGATGTATTCTCATATATATATCGGATACTTAGAGTGAATCTAAAACATGGGTTTATTTAAGGTGGCATCCTATCGTTTGAATGAGATACAAGTATGCGGAAGTTAAAACTGTATAAATAAATAGGGATATTTTACAAGTTGTAAACAAGTCCTACGTATGATATATTCTATTTCCGGCCAAGAAAACACAGTTTACACAGTGAGGCAAGCAAATGGAAACAAGCTTCGAAAGAAACTTGAAAAAAAGATCTTGCAAAGTTGGATCGGAAATGATACGATATAAAAGTTGTTGAAGAGAAATGAACTCAACTTCGAAACAAGTTTGATCTTTGAAAACTGAACAACGAGTGAGTAAACATTCTGCTTGCAGAATGAACGCGAAAGTATGAGACA
>NZ_JBQZGE010000012.1:0-174464 GCF_052691815.1 Paenibacillus sp. TSA_86.1 | reverse complement strand
ACCTGACCTGCTGGATACGTTGGCGCAACTGCCGGATCAAACGCTACAATGCCGCTTAAGCCTACACCGGTCTCACCTGTTGCTCCCGCGGCCCCAGTGGGACCTGCTCCAGCAATCAACGTATAATCCGGTGAATTTCCTGGTATACCTGTTGGTGATGCAACGTTTGTAATAAAAGTACTGCCATTGAACGTAACCACCTGACCTGCAGGGTATGTTGGCGCCTGAGCTGGATCAAAAGCTGCAATTCCGGTTAAGCCTGCACCGGTGGCTCCCGTTGCACCTGCTGCAGCGATCAACGTATAGTCCGAAGATGTACCTGGTGTACCAGTCGGACCTGCCACACTGGCAATATAAGTACTGCCATTATAAGTGACCACTTGACCTGCAGGATATCCAGGTGCAAGAGCAGCTTCAAAAGCAACAGCTCCAGAAAGTCCTACACCTGTTGCCCCGGTTGCACCTGTAGAACCGACGGCAAGTAAGAGCGTGTAATCGGGCGAACTTCCCGGTACACCCACTGGACCATTTACGTTGGCCACAAAAAGACTTCCCTCATAACTAACAACCTGACCTTGCGCGTAAGTTGGTCCAGCTGCTGGGTTAAACGTTGTAATGTTGTTTAATCCTACGCCGGGAATCCCTGTCGCCCCTTGTGGACCTTGAGGGCCCTGCGGGCCTATAGGGCCGACAGCACCCACAGATCCAACTGGCCCCACTGCACCTGCTGGTCCCGCAGCCCCTCTCATTCCTGGAACTCCTGGAACGCCCGGAACACCGGGAGGGCCTGCTGGGCCTGTGATCCCCCCAGCGCCCAATGCCGTTGAAGCTCTGCTTAAGGAAATGGATACAGATCGAATTAATCCTACCAGACGATCCTTCACTACAGGAGGTACCTCTAAAAGCAATATTACACTTAACAAGTCATCCAGCAGACTTTGCAGATTTCCCGCAAGATTAATCAGAGGCACAGGAACAACCTCAGATGAAGCGATGGTCAGTTCTAATACAGCTTGGAGTTCTGCCTTTACCCCAGCCCGGAACTCCGATTCGTTCACAAAGCTAAGTAGTTGACGCAACCCGTTCTGTAATGCAAGTATATTTGATGCACTTGGCTGACTAATTGCAGCCGGAATTGTTACACTTAGAGAGCGAAGAATAGATTCAAATTGCTCAAGTTCACTAGCCGTTATCGGAATAAATGGCGAACCTGCTCGAAATGATCTCCCTTCTAAAAACGCTTTAATGTTAACTCTTTTTCGTCCATCGGACATGCTTGAATCACTCCTCCTATAGTACCTAATTGTTCAATCTTATGAAGGAAGAGAGCCAAAATTATCTTGGACATATTTTTACGAACGAAAAATTGATACGGCCTTGTTCCACGTTGAACAAGATTAAACGGAATACTTCAACAAAAAAACACCCTCCATAAGAGGGTGTTGCGGCATTTTTTGTTTGAAATCAGCCTATTTCGAAGAATCTACGGGAAATTGTAAAATAAACTCCGTGCCTTCACCAAGCACACTGTTGACATGAATCGTGCCCTGATGAGCATCTACGATGTTTTTTACGATCGCGAGACCGAGTCCTGTTCCCACGCTCTCTCCCCGAACGCGAGCTTTATCTGCTTTGTAGAAACGTTCAAAAATAAAAGGCAGGTCTGAAGTGGGGATGCCCACGCCCTGATCTTTTATACTCACCTTCGCAAAAGGAGCGCGCAGGTGGGTGACAAGCTCAGCAGAAATCTTTACACTTTTACCACCAGGTGTGTGCCTGAAAGCATTATCCAATAAATTCGTGAATACCTGCTCTAGCCTGTCTTCATCAGCCTGTTGAAGTGGGATCGTCTGTTGTTTGCATTCAAATTGAAGCTGAATTTCCTGCTCCTTTGAGCGAACCATAAATTTTCGATAGACGCGTTCAAGAAGTTCACCAAGCTCAACTTCCTTCATATTCATATCGGTATGTCCTGCATCCATACGAGCAAGATCAAGTAAATCTTTGACCAGTCTCCCCATCCGCAGCGACTCATCGTGTATAACTTGAATCAGCTCTTCGCTTTCTTCCGGTGAGGTTGCCATCCCGTCAAGTAACGCCTCACTGTATCCCTGCATCATCGATAACGGTGTACGAATCTCATGAGATACATTGGCAACGAAGTCACGACGCATCTTCTCCATTTTCACTTCTTCAGTAACATCTCTCAAGACAGCAACAGCACCCCGCACCACACTATCAGCATATAAAGGGGCCATCTGAACAGACCACACCCCTTGTTGCACATGAACATTGGAATTCTGGTCTCCGCCTTGCTCCATTACCAATCTGAATAAGGGAACCAGCGGTTCCGGAACATCGCGGGACGGATTCGTAGAGGGATAGCCGTCCAGTCCTTCATCTTCCTGAGCCCAGTCAAGGGCATACCAAGCCTGCATGATTTTTTCACCAGGCGGATTCGTCAAGATCACCTTGCCTTCACCATCAAAAGTAATCACGGCATCCGTCATACTTCGCAGCACACTCGCCAAATGTTCCTTCTCATGATTCAGATTTCGAATGGTATCTTCCAGTTGAACAGCCATGTGGTTAAATGTGTTCGCAAGTTCACCAATTTCGTCATTAGTACGAAGAGAAAGCCTCGTTCCATAATTCCCTTTGCGGATAGCATTGGCTGCTTGAATTAATTGCTGCATGGGCTGTGTAATTTTGGTGAACAGAAATAATGCAAAAAACGTGGTTAGACTGAATCCGACAATGCAGATATAAGTAAACAGCCTTTTGATATCCCTAGATTCAGACTCAGCAAAGTTTGTATCAATATAGGGTAACAGAAACAGACCCAGCGCAATAAGTACACAACCCACAAGGCAAATAATCGTTATCCATAATTTTCCAACCAATGATCTCCAGAAAGCAAAGTTATTTCGGTACTTCCAGTTTATAACCCACACCCCACACGGTTGTTATCATCGCTGCCGATTCAGGGGACACTTTGTTCAGCTTCTCACGAAGACGCTTCACATGTGTATCCACGGTACGAAGATCACCAAAAAATTCATAATTCCATACATCTTTAAGCAGTTCTTCTCTGGAGAACACTTTGTCAGGTGATGTTGCAAGATAATGCAGCAATTCATATTCTTTAGGCGTTAGACTGATCTCTTCGCCACCCGCGGTCACGCGGTGAGCATCATGTTCAATAACCAGATGCGGAAATACAATATTGTTGCTTGAGTTGCTTTCCTTAGAAAGGTATGCCGTTGCCGAAGAACGACGCAAAATGGCCTTCACCCGGTATATTACCTCACGCGGACTAAATGGCTTCACTACGTAGTCATCTGCCCCTACCTCAAAACCTTGCACGCGGTTAATCTCTTCCCCTTTTGCCGTGAGCATTAATACAGGGGTAGATTTTACCTGACGAAGTCGGGTACACACTTCAACACCATCCATACCTGGAAGCATGACATCAAGCAAAATCAGACCGTAATCACCGGCCGTTGCTTTACGAAGTGCTGTTTCTCCATCTTCCGCTTCATCAATTTCATAACCTTCTTTTTCAAGATACATTTTAAGCAGTCTGCGGATTCTTTCTTCATCATCCACGACCAAGATACGATTCTCATGTTCTGACATGCCCACTCAAGCCCCTTTACAATACTCCTCGTCACTTCTATTATGTTCGATCTTGCGAACAATATTTGAATACCCTTTTTCCGTGAAGGGTACATCATGGATTTATCGTTGTTTTGCCCACGATTTTGAACGCACTTTACTAGTCTGCTCCCGCATAGGAATGTAATCCCGCGATAATCAGATTTACGCCAACCAGTGTAAACATCACGACCAGGAACCCAAGTACAGCGAGCCATGCAGACTTCTGACCCTGCCATCCTTTGGATAAACGCAAATGCAAATACACACTATAATACAGCCATGTAATCAATGCCCATACTTCTTTGGGATCCCAGCCCCAGAATCGACTCCAGGCAATCTGTGCCCAAATCATGGCAAAAATTAAAGCTCCCAACGTAAAAATAGGGAATCCGATCGCGATAGCTCGATAACTGATCTCATCGAGGTCATCCGCGTCTATTCCATTCATCATCGGCTGCAACGCTTGTCCAAGCGGTCTGCGAACAATTAAACGAATAAGTCCATAAAGGATCAGACCTGTAAAGATAGACCAAACAACTGTATTCAATTTACGTCCTGCATTTACACCTTTCATCCAGGAAGGCGTTTCAAGTAAAGGCTCTTTCATTCCGAGAAACGGTTTAATGCTCTCTACTTCACTATTATATGGAGCAAAAATAGGAGGCATGCGATAAATCACTTTCTCTATTGTACTATTTTCCTCTCCCTTTGTGTCAATGCTGACTGTTTTCTGCGTAAACACGGCTTCATAGCCAGCTGCACGGAAGGCAAATACCGTTCCAATAAATCCGATGACTACCACGATTGTAATGAGCGTAAATTCAACCCACCCGCGCTGTCGACGAGAAGACTTGTCTTTTCCACTAAAATCAACCGTACGAAGCAAATACATGAATCCCGCGGCAAAACCTACAGCGAAAAACGCCTCACCTAAAGCTGCTAGCGTAACATGAATTTTCAACCAGATCGATTGTAATGCTGGAATTAAGGGCTGAACTTCCTGTGGAAATACGGCCGCATAAGCCATAATGATAATGGTGAGCGGCAGTGCAAACAAACCCAGCAGAGATTTCCGATAAATCGCGTACACGACAATAAATGCTACCATGATCATCATGGACAAAAATGACATAAATTCGTACATGTTACTAACCGGGATATGACCTGCACCGATCCATCGGGTTACGAAGAAAACAAAATGCCCTGTCAATGCCACAGTAGATGCGATGAAGGCGCGTTTCCCCCAACGGTTCATATGATCCAGCGGATCACGATTACTCCATTTCTTGCCCATAACGGCAACGGCATATAATAAAAATGCAGCACAATACAGAAAAAAAGATACGATAAATGCATCGCTGCTGAAATCAAGTATACTCATGCTTGGTTCCCTCCGTTATCCAACGACTTCTCATCCACTTCCAGGTTCATCTGTTTCAAAATACCGGCTACTTCTCGCCTGAAGCCGAACCAATTTTTGTTCGTGTGCCCGCCGAGCGTAATACGCTCATTGTCAAATCGAATCCAAATGCGGCGATGATGCCAATAAAAGCCCATGACAAGACCCAGCATGACAATACCAGCCCCTACCCACACAAACGGCATCGCTTTGTCCACGCGTATATTCAGGTAACTTACCGACTGTATAAGATCAACCTTGTCCATACTGTCAACCTCCAGTTGCAAAGGAAGCTCCCCTCCTACAAGCTGACGATTGATTGCATCTTGCTGAAAACGTTGCTTGTCAATTTGTTTGGCAAAATACAAGTATTGAATTCCCTTCTCCGGAAGATCTGGTCCTTTAATATGAAAGAGAAATGCAGGTGCATTGGGTGAAGGTGATTTTGATTTGGGTTCGCCTTTATCGTCCAGCGCAAAGTCCATGAACTTCTCCTTGACAGTTAATGTATAAGGACCAGCCTCAAAGGAGCGCTGTGTATCCGTCATTTCAATCTTTAAAGCGCCGTAAACTTCCCCAGTCTTCGTATTGACCAGATCCGGGGTGACCGAGCGTATAGTCGGCGTCAGATCATAGTCAAACTGATACGCCTTCAGACCTTGGTAATTCATAGGATGATTCACTCGAACATCTTGTCTTGCAACCTCTGCAAGCTGAGGTTTTTTGGAGAGATCCGAGCAATCTGCTGTGCATTCATATAAAACGACCTTCGTTTCAAACAACTTGGGAACCGTTTTATTCAAATTTTTAAACTGCTCCGGCACTTCATCTTCATTATAAAACTCTACACTAAACTTTTCGTTTTTCAGATACATGGACGTGTTCGGGATTTTTTTGATTTCCCCTTCGGGAAAAGCCACATGCTCGTCCAGATTTAAACCTGGAAGCCCACGTGCGAGTACAGCGAGCAGGAAAATGATAAGTCCAATATGAATGACATAAGGCCCCCAGCGGCTGAAACGTTGCTTCTCAGCAAGCAATGCATCTCCTTGCGTATGAACTCGGTACCCTTTCTTACGCAGCGGCGTAACCGCTTTCTTAATCCACTCTTCAGGCGCCTCTTCGACGGAACTTTGATACACAAGACGTTGTCTCGTCAGGAATTGCAGATGTTTCCGAATACGCTGTTTGTTGAGCGCTTTGTAAAGCGGAAGCACCCGATCCAGACTACAGATGACAAGCGAAGCCCCAATCATCACCAGTAGCGAAATAAACCACCAAGATTCATATGTATGAGATAGACCGAGAAGATAATAAATATGGCCTAACTGACCATAGGTTTCTTTGTAATAAACGGAAGGATCCATATTCAGAAACGTACTCTCTTGCGGGTAGATTGTGCCCAGCATAGAGCCAACAAGTGTAAGAACAATCATATAAACTGCAATTTTGACAGATGAAAAAAAGTTCCATATTCGATCAATAATATTCGGATTACTGCGCTGTGAACGCCGTGCCATACCATCATAACGCATCTCCAGCACTTCATTCGATTGAGCCGTCTCCTCCAGAAGTGGCTTACCACATGCTTCACATAATACAGTTCCTACCGGATTCTGATGACCACACTCACATTTTGTATTTTGGAACACAAGTAGACCTCCTGTCAGGGCTGCTTCGCCAGCTGTGAGATTTGAGCGTCAAGGGTGTCCAAATCCAATTGACCGATGTGAATAGTAGAGATTTTACCCGAATCAGATACAAAAAAAGTGGTTGGCATCGGTGAAATTCCATAGTCCCGAACTGAGTTTTTGTCCCGGTCTAACATAATCGGAAATGTAACACCCACTTGCTTCACAAAATTTTCAACCGTCATCTGATCTTCTCCAACGTTGATTCCAACAAACTGGACACCTTTATCTTTCCATTTGTCAGCCTGCGCTTGAAGTGCAGGCATCTCTTTCACACAAGGTTCACACCATGTGCCCCAGAAATTGATAACCATCGCTTTCCCTTGGTACTCATCAGACGTATGAACTTGACCATCCAGGCCCAGCAATTCAAAAGAAGGGGCTTGATCCCCTTCCTTTGGCTTGCCATTCGAGCCAGATACGGATGTTGTAATCGCGTATCCGCCCAACACCAGGATCAAGCACAAAATAACGATTTGCACCGTTCTTCTTGATTTCCCCATGTGCTGCTCCCCTTTAAAGTGACGATTTCTTTAGCTATATAAGTTGAACTAAAGATTTTACACAGCCCACTCCAATGACAGAATAACCTTACAATCGCTGTTATCCCCAGATTTTTCAAATTCCCTTTTCTAAAAGGGAAAATCCGGTGATAAGCGTATGCTTTCGATGTAGCTTTCTTGCAGAAAGCTTTTAGGCGAGCGCTTCGCTTTTCCAGGTTTTTTCTGTCCTCTCCGTTAACGTGTAAAAGAAGTGTTCCACTTATATAGGCCCTTGTTATAGAACAGAAACTGTGAACATCCTATGAACAATTATAGCGAATTTCGTCACAAATCTGCGGCGGTTTTATGAAAATTATGTGTCCTCACATTACCTTTTTTTGATTTTTTTGGCGGGTTCGGATTTTGCGAGCGTAATCAGATTGTTAACTTCCTCTTTGGTCAGGTTACGAGTAAGTCCGCGTTTCAGATTTTGCAGCAGAATACCCCCAAACGAAATCCGTTTCAGACGAGTTACTGGATGGTTAATCGCTTCGAACATACGTCTAACCTGGCGGTTCCGTCCTTCATAGATCGTAATGGAGATCACAGCTTCATTGGTCGCAGTGTCCACATCCTTGTACTCCACTTCTGCTGGAGCGGTCATACCATCCTCAAGCATAATACCGGTCTTGAGCTTCTCCAGAGCTGAACCATGTGGTACACCTTTAACCGTGGCCAGATATGTTTTAGGTACGTGATGCTTTGGATGTGTCAGCAGATGCGCAAATTCGCCATCATTGGTCAGAATGAGCAGCCCTTCTGTATCATAATCAAGACGCCCTACGGGATAAACACGTTCCTTAACACCTTTTAGATAATCGGATACAATTTTTCGGCCTTCCGGATCTGATGCACTTGTAATAACCCCTTTAGGTTTGTTCAGCATCAAATACACTTTTTTCTCACTGCGGATCGGCTTGCCATTTACCGTAATCATATCCTCTTCGGGGTTCGCTTTCGTACCCAGTTCGGTTACGACCTCCCCGTTAACTTCCACTTTGCCGGACAGGATCAGTTCCTCACTCTTGCGGCGGGATGCAATGCCTGCCTGTGCGATAATTTTTTGTAATCTTTCCATGTTTGTCATGTCACCTCACACTAATGATACCCATCCAACCGGGAAATCACAAGGATTATCCGATGTTTTTGCGAACAGGAAGGCTATATCGCTCATTTGAGTGTTAATGAATTGATATTTTCATCGTCTGAATACAAAAAAAAGCTTACCCCCGCAACGTCTGTTTTCATTCAGACCGCGCAAAGGTAAACCTTCAACATTTCTATATATATTTCATTTAATTCGAAACTTTACCTGCAACCACAACCGACTTTTTCGCCGGAGCTGTAGCTTCTTTCACAAACGTCTGCAATGTCTTTGATGTAATATAATACGTCCGTCCACCATACACAAACGTCATCATGCCGATTACCCGATTATTCTGATCGAGTACTGGTCCGCCTGAATTACCTTGAGCCATAGCCTTAACGATGCTTCCAATGCCTGTTTTACCAGGCACATCCGCAGCCTGCGAACTAAACACCCGACTCTTAGCTATCGTGTTATATTTCGAAGGGAAATCATCATCCAAAATCACGAGGTCTCCGGACGGATTTTTAGGAAATCCAATGGTGTAAACCACCTGATTATCTCTGGCATCAGCAAACTTCACTGGTTCAGCATTAATCGGTTTGTCCAGCTTCAACAAAGCCATATCCGTTACCGGATCGGTTTTGATGATCTGAGCTTTAACCGCCTGATTGAGCGCGCCAGGGCTCGCGACCGTTAAGGTTCCTTTATCCCGACCAGACAGCTCAGCAAAATCCTGAACAACATGATAGTTGGTTAATACTTCATCTTTGGATATTAAAATAGAAGTTCCTACATCATAATAAACCATATCCGGCTCATCTGCTTTGACCAAGCGTACGTTCACAACAGGAAAAGAATCGGCTGTAACCGCCATTTGCGCACGCAATGATTTGTCAAAGTATCCGGTAAAATGTATCGTCTGCTCAGCCTGAGCACTTGCTAATGCCGTTGAACCCGCAAGCAACGTCATGGCAAGCATACTTGTCAACCCGTAACGGAGCATTCGTTTCCAACTCTTCTGCATGTTCCACTCTCCTCCGTTATTATTCTAGCATAACTAGTATATCGGAAGGAAAGCAGCATTCGGTTAACCAAAAACGAGCAAACAAATGGCCAGTGCAGCAATAAATCCAACGACGTCCGAAAACAATCCAACTTTGAGCGCATACCGTCCATTGCGTATGCCTACTGCTCCAAAATATACGGTCAGCACATATAACGTTGTATCTGTACTACCTTGAATGGTAGAGGCCATACGGCCAATCATAGAGTCAGGGCCATATGTTTTGATCAGATCCGTGGTGAAAGCAAGCGAGCCTGTCCCAGTTAGTGGACGTAAAATGCCTAATGGAAGCACCTCTCCAGGTACACCCATCCAAGAGACGAGTGGGGTGAAAAAGTGAATCACAAAATCCAATGCCCCCGAGGCACGAAATACACTAATGGCAACCATCATGCCCACAAGATGTGGGATGATACTGATTGCAGTCGAGAAGCCATCCTTGGCCCCATCAACAAAGGACTCGTAAACTGGGACCTTTTTGGTAAACGCATATAATGGAACAAACGCGATAATAACCGGGATGGCCCAGACGGAAATCCAGTTAATGAAGGTTAACAAGGCTGCTCATCCTTTCATGCCAGGATTACCGCTTGGAGATATATGCGGCGATCTGCGGAGAGTTCTATTTCGATACCAGCGATCTGCCATAATAGCAGCAAGCGTAGCAACAATCGTAGCCATCAAGGTGGTCCCTACAATCTCTGTAGCATTCGCAGAGTGATAGTTCAACCTGATCGCAATCAATGTTGTTGGAATAATGGTAATACTGGCCGTATTCAGCGCCAGCAGCGTACACATGGCTGGAGAAGCGGTCTGCTTATCAGGATTCAGCTCCTGCAACTGTTGCATTGCCTTGATACCCATCGGAGTAGCTGCATTCCCAAGCCCCAGCAAATTAGCGCTCATATTGGACAGTATGTAACCCATGGCGGGGTGATTTTTCGGTACATCGGGAAACAGAAATCCTACAACCGGCCCAAGCAGCCTCGCTATCCGCCCGAGTAGTCCGGCATCTTCCGCCATTTTCATCATTCCCATCCAGAATACCAATACACTAATTAGGCCGAAACATACCGTCACGCCGGTTGCTGCACCATCAAATGCTGCCTGAGTGACCACTTCAATTTTCCCGTTCACTGCTGCAAAAACAAATCCGATCAAGATCATCATCAACCAGATCAGATTGATCACTGGAATCCCCCTCTCCTTAACCTCCAAGCACAACTTTTATCCTCTCAATTGGATCAGGGTGATAACAGCCGGCTTAACACCGCTTTCCACGCTGAAATCCATGTCGTGGCATCTCCGATGCT
Organism: Paenibacillus sp. TSA_86.1; assembly: GCF_052691815.1. NCBI lineage: Bacteria > Bacillati > Bacillota > Bacilli > Caryophanales > Paenibacillaceae > Paenibacillus > Paenibacillus sp. TSA_86.1. The sequence goes on along the minus strand of NZ_JBQZGE010000012.1, from coordinate 163,706 downwards.
GCCCAGTGTAGAATCTTCCATTTTGGGCTCTGGCGGAATGTAGCTGCCTTTGTAATAGACAGGTATGGAACCGATCGGTTCGCCTTTCAATTGCATATCAATCCGCCCTGCCAATCCAAACGAAGAATCATCTGACTGACCACTCTCGGCTATATTCGTTTGTGTACGTTGATCGCGTAGAACCAACTTTTTGGTCAGCGCGTCTTCTTCCCCTTTGGCCAGTGGGTACTTAAATCCACGCCCCGTGACAAGTTCCATATTCTGTACAGGCTGTTCCTGCCTTGCAATCTCAACCAGCGGGAAATATTCAAAACCAAAACTCAGCATCCTCGCATGATCATTCCAGTCATCACCATCATTAAGCGTCACTGCTGCTAGTTGTTGCCCATCCCGAGTCGCCGAACTGACAAGACAGCGGAATGCCTTTTTGGTATATCCGGTTTTCACCCCATCCGCGCCTTCATATAAACGAAGCATTTTGTTTTTGTTGTGCCATGAATATTCCCAGCTTTCATTCGGATTTGGAGCCGATTTATTCTCGGTTGCAACGATGCGCTTGAACACCGGGTTATGGAGTGCGTACGCCGTTAACCTCGCCAGATCGTTCGCTGTGGAGTAATGCCCTTCTGCATCAAGCCCATGTGGATTCATAAAATGGGAACGTGTCAAACCGATTTGCTCTGCCTTTTTGTTCATGAGCAGAACAAAACCTTCCTCCGAGCCACCGATATGTTCGGCGATCGCCGAAGCCGCATCATTGCCTGAGCGCAGCATGAGACCGTATAACATATTTTCGAGGGTCATTTCCTCACCCAACTTGAGGTACAGCGAAGATCCTTCTTTCGCAAAAGCAGACGGCGTTACCTTGACTTTTTGATCTAACTTTCCTGCTTCAATCGCAACGATGGCGGTCATAATCTTGGTCAAACTTGCAATTCGTAGCTCCTTGTCTCCATCCTTACTGTACAGAATCCGCCCAGATGTCACATCGATAAGCGCCGCACTTTGCGCATGGGTAGACGGCCCAGCAATCGTTGCCTGAACGGAAGGTGTCCCCATCGTTGAGAAGAGCAATACAGTTATAAACATACCTACAATAGCTTTCATTAATTTTCGCATCCACATTCCTCCGGGTCGCTTGGAATCTTGTACTATCCTATGTCCGGACAACCTGGAGTATGTCCCACACAGATAAAAAACAGCAAAAACCCCTCTTACACCGCAGTGTCGGAGGGATCTGTATATAACACTCAGCTTTAATTTAATCCATATTTCTAACGATGTTCTTTATGTACTTTTTGCTGTTCTATATGTGCTTTTGATTAGACTGATTCAGCATCTTAGCTACTTTTCTCATAATTCTGGACACTCTCATCTGACTAATATCTTCCATGGCGGCTGTTTGTGTTTGGTTGAATCCGTCTACACGATGTTTCAGCACCGCAGCCTCTTGTTCACTAAGCTTACGCTTCACCGAATCAAGCACAGCATCAACATAAATTTTATCCAAAACATTCTCTTCAATATTCTCTCCACTATAGATGGTATCCATCAACGTAACCGATTGAGAATGCTGATCATCTGACCCTACAGGCTCATCCAGATATTTCACACCCTTACCCACCTGAAGCGCCTTATTCACTTTTTCTTCTTCTTCATCAAGCAGAACGGCAATTTCGTGCGGGGCAGGAAGATACCCCATATCATGTTCCAAACGATTGATACGGTGAATTAAATCTGTGGCTGTACGTGTTGGACGAATGATATTAGCACTATCTCTCAGAAAACAACGAATCTCTCTAACAATGGCAGTGACCGCAAATGAACTGAATTTCACACCACGAGAGATATCAAATGCTTTAACAGCTTTGAAGAACCCCATGCGGCCCAATTGCAGAATATCATCTTTCTCCACACAGTGAATTTTAGACAACATTTCAGGTTTACCAATGTACTTGTGTACGGAGTGCCAAATTAGATTTTCGTTGACTAAAATACATTCTCCAAGAAATTGCTCGTCGAACCGGCAGCGTTCAATATTATGTATATCATCCATGCTGTAATATTCCTTGTTTTCTTTTAACTTACTATGAATTTGTTCCGAAAATTTCACCATCTGGATCTCCCTATGTCCGAATCTTCTGTTCAAGACTTCCTCATTTTAGAATTACTAATCTTGCTCAAGTGCCTCACACATCTTTTTTTAATAACGCTTATTAAATTGCTTATAATACCAAATGTGTGGTTTGTCTCGATCCACATTGCCTTCTCCATGAAAATTGATTTGTGTTATGACTACATGTCTTCTTAGCTAAGATTATTTTCTGGTACATGCTCTATACGTGGTATTTAAAACAAGGTTAAGGACCGCTCTTTCAAATATGTACGTGTTAAATCTAATGTTATTATTCCAAAATTCTATATAAGGCTATTAATTGCCACTATGATATTACAAAGCTTCGTATTTGCTGCGAATCCCTTTCCATATTTGTGATATTCGTGCTTTGGATACTCCCTGTATGGCTGCAATCTCTACAAACTCATATCCATACGTTCTCAGTTTAAAAATCTGCTTCTCTCGATCATTTAGACTCATATTCTCCATAATATCGGTAAGAAATTCGAAGTTTTCATATCCAAAACCAGTATGTCCAAGCACTGGAGCCATAACCTTACCAGTTCCTTCTTCTCCCCCATGATCCGTAGTCATAATCTGAGCAGCGTTGACTACACTAAGATTTTTTTCAGACATGCATTTACGATACATATCCTTAATTTTGTTATCGATTAAATGATCCACAAATGTCGACATTTTAGCTTTGTCCGCATCATACTTATCCAGTGAATTCACCAGCTTGATCAAAATTTCCTGAGTAACATCTTCCTTCTCCATTCCAGCGAACGTTTTACCCCTCAACTTGTGGCGACATTTCTCCTGAGCCTTGTTCAGGAACATATCCATATCCTCAATCTCAAATAACTGATCAAATCCCATAGCTGTTGTAGCAAGCATCATACTTTTCCCCCATTAATAAAATAATAATAATCAGAATACATCCCTAGTTCCCCACTTTATAGCAACATCCTAAAATGAATCTAATTCGGATAAATCTCCCTAATCATGCTAGTAAACTTATGTAGTTCTGTTACTCCAAAATCTTAATAGATACGCTTCGTTCTCAGCTATTCACATACAAACCTATTTTTCACCCTCTTCCATTAGATTACATTCAGGATAACAAATACGAACTAATGTTCGCAAGTTATTTTTTCGAATTATGTTCCGCCTCTTTTACACCCTATATACGAAACAACTTGATGAAGGTAAAGAAACTAAAATAAAAACTAAAAAGACCAACACAGATCACACCACTGAAAAAAACAGAATGGTGGAATGTGTCGGCCTTGGTCTGACTTCTTATTTCGTTCCAATTACCGAGAGTATGGTCTACAAATGCGAAATACATTATAGGCTTCATCAAGATTATTAATCTATCCGATCGCCATAAGGGTAGTATAAGGAAATATGTAGGATAATGTCAACAAGAAAAATACTTCCCAAGAATCCAGTTTGGTTGCACAAGCATCCTTGTAGTTCTTAAAGCATGTTTATTTCATCATTTTTCAGCAGAACTTCAATATCCTTGTTCATCTTGAAGACCGTCACTTGCTCTGTAAAGTCATGTCCGAAAAATGTGGTTTCGATGTCTTCAATTTTCAGCCCCATATGGATATAAGAGAAAACAGGATTGAAATTCTCTTTCATCAAAAGTGCAAGCTTCATTTTATACTCCATGAAAACTTGACTTGAGTGTGTTTGCATATGTTCGAGCATGAAAGCTTCGGGCTTCGTGAACTTTGCTGTAAACTTTAAGATGATGAAATGATTCATGATGGAGACCCTGGTATCTACCGGCCCGCGCTCCGTTATGTTTTTTCTTACTCTAGATGCCAGTTTGGCGAGTTCTCTTTCCAAGTCCTTTATCTCAATGTTCCCATCGCCTCCTGCCTAACCTCCCGGCCTTGTACTACCCCTGGATACATGAATCCAACCTAATTTAATCAAAAGTCCTTATGCAAGACAAGTTTCCTGTGAATCAGAGAGCCAGTTTCCGCCTACCTTTACACGAAAAAGGAATAGCCCCCAGATGTAGGCTGAGTTTTGATTGTACTTCAGTTCTCATGTCGAGGCAGCATATACACAGTTGGGAAGCTCTATCCGAGGGTTGAGAATCTGTTGATAAAATAAACTATCTGTCTTATTATTGTTAAGACTCCTAGTTCCTAGTCTAACCTGGCTTAGACTTGTATCATGAGGAGTTCTGCTAAGATTCGAACTGTCGGAGGGAAATATAATGGCGTACTCGCAGTCAAAGACCGAAACCGTAGCAAATCATTTAAGAACAAGATTTATGGAAGGTAATGTAGAGGGACACGAGATCGTCGTTGCCTTAATTAGTATGGTAAAAGCCGAAAAAATTGACCTGGACGAGGTAGCCCCCATTCTTCAAACTGTTTTTTTTGAACAGCCTCAGGGAATCTTGCTGGCTCTGGAAAAAGCAAGTACGCTGATCGATGATCAATTGATTGATTCCATCCTTCAGGAAGTGAACGAGTAGATCTATTTTTACATACCCACCTTAAAAATCAGCGTAGGATTCAACCCTATGCAAATTCTTTATGAAACGAATACAATTAGAGCGTTCCAGAAAATAAGCAAAGCCTCTGCTGATCTTCAGCTCACCGATAACGATCTTGCTAATTTTGCACAACCGGATGTTCATGTTTCTTCGTTGGAGTACATTGGAGTATATCAAATTCAAAAAGCAGATCCACACGTCAACAATCGATGTGTGGTTCTGCTTTTTATTATTATGGGATTAACTATAGAATATAGAGCTCGTATAACGGTAAAAGGATCGGGCTTTCATCTCCAGTAGCTCCGAATCAGTTCAGTTTTACACGGAAAGGTTGACTGTACTATTGCATTCTATCACACCAAATGAGAAGCGAACGATCGATTTCCACTCCGTAATCGGAACAATCGAATCTTCTTCTATTTATCTTCAATATGAACTGGAACATCCAGAGCACATCGTAATTATACAAGATTATTACTTCCTGAAAGATGCCGTTCACTTCAACGCTTGGTTAACAAACCAAGTTGAATCTACCAGAGTCTTGTGTTAGACATTTGGTCTCTGTGCCTGAAACCCTTTGCATCTCGGCTCATCAATGAGTACCTTCAGCATAAGTAACGCCTTCAGCAAAAAATCCCTCTTGCACCGCAGTGCCGGAGGGATCAAGGTCAACATTATGCCTCAGCTATACGTCGTATGGTCAGGGGTATCCCGGATATCATTTTCCGTTGTTCCATGATTACGGTGACGGAACATTTCCTGAATGCGATCAAGCACATACGGTGTTGAATCAATCAATTTTTCGAACAAATGCGTCGAATTATCCAGCGGTACGATATGCACACCTTGCTTGCCTACGACTAGAAAAGCAATCGGACGAATGGATACACCGCCGCCGCTACCGCCACCAAAAGGAGAAGCAACCTTCGCTGAATGCGCATGTTCCGTTGTGCTTGATGTGCTGTTTCCTTTTCCATCACTTACGTTAAAATCACTACCGCCTGCCGCAAAGCCAAATCCCACTTTACTGATCGGCAGAATGACCGTACCATCCGGTGTCTCAACAGCATCGCCAACAATTGTATTGACATCCACCATGGCCTTGATATTTTCCATTGCAGTTTCCATTAAGCCTTGAATTGGATGATCTGACATGTGTATTCCCTCCAGTTTCAATATAAGCTATATCCGTTGACTAAAATGATTAACACAAATACGCTGTGTCAATGCGAAGTTCAACTTATATAGGATTCTGATCTAACCATATCATCTCCAAACTTTCGGAGAGTTATGTAATCCATGTAGGGAATCCCTGCGTATGCAATCTCGAATCGGAACGACATATTCGATTCAATCATCCGAAAGTCAAGTTCCTGACTTGCGAGCTTCTTTATCCACGATTTGCCTGTGCTTCTTCTTTTGCTTGTACTTCCGGCGCTGCTGCTGAAGGAGCTTAAACCACATTCGCCATCCTCCCTCCACCTGCAGCACACGCGTAAGCAGTCTCACCCCTGCAGTCAAAATGGCCATCATCCTAATACGCAGTTTAAAATCAAGTTCCGTTCGGAATTCCATCTCATCAGACCAAACTGGAAGCACTTCAAGGTCAGGCAACGTTCTGAATCGCATTTGGTACGTTAAGAAACCAACAATCATCGACTTGATGCTCCACAACCAGCCTGACAGCATCGCTGTATATGCTGCATCTCCCACGCCAACCGCAGTAGACCAGAACAGATTTGTTATATACACACGTTTTAACGTCTGTTTGACCCATACTTTCAGAGCTTCCGTTGCTCTAAGCATCACTTTGACTTCTTTTGCCCAGTTTTTTACTTTTCGTTTGTTCACCTGCTGACTTCCCAATACCTCTCCTCGGGAATGGTTCATGGACTGTTCTGTTTTAAGCAGGAAGCCTTCTTTCATATTTCGGAAAACAATGCTCGGAATCTCGTAATTCATTCGCACGAAGCCGTACAGCAGCCGAACATTGATATTCGCATAGTCATCGCTTTTGTGTTTGCGAAATATAATATGCACATGAACATTTGAGATGAGGACTGCGGCAATCAGCAGTGCGACGAACAAACCGATTCCTCCAAGCCAGATCCACACAGGCCTTACCTCCAAGCCCTCAATTCTTTTCATGTCTAGTATGGCATTTCTTACTGGAAAAAATTCACGATTCCAATGAATTACTCCACTTTTTGCCGAACATTGCTATAGGAAGTGGAGCTAAAGATAAACAAAATCACAAAAAAGGACAAAGCGGATCCATCTCCACTTTGTCCCTGAAATTTCTTTCTGTCGCCTAGAATTATGAGGATGAACCTGGCAGATCATCCTCTGGATCAAGCACAATATCTTGCTCCGGGTTGACTGTTTCCTCTTCAAATTCAAACGCACTCTGCACATCCGTATTTCCGGTACCCGGCTGCTGCATATCCAGCTTGTTGAATAATAGCTGCGTTTCTTCCTCCAGATTCTCAGAATCTTCAAACAACCCTGGCTCTGGAAGATCTTTAATCGAGGCCAGTCCGAAATAATCCAGGAATGACTTCGTCGTTCCATACAAAATGGGGCGTCCAATCGCTTCTGCTCTCCCCACTTCAACAATCAGATCCTTGTTCACCAGTGTATGAATGGCACGTTCGGATTTCACTCCACGAATCTCCTCAATCTCAACCCTCGTGATGGGCTGACGATAAGCGACGATGGCCAGCGTCTCCAATGCCGCTTGAGACAATGAAGTACGTGCAGGAGAATAGGCCAGCTTCTCAAAATACGCTGCATGTTCCGGTAGCGTTCCGAGCTGCACAACACCTGCAAGCTTCATAATCTGTACGCCTCGCCCCTGCCGGGCAAATTCGCCGATCATCTCCTCAATAGCATCGGTGACCAGCTCTACACGCTGATCAACAATTTCAGCAATCTGTTTGACACTCAGACCTTCTTCTCCCGACAAAAATAGTAGTCCCTCAATAATCGACTTCAATTTCGGAAAATCCATGGTTCGTTGTTTCCCCTCTCCACTCCATAACGATATCCTCAAACAAGCGCTCCTGATAACAAACAATCTGCTTCATCTTCATTAGCTCCAGCACCGCTAGAAACGTCACCACGATCTCATGTCGATAGATCTGATCATCCATCAACTTGGAGAACAGCAATCGGCCTCCAGGCCCTAACTGTTTAAGCGAACCGATGACATCTCGTATCCGGTCTTTGACCGAGATTTCGTCCCGTTTAATCCGTGTGACCGTTGTACGCTTATCAGCCTTCCGTAATGCTTTCTGAAACGCCGCAATGAGATCAGAGGTATGCAGACCCTGCACCGGATTGGTTTGCTCCTGGACAGGCATATAGGGGCGTAGATCCTCGGGCTCTTTGGAAAAAATAAGACTACGCTCCCATTCACGTTCATGGAGATGCCGTGCTATTCCTTTATATTTGCGATATTCGATAAGACGTGCAATCAGTTCGGCACGCGGATCATAATCTTCATCTTCCATGTAATCATAATCCTCGAAATCCTCGATTACCGGTGGTTTGGGCAGTAAAAGTTTGCTCTTGATGGACAGCAACGTCGCAGCCATCACCAGAAATTCACTTGTAATATCCAGTTCCAGCTCCTGCATGGAATGCAGATACGCCATGTATTGATCGGTAATATCGCTGATGGGAATATCCTGGATGTCGATCTCAGCCTTATCAATCAAATGTAACAATAGATCCAAAGGCCCTTCAAAAGTCTCCAGTTTGTATGTAACTACCGTCACTAGACGAATCCTCCCGCCAGAAAAATAAAAACCCTGCCAGCCGTTCGAAGCCGGTCTCCCGATTTCGTCTGCGCAAAGCAGGGCACTACTATTAAATAAGCACTATTTTAGCTGTTTCGTCAAGTTCGCCATTTCAATCGCAGCTGTAGCTGCATCCCAGCCTTTGTTGCCTGCCTTCGTTCCCGCACGCTCAATCGCCTGTTCGATGTTCTCCGTAGTAACCAGTCCGAAGATGGTAGGTACACCTGTTTTCAGGTTAATTGCCGCTACCCCTTTCGCCATCTCGTTGCAGACATAATCATAATGTGTTGTTGATCCGCGGATAACCGTTCCCAGTGTGATGACTGCATCATACTTGCCGCTTTCGGCCATTTTCTGTGCAATAAGCGGTATTTCGAAAGCTCCCGGCACCCAGGCTACATCCACTTCGTTGTCCTGCACGCCGTGACGTTTGAATGCATCCAGCGCTCCGCTGAGCAACTTGCTTGTAATGAATTCGTTAAAACGTCCAACAACTACGCCATATTTTAACCCTTCCGATACTAAATGTCCTTCAAAATAATTAGGCATTATCGTCATCTCCCTGTCGATATATGATGTTTTAGCTTCTGCTGCTTACCGTGTAAATCACCAATATTTACATATCAGAAAACCAGCATGTTCGGTTAATTACTGTTCGTTCTGTTCAATGTCATCAAACTTGAGCATATGCCCCAGTTTAGCTTGCTTGGTGTGAAGATAAGCAGTATTATCCACATTCTCCTTCATCTGAATCGGCACACGTTCTACCACTTCCAGACCATAACCTTCCAAACCTTTGATCTTACGCGGATTATTCGTTAACAATCGAATTTGACGAACGCCGAGATCCTTCAAGATCTGAGCGCCGATACCATAATCACGCAGATCAGCAGCAAAACCAAGCTTCAGATTGGCATCTACGGTGTCTAGACCTTCTTCTTGCAACTTGTAAGCCTTAAGTTTATTAATCAGACCAATCCCGCGGCCTTCCTGTCTCATATAGAGCAATATACCGTTACCCTCATCATGAATCTGTTTCAGAGCCGCATCAAACTGCGGGCCACAATCACAGCGATGCGAGTGAAAAACGTCACCAGTCAAACATTCAGAGTGTACACGTACCAATACAGGTTTGGAACCGTCAATATCCCCTTTGACCAAGGCAACATGTTCTTTATTATCCACTGCATTCGTATACGCCACTGCCTGGAATTCGCCAAAGTCCGTTGGCATACGCACGGAAACTTCACGTTGCACCAGCTTCTCCTTCTCATTCCGGTAACGAATCATGTCCTGGATACTGATCAGTTTCAGATCATGCTTACGTGCAATCTCCTGCAGGTCAGGAAGTCTGGCCATCGTACCATCTTCCTTGATCACCTCACAGATGACACCTGCGGGGTAAGAGCCGCACATGATCGCCAGATCTACTGCCGCTTCGGTATGTCCAGCACGACGCAATACACCGCCGTCTTTGGCGATCAATGGGAACATGTGGCCGGGTTTGCGAAAATCACTGCTTTTGGCATTTGGATCAATGAGACCTTTTACTGTAATCGAGCGCTCATGTGCCGAGATGCCTGTTGTTGTATCCTTGTGATCTACAGAGACTGTGAAAGCAGTCCCGTGAAAATCTGTATTTTGCTGAACCATCGGTTTCAGATTTAATTCATCTGCCCGCTGCTGCGTAATGGGAACGCAGACCAATCCTCTGCCTTCGGTAATCATAAAATTGATGACCTCCGGTGTCGCCTTTTCTGCCAAAGCAATAAAATCGCCTTCATTCTCCCGATCTTCATCATCCACCACAATCACGGGTTTACCGCGCATCAAATCATATATTGCTGCCTCGATTGTGTCCAGAATGGATTGTTCTGACATCAGTCCACCTCCTGTAACCATTGTTGTTGTAAAAAAGTTCAGCAGTGACACTCTTTTTCCAATTAAGCAAATCCGTGATTCGAGAGAAATTCTTCACTAATGCTGCGCGGCTTGCCTTTACTCGTTTCTGCATGGCCTTTACCGTAATGCAACAGATGGTCTACATATTTCCCCAAAATATCACACTCAATGTTGACGGTATCTCCCGTTTTTTTGATGTTCAGCACGGTTTCTCCAATCGTATGTGGGATAATCGAAACGGTGAAGGAACTTGGAGTCGTCTGCACTACCGTGAGGCTAATCCCATCCAAAGTGACCGAACCTTTTGGAATCAAATATTGGAACAGTTCACTGTCGTCCGGCCTGACTTCAAATACAACCGCATTCTGATCCCGTGTGATGCTGCCAATGACCCCGGTTCCATCCACGTGCCCCTGTACAATATGACCACCAAATCTTCCACCGGACAACATGGCCCGTTCCAGATTGACTTTGCTGCCAGATTGAAGCTGGCTGAGATTCGTGTGACGATATGTTTCAGGCATGACGTCAGCTGTGAAACCTCCGTCCTCCAGCGTTGTTGCTGTAAGACAAACCCCGTTAACCGCAACGCTGTCACCAATCTTGAGATCATCCATAATGACAGAAGCTCCGATGTTCAGAACCAGGGCTTCGCCTTTACGGCCAATGCGCCGGATCTGACCTATTTCTTCTACCAAACCCGTAAACATACTGCCGCCTCCCTAATCTAAAGCTGTGTACATATCGTCTTGTTTACCTTCATTATTTATCATGCTGCACCATCATGGTTCCAGAGCAGTAACGTCCTATTCTGGCCAAACGGGAATGCCGCCTATGCTGATATTATCTCCAACTTGTTCAATTTCCAGCTGATGCAATTGCACAGCCTGACTCATACGCTCTACGCCTTCGAATCGGAAACTTCCAGGTGTGTCATATCCACCTACAATCTTCGGAGCGATGAACATAAGCAACCGGTCTACCAGCCGCGCTTCCAGCATCGCACCATTTAATGTGCCGCCGCCTTCGAGCAGAATGGAGCCAATATCCCGCTCTCCCAGCTTGCTCAGCCCATGCAACAAATCTACGCGAGGCCCAGGGCCGCAGCGGATCACTTCAACCCCGTAAGCTTCAAGACGCTCTGCCGCTTCCTGGCTAGCCTCATCCGTCGTGAGTACCCATGTTGGTGCAAGACCATCCTTGACCATTTTGGAGCCAACGGGCAGACGCAGCTTGGAGTCCACAACGATCCGTACCGGACTGATACCCTCCACTTGCAAACGAGTCGTCAGCTCCGGATTATCGGCAATAACCGTATCCACGCCAACCATTATGCCTTGATGACGATGGCGTAGCGCATGCACAATTTCACGAGCTGGCTCGTTGGAGATCCATTTGCTGTCTCCGCTACGCGTCGCAATTTTGCCATCCAGCGTAGATGCCGTTTTCAGGGTAACAAAAGGCAGTCCTGTTGTAATAAACTTAATAAACTTTTCATTCATACGTCTTCCGCGTTCGCGCAAAACACCCACTTCAACCTCAATGCCTTGTTGACGAAGCATACTGATTCCTGTGCCAGACACCTGTGGATTCGGGTCTTCACAGCAGACGACCACCCGTTTAACCTTCTCATGAATCAATCGTTCACTACATGGCGGAGTTTTACCGTAATGACTGCAAGGTTCAAGCGTTACGTAGACGGTGCTGCCCGCTGCGTCACTTCCAGCCATGTTAAGAGCATGTACTTCCGCATGTCCTGTACCTCTCTTCAGATGGCTTCCCAGGCCAACAACCCGTCCATCCTTAACAACGACACATCCCACGACAGGATTAATCCCAGTCTGTCCTTGCGACCGTTCAGCCATATCCAGTGCTAACGCCATATAAAATTCATCATTGATCATTTCCATATATTGTTCACCCCACGGTTATAATCTTGAACTAAAAAATCCCCACCGAACAATCCGTTCCGGTGGGGATGATGAGAGACTACTGTCATCTACAGGAGTGAATGGTGTACAACCATACCGACACAACGCTCTTACCGCATAACAGGCAAGTGAAAACAAACACATACCTTGTTACATACAACAAACAGGTAAAGAGTTTCTATATGACGGTATTATGTAACGGAACACTTATTAATAAATAACAAGTCTTCCCCGCACAACATCAAATCCATTGCCTGAATGCTGTGCAACATCACTCCTGCGGAGTGCAGCCGCTTGGCATGCACCCACTCCTTCTCCCATCCAGACTATACTGTCGGTTCTGGAATTACACCAGATCAGCCATCTGCCACAGGCAGACAGGTCACGGACTTTGCTATGTCGATGGAATCTGATTCCTTGACATCATGCATCACCGCCGGTAGGGAATTACACCCTGCCCTGAAGGATCGCTTTCGTTATTAATTGGATGTTAGCACTTTAGTGTCAAAAAATCAATTCATTTTTGTTTCTTTTTGTCACATACTAACTTTTAATAAGCATTTATGTCATCAAATCCGCATCTCGCACGAGACACGGATCTGAATAAGCCATGGAAAGATACGTTCTAAAGATCAGGAAAACACCAGCTTGCCATGTGCTTCAAATCTTTGGCAGAGTGGAACGGAACACGATTTGGTTTCGGCCCGGAAGCAGCAGGAGTTGGCATATCCCTGGCGACTCTTCTCACCCAGCTCGTGGAGTCAATCCCGATTGCCGAACATTGCCAGCGTTCATCTGGTCTAGGACGAACGGTTAGAATAAGCTCATCTTTTCCTGGCATCTCAGGGAACACTCCATCCAAATATTCGACAATAACACGTTTGTCCTTCACTTCATGACAGTATACGGTAACCCAGGCACCACTAAGTACTCGCACCGCATATACATCTCCAGGCTGTACTTCACCTGTACCCGCCTCAGGAGACTTTTTCGGCGCCTTGGTCGTAACACGAACACCTCGTCTGCTTTCAAACGCACCAACAACGGTTTCTATCGCTGGCGGATTTGCTTCAGGCTTGTCCTCAAGCGACACATCAGTGCAATTGTAATCAGCAAAAATTTTGGATAGATTTTGCTCGTTTACTCCTACAGATGAATCCCACCATGCCAAGGGAGCTTGTACTTCAACGCGGGTATTAGGTCTCTTATCGCGTTCAGCATACGAAGTGAAAGCCGTAATCATTCCTGGCTGTTCTGGTGTGTCCAGAATACCGATCAGTGCCAGCGTTTCAAGCAGATCACGGTATACATATACCTTTTTCGAAGGCAGCAGTTGTGCTTTTTTGAGTGCATCCGCTGCCTTGCTGTACCGAGTTTTGGGCGGCAGGTTGCGCAGCACCGTTATTACGGCGCGCAGCGTCCAACGATCGTACTCATTCGGAACAGGAAGCTCCTGCGAAGCGGCCATTTCTTTCAAAGCCAGAACATGTCCAAAAATATCCCCATCCAGCGGTATGCCGTTTGTCATCCGCCAGTACCATTGGAGCGATGTATCTACTCCGTCATTCACGTCCAAACCACAGATCAGGCACTTGTGACTGGATGGATACGGTGTATATTCATGATCCGGAATGCTGCCTGCAATTAGTTTACTCGTAAGAAGTGAACGCCAGATCATCGGAGCTGACCATAACGAAGCCACAAAAGCCTGAGCGGCGTTCTGAAGTGTCCAACGCTCAGCCAACGCTCTCAGTTCGTTAATGGTCTCCTCGTGCTGTGGACTCACAAAACGATTGGGTTCATGTCCAGCTGCCTCTAAAGCCTGCAACTGCTCAGTAGTTACATCCTCAGGTATGGTGTGTCTGGAAGCATGCAACTCCTCGTCCCAAATCGTATTTCCACTATAGAGGTGCTGAAGTAATTTAAGCTGCTGTACAACATCCAAAGTTAACAACATCCTTTCAACTGTTCATGAAAGTAACTAAGTACAGTACTCTCCATTGTGCTGCCAAACCTCATGTATTCGGTTACAACAGTCTGTACTTAGCCAGAATAACCCAAGATCACTTGGCTCGCCAGTTCCTTTAAGCTTATTTTTGACAAGACGATCTAAGGCAATCATGCAAAAAGGCTGCAAAATGCACAAAACCCCTGGTACTTCTGTAATAGAAGTATCAGGGGTTAGATTGTGTCTGATCTGTTGCAGTTTGAATTAAACTTCTACAACTTCAACGGTTTCCATTTTATCGCGACCTTCGAATGCGTCAACAAACTCCATACCTTTGCTTACTTTACCAAATACGGTATGTTGTCCATCCAAGTGTGGCTGTGGTTGGTAGCAAATATAGAACTGACTTCCGCCCGTGTTGCGACCAGCATGTGCCATCGCCAGTGTTCCACGCTCGTGTTTGTTCGGGTTGATCTCACAGTTGATTGTGTAGCCAGGGCCGCCAGTACCGGAACCACTAGGGCATCCACCTTGAGCTACGAAGCCCGGGATAACGCGGTGGAAAACGAGACCGTTATAAAAACCGGAGTTTGCCAGCTTTTCAAAGTTTGCTACTGTATTTGGAGCTTCTTGATCGAACAGGTCGATCACGACTTCTCCACCGTTTGCCAATTTAATTTTCGCTTGTTTCGCCATATGTAAATGACTCCTTTCAATTTTGAGCAAAGTAAATTGTGACGTAATACCAAACTTGGGGTCAAGCATTACAGCACTTTTCTTAGTGTACACCGAAAAGAACCGAATCGCAAAAGAAAGAGTCGTTTTTTTTGATTTTCTCCTCTCTATACAAGCCCACAAGCCTCTTAAATAGAGGCAATATACACAACAAAGGACAGAACGGGTAATCCCGTTCCGTCCTTACTATGCTATAAGATTTGGAGGTATAGGAACACTCGATCATTCCTACTCAGTATCCCAGTCTGATGAATTAACGTGTAACCGGCTGCTTGCCAATACGCGCTGGAACGAGGTCATTTTGGATAATGTCTTGATACGACTCGCGGCGTACGACCACATCACCTTGACCATCTTTGACAAAAACAACAGCTGGACGACGAATCCGGTTGTAATTGCTCGCCATGGAATAGTTATACGCCCCTGTGCAGGCTACGGCAAGCAAGTCACCGCTTTCCACTTTTGGCAAGTCGAGATCCCAGATCAGCATGTCGCCGCTCTCGCAGCACTTTCCGGCTACAGAAACGGTTTCTGTTGCTGCTTCGTTTGCACGATTCGCCAGCACGGCTTCATACTTGGATTCGTACAGGGCTGGACGCGGATTATCCGTCATACCGCCATCTACGGCAACATATTTACGCACGCCAGGGATGTCTTTGCTTGTTCCAACGGTGTAGAGCGTTGTACCTGCTTCACCCACGATACTGCGGCCTGGCTCAACCCAGATTTCAGGCACAGCATAGCCGATTTGCGCAAAATGATTTTTTACCGCATCCGTAATAGCTTTTACGTACTCGGCCACTTCAAGAGGCGTGTCCCCGTCAATATAGCGAATTCCGAATCCGCCGCCAAGGTTGACGACTTTGAACGCCACATTCAGGCGCTCATATACACTTGCTGCGAATTCAGCAACACGTTGAACCGCCATCTGGAACCCTTCAACCTCAAAGATTTGCGAACCAATGTGAGAATGCACACCGAGCAATACCAAGTTTGGCTGTTTGGATGCAAGCTCAATCGCTTCGAATGCTGTACCGTTACCGATATCAAAACCGAACTTGGAATCCGTTTGCCCTGTCGAAATATATTCATGTGTATGCGCCTCTACACCTGGCGTTACGCGAAGAAGAACATTCACTTTACGATTTTTGTCCGCTGCAACCGCTTGAAGCAAATGCAACTCATTAAAGTTGTCAACCACAAAACATCCGATCTCTGCATCAAGCGCCATTTCGATTTCTTCCAGCGTTTTGTTATTGCCGTGGAAATGAATACGATCTGCAGGGAAACCTGCTTGCAATGCCGTGAACAACTCTCCGTCAGATACAACATCCAGAGAAAGACCCTCTTCTGCCGCCAGGGCACACATCGCCATGACACAGAATGCTTTGCTCGCATACGCAACCTGGAAGCCCAGACCCGA
Source organism: Paenibacillus sp. TSA_86.1 (assembly GCF_052691815.1). NCBI lineage: Bacteria > Bacillati > Bacillota > Bacilli > Caryophanales > Paenibacillaceae > Paenibacillus > Paenibacillus sp. TSA_86.1. The sequence continues at coordinate 147,327 of NZ_JBQZGE010000012.1, read as the reverse complement.
AGCGCGGAATGCATCCATATACTCTCTACAACGCTCGCGAACCAATTGCTCGTCCACAACATAGAGCGGTGTTCCGAATTGCTCTTTCATATCTGTAACGTCTACTCCACCAATTTCCAGATGCCCTTGCTCATTTATTCTACTTGTACCGTGTAAATACATCGTCTGCATTCCTCACTTTTTATATACTGGAACAATATTTATTCCATTGATTTTACACCAGTATATCAAATTAAGCCGGGAGATGAATGGATTTTTCGGCACATCATTTGTGTTTTTTACTTTTTCGCAGCTCACCGTCTGGATCATCCGACATCTTGGTGTTGTCACGTGTTTTGTTGAACGATGGACGTTTCTTGCTGACAAGCAATGGAACCCTGAACAAGAAGTTGCCAAATGCCTTTGCATTAAACGGTATAAATGGCCACAGATACGACGAGTTGTATGAACGGTGAATGGTCAATGCCACAATCAACAACGTTGTTCCAACCACCAGACCAGGCACCTTGAATATTGCAACCGCAATCAACAATATCAATCTGACTAGTCGATTCGCCAGCCCTAACTCGTAACTCGGTGTAGCAAACATTCCAATAGCTGCAATCGCCATGTAGAGCACAACCTCATTGACAAAATACCCCGTTTTCACGGCGATATCTCCGACTAATATCGCAGCAATCAGACCCATGGCTGAAGCCAGTGGTGTAGGTGTGTGAACCGCCGCCATCCGTAATAAGTCTACACCAAGTTCTATGAGTAGAAACTGCAAGATAATCGGCAATTTCACATTTTCCTGTGGGCCGATAAAATCCAGCCCGATTGGTTTGAGTGAAGGCTCGATGACCATCAACATCCACAGTGGCAATAGAAACAACGAGATCAGAATGCCTGCAAAACGTACCCAGCGCAGATAGGTTCCCATAAGTGCGGTTTGCCTGTTCTCCTCCGCATGCTCGCACAAATCAAAAAATGTCGTTGGCAAGATCATCACGCTGGGAGACGTATCAACAAAAATAACGACTCGTCCTTCCAGCAGATGGGAGGCCGTGACGTCAGGACGTTCCGAATATCGAACAAGGGGAAATGGATTCCATCCTTTGTTGATAATCGCTTCCTCCAGCTGTTTGTCGGCAGCCGGAATGCCATCGATATCGACACGTAATATTTTTTCACGCACCGAGTCAACCTGCACCTTATCCACAATATCGTCAATATACACCACACATACATCGGTTTGTGTTCTTCGCCCAACCTGCATGATCTCAAACTTCAGTCCGGGGTCTCGTATCCTGCGGCGTACCAGCGTCACATTCGTCAGTAGCGTTTCGGTAAAACCATCCCGCGAACCACGAACCACACGTTCAAGCGAAGGCTCCTCGGGGGATCGAACCGGATAACTCCGGGTATCCATAATGAGCACAGAGCGGTCTCCCTCAACAAACATCGCGCTCATCCCGGTCAGTACTTTACTGATGACGGCACTCATCTTCTCCACGCGTTCCACCTGGATATGAGGGATGTAACATTCAAAATAAGACTTCAGCGCATGTTCCGATATCTGATCGGGCGAAAGGTAGGTGAGCCTTTTTAATACTTCGAGCAGAATTTCGTCCTTGGCAAAACCACTTAACATCAGCAGTCCTACATGCTTGCCGCCAAGCACCATCTCCCTCAGCGTAACATCAAAAGACTCGCCCAGACCGAGAACTTCCTTCAGTGTATTTTTGTTATCACTCATACGCGGGGAAATGTCATCGTTGTGCTGCCAATACTGTACGGATTCCTCAATGCTGTCGGACATCTCGTTTTGCTTCTTCTTCTGATGTGCTCTTTTCTCTTCTTCCTGCTGGATCTCATAAGCCGACTTGTGCATGATGTCCTCGGTCATTCCGTCACCTTGTTCATGACCTGTTTGATCCGTATGTTCGTCCATATCCATCCTCCTTTTAACCTGTCATGCCGCTTTATCGCTGGTATATAAAAAAGTCAAAAAACGAACCTGTCATTTTCCCCAAAATCATCGCGAGTAGCAGCCCAAACAAGTAAGATCTCATGCCCAGCCTTTTTGCCAGAACAGGCAGCACATTTAATACTTCTGTTAGCGCTGCAGCCAGCAAGCCAATAAATACACCGCAGAACAGTCCAACAATGGGACTGAGCAACATGACACCATGCATTTTCCAATGCCAGAAATCAGCCACCGTGCCCAGCAGTGAACCTCCGATGAGAGCCCCCTCGTACCAATGCGTTTTCTCGTAGGACTGCGTAACTTGCGCCAGTCTGGGAATCATGTCCAGGACAAGGATGAGGGCAATAACACCACTCCCCACGGCGATCCCCCCGGCAATGCCAAGCACAATGCTGATTGCCCCGTTAAGCACGCTCATCGTCACTCAGCTCCCTGCCATTCTGCTCATGCATGCGTTCACTCTCTTCAATCACGACATATTGATCCACATTTTGCTGGTAAAGAAACATCTCCACTTCGAGCGGTGTAGGCTCCTCATTCCATTTTTTCTTGAACAGATGGTTAAAAAAAACAGCCATGCCGAAGCCGATTCCCAGGGAATAAGCGAGCTGGAATAAGTATGGATGCTCGTCCCGGTCCCCGGTCAGCATCTCCACAATGCGAATCTGTACTTCCTGCATATTCACGTCTGCATGAAAATTCATAATAGTCAGAGCTGACCCGAAGAACAACAATAACCACACCAGAATAAACAGTGATTTCGAGGCCTGACCGTTACCTACGATCACTTCAACTAACGTATGCCCTGACCCCATCAATTCCACGTTGACGTCTGGCAGCAGCTGCCGGATTCGGGGAATAATCTGCAAGATGTCAATGAGGATCAGGTTGCCGTCCTCCGGTCCGGGCCGCAGCAGCTCCAGCTCCAGCAGCCTGTCCTCCTGATCATCGGATGAGGCCAGTACGTGGGCAATGTCTCGCAGTTTGACTGCTCGCCCTCTCTGGATGCGAATGCGGCTGCGCATGCGAACATAGACCGTTGGAGTGGGTGTCTGGGACATCCAAAGCACTCCTTTACTGCGTAATTTAGGTTAGTATTTGAAGATTGTGCAAATTTATTACATTTAAGTTGGAAAAGAAGGTTGAGGGCGGTGGGGCGCTCCGGGATGGACCGGTGTCGGGCGCTGGTTATCCCCGGATTTCTGTTTCTCTCCTCTTCAAGGAGGAAATCCCGTGATAAACGCGCACGCTTCGCTCCTCTACCGATTCCATCCCTTCGCTGGTCTGCCGCCCTCTCTTTTCCAAAAGAAATGTAAGAAACTTGCGGGGGGGTGACAGGGGAAAGACATGGAAAGCGGTGGGGCGCTCCGGGGTGGACCGGTGTCGGGCGCTGGTTATCCCCGGATTTCTGTTTCTCTCCTCTTCAAGGAGGAAATTCCGTGATAAACGCGCACGCTTCGCTCCTCTACCGATTCCATCCCTTCGCTGGTCTGCCGCCCTCTCTTTTCCAAAAGAAATGTAAGAAAATTCGCTATAAAAATAAAAACGACAACGAACATCCTTATCACTAAAGCGCGAAATAAGGTTGTTAGTTGTCGTTTATTGATGGATTATCACTCATATAATCATCCAGCACTAATCACGGCATCACTGCGCGATTTGATCGCGGATGGATTGCAGTATTTTTTTCTCCAGACGTGAGACCTGCACCTGGGATATGCCCAGCCTGCTCGCCACTTCGGATTGTGTTTGGTCTCGATAATACCGCAGATACACGATGAGTCGTTCCCGTTCACTTAGGCCGCCGATCGCTTCATTCAGCGCGAGCTTGTCAAACCATTTCTCCTGAGATTCATCCGCGATCTGATCCATCAGTGTAATCGGATCACCATCATTTTCGAATACCGTCTCATGAATGGAGGTCGGCGGTTTGTTCGCTTCCTGGGCGAATACAACTTCCTCCGGGGTAACCCCGAGTTCAGCGGCAACTTCCTTAATCGTGGGCAGTCGATCCAGATGTTTGGACAATTCGTCCCTCTTCTTGCGAACTTTATTGGCCATCTCTTTCAGCGAACGACTAACCTTCAAGGTTCCGTCATCCCGCAGGAAACGCTGAATCTCACCAATGATCATCGGTACCGCATACGTCGAGAACTTCACGTCATAACTGAGATCGAACTTGTCCACTGACTTGAGCAGGCCGATACAACCAATCTGGAACAGATCCTCCGGTTCATATCCCCTGTTCATAAAACGCTGCACGACGGACCAGACGAGTCTGATGTTGCAGTTCACCAGCGTATCCCGTGATACATGGTCACCCGACTGACTGAGCGCAATCAGCCGTTTGACCTCGGCATCGTCCAAATAGGTCTGTGAAGATGGTTTCACTTCAGCATCCATAAGAACACCAACCCCTAATTATACAATGCTTTCTTGGATTCAATCCTTTTTTTCATCTTGATGGAGGTGCCTCTGCCGGGCTCACTGCTGACTTCGAATTCATCCATAAAATTTTCCATAATCGTAAAGCCCATGCCCGACCGCTCAAGTTCGGGTTTGGAGGTATATAGCGGCTGTTTGGCCAGATCAAGATCCTCGATGCCTTCGCCGCGATCCTCTACAATAATCGTGATCATATCATCACGAATCTCGGCCTGAATGGTCACAACACCTTCCGGATTGTTATTGTATCCGTGGATGATGCTGTTCGTTACCGCTTCGGAGACGACCGTTTTCAGGTCGCTAAGCTCGTCCATCGTTGGATCAAGCTGAGAGATAAACGCTGCAACGGTCACCCGTGCAAACGATTCGTTCTCCGACTTGGCCGCAAATTGCAGATTCATGAAATTTGTCCCTGTTCCTTCATTCATGAGACGACCTCCAGACCTGAGAGAGCAGTTCCCTCATTTTCATATATCGGCATGATCTTGAACAATCCCGACATTTCCAGCAAACGGTATACCGGCGGATTCACATCACAGACAACCATTTTGCCACCTTTATTTTTGATCAACTTGTATCTTCCCAAAATAACACCCAGGCCTGAGCTGTCCATGAATTGCAGGTCTTTCAAACTCAGCACCAAATGCTCACATTGTCTGCGCTGTATCGCTTCATCCATCTGCATTCGTACCATGTCAGCTGTATGGTGATCCAGCTCCCCGGATAATCGTACAATCAAAATCCCGCGGTGATGCTCCATGTCCACATTCAAGTTCACGTTTGCCCACTCTCCTCCCTGTCTTGAACAAGGATTTCTACGTTGCCAAAAGCTTTTCCTGCCCCCCGACAAAACTAGAAGAAAACCCCTATTTAACTACAAAAACCGTTCGAGTCACAAGGAGAAAGGCGTATCTTGCCGCTTAGTCGAACAGACTTGAAGTTGTACGCTTGAACAGCTTCCACCAGCCTGCTTTAGGCACATCCTTCGGAGCCTGAATGTCGAATTCTTTAATCACTTCGTTCCCTTGATAGACGACGAGTTTACCTACACTTTGCCCCGCCTTGACCGGAGCTTTCAATTCTTTGGCTACAATCAGTTCATGGCGGATATCTGTCGACTTCGCACCTTTGCGCATCAAAACACTGTAGTTCTGAGCAGCATTGAGCGGAAGCTCGGCAACATCCCCTTTTTCAATCTTCAGACTACCCAGCAGATCACCTGCTTTGTATAGTGCCTTCATGGTGTATTGACCAAAAGCATAATCAAACATCGAGGACACTTCACTGTTCCTGGTTTTCGTATTTGGCTCCCCAAGCACAACCGCGACGACACGAAGCCCATCTTTGGACGCCGTAGCCGACAGACAGAATTTTGCTTCGGACGTGTACCCCGTTTTCAACCCATCTGCTCCCTGATAAAAACGCACCAGCTTGTTCGTATTCACGAGCCAGAATGGCTTCTCCGAGTCTTTACGCAGGTAATCCTGGTAAGCTCCCGTGTACTTCGTAATACCTTGATATTTCAGTAATTCACGGCTCATCACCGCGATATCATGTGCAGAGGAATAATGATTAGCAACCGGCAGACCGTTCGCATTGGCAAAACGGCTATCCTTCATTCCCAGTTCCTGTGCACGTTCATTCATCATCTGTACAAAAGCCTCTTCCGAGCCACCGAGTTTTTCGGCCATAGCAACAGACGCATCATTGCCAGAAGCCATTGCGATGCCTTTTAACATATCATCCACGGTCATCTCTTCACCAGGCTCCAGAAAGATCTGTGAGCCGCCCATCGACGCCGCATACTCGCTCGTTCTTACCTTATCCGTTAACTTCAGCTTGCCTGAACTAATCGCTTCCATGGTAAGCAGCATCGTCATAATTTTTGTAATACTCGCCGGAGGCAGCTGATCATGGCTGTTTTTTTCATAAATAACAGTCCCTGTATCTGCATCCATCAATATAGCCGAACGTGCTGATGGAGCCAAATCCGTTCCTCCAGCAGCTTTAGGTGCTTCCTCAGCCAAAGCGGGTGAGGCCATTAAGGGCAGCAGCATACAAAGGGTCATGAACGATGCCATTATTCTTTTTTTCACTAGGTTCCCTCCTCAAATGAATAGCTCGGTGGTTATTCCTCGCATGTACTGCTATCCATTGTCGGCGGGTTTCAAGTAAATTATTCCAATCAAAGTAGGTTTTACCTAACTTTTTTTATCTAAGGATAAGACAGATGGGATATTCGTAATATTTATCTAATCTGAAACGGGTAGAAGCTCATGGGAACATCCTCTATAGGATTTACCTATGTATACAATCGTTTATATATATTTCTCCAATGAGCAATGTCGACTTATGATGTATATGTCACAATTTAAATACTTTAGAAGGAGGACTCAAATGTCTTTTTATGATAGGAAAGTCCATTTCATTGATGGCAGGCCAGCAGATTTAACAATATACCGGGGGAAAGTGCTTCTTGTTGTGAATACAGCCAGTAAGTGTAGCTACTCTCGGCAATTTGAGACGCTTCAACAACTGTACGAAAAATATCAGGCTTATGGTTTCGAAATTCTGGCCTTTCCGTGTAACCAGTTTAATGAGAAGGAGCCAGGGGACAATTCAGAAATCAAAGCTGATTGTGAAAATCGGTTTAAGTTAACGTTCCCGTTATTTGAGAAGATAGAAGTCAGGGGGGAAAACACCCATCCCCTATTTCAGTTTTTAACCTTACAAGCGCCATTCCAAGGTTTTGACTTGGAAACGGCCAGCGGGAAGTGGATGAATGATTTTCTAAAGGAGAAATATCCTGATATTCATAAGGAAGACGGAATCAAGTGGAACTTCACTAAGTTTTTGATCGATCAGAGCGGTCAGGTGCACGGAAGATTTGAGACAACGACTGAGCCATCCGAAATCGAGCCAAGTATTACATCATTACTTTCGATGTAATTAACCATAAATAAACGTACGTGTTTGGTTCTTGATCTAAAGATAATACACTCATCTCATGCGTCATTTTATCAAAAAAGGAACAAATCATTGAGCAAACATCATTCAATGATTTGTTCCCTATTCAATGCGTCATGCTAAACATCCGTTCAGCTCATTCTTCAATGCCTCGTTACATCTTAGGAATAACAGCCAGCACCAGGGCCAGAAAGGCTTCACGAACACGCTCTGTTGTTTCCATAACCTCGTCATGGGACAAAGGCTGGTCCAGTATACCGGCTGCCATATTGCTAATACAAGAAATGCCGAGAACTTCAATACCCGCATGACGAGCTACAATAACCTCGGAAACAGTAGACATGCCGACAGCATCTGCACCCAGGGTACGAAGCATTCTGATCTCTGCTGGTGTTTCGTAGTTAGGTCCGAGCAGACCGGCATACACACCCTCTTGCACATTAAAGCCTTGAGTTGCTGCCGTATCCTTGGCAAGGGCACGCAGACGACGGCTGTAGGCTTCGGACAAGTCAGGGAAACGCACACCTAGTGCGGCATCATTTGGTCCAATTAACGGGTTTTTGCCTGTCATATTTAAATGATCCGAGATGAGCATCAAATCGCCCGCTTGATAAGATGTACTTACGCCTCCAGCTGCATTCGTTACCAGCAGGCTGCTTACGCCCAGTTCTTTCATGACACGTACCGGGAATGCAGTCAATTCGGGTCCATATCCCTCGTACATATGAAAGCGGCCTTTCATCATCACAACCGGGCGACCTTGGATGGTACCGATCAGCAATTCCCCTTCATGTCCTTCTACCGTGGACACCGGAAAATGAGGAATATCCTGGTACGCAATGCTCACGCCATCCTCGATTAGTTCGGCAAGAACGCCTAGGCCTGATCCAAGAATCAAACCCACTTCCGGCTTGATGGAGCTTTTACTTTGAATAAAAGATGCCGCTTCTTTGATCATCTGTTGGTTTAGTGCTGTCATACGATGTTGTCCTCCTTGAGTAGTAACGATCCGTTCATGATTCAACAGGGTGCACTGCCTGCGCCTGTGTTCGGCGCAAAAATCAGGTATTCAAACATGCAGCCCGCGTATGTATAACGGCGTTTTTAATATTTTTATTTTGCCCGTGGATGATGGGTCTCATAAATTTCTTTCATCGTCTTGCGCCCATGCTGGCTATACTGCTGCCCCGGGTGTTCGACATGGCCAAGCATGTCCTGTACCGCACGAGTGTCGGCTCCGCTGGCAATCAGGTGGGCTGCAAATGAATGACGCAACGTATGCGGGGTAATTTCTCCCGAAATGCCCGCATCCACGGCGGATTTTTTCAGCAGCTTCCAGAATCCCTGCCGGGTTAAACGTCTGCCTGATACATTCACAAATAGTGCTTGCTCGTCCGCTCCAGCCTTAAGTAATTGATTACGGAACCCGTCCATATATACACTCGCCCAGTGAGCAGCTGGTGCACCAATCGGTAAAATGCGTTCTTTCCCCGCCCCGCCGCAACGAATGAAGCGCAAGGCCGGCTGTACGTCTCGTACATCAAGTGCAATCAGCTCCGACACCCGAATACCCGTAGCGTACAAGAGCTCCAGCATGGCCCGATCTCGAACGCCTTGCGGAGAGCTGACATCAGGAGAGGCAAGCAGCAATTCGATCTCCTCAATCGTAAGAACTTGAGGCGGTGTCTTGTCAGCCTTGGGTGCTTCCACATCAAAAGTAGGGTCCTGTACAATCTCGCCACGCCGCATCAGAAAATGAAAATACGATCGCAAAGACACGATGCTGCGGGCTATCGTTGCATTCGCCCGGCCATCTTGCTTAAGATGACCCACAAATAATACAACATGTGTTCGTCTGACCTCTCCCGCTTCGCGAATACCGTATTCCTTTTTCACAAACTCCACGAACTTGTCCACATCTCGCAGATAGGATTCCAGCGTGCTGCTTGACATTCCCTTATCTTCTTCCAGGTATAAAGCATAGGCGTGTATGGTCTGATTCATGTACAACACTCCTCATCTATCAGCAATGCCAACCGGCAGGCTGCTTCCGTATTTGCACCCCTGGCTGCCGGAGCAACTCTCCGTGCTAGCAGCTATTATTCCCCGTACCAATAAAAGAGGCGAAGCCGCTCAGCCATTGTAGGACGTGCTTCTCCCATACTTGACCAATCCGTTTCCTGAAATACTTTAACCGCATTGCCGGTCGGCATCTGATACTGATCCACGGGCGAGATCCAGCCGTTAAACAGGTCCAGTACATGGTAGAACAGATACACCAGCGCAGCAAAGAATACAATGAATCGTATAAAACGGAGCCCTCTCCGCACAGAGATAATCATTGGAATTGTCCCCTTCCCTATTCAAGCCCAGTATGGTTCTTGAAACAGGGTATGTCCGTGCATCCGAGAATATGCCTTGGCGGGCGAACCTCAAATAGGGTTCGGGACCAAAAAAGCTCCCCCGTCAAAACCGCCGGTGAGAGCTTGAAGATAGGCTATGTTATTCTTCTTCTTTGGGCTTTTGTTCATTTTTAGCTTTGCAACGATAACAAATTCCATGAAAGTCCAGTCGGTGATCTACTACCGAAAAGTTAAATTCCCGCTCCAGTCGTTCTTCAAGCGGTCCAAGCCAGTCTTCACGTATTTCATCCATACTTCCGCATTGCACACAGATTAAGTGATGATGGTGATGCTTGGATGTATCTCCGCGCAGATCATAACGCGCTACACCGTCGCCGAAGTTGATTTTCTCTACAACATGCAGCTCACTCAATAGTTCGAGGGTACGGTACACGGTTGCCAGACCGATTTCGGGAGCCTTTTCTTTAACGAGCATGAAAACATCCTCTGCACTGAGATGATCTTCTTCATTCTCTAAAAGTACTCTTAAGGTGGCTTCCCGCTGGGGCGTTAATTTATAACCCTGGGACTGTAGTTGCTGCTTAATTTTATCAATCCGTGCTTCCATTTTCTCCCTCCCCCTAGGAAATCACTGCACACTGCAACTTAACCCACTCTTTTCATTATAGGGGGAGTTCAATATCAAAGTCAACATTTTAGGACATGCAGTGCAAGCTAGGCAGGAAGCAGCATCGGCGTGACCCAGCGCATCATTGCAGGGGTAACCCAGGTTTCGAACGATGCCACCCCAAGCAGCAGTACCGCCATAACCGCCGTTAAAATAACATAGGAAGCAAACGGCCTTTGGCGGCCTGGTGTACGGTGCATCAAGACACGATTACGAATGATATATAACGAGAACGTCATCGCAGCCACACTGCAGATCAGCAGGATCGGAATGACGAACAGATTATGCGGTGCTACGGATACAAGTGCAAATAGCAGCCCTTTCCACGAATACTGTCCAACAAGGTAACCTACGGTAAAACCGATCAGCACCCCTTTCAGAAAATCCAGAACCAATATCCCCGGTAAACCTACAACGGACAAGCCGAGGATAAAGATCAGCCCGACCCATTTCAGATGAAGCATGGCAATATCCCAATAGGCGGTGTTGTCTGTTCCTTGCGAACTATGCTGCACCGTCATAAAGAAATTCCCCAGATAGGCTTCAAGATCCTGGCGCTGTTCCAGAGACAGCGCATTGACCATCAATGCGCCGAAGATAACACCGACAAGAAACAAGACAGCCACGAATACATATAACGAGGTTTGCCCTTTAAACGTAAAATAGGAAGAACGCATATAGGTACGAGTCCCCTTTCCGGTTATGCTGCTGAAGGAGATACTTCAAACTTTAAACTTGATCATCCTTATAATTCAGCCTATGAACCAGGACTCGTCCGTATGACTTCTTGTCCGAATTGTTAAACCTTGCTCGTCTTACTCGCTTTACTATTTCTGCTCTTTCGCTGCAACCTTGCCGTATGTGCCTCCACCGCCAGAGGCTAACGTCAGTTCACCCTTGCGAGCCGCTACGATTAGTTCGGCGAGTACCGAACCAACCACCTCGGCTAGTTGAGCTTCATCTGTACGGTGCAGCACAGCCATCTCCGTGCCAAAACGATCCAAGAGTTGACGCAGTTTGGCTTTCCCAAGGCCCGGAATGAACTCCAGTGGAACCTGATAATAATAGGGTGGCCGGTCTGCCGGAAGCTCCGGTTGTTCTCGGTCTGCAATAGCCAGAATACGATCCAGCACACCCTGAACCAGTTTCTGGCTGCCACAAAGCGGGCAACGCTCTGCAGAGAGATTCTTTTCACCCATCACACTTCCGCATGCTGCACAATACGTCCGGTGATATTTACCCAGTCTTGGATTCAAGCCATAATTGGCCGCAATACGTCTTCCCTCTTCACCTCGCAAGGCCATACGGAATTCATCAAACGAAGGCGTTGCAATCTGCAACTCATTGTATTCCCGTCCGATTTTACCGAGAGAATGTGCATCAGAGTTCGTCAGAAATGGAACCTGATCCAACTCCCGGATGTAACTTGCCATGGACGAGTCCGAGCTTAGCCCTAGCTCAATCGCATCTACAAGGCCTGTGTCCAGCACATCCCCCATACGCGGCGCTGTGCTGCCGTAAATGCCCTTGTGCGGTGTGAACACATGAGCGGGTATAATCAGCCCGCCGCGTGCCTTGATCTCCGCTTGCATCTCAAGAGCAGGTACGTATACTCGCTGGGAGCTGAGGTTTACATTTTTCATATAACGTGTCATCCAGGTTGTAAAAGACTTCATTGTATCCAGATCCCGGAAGTAGGCCAGCATATGGAACTCACGCATCTCGGGCTCACGCAGCTCAATTTCGGTCCCCAGTAGAATGGTTGTATCCTGATACGCAATACCGCCGCCATCAATCTCAGACATCGTACCGTTGTCCAGCAGCTCCTCAATATCCCTCTGCACAACTGGTGAATGGCAATCGATAACCCCGAGCAGATGAATTCCTTTACGGGTGGATGCCTCACGTGCAATATTTTCAAACGTTAAGTCGCGGCTACCACTGATTTTAACTGCCTCACCACGGGACGTGCGTCCGATGTGGATATGCAGATCCGTATAACACGGTTCCCACAGCGGCGTTCCCTCTTGATTTGACATAATTAAAACCGTCCTGTCGTTTTGTAAATATCCCACGCATATACAGCCATCATCGTTTTGGCATCACTGATCCGATTCTCATCCATCAGCTTGTAGGCTTCCTCCAGCGTAATTTCGGATACTTCAAGAAACTCGTCCTCGTCCAGGGCCATATCTCCAGCTTCCAACTCTTCGGCGATATACAGGTGAATGATCTCATCCGCAAAACCTGGTGAGGTGTAGAAAGACCGCAAATGGCGCAGCGACTTGGCTGTATATCCCGTTTCTTCCTTCAATTCACGGGCGGCTGCAATTTCAGGCTGTTCACCCGGGTCAAGCTTGCCCGCAGGGATTTCTACCTCAGTACGTCCCATCGCCTGACGGTACTGATCAACAACCAACATGCGATCTCCCCTTAATGCCAGCACCGCTACTGCCCCCGGGTGTTTAATGATCTCCCGGCTTGCCGTCTGCCCGTTTGGCAGTTTTACGGTGTCTACCTGAAGCGAGATCACCTTACCTTCAAAAATCGGCTTGGTGGATACGGTCACTTCATCGAGCTTGGGATTCGCCGGTTGCGGCGCATAGATAGATTCAGCAGATGTTCTGGATTTCATGTGTACTTCAGCTCCATTTCATTTGTGATGAGTTCAATTGAACCGAGATGTATAAAAATGTGATTCAGGACATATGGTGAGCCTATAGGAATTTTATCGTGTGTACAAGTCTATTACGTACTGCGAGAAACAAGGGGGACTCACCGGATGAAAAGTTATCTCACACCTCATTCTGCATGTGTGGTCGGACAAGCCAAACAAGTACAGCTGATTCTCAAACAATGGATACGTGAATGGGGACCTGAAACTAAATTAAGCGACATGCTCGCCGGGCGGAAGGGCTAGCCCCACCGTTGTTCAAAAAGTCCGAACCCGGCATGAACCGAATTCGGACTTTCATTTTCTTTTTCAGCTAACGCTTCGTTACATATTCACATGACAAACTTACTTTCCCTTTGCGTTTTCTTGCACAATCGCAATGACAATTTGAGACAACTTCACAATATCCGCTGCTCGAATGCGCTCTTTGGTCGTATGAATGTCCTCATATCCTACAGCCAGGTTAGCCGTTGGAATGCCCAATCCGTTAAAAATATTCGCGTCACTACCGCCGCCAGAAGCAAATGTGCTTGTTTCCAGACCGATACTACGAATGGCTCGCTGCGCAAGCTGCACAACCTCATGATCGTCATGGAAGCCAAAGGCAGGATACTTGATTTCACTGCGGAACTCTGCTGTTGCGCCGAATTTACGACATGTCGTTTCGAGTGCTTCCCGCATTTGGGCAATTTGCTGCTCAATCTTCTCCTGCACAATACTGCGAGCCTCCGCATCAATCTGAACAAAGTCACATACCACGTTCAGCGCTGAACCCCCTTGGAACTTGCCAATGTTCGCTGTCGTTTCGTTATCAATGCGTCCAAGCTTCATGGCTGCAATCGCTTTGGCTGCAACCTGGATCGCACTAATTCCATCTTCCGGATTCACACCGGCATGTGCTGACTTTCCATAGATTTTCATCTGAATCTCAGCTCTTGATGGAGCAGCCACGCAGATCGTACCCACCGCTCCGTTGGAGTCCAGCGCATAGCCAAATGCGGCATCGATATCCTGAGGATTCATCGCACGAGCACCTACAAGACCGGATTCCTCACCAACCGTAATGACGAACTGAATTTTGCCATGCGGAATATTGTTCTCCTGAATGACACGAATGGCTTCAAACAGAGCCGCAATGCCCGCTTTATCGTCCGCACCAAGAATCGTTGTTCCATCACTGCGAATCCAACCGTCCTCGCCCAGCTCCGGTTTGATCCCCTGCCCGGGGGTGACCGTGTCCATATGACACGTAAAGAGCATCGGCTCTACACCTTCCACTCCTGCAGCTTCCAGTGTAACGATCAGATTACCCGCACTATGACCGGTCTCATCCATCGTATCGTCCTCATAGACGTGAAGGCCAAGACTTTCGAATTGTTCTTTTAACACCTTGGATATATTTTGTTCATTTTTTGTCTCACTATCAATCTGTACCAGTTCCATAAACTGCTGAATAACACGCTGCTCATTAATCATTAGACTTTCCTCCCTATCGTAGATACGGTACAATACAGATACTATGGCTTGTTCAAAAGGTCTGAAAGGAGTTCTCTCTTCATGCAAAACAAGAAATGGTTCAAAATTGTGATCTATCTCATGCTGGCCGCCATGATTGGCTCCACCCTTTTCATTGCGCTGGAACCGTTGCTGTTTGGATAGTCACCTGACCTGAAGCCCTTCTAACGCGCTGTTTACAGCCGCTGGAGGGCTTCTTCTTCTGTACTCCAAGTCGTATCATACGGAAATATATGTTGAAAATAAGGCACGATATCCCGCGCTACCTGCTCCACTACGTATGACTTACCTGTGATATCCTCCAAAGAAGTCACACCATACTGTTCAATTCCGCACGGTACAATTCCCTGAAACCCGGCATGCTGAATACCTGATTTAATGTTGAAGGCAAACCCGTGACTCGTCACAAAACCCCGTCGATGCTTGCACCGGTTAAACTTGATGCCGATAGCCGCGATCTTCAGATCACCGATCCATACGCCTGTGTACCCTTCTTTACGACCGGATTCAACACCCTGATCTGCCAGATAATCAATCATCACTTGTTCCAGCTTGCGCAAGTATCCATGCAGATCCAGTTCCTCATCCCGACCAAGTACTAATAAAGGATAACCCACCAATTGACCCGGTCCATGATAAGTAATATCACCGCCTCGGTCAATTTGAAACAAAGAGATCCCCTGTGTTCTCAATTCTTCCTCGCTCCAAAGCAGATGCTCCGGATGATTCTGTGATCCAATCGTATAGGTTGGCGGATGCTGTAAAAGCAACATCTGTTCAGGGCCATCGCCTTCGTCCAGTTGCTGCACAATTGATTTCTGAAGATTCCATGCCGCTTCATAATCCAGCATCGGTATGTATGCCACATTCAGCGGTTTGCCCATGTTCCCCACATCCTTCTGCCCATGGTTTAATATATGAAGATACGTCTGTCTCCAGACAGCCAGAAAAGTGCACGGCCTAAGGCACATACACTTTCCCGTCTTTCTATAATAAACTTAATACACTTTCGTTTCCATGTTGTACCCTTCCAGGTTCTCTTTGACCCGTTGCAAGAACCGGCCGCAGATGACACCATCCAGAATCCGATGATCCAGGGAAAGACACAAGTTAGCCATGGACCGAACAGCGATCATATCATTAATGACCACAGGTTTCTTCACAATAGATTCAAATGTAAGAATGGCTGCCTGTGGGTAGTTAATGATCGGCTGAGACAAGATCGAACCAAATGAACCTGTATTGTTCACGGTAAATGTACCACCCTGCATGTGATCCAGTTTCAGCGTGCCTTCACGTGTTTTGCGAGCCAGATCGTCAATCTCACGAGCCAGACCGGCAATATTGCGCTGATCCGCCTGTTTGATTACCGGTGTAAGCACAGAATCCTCTGTACCAACCGCCATGGACAGGTTAATATCCCGCTTCACGATAATTTTATCAACCGCCCATACCGAGTTCATGATTGGGTAATCTTTAATCGCATTCACGACACCCTTCATCATAAACGAGAGGTAGGTCAGGTTAATGCCTTCTTTCCGTTTGAACTCATCCTTCAGCTTATTGCGCAGCATCACGAGGTTCGTTACATCCACCTCAATCATCGTCCACGCATGAGGGATTTCGGATACACTTTGACGCATATTCCGCGCAATCGCATTACGCACAGGGGTAACATCGATAAAGTATTCCGATCTCCCTTGTCCGCCGCCTTCCACTTCAATCTGTGGAATTTTCGGACTTTCGGTCAGATGGATTCCAGAATGACGCACAGGAACGCCCGCATCAGATGCAGGAAGTGTCTGTCCTGCTACGCCGTTCGTAACTATTGATGACGTAGTTGCACCTGTATCCCTGATTCCACTGAAAGGTGAAGACGATGTTGACTGTAACGACTGATTGGCCGCAGCAGATGTTGGTGCAGACGCCGATGATGCATTTGCCTGACCACCTTGCGCAACATAGGCGAGTACATCTTTACGTGTAATTCGACCGCCAGTACCTGTTCCAGGAACCTGCTGCAGATTCAGTCCATGCTCTGCTGCCAGGGACTGTACTGCAGGAGAATACCGATGACGCATCGGCTGATTCGGATCAAATGCTGCTGCGTTTGATCCTGCAGCTGTTACAGGAGATTGCCCACCCGTACGCTGTGCTTGAGCTTGCTGAACTGGCTCCTCCTGATGTGCAGCAGGTGTAACTTGTTCAGCTGTATCTTCATCCGCAGCAGCAACTTGCATGCGGCAGATGGCTTCACCTACAGCGATCGTTGTTCCTTCTTCCACCAAAAGATCACCCATAATGCCATCCACCGTAGACGGAATCTCGGCATTGACTTTATCTGTGATGACTTCACAGATCGGCTCGTACTGTTCCACACGGTCACCCGGTTTTTTCAACCATTTGCCTATGGTAGCCGAGACCAACGATTCCGCGAGTTGCGGCATAATGACCTCGATCCATTTCATACGTTCAGCCATTGATTTATCACTCCAAACTTTAATCTATCTTTATCTATTAATACTCTGCAAGTTCACGCATGGCTGCTTTGGCTTTATCCTTGCTCAGCATGTAAAATTTCTCCAACGTCGGGCTAATTGGCATTGCCGGTACATCTGGACCACAGAGGCGCTGGATAGGCGCATCCAGATCAAACAGACATTCCTCACTGATAATGGCCGCAACCTCTGCGCCCACACCACCCGTTTTATTATCTTCGTGTACGATCAGCACCTTGCCTGTCAACCGCGCAGAAGCGATGATCGCTTCACGGTCGAGCGGCTGCAATGTACGCAAATCCAGCACATGTGCCGTGATGCCCTCTTCCCGTTCCAACTCTTCAGCGGCTTGCATGACAAAATGCAATGGCTGACTGTATCCGATGACCGTAATATCGGCACCTTCACGAAGCACGTTGGCCTTACCGATCGGAACGATGTAATCATCCTCAGGCACATCTTCCTTGATCAGCTTGTAACATTTTTTATTTTCAAAAAAGAGTACAGGGTCCGGGTCGCGAACAGCCGCTTTAAGTAATCCTTTGGCATCATACGCCGAGTAAGGAGCAATAATTTTGAGTCCCGGTGTACCAAAGAAAATCGATTCCGGACACTGGGAGTGGTAAAGTCCACCGAAGATACCCCCACCGATTGGCGCACGGATAACGATTGGACAGCTCCAATCATTGTTAGAGCGATAGCGGATCTTAGCCGCTTCACTAATAATCTGATTCGTTGCCGGTAACATAAAGTCCGAATATTGCATTTCGGCAATCGGCTTCATGCCGTACATGGCTGCACCGATCGCTACCCCAGCGATTGCAGATTCCGATAAAGGGGTATCCATAACACGCATTTCACCAAATTGATCCTGCAACCCTTTGGTTGTGGTGAACACGCCACCCTTTACACCTACGTCCTCACCAAGAATAAAAACATTCTCGTCCCGCTCCATCTCTTCTTTCATTGCGAGACGGATTGCATCAATATATTCCATCATAGCCATGATTACCGTCCCCCTTCTTCGCTGTCCGCATAAACATGCGTCAGTGTGTCCTCAGGTTTCGGATATGGCGCGTTGTCTGCATATTCAGTTGCTTCCTTCATTTCCAGCGCAAGCTGGGAAGCCAGATCCGCATCCTGGGTTTCATCCCAGATGCCACATTCGATCAAGTAATTTTTCATGCGAAGCACGCCGTCTTTCTTCCAGTTTTCCTCAACTTCTTCCTTGGTCCGATAGGCCAGATCATTATCCGAAGTGGAGTGTGGAGACAGACGATACATCATCGCTTCAATCAGTGTTGGTCCTTCTCCCGCGATGGCACGCTTCCGCGCTTCCTTCACTGCCGCATATACCTCAAGTGCATCATTGCCATCGACACGCAATCCTGGGAAACCATAACCCAGCGCACGATCAGAAATTTTGCCAGCAAGCTGCTTGTGAATAGGAACCGATATTGCATATTGATTGTTCTCACACATGATGATGACTGGCAGCTTTTGCACACCTGCAAAGTTTGCCCCTTCGTGGAAATCCCCCTGGTTGCTCGAACCTTCACCAAAGGTAACAAAAGAAACGAAATCTTTCTTCTGCATTTTAGCAGCAAGAGCGAACCCTACCGCATGAGGAACTTGCGTAGTAACCGGACTGGAGCCTGTAACGATACGCAGCTTCTTATGACCGAAGTGACCTGGCATCTGCCGTCCACCGCTGTTCGGATCTTCCGCCTTTGCAAATGCAGACAGCATCAGCTCACGCGGAGTCATGCCTACGGCCATAACGAAACCGTAATCGCGATAATAAGGTAAGTAATAATCGTGATCTCGATCCAGACCAAAAGCTGCGCCGACTTGAGCAGCCTCCTGACCTACACCGGATACGTGAAAGTTAATTTTGCCAGCTCGCTGCAAGAGCAAGCACCGCTCGTCAAACTTGCGTGCAAGCAGCATGTATTTGTACATATCCAATACTTCTCCATTGCTAAGTCCCAGCTGTTGATGCCGATGAACCGCGTCTGCAGTACCTTGTGAACTCATATGAGGTACCTCCTTTTAATCAAAGCCTTTTGCAAGTCCTACTACCCACTCTTATAACCTGGTACTAAGACTTGGCTTAACCTTATTATAATCCCTTTTGCCCAAAAAAGGAAAGTACCTTTCTCACTCGGCTGTTTGGCTTACATTCCAATTGCTTTTCCGTCCACGGTTAACATCGCTTCGCCCATGATTTCCGACAATGAAGGATGCGGATGAATGGTCTGCCCGACTTCCCATGGCGTTGCATCCAGCATCTGTGCTAATGAAGCCTCCGCAATGAGTTCCGTAACATGGGTGCCAATCATATGTACTCCCAAAATATCATTCGTTTTGGCGTCTGCAATCACCTTCACGAATCCGTCACGACTTCCGTGAATCAAGGACTTGCCGATTGCCTGGAACGGGAACTTGCCGATTTTGACCTCGTGTCCGCGTTCTTTGGCTTCCTTCTCCGTAAAGCCAATGCTAGCCGCTTCCGGGCGTGTATATACGCAACGCGGGATACGATGTGCTTCAACCGGATGCACGCTCTCCCCGGCCAGATGATTCACTGCCAGTATCCCTTCGTGACTTGCGGCATGTGCGAGCTGTAATCCGCCAATGCAGTCGCCAATCGCATAGATATGGCCTTCTCCAGTTTGCAGATGTTTGTTGACCGCAATAAAGCCACGTTCGACTTTGATATCCGTATTCTCAAGTCCGATATTTTCAACGTTAGCCTGACGTCCTATAGACACGAGCATTTTTTCAGCAGTTAGTGTTTCCAGTTTATCTCCCGCGAGCTCTACATTAATGTACACGTTCTGATCTTCGGTGCGATAACTGTCCGTCATCAGCTTGGCGCCAGTAAGGATACGCACGCCCCGTTTGCCAAGCAAACGCTGCATCTCTTTGGCTACATCCTCATCTTCTGCAGGGAGCACATGAGCTGCTGCCTCAACTACCGTCACACTCACGCCAAAATCATTCAGCATGGAGGCCCATTCAAGGCCGATGACTCCACCACCCACAATGAGGATTGAAGCAGGCAGCTCGTCCATGCGCAACGCTTCATCACTACTCATGATAGTTCTTCCATCGGGTTCAAGACCCGGCAGTACACGTGGACGAGAGCCGGTGGCAATAATCAGGTTGGTTGGAACAACCGTGTCCATCTCACCATCCTCGAACTCTACCGCTACTGCTCCACTCTGCGGGGAGAAGATGGAAGGCCCGATCACGCGCCCTTTAGCGTGTATAACCTCAATTTTATTTTTTTTCATCAAATATTGAACGCCCTGATGAAGTTGCTCCACAATCGCATCTTTACGTGCCTGAACTTTCGGGAACACCAAGGTTGCTCCATTCGTCTCAATGCCATAGCTCTCACTGTCCTGAATTTCGGCGTACATCTCGGCACTCTTCAGCAATGCTTTGCTCGGGATACAGCCACGATGCAGGCATGTTCCACCAAGCTTGTCCTTTTCAATAATAACGACTTTTTTGCCTAACTGAGCGGCACGTATTGCAGCAACGTATCCTCCCGTCCCTCCGCCTAGTACGGCTACATCACATGGTATTGGCATCTCTATGTTCTCCTCTATATGCTCATTTTTTTGAATATAAATAATAATAAAATGACCGGTGGTACCTTAACACTTTTCATACCCTCTATGTATCATTGTACTCTCCTTGCGCAGTCAACTCAAAGTTTGACCATTCTCGCATGGACAAGTCGATACATTCCAAGCTATGATATAAGCAGGGATTCCCTGTAAGCGCAACCTTTATTTTATGTCTACTCTGGCAGAAAGGGTATAATGCTCATGAATACAAAAATAGTCTTTGCGCGATTCCTCGCGATAATTGTACTCGTCATCCCCGGATTAATGGCCATGAAGGGTTTTCTGATGATGAAGGATGCCCTGTTTCTATATTACGCTGAGCACGGTAACGACTTGGTTGCTCCCGGCTTCCAGTGGCTTTCCTTCTTGGGCGGGCTTGTGCTTTTTGCGGCAGGCATGAGTTTTCTGGGCGGCTGGATTCTGTTTCGTGACCGCAAACGTAATTATGTAGGACCCCGTTTCCGCTCGAAAAAACAACCTGAACAGATCGAAACACCCGGAAGCAGTTCATGATTCCGGGCTTTTTATTTTTTCCATAGTATGGTCCTTTGAAGACAGAAGAAGACGCGGAGTCATTTCCGCATCATTGGCAAATTTCATTCATATAAAGCATCCCGCAGTTTAGTGGACATACGAGATTCTTTTGAAGAGGATTTCAAGATCGTTCTGCGCAGCGTGAGATTGCTCGCCTGCAGCCGTTCAGCCTCTGTCATCAGCTCCATAAATAAAGCCTGTGCAGCCTCATCCAGCTTGCCCTCTTTGTTCAGGTCTTCATAACGCTGCTTCAGTGAGGATAATGCTTCGTTCATTCGTAACACCTCTTTTCAGATAACTCCATGGACTCCAACTTTCGGAACCTGCATCGTAACAATCCATATAGTAACACAAACTGCTTCATATTAGTTCTGGCTCTTTCCAAAGAAGATGTGGTAATCTGTAATGGTCGCTTTTTTTGAATTCCGTATGCGAGAGGGGTAGCAGCACCGTGCAAACTGGACGTATTACCGTAATTACTGGACCCATGTTCAGTGAAAAATCCGGTGAACTTATTCGCCGTTGTCAAAAACTTATTCAATTTGGCCGTAAAAAGGTCGTTGCCTACAAACCAGCCGAAGATGATCGTTTCGCTCAGGACGAGATTGTAAGCCGAATCGGCTACAGACTACCCGCCCATTCCATTCCTCGGCAATTAACGCCGGAATCCGTGCAGACCATTCTGAACCAGACCATAGATGCCGATGTTGTTGCCTTTGATGAAGTCCAATTTTTCAGCAGTGCAATCATGGAACTTGTCTCCGAACTGGCCTACTGTGGCAAACATGTGATTGTAGATGGACTGAACATGGATTATCGCGGAAAAGAATTCGGGTATATCGGCGGCCTGCTCGCCATGGCCGATGATATCGAGAAGCTATCTGCGTTCTGCGCAGTCTGCGGCAGCCCGGATGCTGCTTTCACACAGCGGATTGTCAACGGAGAGCCCGTTACTTTAGGTCCAGTTGTCATGATTGGTGATTCGGAGGCTTACGAGCCCCGCTGTCGATGCTGCTTCATTCCTCCTCACAAAGTGGAATGCCCGTCGTAATGCATTACTAGCTCCAGAGCAAAGCCCACATTGGGCTTTTTTTATTGCAATAATATCATCAACATTTCCATAACTTCCACTGCGATTCAAGAAGCAGGCACAAAAAAGCACCGCTGTATGCGATGCTCTCCATATCCTTTCCCGCTAGTCACGAGAAACAAAATATTTGTTGGTCATGTAATATGCGTCGCCACGAGACGTTTCAACCATTCCTTTTTTGGCATCCAGGAACACGATCTCTTTACATTTCGTGCAGTACCATTTCGTACGCTTATAAGGAGATTCTGTGACGTAGGCCGTGCCGCATTTACAATCAATTTTCATCAATAGCTCGGTGGATTTATAAGCACTGGACAGACGTTCCAGGTTATCCTGCTGCTGTGTAGGCATAATCGTTTGCTGATAATCGGATAAATGGTTTTGAACCTTAAAGTCTGCAACCAAGCTTGCATTTAATCCAAAAAACTCTTTGCCGATCTCTGTTACGAAGCGTCTCTCATTTCTATAACAATCGAGCCATTCAACAATCTGCTTATTAGACAGTGGAACCGTACCCTTGATACCGCTGTTTAAGGTGTAGGTCATGATGTATAAAGTATCGTCTTGTCTTCCTGAGTACATTAGAATCCTCCTTCGAATACATTTGCTAATGTACTACAAAAACGCGCATAAATCAAAGTAATGTTGTTTCCTGAGCGCATTTCTTCTTATTAAATGGGAAACATGCCTCTCTCGTCCGCTAAAGACTTACAAGAACTGCATACACCTGTAACAGTTCCCTGAGGAGCTGCATAATAAATAACCCTTTTCACATCTTTCCTGCAAATGGAACAGTAGTTCCTCCTTTCCTTTTTTGGGGTGTAGTCCGATAGCTTCACTACGTTTTGCTGCCGCCGAAACCTTCGTAAGAAGCCCAGCCACTTCATGTTCGCTTCACTCTTTCTTGTTCGCCTACCTTGTAGTCGTTTTTTTCTTCACCTGGAAAATGAAGTAATCTATTATGTATACGATTCCAAGTTGTGCGTGCCCATCTCATATTTTATTCGACGTTTTAAGTGTTTTTCCTGTTTTAATCTCAGTACATATTAAAAAAAACCGGCCAAATCTGTCCTCTAATGCTCGAGAAACAGCTGCCCAGCCGGTCTTTTATGATTCATTTATAAAATGTGCCCAGTACTTCCAGATCGGATGAACGCTCGATCCGAAATGGGTAGATGAATCCCTGCTTCAGTTTAGTAAACCTTCGCCCCCACAGATCCAGTCCAGATGTAAACTTATAGGCCTGGTATATAAATTTGGAGCAATAATTTCGCTCGATACTTAGAAGGTTTGTTTGCAAACGATAAAACTTCACCTGCTCATAATGCTCCTGAACCCATTCCGCTGCGCGAGTTCCAACCTGATGAAGCTTGGAGCGAAACACGATGAACCGATCTCCTTCATAAAAACGGGTAAGATACCAGTCGAGTGTATCGGCAAAAACCGGTCCGTAAGGATGCACATGATACACCTTCCCATCCAACCCGATAATGCCCATATGTCCAGCATAGTAGGTTGACTCCGAGCTTGGCGTATAGACAATGTCGCCTGGCTCAAGTTTCATTGACGTCAATACGCTGAGAGGCATGTCTTGCTGCAATCTTTTCACGGCTGAACGTTTACGGCGCCCCTCTACCAATAAACGATGAAGTACTCCGGCTGTGGCAAGATATATTTCAGACCATTTGATCCGTTTCCTATTCGCGCGATAAAGCAAGCGCTGAATGAACGTAGCATTTTTTTGCCCAGGTGTTGAACCTTTTTTCATATGCTGCACTCCACTCTTGTCGAATTGTAATCTGGTTGCAGAGTCTTTGGATCTGTTTATTCAAGCTGTGAAAGCTGTCATTAGTCGCGTTAGTCTGTTATAGATTTTGATTATAATCGGTTTGAGGCTGCTCTTCAAATCAAGACTATTCTATCTTGTGCAATCCTCCCTCTTCATACCCGCTTGATACAAAAAAAATAACCCCGGAATATTCCCGAAGTTATCCTAAAACCTGCAATATAATTATTCCACAACACCAAGTGCTTTATTTTTGTCTTTGAAACGACTGTTATGAGAAGAGACATAGGCTACTTTCTCGGCTTCCGGGTCCATATACAGCTTTGCACTGTTAACGGCCAGAGCAGCATCCGTAAATGTGCCGGCGATTAAATACAGCTTGCTTCCATAATCTACAAAATCACCTGCAGCAAAAATGCCGGGAATATTCGTCTGCAGCCTTTCGGTTGTGCTGACATGCCATTCTCCTAAATTTAATCCCCAATCACGAATAGGACCAAAATCACTCTTCATCCCATGATTGACGATCACTGCGTCCACTTCAAGCATCTCGGTCTCTTCCGTTTCCATATGTGTAATGGTAACCTGTTCGATCATATCACCGCTCAAGCTATGCAGCTTCTCAATAGCGTATGGTGTCCGCACGTCAACTGAGGATTCTTTCATACGCGACACGTTCCGTTCCAGTCCTCCGAAGTGATCACGTCGATGTACGACCGTTACCTGCTGAGCCAAACTCTCTAGCTCATTCGCCCAATCCACAGCGGAGTCTCCCCCACCCGAGATTAACACTCGTTTACCGCGGAAAGGCTCGAGCTCTTGCACCGTATAATGTAGATTGGATACTTCATAGCGGTCTGCCCCTTCAAGCTCCAGTTTCGCCATTTTGTATATCCCGTATCCTATTGCCAAAATGACAGTGCGTGTCCAGTGTTGCTCCCCTGTAGCAGAAGTAAGTAGGATGGTACCATCCGGCCTACGTTCGAAACCTTCGATCTGTTGTTCAAATACGAGTGTGGGTTCAAATGTGCGCGCTTGCTGTTCAAGCTGTTTAACCAAGTCTTCACACAAGATCGGAGTCACACCGCCAACATCCCAAATCATCTTTTCCGGATAAAAGAGCATCCGTCCTCCCAGTCTGTCGCGCGCCTCAATCAATTTGGTCTTCATATCACGCATACCGCTATAAAAAGCAGAGTACATGCCCGCCGGGCCGCCTCCGATAATCGTTACATCATAAAGTTCCATTTCTTGATTCATCTTGATAGGACCTCCATCCATTCGACCCCTAACGTCGATTACATGATATTGATTCTCATTATCGTTTAAGTCTAATGGAAATGGGTTCAAATTACAATGGTTATATTATTTTCGCCTCCTATATAACCTTCAGTGCTTGATTTCCTCTATAATTAGCGTGCTCTGGGAGCCGCCAACAGTTTATCTACAACAAAATCGAGTTGTTTATTGATAGAATAGATGTCTGAATAATAAAAGAAATCAAAATCAATTTCGATCAGACGGCCTTCTTTTACTGCTGGAATACTGCTCCATATAGGGTTATTCGTTAGATTATCTGCCCCTTCATACACAGAGCGAAACACATAGTCACCTATGTATTCTGGAAGAACTTCCATCGAGATCGAAGAGCCTGCGGCGTCCGAAACAACATCAATTTTGTTTTGCACTACTTTAGGAGCTTTCATTTCCAGATATTCATAGACCGCCTGAGAACCACGGCCAAATTGCTTGCTCTCCACAACGACCATCCCTTTCAGACCACCTTCAATAATGGAGATGGTTTTATCCAATATACCTGCGTCTGCAAGTGTTTTTTTACTCTCTTCCACTTTGCTGTTAAGGTTGTTAATCAAGACTTCAGCTTCCTTCTCTTTGCCAAAAATGCTGGCTATGCTGTGAAGTCGTTCTTCTGTTGTCATTTTCTCATAGGGAATATACACCGTAGGTGCGATATTTTTCAACGTGTCATATGTCTCTTCTGAAGGAACAATGATGAGATCGGGATTAAGATCAATCACCGCTTCAGGATTCGGTTCGAACCAGGTACCCAATGAATTTACACCTTCAAGCTCACTCTTGTAAGCAGCCCCATCGTATACATCTGAAGTAGCGATTGGCTTAACTCCAAGCGCAACCACATCACCCTGGAGATACAACACAACAACCCGTTTGGGATTTGCTGGAACAACAACATCTCCTTTAACCGTCGAGATGGTGCGTGTTTCATTGTCTTTGTTCGTCTGGCTTCCTGTGTCTGATGACACTGCCGTACTGCTGTTATTGGAACTGGCACCCGTTCCTTCGCCAGCTGCTGGTGTTGTTGCTGTACCTGAGGAGCAGGCTGCGAGGAGCATCGTGATGCTCAATAATGCAATC
The DNA here is from genome assembly GCF_052691815.1 of Paenibacillus sp. TSA_86.1. Taxonomy (NCBI): domain Bacteria; kingdom Bacillati; phylum Bacillota; class Bacilli; order Caryophanales; family Paenibacillaceae; genus Paenibacillus; species Paenibacillus sp. TSA_86.1. Next base: position 120,781 of record NZ_JBQZGE010000012.1, on the reverse strand, counting down.
ATAATCATACTTGAACTTGTTTTTCTTCTTTTCATTGGTGTAGACCCTCCGTCTATATATTGATAATGATTATCATAATCAATATATCCTGACTTCAATGCCCAGCCAATGGACGATTCGGATACTCGCAATGGACGATCTTCTGTTCGGCCCAATTCTCTCATTTTTTTTTGATACAGGCTTGGAGACATACCCACATGTTTCTTGAAGATCCGGCTAAAGTAATATACATCCGTATAACCAACCTCTGCTGCGATTGCACCAAGCTTTGCGTCAGAACGCACCAATAAATCCTGAGCCTTGCCAATACGCGTCTGGATTAAGTAATCGATGGGACTGTAACCCGTCTTTCGTTTGAATTTCATAGATAGATGCCGGGAGCTATAATTTAATTGTTCTGCTAAAAAATCAAGGGTTACCGGTTCTCTATAATGCTTCTGTATGTAACCAAGAGTCTGTTTGACCGGATCAACGATTTCAGTTGCAACATCCTGCGCAGCCAGCTGAGCCATCAGTTCATGAATGAATTGATAAAACAGACTTTTCGTATGAAGCAGATCTAAATTTCCTGACTGCGTCCATGCTTTCTCCATCTCACTAAGGTAACGTAACAATTCCAGAGGACTACTTGGTGTAAACCCATATTGCAAAGAAATTGGTGTACTTTGAGGCTGTTCCCGCAACCATCTTTTACGATAATTAGGAAAAGCTCGAAAGGCTCGGTAATATAACATGATATATTCGAAATCTTCATGGGTTTGTATATTCAGTAACGATCCTTTGGCCCCGTGAAGCATATAAAATGCTTCAGATCTGTATGTTTGTCCCTCCAATTGAAGATCGGCCGATCCTCGAACTGTGTATATAAAACCAGTAGCAGGTAGTCTATACGATTCCTGTTGTATTCCTGCCTTCATGACGATACGGCGTAGATCCAGTACCTTCACGGCCGCATAATTCCAATATTGCATCTGTTCGATTAAATTCATCATCTCTCTCCAATCCCCACTTCTACTGAACCGAAACCCGCCAAAAATTAGTAATGTTTCTACTTCTAAACGCATACAGCGCCGGCCCGTCTATGTCATAGATCGATTTTGGCTAAAACTTTTTACAATCATTGATAACCATTATCAATTATCTTGCTAAAGTTCGCAATACTATGCGTAAAGAAATGCACTTTTATGAGTGTGTGGAACCTTCATTTATCTTTCTTACCATCCGATATATGTATAAATGACCACGGCCATACTTAATAAAAGGGAGATGGGCACATGAATTCGATATCACCTGCAACTCAAAACAGCTTCTTCACCCCTTCTAACTCAACCTCCAACAGAGATAAAGAAATTCAAGGGTTGATGCAGCAGAAAGTAAAATTCAATGAACAAATTCAAGTGGTTAGATCCAATGATGAAATGGATATCAAAACGAAGGCGGAACGCATCAAATCGTTAACCGGTTCTATTGCGCAGATTGATAGCCGTATTGCTCAGATCAAAGCGGAAGAGATGGAAGAGAAACATAAATCACCACAGACGGATCAAACGAAGCAGAAACAGCTCAAATCAGAAGAGGATCGGCAGACCCCCTCGCTGGATCATCTTATCAAGCATAGTCGGACTTATGATCAGATGGGAAAGCTAGTTGGTTTGAGGGACAGAATGCAAAGTTCTACTCATACCATTGAAGGAAGAACTCGCATGGATCGGATTGTACTGGAGAACGACACAAGCAAAGATCTTGGCAAAACACATATGCTGGAGAACGCAGAACTCACCGTTTTTCAGAAAAGAAGAGAAGCTGTGCAAGATATAGAGTCCCAAATGAGCAAAGTGAATCATAACATCGAAGAGATGGCAGCAGAAATTCATGAACTTTAGGAAAGCTTCCCTCATCTGTAGCTTCACCCAAAGAAGTCTCGGAGGAGATTGAACGTGGAAAATCGAAAGCATCTGAGCCGAAAGAGAGTACGGCGAATGACGAAAAATCAGATCAGGGACGCCTAAGCAGCTCTGTACCAGACAAAACAAGCGCACCTGCCGCTTCAGCTTATTCATCTGTAGACATTCGAATCTAAGGAAATACATAATGAAGCAAGTTTCGTGTCACCAAACTATCCTGAGTGTGCTTAACATATCGTTCGTCATTTGTTGGGTTTTGATCCAGGTAACCGCTTTTTTGAGACGTTTTCTCCGAACCGCAGCGGTTTTTTGATTATTAATTATTTACAAAAATCGGCTTGTTTTACTTCGATGTTTCAGCTTTAACAAGGTCACTTCTCCGTTAAACGAACACATAAGTTTATGTAATATCTAATTTTGATTGCAGTTAACTTCGTACAGCTTCCCCTTTCATGTCATTGGCACAAATAATGCTGCCGTTAATGGATTTGCAGCTTTTTTTCACACGAGTTGCCTCATCAATAATTTGATTAATATTTTCATATCTTTGATAGAGATTGGTCACTACTGCAATGGATACAGACACTAAAGGAATAGGTCGATTCAATCCCGAGCGGCCCTCGCCCATCACATATTGATTGCTCCAATCTTGTTCGTTGTAGAAACCTCTCTTCAATTCTTCGAACTGGGAAATGACTTCTTCACAGACCTGTTTATACTGATGATTGTTCAGGATAGCGATAAAATCGTCTCCGCCGATATGGCCTAAAAACGCCTCTGCTACTCCAAAATGCTCACGGAGTAAGGCGGCGGTTGCTTGTATCAGCTCGTCCCCCAGTTTAAAGCCATAACTGTCGTTATACGATTTGAACTGATCCAGATCAATGTATAGAACACTGAACTGATCCTGTTTCAATACCTGAACTAATCGGTCGTCTATAATTCGATTGCCGGGAAGCCCTGTTAACGGGTTCATGAAAATAGCCATTTCAGCTCGAACATCCGCAACCGCCAGCAATAAACGCCGAATGCTTACCGCTCCATGGAATCGATCTCCAGATGTTACTAGAACCAGATCATACAGATCGGATTCTTCACGCTCCATCGCTGCAACACTGACTTCTGTAATCTGTTCCGAGTAGTCCACGACCAGTGCATTCACGTTCATCAACAGTTTCACAGGACGCCCCATGTACAGATTATATCCATATTGTGTGCCGATCTGTTGAAAAAATCGCGTTCGCATCATTAACGAAATGCCCTTTTTGCCTGTAACCGCTACACCTTCCAGATTCGGATTTGATTTAAACAGTTGATATAAGGCATCACACTTGGTTTCAGGCAGCACGACTGGAATCGGTTCAGCTATTTCACCTATTTGAGTAAACACATCCATCAACTCCTCGCCATATCATCAACCATGTCACTTTTGATCTATCAGTGGTCACATCGTACCACTTTTTACCTAAAAAAGCGTTAACTTCAGGTAAATTTTTCGAAAAAAACACCAATTCCTTGCTTGATTCTATATATTTTTAGGTATAAAGTCACATTTAAGCTTTTTTGTGTAGTGCACTTTACTGACATATCAATAGGGTATACTTTTGGGTCAAAATAAAACACACCCCTCCACTATTCGCCCGTGAGCGAGTTATCGGAGAGGTGCTGCTCATTTTATTCCGGATCCTTTCAGCTAACCTTATGCTCAATTCTCAGCTTGTCAGCGACCATCGCGATGAACTCGCTATTCGTTGGTTTCGACTTGCTGATGTTGATCGTATAACCGAACAGGTGGCTGATGCTGTCGATGTTACCGCGCGTCCACGCCACTTCAATGGCGTGACGGATCGCACGTTCGACGCGGGACGGCGTGGTTTTGAATTTTTCGGCAATGGCCGGATAGAGCGTTTTCGTGATCGCTCCCAAAATTTCGATATTGTTGTACACCATCGTAATGGCTTCGCGCAAATACTGATATCCTTTAATATGCGCAGGAACTCCGATTTCATGTATGATTGACGTGATGCTTGCATCCAAATTTTTGTGTTTGCCCATGGGTACAACATTGGACTTGTTCATAAACATAGAGGAAGATGAGCTGCTTGTTGACATGGTTGTTTGCGTTCCAACAAGCTGACGTACCCGATTCGCCAATACTTCCATGTCAAACGGCTTGAGAATGTAATAAGAAGCCCCGAGTTGCACGGCACGCTGTGTGATGTTCTCTTGGCCGAATGCAGTAAGCATTATTACTTTAGGCTGCGGGGACAGATTCAGACCGCGCAGACGCTCCAGCACACCGAGTCCATCCAGATGAGGCATGATAATATCCAGAATCAACACATCCGGTACATCCCGAGTTTGTTCCAGCAATTGCAGTACTTCTTCACCATTGTATGCAATACCGGTTACTTCCATATCTTCCTGCTCGGATATATATTCGGCAAGCAAATTCGTAAATTCACGGTTATCATCGGCCAGCAATACCTCAATTTTTTGCAAAACGGTATCCTCCTTTTAATTAAAACCTTTTCTTTTACAATTTCGTACATTTCCTTACACGTTAAATTTTCGACACGCCAAGTGAAATTCCTTCTGTCGAAAATTATTTTTCTTTATTTTTTTTTCTTGATCCTTTATAATAAATATTTTATTTCAACAACCGATATAATATGTTTACTTTCGACAAAAAAACCTTAAAGCTGTTTATCCAGCCTTAAGGTTTTTTGCTTGATCTTTTTTCATCATCACACCGGCATCCTGCAGCATCCACTCAATAAAGCATCCATAACCTGATTTCGGATCATTCACAAATACATGGGTTACTGCACCAATCAGCTTGCCATCCTGAACGATCGGGCTGCCACTCATCCCTTGAACAATGCCACCCGTCTTATCGATCAGCTTAGGGTCTGTAATACGGAGTACAAGCCCTTTTGTCGCTGGCTCCGATTGATCGGCAACATGCACAATATCGATCGAGAAACGTTCTACCTGCTGCCCATCCACCACAGTCAGAATTTCGGCCGGCCCTTCCTTCACTTCATGTGAAAAAGCAACGGGAATGCCTTGCGAATACAAACTGTGGTCCGGGTTTTGAGACATTTTACCGAAGATACCAAACGCCGTATTACGTTCAATATTGCCTAAGATTTTGCTTTCTTTAAGGAAATGGGCTCTTTTTTCACCCGGATCACCATTCTCACTTTTCGCAATGGATGTCACGTTAGACTGTACAATTTGACCACTACCCACAACGATGGATGTTTGAGTATTCATATCCGTAATAACATGACCTAATGCCCCATATACCCCTTGATCCGGTGCATAGAAGGTAAGCGTACCTACACCAGCCGCTGAATCCCGAATGTACAATCCAAGTCTCCACGCTTTATCTTCTGCATCATACGCCGGAGTTAATTTGGTTTTAATCGTTTCGTTGCCACGTTTCAGAACGACATCAATCCCCTGATTACGTTTGCCTGCAAGTTCTACAGCCTCGGATACACCCGCCACACCATCGAGACGTTTGCCATCCATATGCGTAATCAAGTCACCCAATTTGATACCCGCAGCTTCACCTGGAGATTTTTGTTCATCCGGATTAGAACGTACCAGATGATGTCCAACAACCAGAATACCCGCAGATTTAACTTTAACGCCAATGGTTTGACCCCCGGGAACGACACGTAAATCAGGAATTACTTTGACATTTACGGTTTTGACAGGAATTTTCCCCCATAATTTCAAGGTTAATTTGGCATGTCCCGTCTGTTGAGGATGAAGATGCAAGGGTTGCTGCCGATTGAGCTTCAACGCAGATTGATGATCCAGTCCAACGATATCCGGCCGATCAACGACTGCGCTTGAACCGGCAGGTACTGCAAGCCTGACGTCTGCTTGCCTGCCTGCAAATACCTGAACTTCATCAGGCAAGGAAGCATAACTTTGCATCGGCTGAATAACCTGGCTGAGTACACATAGAAAGAAAGCAAATAAAAGACCTAACAATTTTCTCCTGAGGGGGGAATTCAATGGCTGTCACACTCCCTTTGCTTCTTTCGCTTGACGAAAGGTGGTCGCCAATTGCGTACCTTTAAGATAACCCTGCCCCCAGGCTTTTATTACTGTCAAACATTACGCCAGCCGTTCGTTTCACCCTTTTTTGGCTTCCGCCAAATTCAGCATTTCCTGTGCATGATGCAATGTTTTTTCTGTAATTTCCACACCACCAAGCATACGTGCCAACTCCTTCACTCGCCCTTCATCAGACAGCGATTCCACTTGAGTCATCGTACGTCCGTCGTACACATGTTTCTCGATCAGATACTGATGATCAGCCATACAAGCCACTTGTGGCAAGTGAGTAATGGAGAACACCTGGCACGTTGAAGACAAACGATGAAGCTTCTCTGCAATGGATTGTGCTGCCCGGCCGCTAACCCCTGTATCCACTTCGTCAAAAATCAATACCGGAATCCGATCATGACGAGCAAAAATACTTTTCATCGCCAGCATCATTCTGGATAATTCTCCACCCGAAGCGATTTTGCCTAATGGACGGAGAGGCTCTCCTGGGTTGGGTGATATCAGGAATTCCGCACTGTCGGCACCTTGGCGGCTTAAACGTATACGGCGTCCATTCCATTCGATGCCTTTTGTATCTTCCGCTGGCACAATCTGAACCCGAAGTGACGTTCTCTCCATCTGTAAGTCCTTGAGCTCGCTCTCCACCTGAGCAGCCAGTTCCTCTGCACATTGCTTGCGTACTTTACTAAGCTCCTCAGCCGATTCCATCACAAGCAGCAATAATTTGTCTCGTTCAGAACGGAGCTTCTCCAATCGTTCATCCTTGTTCTCGAGCTGGTCGGTTTCATAGCTGATCTGTTCATAATAATTCATAATAAGTTCTACACTGTCCCCATATTTACGCTTCAGGCCGGAGAGAAGATTCAATCGCTGCTCGACTTCCTCTAATCTGCCAGGATTGAATTCGATGCGTTCACGGTAATCCCGCAACTGAAACGCGGCATCCTCCAGTTGATAAAAAGCAGACTGTAATTGCTCCAGAATAGGCTGCAATCCTTTGCTGTCATATCCGGAAATATCCTCAATCCGGGATAAAGCGATACTTACCGCCTCTAACCCTCGTTGACCACTCAGCAGCTCATATGCACCAGCAACGCTGTCCATCATTTTCTCGCTATGGGATAGTTTGACCCGTTCTTCGCCGAGTAATTCATCCTCCCCGCGGGTAAGGCCAGCAGCGGCAATCTCTTCCAGTTGAAAACGATACATGTCGAGCAGCTGGTAAGCCCGCTGGCTTGACTCCTGAAGTGCGCGCAACTCTTTCTCGGCCGCGATAAATTTGCTGTATCGCTCCTGATACCCTGCTTTAACCGGACCGATGATATCGGAGCCGTACGTATCCAGTAGTCCGAGATGACTTTCTGCACGCAGCAGACTCTGATGCTCATGTTGACCATGTATGTTGATCAGCTTCTCGCCCACTTCGCGTAGCATCGTCAAGTTTACAAGCTGCCCGTTAATCCGTGACGTACTTTTGCCCTGTGTGTTCAATTCACGCCGAATCACCAGATGCTCTTCAGGCTCACAATGAATACCCAGCTTTTCTAACGTGCTCCACACCGGATGACTGGGTTCCATTTCGAACAGCGCTTCCATCTCTGCCTTGTCACATCCATAACGGATCAGATCGGCTGAACTTCGTCCCCCGGCAATCAAACCGAGAGCGTCTATAATAATGGATTTACCTGCACCGGTTTCCCCGGACAACACATGAAATCCCGGATGAAAGACCACATCCACTTCTTCCACCACGGCGAGATTGCGAATCGATAACGTAACTAACATCTGCAAAAACACCTCCGGCTGATTTAAGCAATATATCCCATGATGCGCTCAATAACAGTGACGCTGTTTTCTTCTGTACGGCAAATAATAAGAATGGTATCGTCTCCACAGATCGTGCCCATCACTTCAGTCCACTCAATATTGTCAAGCAGTGCAGCAATGGAGTTCGCTGTTCCCGGCAAACATTTCATGACCACGAGATTGTTCGTGTGATCAATGTGAAGAAAGTTATCCACGAGAGCACGCTTAAGCTTTTGAATCGGATTATAGCGTTGATCAGTAGGCAAGGAGTATTTATATCTCCCGTCATCCATTGGAATTTTGATTAACAGGAGTTCCTTGATATCCCGAGATACTGTTGCCTGCGTAACCTGAAAACCCGATTTACGAAGCGCTTCAACCAGATCATCTTGGGTTTCTATTTCATTTTGACTAATAATTTCACGAATCTTAATATGTCGTTGTCCTTTCATATATGCCTCCAATTAAAATATATTGCAATTCAGCGGCATTTGCTTCGCCGCAGTGCTGTTCGATCCATTATTTATGCTTGCTATATATTAGTCCATGTCCTCTCCATCATACACGTCTTCCTGATAATCCATAAGCCTGATTACAATAATATCGGAATCTTCGAGGTCTACATACAGTAATCCTTCACATCCGGGATATAATAACAGATACGGAAGGAAACGATCCCTGATCGCAGGCCCGCTCAGTTCGATCGGTTGTCTGCGACGAGATGTTTTGACCAAGTACCTGGCATCTTCCCGCTCCGCGACATAATCAATAAATAACCTGCTGTATAATACAGAATCATCTGTTTCAAAGGCTAGAGGTACTTTCATTTTCCCGCTGATCACGTCATACCCATTTGCTTCAAGCAAAGACAGGGCTGGAGAATCTTGAATGTTCTCATTGAGCTGCAATTCTGCCAAGCTTACCGGGATCGGCCGATTCATCCAACTACGCAATCCGATAAACAACCATACGATCAAACAGACAGCAAAAACACCAATAACGATGGTGTCATATTGACCATTCATCACGGCTCACCTCGATGACATATTCGAGATTGAACAACCGTTTTCCTTTATCCCAAAACATCTTTCCAGCGAAAAGAAACCCATCCTATGATGAGTTTCCCGTAAAAGTATGTGCAGCTTCTTTTGCCACCTGATCTGCAAGTGCATCAAGTGAAGCCTCGTCGTTCTCTGGTTGTGTTGCCTCCGGTGCTTCCAGACGCCAGTGTGCGAGAAATTCGATATTGCCCTCCCCGCCTGTAATAGGCGAGAACGTCAGACCTTTCAAATTCAACCCGAGTTGATTCGCAAAATGTAACATCGTCTGCAAAACATCTTTGTGCACCTTTGGATCACGAACAACCCCGGATTTCCCCACTTTATCTCGCCCCGCCTCAAACTGTGGTTTAATTAACGCCACAATATCCGCAGGTTGCTGCAACAGAGCGAGCAGAGGCGGAAGGATAATTCGCAAGGAAATGAAGGATACGTCAATGCTTGCAAAGTTTGGCACAGGACCATTTAAATCCTCAGGTGTGACATAACGAAAATTCGTTCGTTCCATAACGGTGACCCGCTCATCATTACGCAGGGACCAGTCCAGCTGGTTATATCCGACATCAATAGCGTATACGTGAGATGCACCATGCTGAAGAGCACAATCTGTAAAACCACCGGTGGATGAACCGATATCCAGCATGACAAGATGATTCATATCCAGACTGAAGTGACGGATTGCCTTTTCAAGCTTTAGTCCACCTCTGCCTACATAAGGATGCACCGAGCCTTTTACCTTCAGTTCAGCATCCCTGGGAATTTTCATGCCCGCTTTTTCAATCGGTTCGTTATTGGCGTATACAAGTCCAGCCATAATTGCAGCCTTTGCCTTCTCACGGCTTTCGTAGTAACCCTGTTCCACCAGCAGCACATCAATTCGTTCTTTCGGGAGTGACATGTCTTTCTCCTATCCGCTAATAATTCATTACGTTTTGATACTATGATTAGGAAGGGAACCGTGTTTTGGACATTCCGTATGAAGATTGAACCGCCATTTTGCGCAATTCGGCGCATACATTCTCCAATGTAAGACCTACTTCTTCACGCTGTTCCTTGATGCTGCCATGCTCGATAAAACGATCCGGGATGCCCATCAAGTGCACATGAACATCATGCATTCCTTGCTCAGCATAGAACTCCAACACCGCACTTCCCATACTGCCCGCTTGAGAGGTCTCTTCAAGTACAATCAGTTTTGTCCCCCGGACAGCCAGATCGCGCAGCATTTGTTCATCTAACGGCTTGAGAAAACGTGCATTAATTACGCCAGCATTCATTCCATCACGCTTAACGGTATCTGCTACTTCCTCAGCCAGCTGAACCATCGATCCTGATGCTATAATGGCATACCCTTCTGCTGGCCGTAACTGTTCCCAAGTTCCGATTGGAATTGGCACCAGAACATCGTCCAAAGGTACACCTACCACATTATTACGCGGGTAACGATATGCAATCGGACCTTCATTATAATCAAGCGCCGTTTTCATCATGTGGCGCAGTTCATTCTCATCTTTTGGCATCATTAGTACGATATTCGGAATGTGACGCATAAACGCAACATCGTATACCCCTTGATGTGTCTCACCGTCAGGCCCAACGAAACCTGCACGATCAATTGCAAATATCACATTTGCATTATGGCGACAGATATCATGAACGATCTGGTCATATGCACGTTGCATAAACGTAGAGTAGACGGCATAGACGGGTTTCAGCCCTTCCATGGCCAGTGCCGCGCACATTGTGGCTGCATGCTGCTCAGCAATCCCCACATCAATCATGCGATCCGGAAACTCTTTGCTGAACGGAATCAAACCCGAACCTGTAGGCATGGCAGGTGTAACAGCAACAATACGTTTATCCTGTTTGGCAAGCTCAATCAGTGTCTGACCAAACACTTCCGTATACATCGGTTTGCCAACCGCTTTAAGCACTTGACCTGATTCAATTTTGTATGGTGAAATACCGTGCCACTTATGAGAATCGGCCTCAGCAGGCTGGTAACCTTTGCCCTTGGTAGTAAGCACATGAACCATCACAGGACCATCCACATTGTCAGCCTGTTTGAACGCTTCAACCAATTGTGATATGTCATGACCGTCAATTGGTCCTAAATACGTGAAACCCAGTTCTTCAAAAAGAACACCAGGAACCATCATATATTTGACGCTATCCTTAATCCAGCTCGCTGACTTCGCCAGACGATCACCAATGGCCGGAATCTTTTTGAGAATTCCTTCTACATCATCTTTTGCTTTCAAATAATGACGATCTGAACGAATTTTACTCAAATATTTGTGCATCGCTCCAACATTGGGTGCGATAGACATTTCATTATCATTCAGGATAACCATCAGCTTCCGCTGTTCATGACCGATATGGTTCAAAGCTTCAAACGCCATCCCCCCCGTAAGCGCTCCATCACCAATGATCGCGATAACTTGATTATCCTCACCTTTTAGATCACGAGCGAGAGCCATACCCATAGCAGCTGACAAAGAAGTACTGCTGTGTCCGGCTTCCCATACGTCATGTTCACTTTCGTTCCGTTTGACAAATCCGCATAATCCGTTCTGTTGGCGCAAGGTATCAAAGCGATCCATTCGCCCCGTCAGAACTTTATGAACATATGCCTGGTGCCCTACATCAAAAATCATTTTATCCGTTGGACTATTGTAGCAGTAATGCAGGGCCACCGTGAGCTCAACCACTCCTAAGTTCGGCGCAAGATGCCCACCTGTAACAGACAGCTTTTCAATTAGAAACTGCCGGATCTCTGCTGACAAAAGAGCAAGATCATCCTGTGACATCACCTTTAGATCACTGGGTTGTTTAATTTGTGGAAGCAGCACGAGAATCTCCCCGCTTTCCTAGAATGTTTGTTTATTGGATGTATATCATTTATTATGCGTAATGGATTGAATAACATTGAATCATTATACCATAAAAGAACAAGAATCATAATTTACAGCCCATTACATCCGATTACGAGTTATTCGTTCACGGATCATATCCGACGCTCTGTACTATGTATTCTTGAATAATGGGAACATGCTTACGTACGTTTAATGACGTGAAAAGACCATTATTACCATTACACCGCTCATCTCACATTGAATCAGTTGACTTCGTCAAATCTTAATGATCACGACTCATTAAGTAATCGGCAATCTCCATTAACCGTGAAGCATCCGGCAATTGCGCTCGTTCCAGTGCATCTTTAGCAGATTGCGTGAGTGATTTCACCTCGGCGATTGAAGCTTCCATCCCAATAAAGTACGGATAGGTTACCTTCTGCTGATGGACGTCACTTTGCGTTTTTTTTCCCATCTTCTGCTCGTCGCCTGTCAGATCCAAAATATCATCCTGAATCTGGAATGCCAAACCCAAGTCACGCCCGAATACTCGCAGCGCCTCAAGTTGACCTTCTGTCGCTCCACCGATTCGGGCACCTGCAAGAAGGGAGAAAACAATCAAATCGCCTGTTTTATGCAAATGAATGTACTGGAGCTGTGACAGATCCGTCATCCCCTGCTCACCTTCCATATCCGCAACCTGACCGCCAACCATACCTCTGGCCCCCGCAAGTTCTGCTAAATCCTGGGTAATAGCTAACACTGCCTCAGCACGTACCCCACCATGAAGCCCCGCCTGAACAATGCTGTAAAAAGCATGGGTCAACAGTGCATCACCTGCAAGAATGGCTGTAGCTTCGCCATAAACTTTGTGATTCGTTAATTTTCCCCTACGGTAATCATCATTATCCATAGCAGGCAGGTCATCGTGGATCAAAGAATACGTATGAACCATCTCCACGGCGCAGGCTACCGGCATCGCAGCTGTCCGCTCCGCTCCGAAGGCTTCCGCCGCGGCAACGACCAAAAGTGGACGAAGACGTTTACCGCCGGCCATCAAGGAATACTGCATGGATTCCGTTAGCGAACGTGGCACATCCCAGTGTTCAGGAAGGATATGCTTCAGCGCTTCGGTGACTTCACCAGTAATCTCCTGAAGATAAGCTTCGAATGATACACGGTTACTCATGAATCTCACCGCTCTCATCGTCAGCCGTGCCAAATGGCTTCTTGCGAAGCTCTCCATCTTCTTCTACGATCATTTCAATCTTACGTTCCACTTGTTCCAGCTTCAGACCGCATAACTGGGAAAGTTTCATTCCGCGCTGAAACAAATCAATCGCCTGCTCCAGAGGAACATCCCCATGTTCCAGTTGACCTACGATTTCTTCCAGTGCCGCCATTGCCTCTTCAAAATTCAGTTCCGGTTCATTCGCCATGGTTGTTGTCCTCCTTCATTCCCCAGACCTGACAGTCCAGCTGTCCGTCCGCTAATTTGATTTTCACCGAGTCACCCGGCTGTACGTCATTTATGGATTTGACCAGTTGCTGCTCGTGCTCATCGTAGACGAGACTATAACCACGTGACATTACTTTCAGCGGACTAAGGGCGTCGAGATGCCGAACCACTGATTTCCATTGTTGCTGTTTGCTACGCGTGATCGACCTCATCGCAAGTTCAAGCTGCTTTCGCGCCGCCGCGTTATCCCGGCGAGCTGTGTTCACCTGTTCCCGAGGATTGAAGCGCTGCAAAGCTGTACGCAACCGTTCTTGCTTTTCCACTGTCCATTTCATACGAGTATTCACGCTACGTTGCAAGCGTTGATGAAGCATATCCAGTCGTTCGGTGTGCTGCATCAACGTTCTGCGCGGATGCACCAACACTGGTGAGCGCTGAAGACGAGTTAGGCGTTCACGATGATATACAGCACGTTGCTTCAGACTGTTTTGTAACTGACGCTGTCTTCGTGCAATCTGTTCCAGTAGCTCTGCACGATTCGGCACAGCAAGTTCCGCTGCCGCTGTTGGTGTCGCAGCACGCAAATCCGCAGCAAAGTCTGCAATCGTAAAGTCCGTTTCATGACCAATCGCAGATATTACTGGAATGGTTGAAGCCGCAATGGCGCGAGCTACAATTTCTTCGTTAAAAGCCCACAGTTCTTCGAGTGATCCACCACCCCGCCCGACAATAAGCACATCTGCTTCATCCATATGGTTAAAGTTGTTTATCGCTTTAACGATGGATGGAGCTGCTCCCTTGCCTTGAACGAGTACAGGATATAACACCACTCTTGCCGATGGGTATCTGCGCTGGAGTGTGATCATGATGTCACGAACCGCAGCTCCTGTAGGAGACGTTATAACACCGATCGTTTGTGGATAACGCGGAATAGGTCTTTTGCGAGCAGGAGAGAACAAACCTTCATCCTCAAGTTTCTTTTTCAGTTGTTCATAGGCCAAATACAGACTACCAATACCATCTGGCTGCATATGTGTCGCGTAAAATTGATACTGCCCGTCCCGTTCATACACCGAAACATTGCCACGCGCAATAACCCTTGCACCCTCCTTCGGTACAAAGGGTAACCGCTGATTATGGGATGCAAACATGATCGATTTGATCCGGCTGTCCTTGTCTTTTAACGTAAAATACATATGGCCGCTGGAGTGATGCGTGAAATTGGAAATCTCTCCGCGCAGCCAGACGTCCGACAGAACCTGATCCGATTCCAGTTTCATCCGGATATAACGGTTCAGGTCTTTGATAGAATAGATTTTCTGATCTGCCACAGATCGATACCTAGGCCAATCCGTGAGCGCGCTTCGCGGCGACCAAAGTGTTCTTCATCAGCATTGTGATGGTCATTGGACCCACGCCACCAGGAACAGGAGTAATTGGACCAGAGACTTCCTTTACACTTTCAAAATCCACATCACCTGCAAGTTTTCCGTTATCCAAACGATTCATGCCCACATCGATAACAACAGCGCCTGGTTTTACATAATCTGCGTCCACAAAATTAGCACGACCAATCGCCACGACAAGAATATCGGCCTGACGCGTAATTTCTTTCATGTTGGCCGTACGGGAGTGGCACATCGTCACGGTTGCATTTTCACGCTGTAGCAGCAAGGATACCGGTTTGCCTACAATGTTACTGCGACCGATAACTACTGCGTGTTTACCGGACATTTCCAAACCTGTTCGTTTAATCAGTTCGATGACACCTGCCGGAGTACATGGCAGCAAGCTGTCATCACCAATAACCAGATTCCCTACATTCACAGGGTGAAATCCATCTACGTCTTTCTCTACAGCAATCGCATCGATGACCGCTTTTTCTTCAATATGGCCTGGTAATGGAAGCTGCACCAGGATGCCATTTATCGATTTCTGATTGTTCAGCTTGTCCACAAGAGCAAGCAGATCAGCTTGAGATGTACCTGCATCCAAACGATGTACTTCGGAATAAAAACCGAGGTCGTGACATGCTTTTTCCTTATTACGCACATAAACCTGAGATGCCGGGTCTTCACCGACGAGCACAACTGCCAGACCAGGTACTACCCCCTGTTCGCTAAGCTGTTTCACTTCTGCAGTCATGCTAGCGCGGAGCTCTTGGGATACTTCTTTGCCGTTAATAATAGATGCTGTCATTGTACTCTCTCTCCCTTATATGAACATATATTAGATAAAACGATCTAGATACATTCTTACAGAAAAGCTCATCAGTCCACTCTACTTTATCGAGGACGTTCCACTAGGATAATTTTTGCTTGATACTATCCACTTCCTGAATCATACGGCCAAGAACACCATTGACGAACTTTCCAGACTCATCTGTACCAAAATACTTCGAGAGGTCAATCGCTTCGTTAACCGAAACTTTGGCCGGAACATCGTCACGGAACACCATTTCATACGTAGACAAACGTAAAATTTGACGGTCTACACGAGACAACCGGCTGAGCTGCCAGCCTTTCAAATAATCCACAAGCAAACCATCAATCGCTTCCTTATGACTCCATGTACCTTGTACTATTTCAGTAACATAGCTACGCATCACTTCTTCATCACGAATGACAACTTCTGTTTCATTATCCTCAGCCGCCTCTGTAATCAGCATGTTCACCGCTTCTGCTGCGCTTACTTCGTTCATTTCCATCTGATACAGGCTTTGTACTGCAATTTCCCTCGCCAAACGTCTTTTCATGTCCTGCCTCCTGCAGCGCTCTATCCTGAGCGTCATCATGCTTATTTTAAATTCAAGAAACCACTATTTTCCCCTACCCTATACAGGATACCCATGGCTCTTTCAGATATTGCGATCTCTTCTCACAAAAAAACCTGCAAAACGTTTCCTCCGAAAATCGGGCAACTCAAACTACAGTTCTATTTTCGGAGGAAACATATTGCAGGGTTCTGATAGGCTCATTTGAACGGGCGCCAGCGATCCCCGAGCCATTGTCGTAACTCCACCCAGGGAATAAACGAACCAAGCTTCTCATCGCTTCGTCTGCCAAATGTATAACCAATGAACACCAAAAGTGCAAAGAACAACATATCCCAAAAACCGATCCATACATAAAGAAATCCTAGCAGGATACCAAAGGCAACGCCAAGAATCCGTCCCTTGTAGCTATCCCAAATCTCTCTCCACAACATCAGTGAAACTCACCTCATTCCACGCGACTCTTGTAGTTAGGCGACTGGGTCACATTAGCGATATACACTGTTACAAAAGAAACCGGAATCCCTGTAATCTCCTGAACATGATCGTGTATAGCCTTTTGCAGATCCGTGGTCAGTGCCGGAATAGGTGTCTCCCCATCCACAACGGCCCGAATCTTAATTTCCAGTCCTGACTCAACCACGCGAATGCGCGCTTTGACGTCACGTACTCCACGAAAGCGGGATGTTGCCTTCAGACAGAGGTTCTCAATCGTCTCCATCGAAATCTGCACATCCCCGAACTCGGTACGTTGATCCACAGACGGCAACGAGCCGCGCTCACGCCGAATCGAGATGTAGAAAAAACGTAAACTCAGGACAAACAAAATCGCAGCTGCGACAATGGACGCAACAATGACATTTTGTTCCTGCTGGTAATTCAATTCGTATGGCAGCACACCGCTAATCAGTAAGATGACCGCTGCCGATATTGCTCCTACGCTTATGCTGTATATAAACAACAGAAGCCGATCCAGTATTTTAGCCACGAACTGCACAGCCTCCCTTGCTCACTCACATTGCTTAACTTGCTGAATGGCATAACGTTCATCACCTTGTCCAGCCGAAGTGCATAACCAAAGACCTGTCCAAGACGGGATAACCCCCGACAGGAGTGCCGGGGGAAATCTGTCTTTTTTATTTTACACGTTGCGTGTTCAGGTCGATCTCTTCCACTTTTTCAGCACTCTTGAACTGAACGTCGTGGATGTGCACATTCACTTCATTCACGTTAAGTCCTGTCATATTCTCAATGGAGCGCTTTACGTTTTGTTGGATTTCAGTAGCAACCTGTGGCAGACGGTATCCATACTCAATAATAACGGAAACGTCCACTGCAGCTTCGCGTTGACCTACTTCAACCTTAACCCCTTTTGAAAGGTTTTTGCGGCCCAGCAGTTCTGCGAATCCACCTGCGAATCCACCGCTCATTCCTGCTACTCCCTTTACCTCCACTGTTGCAAGTCCAGCGATCACTTCAATTACTTCAGGTGCGATCTGGATTTCACCGATATCCGTACGTTCAAATTCTGTCGGTAGTGTACTCATAATGTTTAACACACCTTTCGCGAGATAAGTTTGCGGCCATCCGTCAGGGCGCCGGTTCATTTTCATAAACGCTGGAACCCCTCCGGTCCGGCTTTACCGGAACTCCTGCAGCCATCCGCTGGTGTGCGGGCTTATCCGATGCAGGAGACATGCGCTCTTATTATTCATACTATATCATTTGGGCTGCTTTATGACAAACAAGCCCAATATGACTATTAAATCTCGTTTTCCTCAAGGAATTTGATGTCAAAATCTCCGCGGATAAACGTTGGATGCTCCAGAAGTTTCTGATGGAAAGGGATCGTTGTAGAGATACCTTCAATCGCAAACTCTGCCAAAGCACGCTTCATTTTGGCAATCGCTTCATCGCGGGTTGCACCCCAGACGATCAATTTTGCAATCATGGAGTCATAGAACGGTGAAATCGTATAACCAGGATAGGCTGCGCTATCCACACGAACCCCTGGGCCGCCCGGAGCAAGATAAAAACCAATCTTGCCTGGTGCAGGCATAAAGTTCCGATCAGGATCCTCAGCATTAATCCGGCATTCAATCGACCATCCATTGATGACGACGTCTTCTTGACGGAAAGAAAGCGGATTCCCTTCGGCAACAGAGATCATTTCACGGATCAGATCCACACCAGTTACCATTTCGGTTACCGGATGCTCAACCTGAATACGTGTGTTCATCTCCATAAAGTAGAACTCGCCATTTGGGCTAAGCAGGAATTCCAGTGTACCCGCTCCGGAGTAATTCACCGCAAGGGCAGCACGGACAGCAGCGTCACCCATCTGGGTGCGTACTTCCTCGTTCAGCACAGGGCAAGGCGCTTCCTCAACGAGCTTCTGACGACGGCGCTGAACGGAACAGTCACGCTCACCAAGATGAACAGCATTGCCATGCTTGTCAGCCATAATTTGAATTTCAACGTGTTTCATACCTGTCAGGAATTTTTCCAGATATACACCGGCATTACCGAATGCTTTCTGAGCCTCCTGCTGCGCTGCTGTAATCTGTTTCACTAGCTGATCTTCGTCTTCAGCAATCCGAATCCCTTTACCTCCACCACCAGCGGTAGCTTTGATAATGACAGGGTAACCGATATCACGGCCAATCATAATCGCTTCTTCCGTTGTTTCTACAAGGCCGTCTGATCCAGGAATTACAGGCACGCCTGCATCTTTCATGGTCTGTTTGGCTACAGCCTTGTCACCCATTTTAGTGATGGCTTCCGGTGAAGGCCCAATAAATGTAATGTTGCAGGAATCACAGATTTCCGCGAAATCAGCATTCTCTGCCAAAAAGCCGTATCCCGGGTGGATGGCATCACACTCCGTCAAAGTGGCAACACTCATCAGGTTGGTAAAGTTAAGATAACTGTCCTTGGACAGCGTTGGTCCGATACAGTAAGCCTCGTCAGCCAGACGGACATGCAATGAGTCCTTGTCCGCTTCCGAGTAAACAGCCACTGTCGATATGCCAAGCTCGCGGCAAGCACGAATAATGCGCACAGCAATCTCGCCACGATTGGCAATCAATATTTTATGAAATTTCATTTCGTTATTGTCCTCCTTCGAAGCTCATGCGGCTGCTGTTAACCAGTTATAACCGTTATTCGGGTTTTACCAGGAACAGGGGTTGTCCATATTCAACAAGCTGTCCATTTTCAACCAGCACCTCAACGATTTCTCCCTTGATGTCCGCATCAAGCTCGTTCATCAGCTTCATGGCTTCGATGATGCATACGGTTGTTTTCTCAACAACTTTATCACCCACGCTCACAAAAGAACCTGCTTCCGGTGAGGAAGCTCTGTAAAATGTACCTACCATGGGAGATACAATTTTATGTAAATGACTTGTTGTATCGGCTTGTGGAGCAGACTCACTTACAACTGCAGCAGCAGGTTGTGCCTGCGGAGCAGCAATCACTTGCGGTTGTACGGCAGCAGCCTGTACAAACTCCGTTTTGCCCGGTTTGCGGATCGATAAACGCGATCCTTCATTTTCAATTTCCAATTCCTGAACGGAACTTTCATCCACCAATTTGATCAATTCTTTAATTTCACTCAATTTAAACATTTCCATTATTCACTCCTTCGGCATCATGCCAGTCTCACTAGGACGGTCATATGGCTTTTAGTATTATATCATAATCATTAAAAATGGAAAGAGCCCGAGAGTCGAACAAGCTCCCGGGGCTTCCTTATCACATTTTCGCTTACTGTTCTGTGACATATTGCACGCTAATTTTGTTCTGGGATACAGACAATTCTTTCATAACCAGATCAACGATAGAAACCGCCTGTTTAACGTCAAGTTTGTCACTCAGAACCACCACTTTATACTTGTCAGCCTCTTCCTGAACGACTGCATTTGCGTACTGTTGGGAGAGCGTTTCTTCGATACCTGTAATTTTGGCCTGTTTATCTTCGAGCACCCGTAACTGCTCTGTCGCTTTTGCATTCTCTTGCGGTGTTTTACTCAGATCACCTGCAACGGTCATCAATTCCTCGTATTTGCGATTGTTGCTCTCCTCACGTTGCCACTGGTAATTCTGGAACTGACTGCTTGCGGACACAGCGGTATTTTGCTGTTCCATCTCTTTGAGCACTTCCTCGTCCGTCTTGGCAGCCTCGCCCTCTGTTTTCCCTTCGGTCTTCGGCGTGGTCATTGCTCCGTTTTCGGCACTATTCTCTGACTTTTTATCGGTTTCCCCTTCTTTTGCACCTGGCTCAGCTACAGGTGTTTTTTCAGTTTTTCCCGCTTCCTGTCCGTTCGCACCCGTCGTATTTTCAGCCGGATCATCGGCTACACCCGAATCGCCCGTCACTTCTCCGCTATTCACAACTTCGTTAATGACCAAACCCTCTGTTGGATCCACAATACCGGCCGTTTCCTTCGCTTCTCCCTGTTTCATACCATTCACTTGCTGACTATCAGCAACAGGCATTTTTACAGGTCCCGAATCTTCAGTAAACAGATAATATGCGGACAAAATAACCATCAGACTCAGCATGGAGACGAGCCATATCGTTTGACGTTTGTTATTCATTTAGTACATCCTCCTCAAAATAGGGTTGACTCTGGCAACACTTTTCATGTGATCCGTCGTGAATGATTTCTTCAATCCTGTTTGCGCGGAACGACCGAGATCCGGTACGCAGCAACGTTTAAACCTTTTTCAACAGCATCTGTAATCAAGTCTTTCACAACCTTGTTCTCTGCACCTTTTGCCACGACGAGTACACCACGAATCTGCGGTTTTAGTTTTTTCGTGACAATCGGCGTCTGATTTCCTGATATTTCATACGTAATGATCTCTCCGTCACGGGTATATTGCGTCATATGTCGTTTGCCACCATTGGCATCCGTCTCTTCAGTAAGCTGCTGTGAATCTTTGACGTTCCGCTGCACCACCAGTTCTTCGGTGGAATCTACGGTGACCATCACATCAACGGTGCCCACGCCTACGATATTTTCCAGCACCCCTTTGACCTTGTCTTCAAATGCCATTTCGATCGCCTGAAAAGGATTCTCTTCCATTAAATCATTCTGGATGGCTGACATGGAGGAGGCTTGTTCCGGTGGTTCCCGACCGATGTTTTCGGAATCTATTTTTTTGACATTGACAAAAGAATTAAACAGCATGATGCCCACACCGATCAGTCCCAGAATGATCAGCCAACGCAAGGTTTGACTGCGCTTTGCACCACCTTCACCGCCGCCCATCCAGTTTTCCAGCTTTTTGAACCATGGTTTCATCGGATCCCCTCCTTCTCAGAGCACTTCTGCATTTTTCGTCTCAGTCACCTGAACTTGACTCGCATCAATCTTCCATTTTTCTTGTAACAGTTTAATAATCTGTACAGCATGTTCAGACCGTGAAACACTTGTTTTCTCTGCGTCGGAATCTTCACTATCGCCGGGTGTAACAGGTAATTCGGATACAGGATGAGCAGATAATTGATCCTCATCCGTATTTGACTGCTCACCGTTCGACTTAATCTGTACATTAGCAATTTCAATCGGATCAATCTGGATCGATGGAGCACTCCGCTGGTTTCCGTCTTGTTCTGCAAGTTCTTTCGTTTCTGATATCGGATGACTATTGACAGGTTCTGCCCCTCCTGAATCCGGTTTGGATTTTGCCGGCTTACCCGCCATCTTAACCACAACTTGCTGAATGACAGGTAGTTCAACAGAAGTGGTTGCCCCAGTATCGACATCTTGTTTTTTCATTGCCAGCTGCACCTCGACAGACTGAACTTTCGCGCCGATCATTTCTTCAATCTGTCCTTTCATGTTGCTCGCCACTTCCTTGGCCGTCCACTTCAAGGACTGCTGTTGCTCGCTCGCTTGCATTTGCTTCCCCCGAGCAAGTATCTGTTCGAGTGTTGCCTGGCCATCTGTCGGAGCATCCATGGCTGTCATGGCTCGTTTCAGTTCGCCTACCGGATCACTTCGCAGCAGTTTGGTGATGGGTGATAATAGAGTCAGCAGGATGAGAAGGCTCAGCACAAGCTTGACGTACCGTTCCATAGATCGATTTGGAAGCAGCATATCTACAAACGTTGCGAGTAGAACGATCATGATCAGATCCTGCAGCCAGCTGCTCAGCCACCCCATCCTCTCCAGCCCCTTTCTCATGGAAGCACTAACGCATCATAACGGTCAGGTTACCTGCGGTCAGCAGAATTGTAATCGCCAGGAAAAACATAAGTCCCACCGCAGCTAGCGCAGCGAATACATAAATCATGCTTTTACCAATCGCTTGCAGGCACTCTACGATCGGAGTATCTCCGAGCGGCTGCATAATCGCTCCGGTTACGTTGTAGATCAAAGCCAGAGCCAGAATCTTAATGGCTGGGAACGCACACAGGAACAATATAATAATGACGCCCGTCAGTCCGATCGCATTTTTCACAAGCAACGATGCCGTGATGACTGTATCTGTTGCGTCTGCAAATGTCCTTCCTACAACAGGCACAAAGTTTCCTGCGATGTATTTGGCTGCTTTCAAACTGACACCATCGGCAACAGATCCCGATGCGCCTTGTACTGAAATGACACCCAGAAACATCGTCAGCAATATGCCCAGCAAGGCTACGCTAATGTTGCGCAGCAGGTCCGCCATTTGTGTCAATTTGTATTTATCAGAGAGTGAACTCACCAGATGCAGTACAGCCGAGAAGAAGAGTAGCGGGAACACCAGCAGATGAATTAGCGTACTTACGAGGTGAATCATGAAAATAATCAACGGATGTGTCACTGACACGGTGACGACATTTCCCATCGAAGCTAGCAATGTGAATAGAAGCGGGACCATCGCCATCATAAAGTTGATCATGCTGGATATCGCTTCTTTCGCGTACCCTATCGCCACGCTGAAGCTGTTGATCGCAAGAATAATAATGACCAGATAACAGATAGAATAGGCGATTTTACTAATATTATTTTTCTCAAATGCGGTCTGTAGTGTCTCCAGAATCATACTCAGCACGGTTAACATGACGATGGTAACCAGAAGTTTGCCGTTATACAAAACCTCGTGTAGCGCATACGTACCAACCGCAGTGAACACGGATTTCAGACTGAATCCTGTATTCCCGGGAATTAACATATCCATGAAGGATGGCGTTTTTCCTTCTGGAAAAAAACCACCATATTGTTTCATCAACTGGTCCCAATATTTCTCCACCTGATCCTTCGGCAGCTGATCTGCCTGTTGCTGCATCCACTCATTTGACGGGGAACTAGCCGCAACCTGTCCAATTACAGCAAACATTAAACAAACCATCAGCACAATCATGAGACGCCAGCGCGGCTTGTCATGCAGGTATTTCATCTGTTATCCGCACGCCCTTTCTACACCGGCATCAGTTTCATGACCGTTTCGATAATGATGCTGATGATCGGGATGGCAAGTACAAGGATCAATACCTTGCCAGCCAGTTCAATCTTGGATGCAATGCTCTCTTGTCCTGAGTCTCTTACAATCTGTGCACCGAACTCCGCAATGTAAGCAATGCCTATAATCTTCAACACGGTTTTCAAATAGATGCTCTCCATACCGGAATTTTCAGCAAGACGTTTTAACACCTCGATCACTGCACCGATCTTGCCAATCAAGAGCATAAAGATCACAATACCGGTTGCTGCCGCGATCAGAAAAGCAAACATCGGCTTCTGTTCCTTAATCACTAGAATCAGTACGGTTGCAATGAGTGCCAGACCAACAACTTGAATAATCTCCATGGGTCACCACCATCCGGCTTCATGACCATTTTTATTGAAAAAGAAATATGGACTTAATCTCCTGCAGCAGGCTGTCCAGCATCCGGACGACCATGAACAGTACAACGACAAATCCGATTACAGTCACCCAGTGAGCCATATCTTCCTTTCCCATTTGTTTCAGCACGGTATGAATCATCGCTATAATGATCCCTATGCCCGCAATTTGAAAGATTGCGTTCACTTCTAAATTCATGACCTTGGCACCTCGCTATCCCGGCTATTTCAGAAGATCAGAATGACGATTAACGCTCCGACTAGCATCCCCAGGCTGCGGCTCATTCGTTCGTATTTCACTTGATCGGCCTGTGCGCGGGATTCCTCATGCATGAGTTGCTGAATGGCTAACGAAATATGTTTCGTCTGATCCTGACGATCACTGGTGCCAAGGCTGAAACTCAACTGCAGCATAACTTCCCGCTCGTCTGACTTCATCGCAGATCTCCCCCACGTCTGTTCTACACCGGCCTGAAGACTCTCTCGGGCAGTAAGGCCATGCGGAGGTTCCATCTGTGCAGCTGCGTGTAAAAAAAGGGTCTTTATCGGGTCTTTTGTCTGAGCTCCCATCTTCTTCATCGCGTCAGGGAGCGGTGTTAAGCCGTAATTAATCTCTGTCATCAACCGCTGCAGGGCAGCAATCAATTCACGCAGCTGTCTGGGTCGCAATGCATACTGCCTGGCTTTGTAAAAACCGGCGAGTGTGCTAGCTAGCAGAATCAGCAGCGCGCCAAACATATTAACCAAAGGCTTCACCTCCAGCCCCGGCTTGCTGCAGTCCGCGCATCTTGCTATCCGCCAGTCGGAAGCTCAACCCTCGGCTCGTCCTTTGCAACAGCACATAGCGCTGGAACATTTGCTCTGTAATCAGCGTTCTCAGAGCAGGTCTTGCAGACAGTTCAGACAAATCCCGTCCATGGGCAGTGGCAATAACGGAAACCCCTGCATGCAGAGCTTCCATCACGGCTTCGGCATCCTCCGGACGACCAATCTCGTCCACAATCAGAACATCCGGTGACATGGAGCGAAGCATCATCATCATGCCTTCTGCCTTCGGACATCCATCCATGATGTCTGTTCGTGGACCTACATCGAAACCAGGGACACCTCTGTAACTGCCAGCAATTTCAGAACGCTCATCCACAATTGCAACTTTTAGCCGAGGACGTATGCCTTGTTTCCATTCGTCGCCACTAGACAGCTTATTGCCGTTGCTGATCTGTCTTGCCAAATCTCGCAGTAATGTTGTCTTGCCATGCTGGGGCGGGGATAGAATCAGCGTATGCAGCACCTGCCCATTTTTCATATCCAGTAAATACGGAAGAATTGGATCAGCAATCCCCTGCACTTCTCGTGCAACACGGACATTAAAACCGTTGATGTCCCGTAAATATTCTACACGCCCTCCGCTGAGTACCGTCCGGCCTGCGAGTCCGATTCGGTGCCCCCCCGGGATCGTGATGAATCCCTTTCGCAGTTCTTCTTCCAAGGTATAGAGCGAGTGATTGCTTATCAGATCAAGCAGTCTGTGCGTCACTTCTTTTTGAGGAATATACGCTTCCTCAGGTTTTCCTGTGGCTACACCTTCTGATGTGAGGAACTGATAATTGTTCCCTGCATTAATTTCCAAGGGCCTGCCTTCTCGAATACGGACTTCTTCCACTTGTTCCAATAGATCGGGCGGCATTCTGCCCAAGATGGTTCGGATGGGTTCCGGAAAAAGATCCCTCCATTTCACTTTCATGAGTAGGCTCCTCCAACTTTATAATTCATCATGATTGCTTCTCTGATCTTGTTCATATCTCAAGTTTATGCCTGTACATTCATTTTATGACGCTGAAATCTATCATTTCTTCACGATGGCGGTGAGAGCCAAAATTCATAGATACCTGTGATCTAGGCACCTGTCTAGGTATGCATGCATATAATGCTTACAGACAGAATGGACTGTTCCGGTTGAGAAGCAGTTGCATCATTACCAGGAACAGAAAGGAGTTGTGGAGTGTGCGTGTCGACGTTGTAGGTAATGTGAATGAAGTGCGTACTATAGATATTGAGGGTCGGAGTGTAGTGGTGATTGATGTTTTGCGGACGACAAGTACGATTGTGACCGCCCTTGCCCATCAGGCCGCAGGTGTTATTGCTGCAGAGACTGTTCCGCAAGCCAAGCGGATGGACGTACGGAACAGCATTCGAGGTGGTGAACGTTTTGACAAAAAAATTACTGGATTCGAGGCGGGTAATTCCCCCTATGAATATATGAGCCCTGACATTGCGCACAAAGTCATCATCCTGACCACGACAGACGGTACAAGAGCTCTGATCAAGGCATCTAGAGCCAGACATATTCTTGCCGGAGCTTTATTAAATGCAAAAGCTGTTGCTGCCGCTCTGATCGAGTTGCAACGGGATATCTTGTTATTGTGTGCAGGTGAGCAGGATGAGTTTGCATTAGAGGATGGCTTATGTGCCGGATGTATTATTGAAGAGTTGTATCGTCAGACCCGTTCTCCTTTGCAGCTGAATGATCTTGGTATCATTCTTCATCAAGCCGTATCTCAATGTCAGGATCGAATTACCGACTTGGTTCGAACATCATCCAGTGCACGAAGGCTCGATAAGCTGGGGAGAATGCATGATGTTACCTATTGTTCCCAATTAAATCTATTGGATTGCGTGCCGGAAATGCGGGTAGGGAATGAGTTAAAGCCTTACCGTAAATTACGAGGAGGTCATATGTGCAAACAGCTGTAGTACAACAAAAGAGGCGTACTGCGGCCGGTTGGCAACAGTACACCTCTTTGTATTTATGACTATATATCTTCGATCTGTTATCTGCGAACTTGTGGTCCACCAATGACTGCTTGCTCTGCAGTATCCAGATCATACGCTGTATGCAGTGCTTTAATGACATCGTGGAGTTTTTCTCCGTCAATAACACAGGACACCTTGATCTCAGACGTGCTGACCATCTTGATGCTTACGCCTTCACCAGAGATAACCTTAAACATTTTGGCAGCCACACCTGGATGACTCACCATACCTGCACCAACAATCGAGATTTTAACCAGATTCTCTTCGGAAGTCACTTCACGGTAAGGCAAACGGCTATGCAGACCTTCGATGACGCGAAGTGCCTTTTCACGATCAGACAGGGCAACCGAGAAGGAAAAGTCTGCTTTGCCATCTTGTACTCCGCTCTGAACGATAATATCTACATCCAGTTGCTCGGACGCCAGTTCGCCGAATACTTCAGCGAGAACACCCGGGACATCCGGCACACCCAGAATACTGATACGAGCTACGTTTTTGTCATAGGCAATGCCACTTACTACTACCCCTTGTTCCATTGTTGCTTCCTCCTTCACAACCGTTCCTTCATTATGGTTAAAGCTTGATCTAACAATCAGAGGCACACCGGAATGCTTCGCGTACTCTACAGCACGAGGATGCAATACCGCTGCTCCCAGATTCGCAAGCTCCAGCATTTCATCGTAAGATATTTCCTTTAGTTTGCGTGCCACTTTGACGATTCTCGGATCTGTGGAATAGATCCCGTCCACATCCGTATAAATCTCACAAGCGTCCGCTTGAATGGCTGCTGCAAGCGCTACAGCTGTTGTATCCGAACCACCGCGGCCCAGAGTAGTGATCTCACCATCTTCGGTCATGCCTTGGAAACCGGCAACAATAACAATATTGCCTGCAGCCAGAGCAGCATTGACACGCTCAGGACGAATATCCTGAATTCGAGCTTTACCGTGCACCGGCTCTGTTCGGAAACCGGCTTGCCATCCTGTAAAGGATACGGCCTTGCGCCCAAGTGACTGGATTGCCATGGACAGCAATGAGATCGAGATCTGTTCCCCTGTCGTCAGAAGCATATCCATTTCACGAGCAGGCAAATCACTGTTCAGCAGCTTCGCCTGATCAATCAACTCATCTGTAGTATCCCCCATGGCCGAAACCACAACGACACATTGATGTCCTTCATCCGCTTTTTCCACAACACGTCCGGCCACACGCTTCATGCGTTCTGTATCTCCGACCGAGCTGCCCCCAAATTTCATGACGTACAATGACAACGCAAATCCACTCCCTACCTTGTGCAGTATGCATAAATTGATATCATTCGTCATTATTCTCTACGAGAAATGACTTTAACCCAGTATATTACGAAAGCGCCTCTTAGGCTAATCTTTTTTCAAAAAAACCCTTTGCCACATGCATGGCAAAGGGTTTTCATCCGTACCTTCAAGCTTACAGCAAGTTAAAGTTACGCACGGGAAGAATATTTACCTTCACGTGTATCAATCAGAAGCACGTCGCCTTCATTGATGAACAAAGGCACTTGTACATTCAGACCTGTTTCTACTTTTGCATTTTTAGTCGCACCTTGTGCCGTGTTACCTTTAACGCTTGGCTCGGTTTCAATAACTTTCAACTCAACGCTTGTAGGCAGGTCGATACCCAGGATTTCACCTTTGTAGCTAACGATTTTCACGTTCATGTTTTCTTTCAGGAAGTTCAATTCCCATTCCAGTTGCTCACTTGTCAAAGTGAACTGATCGTAAGTTTCGTTATCCATAAACGTGTGCTCTGAACCACTTGCATATAGATAAGATACACCACGGTTCTCGATAATTGCACGGCCAATCGTTTCACCTGCACGGAATGTACGCTCAACGGTGTTACCGTTACGCAGGTTTTTCAATTTGGAACGTACGAAGGCTGCGCCTTTACCTGGTTTTACGTGTTGAAAGTCAATTACAGTGAAGATGTCTCCATCTACTTCTACGGTCAAACCTGTTTTAAAATCGTTAACTGAAATCACAAAAAATCCCTCCTGAATATAAATAAAAATTAGCTGGTGTATTACCCAATAACGGTGAACTTTTTGTCCGATTTCGTAAGAATATGGATACCTGTCTCGGTAATCACAACGTCATCTTCAATCCGTACGCCGCCAAGTCCATCGATATAAATCCCCGGTTCAACCGTAACCACCATGCCCGGTTTCAATACATCATCGCTAAGCTTGGACAAACGCGGAGCTTCATGAACTTCCATGCCCAGGCCGTGGCCTGTACTGTGTCCGAATTGTTCTCCATATCCATAACCTGCAATGATATCTCGAGCAAGTGCATCCGCTTCCCGTCCGGTCATACCTGGTTTCAGGTTCTCCAGCGTATGTAACTGTGCTTCCAGTACGATGTCATAAATTTTGCGCAGCTCAGGTACAGGGTTGCCCGTTGCAATCGTACGTGTCAGATCTGAACAGTATCCGTCCAGCAACGCACCAAAGTCAAACGTAATCAGTTCGTCCTGTCCAATTACCTTGCTACTTGCTACACCGTGAGGCAACGCAGAACGTTCGCCTGAAGCGACAATCGTGTCAAAGGAAGAGCTGGTTGCCCCATGCTTGCGCATGAAAAATTCCATTTCCAGATCGACTTCACGTTCAGTCATACCCGGTTTCGCAAATTGCAAAACGTGGCTGAATGTGGCATCTGCCAAATCTGCCGCCCTCTGCATTACTGCAATTTCGTCATCATCTTTGAACATACGAAGCTGCTCAACAATGCCGGATACTGCGGTAAGTTTAACCGATTGCAACGATTCCGCATAAGAAGCATGCGTACCGAATGTGACCGAATCCTGTTCAAAGCCAACCTCGTTGATATTCGCTTTAACCAGTAAATCACGTACGGAATCCATCGGTTTTGCACCGTGTTCCACAACGTTGAAACCTTGAGCTTGCGAGGATGCCTGTGCCATATAACGGAAATCAGTAAGCAAATAAGCCTCCTGCTCTGTGATAAGCACATATCCCGCCGAGCCGGTAAATCCCGTCGTATAACGACGGTTAATCGGGTTCGTAATCAGCATTGCTTTGAGTTCACGCTCAGCCATTGCCTCGCGCAACTTGTGTACTCGTTTGTTTTCCATCGGTAACCCTTCTTTCTCTCACATTCCCGGGTTTCCGGCTCAGGTTTGTTTGTCCAGATGACGCACGAGAGCCAGCAGTCCCAGTTCATAGCTTACTTCGCCAAATCCGGCAATCTGCCCGATCGTTTCCGCTGCAAGTACTGAATGATGTCTGAATGCTTCGCGTGCATGAATGTTGGATAGATGAACTTCCACGGTAGGAACTTTCACGGCATTGATTGCATCACGTATAGCATAGCTGTAATGGGTAAACGCCCCGGCATTTAACATAATCCCGTCCGACTCACCCATTGCGGCATGAATGCGGTCAATAATGTCCCCTTCATGGTTGGATTGATAAAAAGCGATGGAGACTCCCAGTTCTTCAGCCTGTCTGCGAATTTTGCCTTCAATATCCTTCAGACTAAGCGTTCCATAAATGCCTGGTTCACGTACGCCAAGCATGTTTAGGTTCGGGCCATTGATCACAATAATTCGTTTCATCGCTGCTCCACCCTCTCTGCAAATAACCATCTGCTATTTTAACACAGCCATGACCGGATTGAGAAGCTTTTTTGCGTCTAGGCGCCTGCGTGCTCCGGCTCCCGCTTCCGCTCGTCGGTATACTCCATCGCTACGGTATAACCGATGAACAGTCCCCAAAGGAGAAAGAAACAAAATTCGGTGAAAATTGAATCCCATGTCAACTGGTTTAGCGGCTTCATCATTCCCAGTTTGGGGCCAAGCAATATAAAGAGGATGATCCACCACACGATCCCGTACACCATACCAGGGAACGGCCCTTTTAATTTCCGGATGGTAAAGGTATATAACAGCGAAGCAAGGATGGAGAATACAATAAAACATAGCCAGCCCGTTAAATGACCTGCCGGAGTATAGATATATTTATGTTTGAAGAACGGCTCCGCCAGAAAACCGACAGGTACTACAGTAAAATGCAGCAGATGGAACAGCCAGTGGATGCCGCCCCAGATCAAACCGGCAAAGAATCCCAACTCTAGTGCAAAGGAAAACCGGTTCGTATAATAGTGCGCATCCCCCTGCTTCGGTGCGGAACGCCGCTTCATTACTTTATCATCACGTTCTTGCGAGTGTTGCTCATGTTTATGCTGATCTGATTTTTCTTCGTGATTACTATTCGTGGATACTTTCTCATGGTTATGATCGTTCATCACTAACGTCCCCTTCTTCGCAAGATCATCTCGCAGGCATGCCAGATATTTTCTTACAGTTCTAGGCCGTAGTATGTTCAAAACAGGACAATCTTAACAGCTTCTCCTGCGGATTGGTCTCTAAACTAGAAATTGCTCTCCAAATTCGATACAATAGGGATATTAGACTGCCTTTCACTGTAAAGGCTTAGAACAGAATAGGAAGGTGAATAATTTGCCTCAACAATCCAAGCCTGTCAGCTACGGGGGGCAAGCCGTTATCGAAGGTGTAATGTTCGGCGGTAAACACGTCAATGTTACGGCTGTTCGCAGAAAAGACGGCGAAATTACGTATCTGGAAGTTCCCAAGCAAGACAAGACCTGGGTCATGAAATTGCGGCGGATTCCTTTATTGCGCGGAATTGTCAGCATTATAGATTCAAGTGTCAAAGGCAGCAAACATCTGAACTACTCTGCTGACGCTTATGCTGATGATGAACTGGAACCGGAAGAAAAGGCCAAACAAGAGGAGAAGCAAGGGTCCGGCTGGAGCCTTAGCATGATTATTGGGGTAACAGCTGTCGCCATCCTGTCCTTCCTTTTCGGCAAAATTGTGTTGACGCTGCTTCCTGTTGTGATCGAGGACTTCTTATTTAAAAATGTATTTGACAATCAATTCCTGCATAATGTATTGGAAGGTGTCATCAAACTGATTTTGTTACTCGCCTATCTGTGGTTAATCTCGCAGACGCCGATGATCAAACGTTTGTTTCAATACCATGGGGCAGAGCATAAGGTTATCAGTGCATATGAGGCTGGAGAAAAGTTGACCCCGGAAAATGTTCAGAAATACAGCAGACTGCATTACCGTTGTGGAAGCAGCTTTATCATGTTGACCGTTATTATCGGTATATTCCTGTACTCCGTGTTCACCTATGATAATTTATGGGAACGGATGGGACAGCGTCTGTTGTTGCTGCCAGTCGTGCTGGGTGTTTCGTTCGAACTACTCAAGATTACGAACTCGCTTCGTGATATTCCCATTCTTCGTTATTTGGGATATCCGGGTCTGTGGCTGCAACTACTCACAACGAAAGAACCTACCAACGCTCAAGTGGAAGTTTCCATTGCATCGTTTAACCGCATGCTTGAGCTGGACGCCAAACTTGCCAACGTTTCATCGACAACTGAAGTTCCTGTAGCTACATTTGATCCTGTGAAAGGGTGAATGATATGAATAAGCAGGCCATTATATTTTGGGCATTCATTGTACTGGCCGCTCTTGGAGTCATCAGTTTTTTGACTAGAGCCTCATTGACCAGTATTCTCATCCCTCTGATTGTGTTCGGAGTGGTGTTCCTGTTGTACAAATATCCGCCTGCCCGTTGGTCGAGAAAAGCAAAGACACCAAAGATCAAACCTTCGGCTAAAACGATGGCTAAAGTGAATGCACAGAATAATGTCCAGGCCAGAAAAAGCAGTTCGTCCAAGAAACGCAAGGACTATCCTTTCCAGGTGATTCAAGGCCAAAAAGGGAAAAGCAACGACGAGGACATTCCCAAGTATCACTAAGTTGTCGTCGTGTTAAGGCTGTGTTCCAGTTTTACGGTAAAATAAAACCCAAAAAGCAATTCTCCTCAGCTAAGGAGAATTGCTTTTTTAAGTCTTTACACGGGAATCAGCGGCAGTGCATCCGCCTGTTTCTTGCGAAGTTCTTTTCGCTGCTTTTCCAATTGCTCGTTATACATCTTTGTATTCCACGTGTTGAAAAACTCCAGGCCAGAGGCAACGCCAGACCGATATAAGTTGGTACTGTCCTGAACGGAAAGATTAAACTGGGTTGGTTTAATGCCAAGCGTAGGAATCTTGACTGTTCGAAACCGGTTAATCTGCTCAATGTAACGCTCATCGTGAGCCGTCAGCATTGTCTCAACAAGCGCTTGTAACATCGTTAGCGGACCTTTGATCCGCGTAGGCTCTACCTCGGTTTTGCCTACCATCTTGAAGCCGACTACCGGAATGATAGCCCCTCCTGACTCCGAGCGTTCTCCATCAAACAACCAGAGCGGAAAATTACTAAGCAGCCCTCCGTCCACAACATACACAAACTGATCCTGAAAAGCTAATCCCTTGGACATGATCGGTGATTTCCGGATAATAACCGGATCAAAAAAATAGGGGATGCTGCAGCTCATTCGCACCGCCTTGGCAACCTCAAGTTTCGTCGGTTCGATCCCAAAGCGCCGGATATCATCAGGCAGCACAAGAATGTTGCCGTTAGTAATGTCGGAAGCGGTAATCAGCAGCTTTCCGGGTGGCAAATCGGCGAAGGTTCGTATTCCTTTTTGCGCCAGCATCTTACTTATCCATGATTCCAGCGCTTCTCCCGAATATAGGCCTTTTTTCAAAAACAGCCTTGCTGCCGGGCCGATCCAGCGTGTATTAAATATAGGTGACCGTTGCAATAGCGAAGCAAACGGCGTGCTCTCAATAATCACTTTCATCTCTTCGGCCCGATATCCCGCAGCCAGAAGCGCAGCAACAATCGAACCGGAAGATGTGCCGGCAACCCGATTAAATTGCATCCCGCAGTCCTGTGCTCCCTGTACAGCCCCTGCGAGTGATATTCCTTTCACGCCTCCACCCTCAAATACTCCGTTAATTAACATACCAAAAACCCCCGTTCTCCAGGCAGCCATGCTTGCTACTGCCACTGTATGAGAACAGGGGTTGGTCATATAACTATGATGTGATGAATAAGAGAATGTTTATATGGAAACGTTACCGTGTGGGCCTACATTCCATAGTAGGTTTTCAATCGGTCGATCAAGCCCAGCGGGTTTTTGGTAAGATACTGGGAACTGAAATAGATATCTCCACCGATGGATGGATACTTCTTATTATAAGTCAATTGATCAATGATTTCTTGGGAGGTCTGCCATCCAATCTCTGGTGTTCCCAGTTTATAAGGAGAATGGCCAATGTACAGTTTTACATCGGTATTCGCTACCTCATTAACCCACCAATCTACAACCTTATCGTATCTTGCGGCACTTAGCGTCATACTCCAATACACTTGAGGTGCCACGTAGTCGATCCATCCTTGTTTGATCCATGTCCGAACATCTGCATTCATGCTGTCATATGCCGTCACGCCTGCTTTGGTGTCTGATCCCGTAAAATCATTTGCTTTGTTACGCCATACGCCAAATGGACTGATCCCATACTCTACTTTCGGTTTCACTTGATGGATGCTCTGTCCAAGCTGTTGCACAAACTGATTAATATTGTCACGGCGCCATGCTGCGCGATCTGCAGTCTTTAACGTATTATACATTTTGTAAGCAGCATCATCATTGAAGGTAACATTTGATGGGTAGAAATAATCGTCCAGATGTACACCATCGACATTATACTTATTCACAACTTCCATAATGGTATCCATAATATGCTGTCTTGCTTCTGGAACACCCGGATTAATATATAATTTGCCTGATGCATTTACAATCCAATCTGGATGCAGCTTAGACACGTGGTTTGCTGCCAGATTCGTTGTTGCTGCCGAGTTGGTAGCCCGGAATGGATTGAACCAAGCATGGAATTCAAGCCCGCGCTTGTGTGCTTCCTCAATCATAAAAGCCAGTGGATCGTAGCCAGGGTCTTTACCTTGCGTGCCTGTCAGGACACTATTCCAAGGTGCGAGGCTAGAAGGATAGATGGTGTCAGCATTTGCTCTGACTTGTACAAATACAGCATTGATACCCACATCCTTCAATTGATCCAGTTGACTCGTATACTCCTGCTTCTGTTTCTCTACATTGCCTTTTGCTCCAGAAGAAGGCCAATCGCCATTAACCGTCGAAATCCAGGCTCCACGCATCTCTTGGGTTACTGGCGTTACAGTCCCTCCTGGCTCTGCCGGAATTGCTGGTGTTGGTTCAGGTGTTGGCGTTGTTCCATCTCCGGTATACAGATCGATCGTCTGAGCAGCCTGATTCCAGCTCACTTGAATTCCTAAATTTTCACTTACAAAACGAATGGGAACCATGACACGCCCCTGTTTTAGTTGCACAGACGCATCCAGATTAACCAATGTGTTGTCGACGGTCGCTTGCTGGCGTCCACTCGTCATCGTAATCGTTGAATCCGATTTCTGAATCGTCACCGTCCGGGTTGCCTGAGACCATAACACAGAAGCACCCAATCCTTCACTAATGACACGCAGCGGCACCATCGTGACATTCACCTTTGGTAGTATGTACGGTGAAACATCCGATTCCAGACGCTGACCATCCAGAAAAATAGAAATCTCTTTCGGAGATGCCGCCTGTGCAGTCAAACCTACTGTCTGCAGACCAAGGACAAAAATAAGCAGAAGCACTAAACCTTTACGCAATTTCATCAATACAATCCTCCAACATCATTAAATTTGCGGTAAATTCTACTAGTTTAATAGACGCTTGGGAGACCGGTTTAGTTGCGATATTGACCAATTTTTGGGCGGATTTGATTAGCATAACAAAAAAATGCTCCTCACCTTAGCACTGGGCGAGAAGCATCTCTCTCTTTGTTAACGTATGAATTCAAGGTTCAAGAGTCCGTGTTGCTCATGATATCCTGAAGGTTTTTGAGATCTTGAAGACGACTCTCGTCCTGACGGAAATATTCTACAAGAGTCTCTATACAAGTGATGGAATCCCAGCTCAAATGATGCTCAATACCTTCTACATCATTGTAAATGTTCTCTTCCTGCACACCGATGGTGGTTAAAAACTGCTCCAGCAGATGATGGCGTTCCATCAACCGTTTGCCCATCTTTTTTCCTTTTGGTGTCAGCACCAACCCGCGGTACTTCTCATAGATCAGGTACTCGTCCTTATCCAGCTTTTGGATCATCTTCGTCACGGATGAAGGATGCACTTCCAGTCCTTCAGCTATATCAGACACACGAGCATAGCCCTTTTCATCAATCAATTTGTATATACGCTCCAAATAGTCTTCCATACTGGGCGTTGGCATCTGCTTCCCTCTCTTCTCTCTGACCGGTTCTACGTACCTGGTCCCTATCTTCTAATGATACATGTTATCAATACGCATTGGCAAGTCCTGCCGAATTCACGCCATGCAGCACACAAGGATTTGGCAGGCGTGACTTCTCTTCAAACGAGGCAAACTAAGTTCAGATTCGTACTGAAAGGAGTGATTCTGTGAGCACAAGCGTTGCCCAGCCCCCTGTTCGAAAAGCAAAGTCTACTAAACCCTTTATTCCCGATTTGGTGTATTTTGAACCCGGAGCGCTTGAATATGATAAAGGCAAACGAATTATGGAATGGGTGACATCTCAAAATATTCCTTATCAGATGACCACATCGCACAATCGTATCACAAACCTGCCCGGAGAGACGGAACAGGAGAAATATCGAATGGCCAAACGAACTTTGGTTGTTGGCGTACGCAAAACGCTTAAATTTGACCAGTCCAAACCTTCAGCAGAGTATGCCATTCCAGTCTCAACGGGTTGCATGGGGCATTGCCATTATTGTTATCTGCAGACCACTTTGGGCGCCAAACCTTATATCCGCGTGTATGTAAACACGGAAGAGATTATTGAGGCTGCCAAAGGATACATCGAGGAACGGAAACCTGAAATCACCCGTTTCGAGGCAGCTTGTACATCCGACCCTGTTGGTCTGGAACATATTACGGAAAACCTGAGCGATCTCATTCGTTTTATGGCTGATGAGGAATACGGCCGTTTACGCTTCGTTACGAAATATCATCATGTTGATCCGCTGCTTGACATCAAGCACAATGGTCACACGCGTATCCGGTTCAGCGTCAATTCGGACTATGTTATCAAAAATTTCGAACCTGCAACTTCCCGCTTTGAAGAGCGTATTGAAGCCGCAGGCAAAATTGCCCGTGCGGGTTATCCGCTTGGTTTCATCATAGCTCCCATCATCTGGTACGATGGCTGGCAGGAAGGTTATGCGGAGTTACTGCAAAAGCTGGCAGAAACCCTGCCTGAAGAAGCTACCAGAGATCTTACGTTTGAGATGATCCAGCATCGTTTTACCAAAACGGCGAAAGCCACCATCGAGAAGCGATATCCCAAATCGAAGCTGGAGATGGATATTGAGAAACGTAAAATGAAATGGGGCCGTTGGGGTCAATACAAATACGTTTATAAAGATGATCAGCAGGATGCTCTACGCGAGTTCATTACAGAACGTATTTTCGAACATTTCCCGTTAGCTAAGATTGATTACTTCACCTAACTGAAGAAAACTCCCGTTCTCATGAGATTAAAAAGCAGGTCGCATATTCCAGAATCGTTCTGGTTTATGAGGCCTGCTTTATGTACTTTATTGAAAATTAGTCCTTCGTATTTTCATCTCACATGAAATTTTACATGATTAGTGTTAAATAATCATCCACTGCGGTGTAATTTCCTGAAGCCATATGGTTATTTTGGTCATCTGATTCGTGAACAGCAATATGCCCATTAACAACATTAATGCTCCGCCAATCTTCATCATGATGTTGGAATAACGCAAAATCCACCGTGTGGAGCCAATGAAGAATGCTAGAACAAAGAAAGGCAACGCAAATCCAATAGTATAACCGGTAATCAGTTTAAGCCAAGTGGACGGTTCACTCGCAGCCATCGCAATAATAGCTGTCAGGATCGGCCCTATACAAGGTGACCATCCCGCCGAAAAACCGATGCCAAAAATAAAGGAACCTACATAACCGGCTGGTTTCCACTTCATGTCAAGTTTTCGTTCTTTCATCAAAAACTGCGGTTTGAAAATGCCTAACAGAAACAAGCCCATCAACATAATCAAAATC
Source organism: Paenibacillus sp. TSA_86.1 (assembly GCF_052691815.1). Lineage (NCBI taxonomy): Bacteria > Bacillati > Bacillota > Bacilli > Caryophanales > Paenibacillaceae > Paenibacillus > Paenibacillus sp. TSA_86.1. Next base: position 83,044 of record NZ_JBQZGE010000012.1, on the reverse strand, counting down.
GCCGACAATTGACGAATCAAATCACGGTTATCGTTAAAGAATTGACCAAACAATCCTGCGCCAAGACCAAGCGAATAAAATACAGCCGAGAAACCGAGAATAAACGCCAGTGTATGCGTTAACGTCTTGAACCGCACCTCGCGCTGATTACGATCATCCTTCAACTGTTGCACGGTCATTCCCGTGATGTACGAGAGATACGAAGGATACAGCGGAAGGCAACATGGAGATATAAAAGAAGCGAGGCCGGCTACAAAAGCCAGCCATACATTAACATCAGGCATGAGGCAATGTCTCCCTTCCTTGGGCTCACTTTCTCGTTAATCGTTAAATGATAAGCATTAGAATATCAGGCACGAAAGCCTTTTTTTGCAATCATCGTTAGAATCAACATGCCAATCAGCAGCAGCACAATCGTTGCTCCCGGCGCCAGGTTCCAGATCCCCGCCGTAACCAGTCCAATCACTACAGCAATCTCTCCAATCACCACAGACAGAATGATAGCTGATTTGAAGCTTCGAGCCAGGAGCAGACTGACGGCAACGGGAATAGTCAACAATGCAGATACCAGCAAAGCGCCCACGATTTTGATCGCTGTACTGATCACTAGTGCTGTCATAACCGTAATTAACATATTCAGCATTTTGACTGGCAATCCCGTCACTGCAGCTGCATCCTCTTCAAAACTGAGCAGGAAAAACTCCTTATGTAAGAAGGCCACCACAATAACAACGATCAGTGTCACGACTCCAACCAGCTTCAGATCCGTTGCATCCAGTGTGTAAATACTGCCGAACAAATAACTCATAACATCCGCGTTATACCCTTTACCCAGTGTAAAAAACAGCGAAGCCAGCGCTACGCCTCCAGACATAATAATTGCAATAGACAACTCTGCATAGGTTTTATATGCTTTACGCAGCTTTTCAATGGCAAATGACGCCAGTACCGCAAAAATCAAACCTACACCAATGGGGTACACTTCTATCAGAAAACCAAGCGCTACTCCCGCAATCGTTACATGGGACAAAGTGTCCCCGATCATCGATAGTCTCCGCAACACCAGAAAAAGTCCGATCAGCGGAGCGGTGATGCCGATAAGCAATCCGCCTGCAAGGGCACGCTGAAAAAAATCACTCCATAATATTTCCAAAACAAACACGACTCCTTCAGCCTGGTTAATCTAATGGCATACAAACATAACTAGCGTACCTGTGCGGTAGTATGCTGCAGGTTAGTCTCTGCACAATCTTCGATCTCATGCGAATGACGCACATGGAAATGGATCTTACCATTCGTTAGGGCCGCTTCCGCGCCCAGATAACTCTCCATTCGATCCATATCGTGAGACACCATCAGGAACGTCATCCGATGATGTTCATGCATGTGGGTAATCAGTTCAAAGAAACTGGCTTGTGACTCTGCATCGATCCCTACTGTAGGTTCATCCAGAATCAAAAGATCCGGGTGATTAATTAGCGCACGAGCCAAAAAGACACGTTGTTGCTGACCGCCGGACAGTTGTCCAATACGTTTATGCGCTATATCCTCAATCCGCATCACCTGCATCGCATCAACGCACTGTTGTTGGCCTTGACGGGAGATACGGCGGAACATGTTCTTGTTGTTATACAAGCCAGACATGACAACTTCACGAACAGTCGCCGGGAACAGCGGATTAAACGCATTTTTTTGGGGCACGTACCCGATCCGGTTCCAGTCCTTGAATCTGCGAATCGACTGTCCAAACAGCTTGATATCTCCTTGTGCAGGAGGCAGCAGTCCTACCAGCATGCGAAGCAACGTTGTTTTTCCCGCTCCGTTCGAACCGATAATCCCTACAAAATCCCGCTGCTGAACCATAAAATTGAGATTTTGTATCACACGCTGATCCCCATAGGAAAAAGACAGATTCTCAATCTCGATAATCGGATCATGACATAATGGCATGATTTGCTGCATGGCAAAGCCGCCCTTCATAATAAATAAAAAACTGTAAATATGCTGCTGAACATTCCAAAAGTCTTCGCCGATGGGACAGCAAAGACTTCTGGATGTTTAACCTTCATTCTTCTTATTTTAATGCGATCAGCAGATTTTGCAAATTTTTCTCCATCAGGGTGAAATAATCATCTTTGTTGTTAACCTGTTCTTGGGTTAGGCCTTCCACCGGGTTCAACACCATGGTTTCAACTCCTGCTTCGCTCGCAAGCGTTTTAGCTAATTTGTCCGATACAAGCTCTTCAAAGAAAATGTACTTGATCCCCTCATCTTTCACCAGTTTAGCAAGCTTCACAATATCTTGCCCTGTTGGCTCAGCATCTGGGGAGAGCCCCATGATGGCATGTTGCTTCAAACCATAATCACGTGCAAGATAACCAAACGCTTGATGTGACACTACAATTTCCTTATTTGGTACAGACGCCAATTCATTGGTAAACCGCTGGTCAAGTGCTTCAAGTTTTGTACGAAGTTCTTCGTAACGTTTCTCATAACCTGCCTTGTGCGCAGAGTCCACTTCCGTCAGACTATTCTTAATATTTTCCGCCATAATTAATGCAGATTTGGGACTGACCCATGTATGAGGATCGATATGATGGTCAGCTACCTGTTCCTCGTTGCCACTCTCGTCTGCATGGTCATCCGCATGTTGGTCCTCATGTTCTTCTCCATGTCCGTGACCGTCATCGCCTTCTGCCGATAAAAGCTTGACACCTTCGCTAACCGCAACGGATTTCACTTTGCTATCACTGTTCAGCGATTTCAGAAAGTTCGGCACCCATCCTTCCAGACCTGCGCCATTGTATAGGAAAAGCTGTGCTTTGGACGTGTTCACGATGTCTTGACTCTTCGGTGTCCAGTCATGCGGTTCTACCCCTGTAGGCAGCAGGTTAATGACATTGGCATCCTCTCCGCCAATCGCCGCAGTAAATGCATATACCGGGTAAAATGTCGTCACTACATTCACTTTGCCTTCAACAATCTTGGCTGTATTCTCGCTGTTCTGTCCACAAGCGGACAATACCAGCAAACTGAGTATCAGCAAACCGCTCGAAAGCAGCCTCATTGTGCTCCGTTTACTGCGTTTGTTGGATCGATCCAATCGAACTTGTCTCTTCGTTTTAAATAATGTCATGTATAATTCACTCCGCATCACTTAATCGTAAATATTACTAAAAGAATTATAGGTAACATCCCTTTGCTTGTCAAGGTCATGCCCTATACATTCTTTCCCGAAGTTCGGAGTTCATAACAATATATGCTTGTTCTCCTGCCAACAGATCATTTTTTCGGCATAAAAAAAGCGGTCCGAATCACTTCGGACCACTCTCGGTTCCAACTTGTGACAATCTCTGTAAGATTGATCACCCTAGTTGCGTTATCTTGCTCTTGGGAGCTGTTATTTCACTTGCGCGCCGTTAGGCATGCTATCCGGCACGGTAGCCAGGGTTAACTGATCCCCATGGGAAGCTGCCAGGATCATACCTTGAGACAGTTCCCCACGCAGTTTTACTGGTTTGAGGTTGGTCACACAGATGACCTTACGTCCAACCATCTCCTCCGGCGAATAAAACTTCGCAATACCAGATACAACCTGACGTTGCTCATAGCCAAGATCCAGTTGCAGTTTGAGCAACTTATCTGCCTTTTTAACTGGCTCACAAGCGATAACTTGTGCCACACGCAGCTCAACTTTGGCAAAATCATCAATACCGATCTCTTCCTTGCCTTCAGGTGCAGTTACCGGTTCTACTGCGGCCGAAGCTTCCGATCCTGCTTCTGGCTGATTCGCATCAGGCTGTGCAGCCTTTTGCCCACCTGTCATCGCTTCGGAGATATAAGCAATCTCCTGTTCCGCATCCAGACGCGGGAAGATCGGCTCACCTTTGCGCAATGCGTTACCCGCAGGTACGATTCCCCATTGTTTCGCTGAATCCCAAGCCGTCAGTTCGCCTTCTTGGATGCCCAGCTGTTCCCAAATTTTGCGCGGCGCACGAGTCAGGAACGGCTGCAACAGAATGGAAGCAATTCGCAAGCTTTCGATCAGATGAGACATCACAGATGCCAGCTCCTCACGTTTCGCTTCATCACGCGCCAGAGCCCACGGTTGAGTCTCGTCAATATATTTGTTACTGCGGCTAACAAATTGACTTATAGCCGTAAGCGCTACAGAGAACTGCAAGTTCTCCATCGCCTGCTCCACTTTTTCCACCGTTGCATGTCCAGCCTCTTCCAGCGAAGCATCAAACTCGGTTACATTGGAAGCAAAAGCAGGAGCTTTGCCTTCAAAGTACTTATCAACCATCGCTACAGTACGGTTCAGCAGGTTGCCCAAATCGTTCGCAAGATCGGAGTTCACACGCTCTACGAAACTTTCCGGTGTAAACGTTCCATCCGAACCAAACGGTACTTCACGTAGCAAATAGTAACGAAGGGAATCCAGACCGTAGCGATCGATCAGGGTTACCGGATCCACTACATTGCCTTTCGATTTGGACATTTTGCCATCTTTCATGAGTAACCAGCCATGTGCAAATACTTTTTTCGGTAAAGGCAGATCCATCGCCATGAGCATGATTGGCCAGTAAATCGTATGGAAACGAACGATCTCTTTCCCCACCAGATGAACATCTGCAGGCCAGAACTTGTTATACAATGAAGCATCCGAAGAACCATAGCCCAGTGCTGTAATGTAGTTGGATAACGCGTCAATCCATACGTAAACGACGTGTTTCGGATCGCCTTTAACTTTGACACCCCACTCAAAAGTTGTACGCGATACAGCCAAATCCTCAAGACCCGGCTTGATGAAGTTGTTGATCATCTCGTTTTTGCGGGATTCCGGTTGGATGAAACCAGGATTCTCTTCATAATATTTCAACAAACGATCCGCGTATTTACTCATACGGAAGAAGTATGATTCTTCTTTGACGAGTTCAACCGGATGGCCGCTATCCGGACTTTTGGCCGAGATAATCTCACCTTGTTCATTTTTTTCTACATCCACCAGTTGTGTCTCTGTGTAATAAGTTTCATCCGGAATGCTATACCAGCCTTCGTACTCACCCTTATAGATATCACCCTGCTTTAGCAAACGGTCAAAGATATCCTGCACAACCGTTTTGTGACGCTCCTCGGTTGTGCGAATGAAGTCATCATTGGAGATGTCCAGCTTGTTCCACAGTTCCTTAATGCCTACGACAATCTCATCGATAAAAGCCTGTGGAGACAATCCTTTCTCCTGAGCCTTGCGCTCAATCTTCTGGCCATGCTCATCGGTACCTGTCAGATAACGCACCTCGTATCCACGCAAACGTTTGTAACGAGACATTGCATCACCTGCTACCGTTGTGTACGCATGCCCGATATGTAGCTTGTCGCTTGGATAATAAATCGGTGTTGTCAAATAAAATGTTTTTTGATCCGTCATGAATGACTTCTCCTCCTTCAATTGTTCTCCTGAATACATGCAATTTTTCGAACGGTTACCTGTTCCTGATCTGAAAATGAACACAAAAAAACTCCCGCCCTGTATGGGACGAGAGTATCTCTCACGTGTTACCACCCAAATTCCCCGCATTTTTCACAAAACACAGGCTCTTCCGGTCCTTCGACCGCCCATTAACGCTGGATCACGCCTCAAGCTTACGACAATAGCGATAATTCACTGATTGCACGCTCGAAAGAGGTTCCTCCGGGACCATTTTCCATCCTCCTCCCAGACCGGTTCTCAGCTTCTCCGGCTCTCTGCACTGGGGGTGTGTCTGTACTTATCCCTTCAATGGAAAATCATATACAAAAAATATACTGAAATGCTGACCTTGTTGTCAAGTACACCGACGATCAGAGCGAGTTTCCCGTTTACAATTACATAGTCTTTAACACTTAGATCAGTCAGAAAATGAAAATCAGGTTTTTCTTCACGTTACGGTTCAGATATCACTACATTTTTCTCCACCTTAGGCGGAACCAGATCTACACCGCCTGGATGAAACGGATGACATTTGGCAATCCGTTTCGCCGTTAGAAGCGAGCCTTTAAGTGCACCATGTACTTCTATTGCCTCCATCGCATATGCCGAACAGGTAGGATAGAACCGACATGTCGGCGGTTTTAACGGAGAGATATAATTGCGGTACACCCGGATCGGAGCTTGCACGATTCTACGCGAAAGTTTCATCTTCAGTTTTTCCCGTGGCTGTGCACATGCTGGTGTGCAGATGTCTTCTTGGCTGGAGCATGTTCGGCACAATCCTTACAGTAACCAAACACTTCAAACTTGTGATCCACGACCTGAAACTGCTCTGGCGCATCAGCGAGCTGCATCGGGCAAAAAACGATGGGATATGTCTTCTGACACTTCAAACAGATCATGTGATGATGATGGTGGCCCTCGCTGCAATGCGCTCTGAATTTCACACCATCTTCAAAGATAACCTGCTCCAGCACACCCAGTTCCTGCATTACACGCAAGTTCCGATACACCGTGTCAAAGCTTAATCCGGTGTAAGTCTTGCCCATATATTCGTAGACGTCCTTGGGTGTAAGATACCCTGGAGACTCGGCAAATAACCGTGCAAGTGTCTTGCGTTGGTCCGTTATACGAAGTCCCTGTGAGGACATGGTTGTTATAATCTGTTCTGTCGACAGCATGATTTAGAGCACCTCCTGTCATACAAACCTTTTGCATTTCTCATCATGCGACATTCTTTTGGCAAAAGCTAATGCTTCTGCTCTTTATATATACTACTAATAATGCATGAAATGGAGATCAGAGTCAACGAGGCATAGAGTCCATTGGCATTTTACGGAATCCTAATAAACAAAGGACCCCATGAACATGGAGTCCTTTGTTGACGATTCAAAAGATGGATCGTACAGGTGACTTTTGGGGTGAACGGGTATATAAGATATAAGCTTTCACTCCAGACCTTGCGTTGTAACTCAAAAAAATTATTTTTCAGCCGGAAGCGGTGTAAATAGAATGTTTACCGGCAAGTTGCTACCTGGTGCAGCAGAGAAAACAATGGTTACACTCTCACCGTAAGAACCTGTGCGATACAGCACATTCTGTTCATTCGGCGCACTTAAAGATTGGCTGTTATTCGATAACTGTACCAACTGTCCGTTCACAAGTGCTGAACCATAATACTTGCCTCCACGAGGATTGAACGAAATCAGTGTACGCGGAGCAACATTGTTCAGGGTGATTTTGTACAGCACACCGAAGTTACCCGCGTTAGAAGCGCTTGTGAAAGCCATCGGATCTGTGCCGTCGAGATTCGGATCACTTGCATTATCTCCTAATGGGAGACGGGAAGGCTTCGTGCCAACTTCCTGATCATACGTGATGATCCGTGTAGCATTTGGATAAGTCCCGCGGTTATGAACCCCGTCGCGATCCAGAACTGGCAATGAGGACAGTACAGCCATCGGATCTTTGTTCTCTTCAATCATGACAATGTTGTAGTCAAGCGTATAGTCACTGAAAGTATCCGAATAAAGGGAGATAACCTGTCCTTCTTTCATTGAAATGTTGTTCAGTTCTGTCAGAATCAGCTTACTTTCTCCTGGCTGGATGTATACTTTCTTCTGATCTGCTCCGGTTTGCATGGATTTGAACCATTTATCAATGGACAACTTACCTGCAACGGTAGCAAATGGCGTTGGTCCTGCAAAGCCCATATTCTGCTGCTCGAATACAGCAGTGTATGGATTATTATTGGTGGCAATCACATACATTTTCACTCTTTTGCCGGTATTGTTGACATGGTGAATCATGAAACGCGTCTGTCCAAAGGAGGATTCCTTGTAGACGATGCCTTCCTGATTAACGGTCTCAGGGCTGTTACTGCGAATAAGCAGGCTTGGCTCATCCGTGTACGTAAATGGTACTTTCTCTGTAGCAGGTACTTCCCCACCGTTAAATGTAAATTTGTCACCTACCGGTGTGAACAACTTATTAAAATCAGACTGACTGTAAAGCGTCTCGCCTGTAATATTAATTACTTTAGTATACGTGTCGCTCAGGCCATGTTTATCTGTAACAGTGAGGGAGACGGTTTTCGGTCCCGGAATGAAAAATGCAAGTGCATTGTTGCTCCAATCTCTTTTTTCGATCGCATCTTCATCATCTGTACTTTGGTCGAGGTAGGAGATCTTTTCACCCATTTTGTATTCTTCCTTGTCCGTTGTAAACATGGCTACTGGTGGAAGATTAGGGCGATCTACCTTGATGGTAAGCGTATACGGGTTACTCCACTGACCGCTGGCATCTTGAACGGTGTAGGTTACTGTGTACAGCCCTGGCTGATCAAAGGAATCTTGGCGTCCAGTCCAGCGCTCATCCACAATGGGAAGGCCGTTCGGCGAGCTGTTTTTGGTCGTGTAATTCACTTGATCCCCTGCAAAAATTTCCTTTTGAACGGTAAAGCTGGCTACTGGCTTGGTATTAAGCTTCAACACAACCGTCTTCGCAGGCTGATTAACGGTATATGTGATATTCAGCGCTTGTGTGATGGAAGTCAGTGGAATCATGAAGGTGTTTTTTTCTTGATAAGCTGCACCTTTCATCATTCTGGATTCACCGTTAACGGTGTACATTTTGCTGTTTGTTTTGAAACGAAGTTCGTCCGTACCACTTTGAATGATCGTCTCTTTGGTTGTATTATCATATTTCACGTTATAACCTACACGATCCACCAGAGCCCGAATCGCTACGTAGGATACTCCATTTTTCACGGCCATAGGCTGTCCGGCCACATAGGTTTTTCCATCCTGAACCATCTTGTTGCTGTTCATATAAAGCGTCAGGTCTCCGCCAGATCTTACAGTTGTAGACGTTCCACCTGTCGTTGGCTGTTGCACTACCGCAGGTGTTGGAGTAGTTGTCTCCCCACCTGACCCTTGCTCCCCATTTGCTCCTGTTTCAGGATTAACGGGTGCCGCTTCTGTTCCAGAAGGAGATGTTGTTCCCGGATTGGTCTCTATTGTGCTTTCATTGTTTGCGGGTGGTGTGTTGTTGGATGGATTGTTAGCAGCATCAGTCGTTGCTCCTGTTTTGACTTCGGACTCAGCGATCGGCTGTTCTTTCTTCACAACCTCAACGGATTTTACTTTTGCGGTATTCACTGGCGTAGTTTCGCTTGATTCTGCTGCTTGTGCATTCGTAGGAATCATTGCAAACGCTTGAAAAACAGCTAAAGCGGTAAGTATGGACAACTTCTTCTTCAAATTCATTCTTTGTCTTTGGCTCCTTCTGCTCCCATTTTATTAGTATCCCCTCTAAAAGTCATATGATTAGACGCTCAAAAACGGGAAAAGTTGCTAAAAATAATGAATAAGAATTGTAAACTCTTAATAGAAGTAAAAAACTATGAAAATAGTTATCTGTTAATATGAACAAGCTTTGCTGAAAACGAATAAGTATAGAAAGCGTCATCTTTTGTAATTCATTATGTTTTAGCAGCGTCACTTTCGAAAAAAATCAAAAAAACAGCCCTTACGACACAAGGTTCGTAAAGACTGCTTGATAAATAAGTGCTTATTTCCCTGAACAAGCCATGCCTGCTGTTTCCGCACGCCCCTGCTCAATCAGGCGATATGCCCGTTCAACTTCTTCTTCAGTTGGTGAAGGCACACCATCCAGCGGATAAACTTTCCCTAGTGCCTCCCATTTGTAGATCCCCATTTGATGATAAGGAAGAATTTCGAACTTCTCAACCCCGTTTAACGTCCCAATGAAACGTCCAAGATTCAACAAGTCCTCCTCCTGATCATGAATGCCAGGTACATACACATGTCTGATCCACATTTTGCGACCATTTTCCGACAACCACTTTGCCGTCTTTAACGTACGTTCATTGGATTTCCCCGTCAGCTTGATATGTTTCTCGTCATCAATATGTTTCAGGTCCAGCAATACAAGGTCTGTGTTATCGAGCAGCTCATGAATGCGATCCGGTTCATTAAATCCGTTGCTATCCAGTGTAGTATGAAGACCCCAGCGACGCTTTACTTCCTTGAACACCTCAGCGACAAAATGCGCTTGCAGTGTGGGTTCACCACCAGATATAGTAAGACCGCCGCCAGAGCTGCGGTAGTAGGACAGGTACGGCTGAATCTCAGCCAGTACCTCCTCCAGTGTCATCTCTTTCCCACCATCCAGTGCCCAAGTGTCAGGGTTATGGCAATACTGACATTTGAGCAGGCATCCTTGCATAAAAAGCACGAAGCGGATGCCTGGGCCGTCAACCGTCCCGAAAGTTTCGAGTGAATGAATATGTCCGTTAACCATGCTGCCTCTTCCTTTCTTTTCGCATCCGCTATGCGCTGATTTTTATTTGAAGCCAGATACCTGTCTCGATTACTGCAAAAGTGACTTACATCGAGCCGTGGAATGTACGGTTAATAACATCCAGCTGCTGCTCACGTGTCAATTTAATGAAGTTAACCGCGTAACCCGACACCCGTACCGTCAATTGCGGATATTGTTCCGGGTGATCCATCGCATCAATCAACTGCTTACGATCAAATACGTTTACGTTCAAGTGATGTGCGTTTTGACCGAAATATCCATCCATCATCGCTGTCAGATTGGATTTGCGTGTAGCATCTTCTTTACCCAGTGCTTTAGGCACGATGGAGAAGGTGTTGGAAATACCGTCAAGGCTGTGTTCATACGGCAGTTTCGCTACAGAACCGAGGGATGCCAGTGCACCTTTTTTGTCCCGTCCATGCATTGGGTTGGCTCCTGGTGCAAATGGTTCGCCTGCTTTACGTCCATCTGGTGTTGTTCCTGTTTTCTTACCGTACACGACATTGGAAGTGATGGTCAGTACCGATTGTGTTGGCATAGCGTTACGATAGGCTTTGTGTTTGCGAATCATACTCATGAAGCTTTCCACCAGCTCTACAGCAATGCTGTCTACACTGTCATCGTTGTTGCCGTAACAAGGGAATTCACCTTCGATTTCAAAGTCAACGGCAATGCCTTGTTCGTTGCGAATCGGTTTTACTTTGGCATATTTGATTGCACTGAGTGAGTCAGCTGCGACCGACAGTCCCGCAATACCGCAAGCCATCGTACGCAGAATGTCACGATCATGAAGCGCCATTTCGATCCGCTCGTAGCTGTATTTATCATGCATGTAGTGGATTACATTAAGAGTATTCATGTACAGTTTAGCCAGCCACTCCATCATTGGTTTGAATCGTTTCATGACTTCGTTGTAATCCAGCACTTCACTTGTAATGGCAGGATACTCTGGACCAACCTGTGCTCCCGATTTCTCGTCACGTCCACCGTTGATTGCATAGAGCAATGCTTTTGCCAAGTTGGCACGTGCGCCGAAGAACTGCATTTGTTTACCGATCTTCATTGCAGATACACAGCAGGCAATACCATAGTCATCGCCGTAAATCGGACGCATCAGATCATCGTTCTCATACTGGATGGAGCTGGTTTCAATCGATACTTTACTGCAATAATCTTTAAAGGCTTCAGGCAGCTTCGTGGACCACAGTACAGTCAAGTTTGGTTCCGGTGCAGGTCCCAAGTTGTGCAGTGTGTGAAGGAAACGGAAGCTGTTTTTGGTTACGCGTGTTTCACCGTTAACGGACATTCCTCCGATGGATTCAGTTACCCACGTTGGGTCACCACTGAACAATTCGTTGTAATCCGGCGTACGCAGGAATTTGACAATCCGTAGTTTCATAACAAAGTGGTCAACCAGTTCTTGAGCCTGTTCTTCTGTCAGGATGCCTTCTTGCAAATCACGCTCAATGTAAATATCCAGGAATGAAGACACACGTCCAAGGGACATCGCAGCACCGTTCTGTTCTTTGATTGCTGCAAGGTAGCCGAAGTACAACCATTGGAATGCTTCTTTGGCCGTTGTTGCTGGCAATGAAATATCGAAACCGTGCATCTCACCCAGTTGTTTTAATTCTTGCAGTGCCCGAATCTGCTCGGACAACTCTTCGCGCAGACGAATGACATCTTCATCAATCACGTCTACTTCCAGTGCATTGAGTTCACCCTTTTTGTTGCGAATCAGGAAGTCTACCCCATACAGAGCAACCCGGCGATAGTCACCGATGATCCGCCCACGACCGTAAGCATCCGGCAGACCTGTGATAATACCTGCTTTACGTGCTGCACGCATATCGGAAGTGTAAGCATCGAATACACCTTGGTTATGCGTCTTACGAATGTTTGTAAATATATCAATGACACCTTGAGGCATTTCGAAACCATATGCTTCACAAGCATCAATCATCATGCGAATTCCGCCGAATGGTTGAATGGAACGTTTGAATGGAGCGTCTGTTTGTACCCCGACAATCTGCTCTTTGCTTTGATCCAAATAACCCGGTTGATGGGAAGTAATGGTCGCTGGCGTATTCACATCAACGTCAAGCACGCCACCGTTATCCCGTTCTTTTTTGGTCAGATCAGATACAATATCCCATAATTCTTTGGTATTTTGGGTTGCATCTGCAAGGAAAGCCTCGTCGCCATAGTACGGGGAAAGGTTATGTTCCAGAAAATCATTCACATTAACCGTCTTGGTCCATGTTCCTTTGGTAAAGTTTCTCCAGCCTGTTTGTTGTTTGACATCTTTTTCGATCACCGACATCGTAATCCCTCCGCTATTTTGGATTTCTGGACACATTATATTGTTGCAATAGACGTATCATCGTGTGTCCAAAGCCGCGATTTATGTGAATTGTTTCACATGATCCGGAACACGTTCTCTCTACTCGGGGACCGGAACCGCGGAATGAATGTTTTTCTTATATTTTCAGTATACGTTGAGCGAGTCACACCATCTGTGATTTTTGTCACAAACTTTGGATGTTGTCTTATTGCACGATACGAGGGTTGTTCACACTTGACCACTCCGCGGGCAGAACAACTTCAAATCGCCGTTATCCCCGGATTTTTTCGATTCACTTTTCCAAAGTGAAAATCCGGTGATAAATGCGAACGCTCCGCTTCTTCCGTCTGTCCTGCCCGCTCCGTTATCGTGTGAACCTCTATTGCGCAAACAGCCACCGTCCCCTTTGTTCCTACCGTTTTGGGGAACCATTGCTGCGCTACGCCCGGAGCAACCAAGGGCTTGAGATAGGTTCCTGAAAAACGGACGCTTCGCTTCTCCGTTTTTCTGCCCACTCTGCTGAGTACACTGCACTTTAAAGTTTGTACTGTCTCGGCAGGCTTGTTACTCCGTTACACTTGAAGTGGACAAGTGCTGAAAAGAGGTTCCTGAAAAACGGGCGCTTCGCCTCTCCGTTTTTCTGCCCGTTACTCACTTCCTCTCTTTCTCACCTCCTTTCCTCACGCTGTTCTTTCCTTCGGCTATGCAACTATACGGCAATCGGGGCTCCCCAATGTGGGGAACCCCTGAATCTATTGCCTCAACCTGATATGGTTTATTTATTATTTATGCTGCTTGTTATTCAAACTTGCCGTAGAAAGCGTTGCGGTACACATCGGCCAGCTCTGTTACCAGCGGTAGTTTTGGATTCGCTGTTGTACATTGGTCTTCGAAGGCACGGTCTGCCAAGTAGTCTACACGTGATTCGAAATCTTTCGCGTCAAATCCGATTTCCTGGAATGATTCTTCGATGCCCAGTTTTTTGTTGAGATCCCGAATGGCTTTGATTAAGCTATTCACGCCTTCTTCCGTTGTACGTGCTGGTAATCCGAGAATGCGAGCAATTTCGGCGTACCGCTCATCCGCTACAAAGTGCGAATATTTCGGGAACGATGCAAATTTCGTCGGTTTTTTCGCGTTGTAACGAATGACGTGTGGCAACAGAATGGCATTGGTGCGTCCATGTGCAGTATGGTACTGACCGCCCCATTTGTGCGCCAAGCTATGGTTAATGCCCAGGAATGCGTTGGCAAAGGCCATCCCGGCAATCGTAGAAGCATTATGCATTTTCTCACGTGCCAGTTTATCGCCTTGCAGTGACGATTGCTCCAGGTATTGGAACACCAGTTGGATCGCTTTAATTGCCAGACCATCGGTGTAGTCGTTCGCCATGACGGATACATATGCTTCAATTGCGTGAGTCAATACGTCCATACCGGTATCCGCTACTGCCGTTTTTGGTAAACTGTATACAAACTCGGGGTCAACAATGGCTACGTCTGGTGTCAATTCATAGTCAGCCAGTGGATATTTCGTATTGCCATGCTCTTTATCCGTAATTACCGCAAACGATGTGACTTCAGAACCTGTACCGGATGTTGTCGGGATGGCTACGAATTTCGCTTTGACCCCAAGTTTTGGATATTTGTAGATCCGTTTACGAATATCCATGAATTTTTGTTTCAAGTTGTTAAAATCGGTGTCTGGATATTCATAGAACAACCACATCGCTTTGGCAGCATCCATTGGTGATCCGCCGCCGAGTGCGATAATACAGTCTGGCTGGAAGCGTTCCATCATCGCTTTACCTCGGTCTACTGTTGTTGTTGATGGATCTGGCTCAACTTCAGAGAATACTTCAATAGCCACAGGTGTTTGACGTTGACGCAGATAATGCTCTACTTTTTCCACATATCCGAGTTTGACCATCACCGCGTCTGTAATAATCGCTACACGAGTAATACCCGGCATTTTGGCAAGGTATTGTGTTGCGCCTTTTTCGAAGTAGACTTTGTTCGGCACTTTGAACCATTGCATATTCACGGTACGGCGAGCCACCCTTTTCACATTGATTAGGTTCACAGCAGTTACGTTGGAAGATGTTGAGTTACGTCCGTACGATCCACAACCCAGAGTCAATGACGGCATGTTGGTATTATAGATATCCCCGATAGCGCCATGTGTGGATGGGGAGTTCACGATAATCCGTCCCGTTTGCAAGCGATCCGCAAATTGGTTGATCACTTCCTCATTGTTCGAGTGAATAACGGAGGAGTGACCCATTCCGCCAAAACCAACCACTTCTGCTGCACGCTCGATACCATCTTTTGCAGATTTTACTTTGTAACAAGCCAGTACCGGGCTCAGTTTCTCAGCGGATAATGGGAATTTTGTACCGACGCCTTCAATCTCGGCTACCAAAATTTTAGTGCCTGCTGGTACTTCGATGCCGCACATTTTGGCAATATTTACAGCGGACTGACCTACGATGGATGGATTAACCGCACATTTCTCTGCGTTGATTGCACCTGCAGTCAATTTGACGGCTTCCTCTTTGTTTACAAAGTAACAACCGTTTGTGATCATTTTCTTTTTCACTTGGTCGAAGATCGGTTCTTCAATAATGACCGCTTGTTCGGACGCACAGATCATACCGTTGTCAAAAGACTTCGACAGAATCAAATCCGTTACCGCCTGGTTGATATCTGCACTTTTCTCGATAAAGCAAGGCACGTTACCTGGTCCTACGCCCAGTGCCGGTTTACCGCAGCTGTACGCTGCACGTACCATTGCGGATCCGCCCGTCGCCAGGATGAGAGCAACATCATTGTGATTCATCAGTGCGTTGGTACGATCCATGGACGGATCATCAATCCATTGGATACAGTCGGCTGGAGCACCTTGTTTCACAGCAGCTTCGAGCAGAATTTTGGCGGCCTCGCGGCTACAGTTCTGAGCGGATGGGTGGAAACCGAAAATAATCGGGTTCCGTGTTTTGATCGCAATCAGTGCTTTAAACATCGTTGTTGATGTCGGGTTGGTTACAGGTGTGATCCCCATGATAATCCCAACCGGTTCCGCAATTTTCTGGAAGCTGTCGTACTCATTGTCTTCAATAACGCCTACTGTTTTTTCGTATTTAATGCTGTTATAAACATACTCTGTCGCGAATATATTTTTAATAATTTTATCTTCATATACACCGCGTCCTGTTTCTTCCACGGCCATTTTGGCGAGCATCATATGTTTATCCAGTCCCGCAAGTGCCATAGCCTGCACAATCCGGTCAATCTGCTCCTGATCCATGGACATGAATGCTGCATGTGCTTTGTTCGCTTTATCAATTAACGTTTGAATATACTGACCTGCTGTCGGTTCTTTTGTTGGGGCGACTTCATTCTTTACAGCCATCTCCCTCATCCTCCTAAAGGTTCGTATTGGTTTTGGTTTGTCTCTCTTCTTTACATGCACATCGTACCATGAGAAAAAGATATATTATGTGATTTTTTTCACAAAGTATGCCAAATTTTAGTTTAAGTTTTTAACATCCCCCAATAGTAGCTTTTCACTTTCTATTATAAATAGTAGACCAACAGCCTCATCTTTCCCCTCAAAAAGTGAATTTAATCACAATGTTTGAAATTTCGCCATTTTTAAAGGCTTTCCATGCCCCTCAAACGGTAAGATTAGGTATATACTGAACTTAAAAATTGAACCACCGCAATTTGTACCGTACCTCCACACGGCCGAGATGCCCACATCAGGATGGCACAGTTTGCGGCGAACCTCGGGGGCATTATTTCGGATAACTATTGGCTTACCGGGGAGACAAAGGGGAGATCAACGTATGGGAGAACTAACAAACGTACTGGAAAAACGCGGGAACACCAACTGTTTCTCGGAAGTGAATTTTAATCATCTGCTCGTTACGATGAAAGACCGTACTTACCCGGAAGGAACGCATCTGTACTGGGAAGGTGATGTCTCTGACAAACTTTATTATATGAAACGGGGACGTGCCCAGATTACCAAATCAACCGATGAGGGCAAGGAACTGATCATGTACATGTACCAAACGGGAGATATGATTGGGCAGGCTGATCCGTTCTTCGGCTCCAGACACAGCTTCTCGGCGGAAGTTCTGGAGGACAGCGAGATTGGCGTGCTCGAACACAAGGATCTGGAAATGCTGATCTGTCAGCATTGTGACTTTGCCATTGACTTCATGAAGTGGATGGGCATTCATCATCGTCTGACGCAAACCAAGTTCCGGGATTTGATGCTGTACGGCAAACCAGGGGCACTCTGTTCTACCCTGATTCGGCTGTCTAATTCCTATGGAGAGCCCCATGGAGATCATGTGATTATTCATAAAAAAATTACTCACACGGACTTGTCCAATATGATTGGAGCTACCCGGGAAAGTGTAAACCGTATGCTTAGCGATCTTCGAAAAAAGGATGCCATCGAATATGACAACGGCATGATTGTCATCAAAGACTTAAAAATGCTGCAAGGCATCTGTCACTGCGAACTTTGCCCGAATGAAATCTGCCGCATCTGAGATCAAAGCACTTCCAGACTGTATTCAGATCGTGCACGCAACCTGCACATCTGACTTAAAAAGAGATCTGTACACGAAAAAAAAGCCCAAATGTACTGAATCAACATTGGGCTTTTTGTACTTTATTTTATATGATCAAGATGCGTTAATTAGCTCAAGCTTCACTGCATCACGAGGACTTAATTTCATATCCAATCCGTTCTCCATTAACTCCTTCTCATTCACCTTGATCACCCAACGTTCGTTCATGCGGGGCATTACGTTCTCGACTGCAACAACAAATTTGTTGTTCTCCGACAACCGCACAACCCCGCTGGATTTCAATACGTCACGAACAGTACACTCCTGCACATAAATACCAGCATATTGCCGATTTAAATTCGGTTTGATGCTGCCGCCACTCACCTTAAGCAGGGTTGTCTGATATGCGACACCTTCTCCCCCGCTGTCAGCAGCTTTGACGTATATAATAACCTCATCTTTGGCATGAAGCTCGGTGCCCCAATTTTCCGGTTTAATATCCTTGCCATTTAACTTCACTGCCCAGGTCAGTGATGAATCAAGAGAAACCTCACCCACCGACTGTATCCGTTTGCCATCTGCCGTTAAATCAACCAGCCCGCTGTTTAGCAAAGCTTTCCTGAGCGTTAATCCTTCACTGAAATCTCGTTTGATGGACTTCGTAGCATCGGGTAAAAAGGTGCTGCCATCAATGGCAACGGTAATCGTATTGGCTGAATCTTTCTCTGAGACAACCGGTTGTTCAGAAGGCTGTATCTCTCTGGTACACCCCGTCAAAATGACAAGAATTAATAGACATAGACCTATGTAACCGGGAATTTTCTTCATCATGTAGGTAACACCACCCTGCGTAAAATCATTCACCCTGTTGTCCATACCCTTTATTATGGCACATTCTTCGATAAAAAACAGTGTCAAAGCCGTTACTTTTACCCATTTCCCTGCTTCGGCACCTACGATCAAAAAAAGGAGAGCCTGCAAGCGAGCCCTCCTGTTCAATCCTTAGTCACCCTTTTGTCTAAACCTTTATTGAACAAAAGCTTGCATATAGGTACGGCCTCCGTCGCCGTCCTTCACATACGGATTGAGTCCAAACGTTTGGGTGTCTGATACAAAAACACCAGTAAGCAAACGACCTTCGAGCAATGCACCGTCTACCTGTACACAGCAGGATGGAGCATCCACGTATTCCTGATATAACGGAATGTGACCGTATGGCTGATGGATCTTGAACAGTTTGCCCTGCTCATGTAGTGGCCGATCCGAAAAATACGTTGGTACAATATACCGTGCGATAACATCCAGTTCATCCGCTGTATAGAATGGCTCATCACCAAGCCAAGGTGCGAACATACGGATTTTTTCATATTGTGACCAGACGACAGCTTGAATGAGCATCTCGATCTGAACCAATTGACCGTTGCCTGCCTTCAGACAAATGCGGTCGTTGTACGTTTGTTGTTTTACATGCGATACACGATCTGGTAACCGCAGCTCACAGCCGATACATTTCCAGCCACTCGGCGCTTGAATCCACTTCTGCAGCACTGCCGGAGACGATCCTGAGCCAGCGCTGTTCAACAAAAAATCTTCTAGTTGAAGCGGCTGATCACTACCCGAATGTGAATCTGCCGAACGTTTGAACAGTTCCGCCGTTTTCTGATAGATCAGATGTACCTGAATGGATGCGCTCTCAAGTTCTGCAATATCTTGTTTGCCGTAGCGTATTTCACGGGATAAGCTTTCTTCTCTCATGACAAGTGGCCTCCTTCGCTCCGGCCGTCTGCGGCCATTTTCTATAGATTATACTACATCTGATGACAACATGTGCACAGGAAGCAGGGAAAAGTAGCAAGGAAACCGCCCCAGAAGACAAAAAACTCCTGATTTCATAGGAAATCAAGAGTTTTTGTTATTACTGCAAGCCATATCCGCCCGGGTTTATTCCACCCAATGCTCCGCCCAGTCTTGAATCTGATTCATAACAGGCTGCAAGGCTTTGCCCTTCTCGGTGAGCTCATATTCGATTCGCACCGGCGTTTCCGGGTAAACATGACGCACCAGAATGCCTTCACTCTCCAGGTCTTTCATCCGTTCAGATAACATTTTGTCACTCATGGACGGTATCAGATTGGAGATGTCTTTGAATCGCTTGGAACCACTCATCAACGTTTGAATAATCAAACCGTTCCAACGTTTGCCCAAAAAAGAAAACGCCGTCTCAAAGCGCGGACACATCCGGATATCTTGATCTTCCACTTTCATCACCTCTTTTTAGAGATCACTCTACTTACGTTTTGTTAGTATATTTCATAATAACACATTTGAGCTTCAAAGAAAATGCCTGCCGCAAAAAACTTCGAATTATAGATGCAAGAGTTGCAACTAAGCGTTATATATTCAGTATACAACACGTCATGGCAGGTAACCACACGAAATATCGTGAACAACTAATATCATTATATTACCCAAAAAGAACCCTTCTACCACAGTCAGACGACCTGGAGAAGGGTTCCCGATATTACTTTATTACGAATTGTCCATGAGCGAAGCTAAAGCTGCTGCCGTTTAGACCAGCACGCCACCAATTGGTCTTAAAGGTTCGCTCTTGCCATATTGCGGCTTCGAGCTACGGGCAGGGTAGGCCCATTTTACAGCGTTGCTGATTACTTTCAAAATTTCCGGCTTGTAATAAGTCGGGTACGTCTCGTGGCCGGGACGGAAATAAAAGATTTTACCTTCGCCGCGACGGAATGTGCATCCACTACGGAAAACCTCGCCGCCCTGAAAATTGCTCACGAACACCAGCTCATCCGGTACAGGAATATCGAAGAATTCACCGTACATCTCTTCTTTTTCCAATACAATCTTACTGTCGATCCCTTCGGCAATCGGATGGGATGGATTGACACACCATACGATCTCTTGCTCATCGGCTACACGCCACTTGAGATCACAGCTTGTGCCCATTAGCGCCTTGAATGGCTTCGAAAAATGACCCGAATGCAACACAATCATACCCATACCGTTCAATACACGTTGCACTACCTTCTGTACAATCTCGTCGTTAACGCGATCATGTGCCATATGTCCCCACCATACAAGCACATCCGTGGAATCCAGCACTTCATCACTCAAACCGTGTTCAGGCTGATCCAGTGTAGCTGTACGAATCGCAAATCCCTCGCCGCCAAGTCCGTCAGCAAGCGCACGGTGTAGACCGTCCGGATAAACTTCCCTAACTTCATCATGTATTTTCTCATGGACAAATTCATTCCAAATGGTGACGTTAATCATAAGCAATTTCCCCCTAGTATAGCTCTAAACCCACCACATATCGCCCAGCGGTTCCTCGATCAATACTTGCTGGAGATTTTGTACGGCTTTAGAGAATCCTTCTTCAACCGACATCAGACCGTCTTCATGTTCAATACTTACAACATAATCATATCCAACCAGACGCAAGGCACTCATAATGTCTGCCCACGTTTTGTTATCATGTCCGTAACCAACCGAGCGGAACTGCCAAGCCCGATCCAGCATGTTGGTATAGTCCTGCATATCTGTTACACCGTGTTTGTTCACGTTTACCGGATCAATCGTTGTATCTTTGGCATGGAAGTGATGGATTGCATTTTCTCGACCCAAAATGTGAATCGCCTGTACCGGGTCAATGCCTTGCCACCACATGTGGCTTGGGTCAAGGTTCGCACCAATGACTTCGCCTGCAGCTTCACGCAGTCTCAGCAAGGTTGCTGGTGTATGCACGGAGAAGCCACCATGCAGCTCCAGACCTACTTTTACGTTACGATCCGCAGCAAATTTACCCCACTCGGTCCAGTAAGGAATCACTTTATTTTCCCATTGCCATTTCAAAATTTCCTGAAAATCATTCGGCCAAGGCGCAACAGGCCAGTTCGGATACTTCGCATCCTCATGGTCTCCCGGACAGCCGGAGAATGTATTAACAACAGGCACTTCCAGCTTTTCAGCCAGCTCTACCGATTTTACAAAATCATCATGGAAGCCCTTCGCAATATCTTTTTGCGGGTGCAACGGGTTACCGTGGCAGCTCAGAGCGCTGATCGTCAGACCGCGTGATTCTACTGCATTTTTGAAATTTTTGAGTGCTGTAGGATTACTTAACAATTCATCTGGTTTACAGTGAGCGTTCCCTGGATGTCCACCTGTTCCGATCTCTACTGCTTTGAGTCCCTTGGAAGCTACATAATCAAGGGCATCCTCCAATTTACGTCCACCGAATAGTACCAAAAATACGCCGAGTTTCAAGTGCAATTCCTCCCTGATTTAGATAGTGTATGATTGCTGTGTTTTGCTCTCCTATATATGTTGAACTAAATCTTTACACGGAGCACTCCGATGACAGAATAACCTTCCAATCGCTGTTATCCCCAGATTTTTTTGATTCCCTTTGTTAAAGGGAAAAATCCGGTGATAAAGGCGAGCGCTTCGCTTTTTCAGGTTTTTTCCGTCCTCTCCGTTGCTGTGTAAATAAAATGTTCAAACTATATAGTTTATCAAACCTGTCGCTGTTGCATTTTTGCTCCGTTCTCATGCTTGTTTAGTTATTGTGGAAAAACAAGCATGATTCTACCCCGAAAATTCAACGTTATCACTCATGGATCTTCAAACTCGAAACTCCATTATCCATTAATGAGATTCAACTGTTTCATTTTCGGATGGACTGGCATTGGTTGTTACAACGGTGTCATAGGTGCTCTCCAGATGAATGTGCTTGCCTTCGAGTGAAGAACGCTGAAACGCATGCATGGCCTCAAGCACATGATATGCCAGCTTACCGCTTGCTTTGTGCTCACGTCCGGCACGAATGGACTCCACCATTTCGGTTACACCAATACCTCTCTCGTTGTGCCCACTTTCAAAATCCGGCTTGACCGTCTCCCATGTATCTTGACCATAACGGCGAAGCTTCACTTCACCATTAAAGAAGTTGGGATCAGGTACACTAAGCGTACCTTCCGTACCATAGATTTCGATACGTGGCAGATCCGAAGCCCCGCGGATATCAAAGCTTGTAATCATCGTCACGATGGCACCATCTGCAAAATCAATGGTTCCGGCCAAATGGGTCGGTGTTTCTACACGAAGCGTGGTTCCCTCTTTGGCGCCTGAGCCGATCTTGCGATCCGCGATCTGAATGCCCGCAGATGCACTGATCCTGCGAATCGGACCAAGTAATGTAATCAGAGCCGTCAAATAATACGGCCCCATATCAAACATCGGCCCGCCCCCTGCTGCATAGAAAAACTCAGGGTCAGGGTGCCAGGCCTCAGGCCCTCCGCCCATGAAGAAGGACGTTGCCGCAATCGGCTTACCAATCAAGCCTTCTTCAATCGCTTTACGAGCAGTCTGGATGCCCGAGCCCAGGAACGTATCCGGCGCAGAGCCAACGTACAGTCCTTTTTCCTCGGCAAGCTCGACTACTTTTCGCCCATCTTCCAGCGAAATGGCCAGCGGCTTTTCAGCATACACATGCTTGCCTGCCTCCAAAGCAGCCAGATCAGTCATCGCGTGACTGCCAGGAACCGTCAGGTTCAGCACAAGCTCAATCTCCTCATGTTGTAACAACTCATCTACATTGTAAACGTTTGCGATATTAAATTCATCTGCCCGTTCCTGAGCACGCTCACGGATTAGGTCAGCGACCGCCACAATTTCGATATACGGATTCGTTTTGAAATTTTCCAAGTAAATTGCACTGATATTACCGCATCCAATGATGCCTGCTTTCATTTTCTCCACAATGATGTTCATCTCCTTACGCATGTAAGAGTCATGTTCAGCTGTTTAAAATGCTTGTTGTAACCATTGTTCGTTTATGTTGCTTAACACTAAGTCTATGGTATTCTGTTTGCGCTTCAATTAAAATGAATAATATGATTGAAACATGAACTATCTGGTCATAATTTTGAAATTACACAAGGAGTACACTTATGCCTACAGACTTTTCCTGCCAAGTTCTTACAGCTGGCTTTTCATTCCATCGTAAACCTTATAGTATGGTTCAACTGGACGGGGTGAAGAATTACCTGATGCGACTGCAAACGGATGGGCGGTGCCGTGCTCGTATTGATGGCTCCATGTCCATGGTGGACGCAGGTGATTTGCTTCTTTTTGACCCGGATGAGCCTTATGAACTGAGAATAGACAATGAGTACAATCCTATGGGGGAGCGGCTTGTGGAGAGTGGGGACTATCATATTTTTTTCAACGGTTCCTGGGTGGATGAGTGGTGGAAACGCCATAAACGGCCAACCCGCATCAAGGTTGAGTTGTCCGAGAGCCTGTTAACCCTGTTCAGGCAGCTGACTCTGGAGCAGCGTCGCCTGTCCAATCCTTATCCTGAGATTTCAAGTTACTACATGCGTATTCTGTGTCTTGAAGTGGATCGATTGTTATCAGAGCACCCGACCAATACAAAAACAAATTATGTGGCTCACGAAATCAAAAATTATATCGAGGAAAATGCTTCTTCACTGTTTAAACTGGACGATGTGGCAACACATCTGGGCATCAGCGTCTCGCGTGGGGTGCACCTCTTTAAAGAAACATTCGGCAAAAGCATCATGCAATATACGCTGGATGTGCGGCTTAACATGGCCAGAGAACGGATTATTTTCAGTCCGATGACCCTGGAGCAGGTCGCTGAATCCTCCGGCTTTAACAATTATACATACTTCCATCGAGTATTCCGTTCCCGGTTCGGCATGTCTCCGAAGGAATTTCGCCTGATTCACCGGGAACAGATGTAACGATGGCCTTGATGTGAGAAACGTAATCACGAATCAAATCATCATCAGTTCCATGGGTATACCGTATTGGTAATGCTACAGTATACGTCACATGAAACTATTTGCGCGCGGCGATGGCCTCGGATACGACCATGGCGAGGTCCTCGTTGCCAAACATAGACAGCACACCAAGCACCGTATCGTCCGGAATATCTCCGGCTTCTTCTTTGGATACAATCAACTTCTGCACTTGTTGCAAACGCTCATTACTATGCTGATCCGGGTACGCTTGCCGGTATATCTCTTCGGGGTCAAGTCCGTTGTTCACACACCACTGGGCAAAGACCAGAATCATCATCTCTTCTTCCTGCTTGTATGTCTCAATGACGGCTTCCTCAATCTGTTTGTTGCGTTCCTTCTGATACTCATCCATGCGGCTGCGCACTCCTTTGCCTGATTAAACTAACTTGCTTTTTTTATTTAAAATAAACCTGGGTAACTTACTCTAAAATAGACTGTGCTTCTCTAAATAAAGTACTTGAATCTACTCTCTAATCAGCCTTTCAGCCAACTCATGGCTGTCCATAACATAACTTGCACTGATCTGGCAGTCATCAGGTGTATCCAGACATGCAAGGAAATGATCTACAGCTCCGGCAAAACCTCTGCGTTCCAGCACCGTTTCCCAGCTTCCAAAATTCTCTTTCGTTTCCAGGCTCCCCTGTTCTGCATAGAAAACCGTATCCATATTCACCACTTCTACCGATCTTGCCCCGCCGTGCATCTCCACCTTCTCCAGATCCGCACCTGCAGCACGTACCATTTCGAATCGGGCGAGCGCAGTCTTCCCTTGCTTGACCGTTCCAGCCGCATGCATCAATCGGCCCTGATCATCTTGGCGAAGCCAATTGTGCACCAATTGCACATCGTTATCTGCGTACCATAACATCAGATCCAGCATATGAATGAGATCATCATAGATGGTCTCGGCAGCTGGGCGATCCTGTATGCTTGTGCGGTGTTTGGTCAGGCTGAGTGTTTCATAACCCTTCCCATCCTGCATCCATTCTTTTGCTTTTTGATACATCGGTGCGAACCTGCGGTTGAACCCGACAGCGAGCAGCAGCCCCTGTGCCTCTGCAAATGCAGTCATCTCTTCCGATTCCCGAAGAGTGTAAGACAATGGCTTATCTACATAAACCGCCAGCCCCTGCTCCAGACACGCCATGACAATCTCAAAATGAGCTTCCGTTGCTGTATGTACAAATACCGCATCCAGTTCCCAGGACAGCAGCTCTTTCAGATCGGTTGTGCCTCGTTCAATTCGATATGCCTGTCCAACCTCCTTTACCGGTTCAGGTGACCGGTTCATGATACCAACAATATCTACACGCGGATGGACAGAGAGTAGTGGCAAATATACTTTACGTGCGA
The DNA here is from genome assembly GCF_052691815.1 of Paenibacillus sp. TSA_86.1. Classification (NCBI taxonomy): domain Bacteria; kingdom Bacillati; phylum Bacillota; class Bacilli; order Caryophanales; family Paenibacillaceae; genus Paenibacillus; species Paenibacillus sp. TSA_86.1. The sequence goes on along the minus strand of NZ_JBQZGE010000012.1, from coordinate 57,590 downwards.
TTCCTCCGAGTCCGATAATCGCAATTCGGGTACGCTTGATCGTTTCCATGATGAGCATTCCACCTTCAACTAAATTCATTCGTCAGCCTGATTTCGAAATCCGACCTATGACTTTCCACGTCCTATAGTGTAACCTCTCCGTCTCTAACTTGCCAGTGATCTGCGGTAAAGGTTGTCTGCATTGTTCACAGGATGGCCTGGCGTGGTAAACTTAAGAAGAACGGCAGAACCGGATGAGACTCGGTGTCATCCAAGGGTCTGAATTGAAAGGAGCGTTTGGCTTTTGCGAAAATGGTTATGGCTCCTCGTTTATGTTTTACTTGCCGGAGTCACGTTTATTTACAGATATGAACTGCTGGCATGGACCGATGGCCATCAGTCCATCCCGCTTTTACTTGCCATGGCGACCCTGTTTGCCCTCGTACCTGTCATTCCATACAAGATTGTTATTATCGCTTTTGGGTACAGTTACGGAATAACCATGGCGGCATGGATCTGCTGGCTCGGCACAACGCTGGCAGCGATGCTTGTCTATGCCGGGGCAAGAACCATTTTCCGGGAACAGGCTCGGGGCTATCTTGAACGTATTCGTGGCTTGAATCGTTTTACCGCCTGGATGGAGGCACACCCGTTCATGGGCGTGATGTCAATGCGTTTGCTACCTGTTGTGCCTCAGATGGCCGTTAATATCTATGCAGGTATAACATTCACCCCATTCTGGGTGTTCATGGCTGCGACAGCGATTGGCAAAATGCCCGCAATCTTTGTATTCGCATACGCAGGTGCACAAGCTGGATCATCGATCTGGCTGAGTTTGGGGATACTGGGCGGATATATGATCGTTATGGCTATGATCTTGCTCTTGTTCCGTTACCGGTCACGTAAAAAAGCATGAGTATCTGCTGGCAGCCACATGGCCTGATTCATGCCTGCTTACGTGATCCCGCTTGGTTGACTTGACCATTCGGGATATAATAGAAGAGTAAGTCAAAACTTTATATTTCAAAATTTAAATATAACGAGGATTGCTGGAGTGCATCTTCGAACTTGAGCGAATGTTACGGGTATGCATACAAGCGAAGCAACGCAATAGTTCGAGTGCAAGCGCCAGATCTTCGTCAGAAATGGAGTGAACATCGCATGGAACAACAATCATTGGACAAAGCAACATTTGCAGGTGGATGCTTCTGGTGTATGGTATCCCCTTTTGAAGAACTGCCTGGTATTCATAAGATCGTTTCGGGCTATACAGGTGGACATACCGAGAACCCAACCTATGAGGAAGTCTGCTCGGAAACGACAGGTCATGTGGAGGCGGTACAGATCACATTTGATCCGTCCATTTTCCCTTACGAGAAACTGGTCGAGCTCTTCTGGCAGCAGGTTGATCCGACCGATGCAGGTGGGCAGTTCCATGACCGCGGATCATCTTATCAAACGGCGATCTTCTATCACAGTGAAGAACAGCGCAAGATCGCTGAAGCATCCAAAGCTGCGCTGGAGCAGAGCGGGCGTTTTGACAAACCCATCTTCACTCCGATCCTGCCAGCCAAACCGTTCTATGAAGCCGAAGAGCATCACCAGAATTATCATCGCAAAAACCCAGCTCACTACAAACGTTACAGCAAAGGCTCCGGCCGCCAGGACTTTATTGAGCGTAACTGGTCGGGTAACGTGGACAAAAGCGGGCTGAAGCAGGTTCTGACTCCCCTGCAATATGAGGTGACACAGAACAATGCCACGGAGCCCGCGTTTCATAATGAGTTCTGGGATCATCATGGCGATGGTATCTATGTCGATATCGTATCCGGGGAGCCTTTGTTCAGCTCTACTGACAAATACGATTCCGGCTGCGGCTGGCCAAGCTTCACACGTCCACTTCGGGACTACAATGTGAAGGAAAAGACAGATCTCAGCCATTTCATGATTCGTACCGAAGTACGGAGCCGTGAGGGAGATTCCCATCTCGGACATCTGTTTAATGATGGCCCTGCAGAAGCTGGCGGTATGCGTTATTGCATTAACTCCGCGGCACTTCGTTTTGTACCGAAAGAGGATTTGCAAAAAGAAGGCTACGGCGAATATCGCGTTCTGTTTGAATAAGTTTGTCCAGGATCAACGGTGTGAATAAACGGAGATGGATATATGCCAAAAGAGCAGCGGGTTGATCCCGTTGCTCTTTTTTTAATTTTCACGAATAGATAGGCTTCGATTCTTTCGAGCTGAGCATGTGAGTGTGTAATCTACTTTTCATCACATTAGCTTAATATAGTACCCCTTCCCCTTTTGCCCCATTGCCACCATCGGCCGGGATTTCATCATCGTTAAACCGCACTCTTAAACCCGGGATCATACTCAGCAGCATAATGGTCATCGAGATCACATACACGATAAGCAGCGAAGTATGATTCATAATCACACCAGCAAGCGAAGATCCAATTAACATTGTTCCCATAAATAACGGGGTAATGGTTCCATTCACCCGTCCAATGACGTGCTCATCAATCCGGCTGACCATATAGGAAGAGATAATGATATTTATAAAAGCGAGACTAATGGAACTCAGGAAGGTCAGGCCCATCGTTAACCAAAGCCAACTGGATATAACTTCCCCCATCATCGTTACTGCGAGACAAAGCAGTCCAACGATTAAGGTCTTCGTTTGATTCAACTTGCTGCTGACAGTCGCTGCAATTGCCCCGCCGATGAGCAAGCCAAGCCCGGATGCACCTGACAGATACTGCAGCGCAGTCTGCTCCAGTCCCAATCGTTCTGTAACCAGGAAGATGGCAAGTGGATTAATTAGACCCGCAGAAAGGCCCACACAGGCAAACACCAGACCTAACATTTTAAGTGAACGGGATTGACTGACGTATTGCCATCCCTCTTTGATCTCAGAAAGCAAAGAAGTACCTGTCTCACGCTTGGTAACATCCTTGGGGAGAAACGTGAGGAGTACCGCAGAAGCAATAAACAATATCAACAGTACCAACATGGATGTCTGAATGCCCATGGCCGTATAGATAAAGGTACCCACCACTGGCCCCAAAATGAGAAAAAGGGAGTTTGCGCTTTGCGTTATGGCGATCGCCGACTGTACATGTTCCCTTTTTACATTCCGTCTGACAATCTTGACCGATGAGGGCTGAGAAAACTGACTGACAATGGACGAAACCAGCGTTGCTGCATAAAGGATCTGCCAGTATCCGGAGCTTAAAATAGCAATAATCATCACGATCGACAAGGCACTGAGTACATCCCCTATAATCATCGTACGTTTCGGATTCCAGCGATCCGCGAGTGCGCCGCCAATAATGGAAAACACAAAGATTGGAGCATATTCTAATACGGTAATCAGGGAGATTGCAACCGGGTTTCCTTGTGTCTGATCCATAATATAGTAGAGGATTGCCATATTTCGTATCCATATCGCGAGGTTTTGCAGTAAGTCTGATCCGGTGATAATTAGAAAAGCTCTGTTTCTTAATAACGTACTCATGTTCCATCCCCCTTTTTAAACCGACTGTCCGGTTTATTAATATTTAAAAAGAAAAACTGACATGACATCAGTTTTTTCTCGTTAACGTTGTTGAATGCCTGTTAGCAGACTGGTTATCCCGATATGGTACAAACGCCGGATTTCATCTAACTCTTTCTCAAAATACAGCGTACTGAGTCCGTTGAACAGACCGTAAATAATATGCATTATGTCCTGCGGACTCCCCTGTTTCAGTTCCCCAGCTTCAATGCCTTCGGAGAGAATCCGCTCATAGGTTGCATAGGGTATGCGAATCAGTGAAAGCATATCATCCATCATTTCCTTGCTAACGATCTGACCCGAGACAAATTCGTTAATCGCATGATTCAGCGGATTTGCCATGTCATCTACATAATGATCGGCCAGTCCGTACAGTTTCTCAACAGACGTCTTGTACCGGGACTCTTTCTCAAGCCACTCATTCATCCAGTCTTCGTTATTAAGCTTGATCAGATACATAAACAGCTCTTCTTTGCTTTTGAAATGATAATAGATGCTGCCTTTGCTCCGATTGTTAATGGTACATATGTCTTCCATCGAAGTGGCTCCATATCCCTTCTGGGCAAAAAGCTCTTTGGTGTTGCGAGCGATATCTTTCTTGATCTGAGCAACGTCTTTTCTCCGTTTGACTTCGATAAACTATCCTCTCCTTTGAAGAAAACCGACTATTCGGTCTAATATTAGCATGAGCAAATTTTCCTGTCAATAAATATACCTATAGGCATAGAAAGAGGCGAGAAACGGTTTACGTTTATCCCTTTTCCCTGAGGGTAATATACTACTAACCCATACGATTCAGGAGGGACAACCTATGCCATGGAATAAACATGATTACCCCGTATCGATGAAAAACTTGAAACCGCGCGTCCGGCATAAAGCCATTGAAATCGCAAACGCTCTACTCGAAGACCGTTATGAGGAAGGGCGGGCCATTGCCATTGCCACAGCCAAAGCAGAGGAATGGGATGAAAATCATCCTGATGACAAGGCTTCGGGCTCCGATTCATCTTCTGCCACATCTTCTAAGAAAAACACTAAAGGGACCACCCGCTCGGATACCTCTTCCAAAGAGCGGCGTCACTCCGAACCCGTCTCTTCATCCAAAAGTCATGACAACATCCATGTTGTTCCTACGGATTCGGGCTGGGCTATTAAACAGGAAGGTACCTCGGACTATCATTCCACCTATGATACGAAAGCAGATGCCGTGGATGCAGCCAAAGCATGGAGCAGCAAACAGCATATTCGGGCCATCATTCATAATCAGGACGGACAAATTGCCCGTTCTCTTAAACCGTAATGTACTGCTCTTTAGTTCATGAGCATTCTTTGGTTACTCAGCCATTCAGCATGCATAACAAAAAATCCCTCTTGCTGCGGAATCTGCAGACAAAAGGGATTTCCTCTCCAAATCAAAGCTTGCTTCAAGCCAGTCAAAGCTTGATAAAGCCCGAATACTTTTTACGCCATATAAGCCATGGGTTATTCTGAGTTGCATACTCAATGCGTTACGCCTTGTGCCACGGAAGTCCGTGTTGTAGCCACATTGACCGCTTTGGCGGCAACGGACGGGATCGGCAATTTTACAGCGGATGTTGTAACAACCGTACCGCGAGTCGGCACACTGACCACATACGTAATCATTTTGCTGGCAATCCATACAGCCAGAATTGTATATAAAGTTTCTTTTACCGGAAGAAAGAAGAGTGACAATCCCAGAACGAACGCATCACTGACAAAGAAAACCGTTCCCAGCTTCCATCCCTTCCAGCGGCTAACGAGCACAGCGAGAATGTCGTCTCCACCTGTCGCTCCACCAAAACGAAGCACAATTCCCGCACCGATCCCGGTCAAAACACCGGACAGCACAGCAGGAATCCACAGGTTTCCGTTAAAATTCATCACCAATGTGGAGTATCGCTCAAAGCCGTCGTAAAATAGGGAAAATGCACCCACACCAAGCATCGCTTGAATCATGAATTTCCAGCCTTTAATGAACCAGGCCAGGATCATGACAGGAATGTCGAGCAGCAACATGCCGATCGCCGGCGATAAACCCGTTGCATATTTTCCGAGCAGGGCCAGACCGACAAATCCGCCCTCCGATAAATGATTCTGAAAGTTAATGTGATAATAAGCAAATGCCAAAATAAATGTACCAAGCAGCATAATTGCAAACTTGATCGCTTCTGTCTTAACGTGTTGTAAGGTTAACGATGTTCTCTTCATACAGGTTCCCTCGCAGTTTGTAGTTGGTTTTTTAGACCGACCGTACCCTGCAAAAGGTAAGCCTGGAAGAAATCATCGTGTACGTCCTTCGAATATTCATCCCAATCCCCTCTTTCGCAGAGTCAGCCGTTTTTTTGAACCGGTTGGTTTACTCTACAAGGGGCGCTATGTGTATGAGAGATCGTAACGTTTCCAGATTGTCCTTGGGGAGATTGTCCTTCGGGGACTCATGGTATCCTGATCCTTTCTGTGTGTTGTGGTTAGCTGTGCTTGGTTAAACGAACTGAAACATTACAGAGGCACAACATTGAACACCTTGTTTCACACCTAACCACTCCGATTGCAGTACCCTCTTTCGATCGCTGTTATCCCCGGATTTTTTTGATTCCTTTTTTCAAAAGGAAAAATCCTGTGATAAACGCGAGCGCTTCGCTTCTACAGATGGGTTCTGCACTCTCCGTTCCTGTGTGAATATAAGTTCAAACGTGACTCCAAACCTGTAATCATTCAATTCTGCTTAAACACCAAAGCTAACTTGCTTGTACTTCTATTATATAACACCAATGGAACTGGGTCTAAACAAGCAACCCAGCAAAAACACGCATAAAGCAGTCTCTGGACTGCTCCAGCCGTCATACAGGCACGCGGGCATAAGCAATGCTTACAAATGGTGCTACCTGCTCCTTTATTCTATGACCAAAGCCTTCAAATATAACAGTGCAGTCACCCAACTGTGACAATTACGGGCCTTTTTTTATTTTCTGCTCGTTAGTAAAGGAATCCTTTTCCTGATGCACATACACTATAACAAACGGTAACGACGAATCAAATTCAAACGTTTCCAGACTTACTCTTCTTTTTATGGTATAATATAACAATTGAATCCCATTACCGTTTAAGCGAGGCGGATTGATGAAAACGTTAAAGCCAAGAGTCTTTATTGGCTGCTCGCTGGAAGCGAAGCCGATTGCAGCCGCTGTACACGAAAACTTGCGTTTTTCAGCCGAAGTCACCCCGTGGTATTCGGGGGTATTTAATCCAAGCAGCTACACCATGGACGATCTGGAAGCCGAAGTGCGCACAACGGACTTTGCCATTTTTATCTTCCATCCGGATGACATATCCAAAATTCGCGGAAAGTACTATGCATCGGTTCGGGATAATACAATGCTTGAAATGGGTCTATTCATGGGCCGTCTGGGACGAAAACGTATTTTTTTCATTCTTCCTGAGGATATTACAGATATCAAGGATGCTGCAAAAATCGAAGGACTGCGGATGCCGACCGATCTGCTCGGATTGAATCCACTGGTATATGAGATTCGTTCTGACGGAAAGTGGGCCCCTGCTGTATCCGTGGCCTGCTCCAAAATTGCAGACAGCATTGAAGAACAAGGACGCTGGAGTGATCCCGAAGCCGAGCGTATTATCGAGAATCATAAACGCTCTGAAGATCAAGCCCGCTTACAGTTATTCAAACTGCTGCGTTTCTTTAGAGAATTGCTGCGCACACGCAAAGCAGATGCCCAGATGTTAGAACGGATGAGTGATGCACTACGAAGTGCCTTTGTCTCATGTCCGCCATTCACTGTCCGCGGTACCGCGATCTATCGTACAGACGGTAATGGTTATATTGAGCAATTATGTGGTAATGTTGGAGAACCGGGCAGAAAATACGACTTGTCCGCGAATGATGACAAACCGCCGGATGATCCTAAACGTATTCTCGTTGTCGATTCATATCAGGAAAACAAAATCAAAGTCAATCTGTACGACGATTACCTTGAGAAAGAGTACCTGCTATGCTATCCTGTAGCCAAGAGGTATGTAATTACCGTTCACATTATTGGTCATATTGAAGCGGATGAGGCGGTATTTCAGCACATTGACTTGCAAAATCGTCAACTGTTTAACGCCATCAACGATCTGTTAGGAGGCGAACCGGAATGAAACCGGAAATGAAAAAAATAAGCAAGCGCTGGGGCAGCGAGAAGAAAGTTCGCCTTAGTTCTGCGCCTGATTCATCACGACCGGTTCCGGAACCAAAGGAAGAGGAACGTTTCCACAAACCGGCTGTGCCGCTCATTACGATAGGCCCTTCACTCAAGGGTAAAGAGCGGCCTTACAAGGTCATTTTAGAAAAAGAGGCGTATTACGAGAAACCTCAATATCTTGCTTGATTTTGGCAGCATATCCACTGAACTTTAGCTTCAATAGAGGACTGTACTATCATCAGACTTTTCACTTGATTTCTATCATTGGTGTATAACCATTCCATTCACATTGCCGCTGTAACGGCAACATGTTGATCAAGCCCCGCCCCCACGGCTGGGCTTTTTTGTTTCCTTTTCCATACCTTTAGACCAAGAAGTCGATTGCTTCTGACCTTAGGTTTCCTGCAAAACCCATAAATTATACCTAAATTTTGGTTCAAGCTTGTCCATTTTCACTGAAACTTACCGAACCCCAAACTCCCTCAAATTACAACTTCTTAAACTACAACCTCCAAACCGTAAACCACAAATGCTATGCTCTACATCTTACACATCACACATTCTGTATCACAAATCGTACACTTCTTTTATTGCAATCGATCCAGTTCTCTATCCGTAAACACACCGCTGCAAAGCTTTCTAGAAGCCTTCTAACCTTATGCCGCTCCGCAAAGAAGGAATATTCCTATCTTCTCTCAAGTCTCATTTCCATTATTTCTCGGTTGTATAACGGTTCTCTATTGCATATATTGATTATAATATAGGAACACATGTTCTGTAAACATTTAATTCCAATTATAGGTTAAGGAAGTGAACGTATGGCATCCTCTTCTACTTCCGCCCCCTCTCCTTCAGACGAAGATCATCGCCTGATCAAAGGAATGGTTGTGCGCACGCTTTTGCTCGATGTACTGGAACGGGATATTCGAACACTGGATACGCTGCTCCTAAAAATGCCTGAGGTCTATATTCTGTCCCTCACCCGCATTCAGAATCAGGTTCTTAAGGAAATGCTGGGGTTACGCAAACAGATGAGAAACCGCGGAGTGAAAGTTCTGGAGGAGACACGGGGAAAAGATGGCATTGAAACCGTTTATCTGTGCAGGGGATACGGACAGCGGTTCTATATGCTATGGACATTTGCACGTAACGAGGTCAAAAAAGAGCTGAGTCTTCATCTGCAGATGGATCTGACACAAACCTGAGTACGATTGGTTTTCGGGGTATGAGGCGTGATTTGTTCCCAAGCCAGCAGATGAAAGAAGCCAGGCTCTTCCGAGACTCCATATTCCAGGCAAGTGACTGCTGAACAGGTTGACCATTGCGCGCTCTGTCATTAAGATGGAGAAGACATATCCCACCATTCCCATCCGGGAAACGGATATGCCCTCAACGTCTGTTCAATCAAGGAGCTGTACTTTATGGATAGAAGTTCAAATTCACATTTACCTTCACTTTCGAAAAATAATACAAAGCCACATCCGCTCGTAGCAGCAAATGTGACTGAGTTAATCGGCCAGACCCCAGCGGTTCGGCTCAGCCGGCTCACAGGCAGTGATTCCGCTGACGTGTTCGTCAAGCTGGAGTATTTCAATCCGAGCGGCAGCGTCAAGGATCGTGCGGCCTACAACTTGATCACGCAGGCTGAACGAGACGGATTGTTACAGCCTGGGGCAACCATTATCGAACCGACCAGCGGTAATACCGGGATTGGCCTCGCGATGAATGCTGCGGCCAAAGGCTACAAAGCGATCCTCATCATGCCGGACAACATGTCGAAGGAACGCATCAACATTTTGAAGGCTTACGGTGCTGAGGTTGTGCTTACGCCTGCTGCGGAGCGGATGCCTGGAGCCATTCGCAAAGCGAAGGAGCTTCAAGCCGACCTGCCGGGCAGCTTTATTCCGCAGCAGTTTGAGAATCAGGCGAATCCGGATATCCACCGGATCACGACGGCGCCCGAGATTATAGAGCAGATGGATGGCAGGCTAGACGCCTTCATCGCTACAGCCGGAACCGGCGGCACGATCACCGGAACGGGCGAAGAACTGCGCAAGCAGCTTCCCGCCCTCCGCATCTATGCGGTGGAGCCGCAAGGTTCCCCGGTGCTGTCCGGCGGCGAGCCCGGACCGCACAAGCTCGTCGGTACAAGTCCGGGCTTCATCCCGGACATCTTGAATACCGACATATGGGATGCCATCATCCAGGTGTCCGATGAGGACGCACTGGATACGATGCGGCAGCTTGCTGCCCGGGAAGGGCTGCTGCTCGGCCCTTCGTCTGGCGCTTCGGTGTGGGCCGCCCTTCGCATCGCGAAGGAATTGGGGCCGGGGCACCGCGTGCTCTGCATTGCGCCGGATACCGGGGAACGGTATCTGAGCATGGGTATTTTTTAACAAAGAGGCACGGCATCGATCCAAAAAAGCCTAAACAACACCAAAAAAGCCCTTGCTCCCCTACGAATGTTTAATCCGCAGAGAACAAGGACGTTGTGAAGACAAATATCACTTTTGAAAAACAATATGAAAACATGAAGAAGGATATTCGCTATCCTCTATAACATCCGGCACCCATTAGTGTGTCAGGGTCGTCCATTCCACACCTTCAGGAAGCAGAGCCGCAATGCGGTCTTTGGCTTCCTTTTTGGTATACAGTGATTCATCCAGAATGACTGCAGAACCGGAATCCGTGCTTGTCCGAATCAGACGTCCAAGACCTTGTTTAACACGCAGGAGCATATACGGAAGATCGATCTCTTCATATGGTGCTGCCGAGGCGCTACGTTTCGCATTGAAGACAGGGTCTTGTGGTGGATACGGAAGCGACCAGATCATCACGTTGGATAACGATGGTCCTGGAACGTCAAGTCCCTCCCACAGATTGACGGAGCAGAGCACGCTCTCCTCATCCTGCTGGAATGCTGCGATCAGATCACTGATCTCTCTGTCTCCCTCGTACATAAAGCGTAATCCTTCAGCTTCAGGCACATGAACGATGTCCTGCTTGAACGCACGTAATTCTTCCATTGTACGGAACAGAATCAGTGCACGACCGCCGCTCTCCTGGAGCAAAGCCGCCGCATCACGCAAACGGTTTTCGTTCTCTACATGACCCGGTGCGGCTTGTTCAGCAATCTTCATCTGCATTTTGTCCGCATAGTCATACGGAGAAGCGACCGAGAACGATACAAAATCGTCGATCCCCAGACTGTCCGCCACATAACGGAATGAATTGTCCACGGACAACGTAGCCGATGAAAATACAATCGGAATGCCCGTGTTAAATACACGCTCATTCAGAATTTCTTTTACGGTACGCGGCATGATCGACAATGTAGTCTCTTCCTCACTCTCTTCCGCCCAACAGATGTAACCATCTTCCTTGCGGAACAGAGACAATGCCGTCTGAATCATATCGAGATGTTCTTCCACAACACGCATCTGATACCCATCCAGCGAGAATAATCCACTCTCGAATACCAGCTCTTCGCCGATTGCATCCAGCACACTGTTCAACCGTTCGATCTCTTGCAACAGCGGTGCTTCTACGCGAACTTCCTTCCGTTCGGAGCCGGGAATCGCCACCGTATACGTATCCAGCAGTCGGAACAATCGCTCACTGCTCTCGATTGCTTCATCTACACGCTCGGCAAGGGTTTCACGAATCTCCCCTTCAAGCAAACGTGTGACCAGTTCTTCGAAGATCCGGTGTTTCAATTTGTAACTCAAGGCGTTCAATGCGGCTTCTTCCAGCAAATGCCCTTCATCAAATACAACCGAGCTATGGTCAGGCAACAATGGCAGTTGTCCTTCACGCTTGCGCGCATCATAAGTCCATACATGCTCCATATAGTAATCATGGGAACAGATGATGATATCTTTGGAACGACGGTAATGATCACGCGACAGCGTCAGGCCGCAACGTTGTCTTTTCGGACACACGAAACAATCCTGAAACGGGTCCCAGTTAATCTTGTTCCACTGGCGGTCGTTCAGATGCGGATACTGCTTGCGGTCACCATACGGATGGAATGCCTGAAGTGTTCCCGGCGTGTTCACGAATTCCGGCAGGCTCTCGTATACCTCTTCAATCACTGGCGCATCCTCATCGGCGAATCGGACGGCACTCAGCTTGTTCAGACAGACGTATTGATCTGGGGACTTGCCCAGACGTGCGTCCACTTGCAAATCCAGATGTTCAGCGAGTTTCGCAATATCTCCACCCGGCTTCACCAGCTGTTCAATTAAAGACTCATCGGCACAGGCGATCACCGCCGGTTTGCCCGTATAACGTGCATAACAAACCGCGTAGAGCAGATAAACGAGTGTTTTGCCTGTTCCTACGCCGGCCTCGGCCATAATCGTCTTTTTATCTCCATAGGCCCGTTCGAGCTGGTACGCCATAAAAATCTGTTCGTCCCGTACCTCGAAGCCGGACTCTGGCAAAATATCATAAAACACATCGGCAACCCACTCTCCCAGACGGGATACAAAAGGTTCAGCCGGATCATATGCAAAAGGGTAACGTTGTGTAGACAATCCTGGGTCAGCCTCCATTCTTAGACGCGGTCCTCTTTCATTCATTTTCCGTTCAAAAAAGGCCGCAGGGCAAAATTTAATTATCGCATGTGATGAGGTAAGTGACAAGCTTTTTTTCACTTTACTAATTTCTAAAGCTTGCATGAAGGCAAAATATAGTCAAATCTAGCATCAGAAAGGGAAATTTACTATATATCATTCTGCACCAGAAGAGTGTTCCCCAGACCTTATATATGAGTCCCCCTACCCTTTTGCAATATGACAAAGTTCATTTCGGTGCATCAAGGGTCTTTCTCATGTTTTTTGGTTGGAAAAGGGGAGCTTTCTACGTTCATTTCGGAGGATTGATCGTTAAATAAAGACTATCAACTGATGACAGGATTATATGCTGCCTATAGATCAGACTGCGTTTGAAGGTTCAATGCCTGATGCACCCGGCTCTGAAGCTCATGTGATCAAATGATTATTGATGATAACGTTTACAACATTTACCATCAATGTGTACCACACGAATTCCATATCCCATCTGACCAAGGAGGTCTACCTAATGAAATTATTCCCATCCACATCTACTCATGTCCGTGCACGAACTGAACGTTCACTGAAATCAAAAATGGCTCATCTCTGTCTGAGCGCCACGTTCCCTCTATTATTCATTGGGGGTGGATCCGCTGGTGCTGTCGAACTGATGGAAAGCAGCTTGCAAGATCCCTCAGAATCGGTGGCGACTTCAAATATCACACTTGCTGCGGGTGATCTGTATGTATCTCCTGGCGGCTCTGCCAGCAATCCGGGAACCATCAACAGTCCGACATCACTAGCTAACGCGCTAACCCAGATCGCACCAGGCAAAACGATCTATCTGCGCGGCGGAACCTACAGCTTCTCGCAAACGATTACCATTGAACGCGGTAACAGCGGTACTGCCTCACAACGTAAAAATCTGGTCGCCTACGAATCGGAAAAGCCTGTCTTCGATTTCTCGGCTCAAGCCTTCGCTTCCACGAATCGGGGATTGCAAATGTTCGGAGACTATTGGTTTGTGAAAGGACTTGAGGTCAAAGGAGCCGGCGATAACGGTATCTTCATCGGTGGCAGCTACAACCGTCTGGAACAGATCGAAGCCCATCACAACCGGGATACCGGCATTCAGATCGGACGTTATGCTTCCACTGCTGCCAAAAGTGAATGGCCTTCATATAACGAAGTCATTCGTTCCTACTCTCACAACAACTATGACCCGGATGACGGCGAGGATGCGGACGGTTTTGCCGCCAAGCTGACGGTCGGTTCAGGGAACGTCTTTGACGGCTGTATTGCCGCTTATAACGTAGACGATGGCTGGGATCTCTATAGTAAAACGGAAACAGGCGCCATCGGTGCCGTCACGATCCGTAACAGCATCGCTTACGGCAACGGCGCCACCGCAGACGGAACGTCCACTTCGAACAGGGATGGTAACGGCTTCAAGCTTGGTGGCGAGAAAATTGCCGTGAATCATATTGTGGAGAACAATATTGCGTTTAATAACAAAAAGCATGGCTTTACCTATAACAGCAATCCGGGTTCGATCCAGATGACCAACAACACCTCATGGAACAATGGACAAAGCAACTTTGCTTTTGACAAAGGCACCCACATCTTCACCAACAACCTGTCCTTCCAGGGCGGCGCCAGCGACAAAACCAGCGGAACCGATGTCAGCAGCACCAACATCTGGTGGAAAAACAAAAAAAGCGTCAATGACAAAGGCCTGCTCGCCAGCGTAGTGGACTTTGTCTCCCTCGTGCCTTCCGTAAACCGTGCGGCAGACGGAACCCCTGTATTAGGTAACTTCCTGAAGCTTGCGGGTGGCAGTGATCTGATTGGGTCGGGAACGCCAGCAGGTAAGAATATTGGTGCGCGTTAGTGATAGATTGGTGAGATAAAAAATAATTCATAAAGCAAAGTCCCCTCCCCCATGCCAACCTGATCGGTGGTAATGGAGAAGGGGATTTTTGAATTGCTGGGTATTGTCTGTTGGCTCATAAGGTAGATAGATACTCACGGTTTCGCTAAAACTTCAATTATCAGCTTGCCGCCTGTACGAAAACCTTGCTCAAATGCCGCTTCCATGTACATGGATGTGGACTGTCCGATCAAGTCGATCAGTTGCTCCAAATCATCGTATTCTGTATCTGGGAGCTTTGTTTTGTAGTTTTGCATGATATCCGATATTTGGCTGTTAATTTCGTAATACTCGGCCTGTTCAGGATGAATCGACTCGTCCAATCTTAGGTTCCCGTGAAACAAATCTTCGATCAGGTTTGACATATTATCCTTCATGGTAAGGTCACCTCAGAAAGATTGTAACTCATAGGATGAGGTGAAATGCGGAATTAGCGGGAAATCCGCTAGAATTTATTTAGCTTTTGGTGAGAATAAGTCGAAGTTAAAGTTAAACCATGCCTCAAACACCAAATGAAGCTCATCTTGCTGTAGTAACGCATTTATAGCAACTATGAACGAGGCGAGTTGGACATTCCAATCACTATATTGATAAAGCTGGCTGATTATCATCAAACCAGCACAGATTATCTTTTAAATAGGACTGATATACGGAAACCTTATCCTTAGAACTGAGTGTCAGAAAAGTTTGTGAAAACATACATCTCACATTCTAAATTAAACCTTGTCATTATTAATAATTTCGCTAATTCTTATTACATGATAATTATGTTACTTGTCCTTAACAGATACACCGTCTTTAGAAAACTTTAATCCTATTAATAGTCCCAAGCTATTTCATTCAATTGATTTAAAAACTGTTCTCCTCGTTCAGGCTCAACCATTTTAACAAAAAATGCCATGCCATATAAATGTTCTTTGAAGTTTGACTTTTGTAAGTCTATTCTTCTCATATGGCTGTTAACTCCGTATTTTTTACAATAATATATTTGTTGCCTTAAATATTTTTTCGTTTCCATTGGAACAGTAATATTCTCGTTTACAACTAAACCAGTGACCTCTTGGCGCTTGTTAGAGTATTGAACACGAGTTTTACTGTCGTTGATATAAAAATTTTCTTCATGAATAATGCGTTTGAAAATTGATAAATAATTGATTATATACTTTGGGCCTGAAATTGTGAGGTCGTCCGCATATCTACTGTAATCAGCACCGATACTTTTGCTTAATTTCATAAATCGATCATCAAGCTTATAGCTTACAATATTAGAAATGAAAGGACTTGTAGGAGCACCTTGAGGTAAAAAATTATTAAAAGAACACAATTTCGACAAAACAAATGACACTTCATTAGTGTAGCCATAATATTTGAAAATACGAAATATAGAATCAAATTTTATATTAGGAAAAAAATCTTTTAAATCCATGTTTATTACACATTCTTTTCCTACGTGATTTCTTGCATTGTGTACGATTGATTTACCCTTTACAAAGCCTGTTGTTGCTTCTGAAACACCGACATTGTATAACACATTGTCCAATATCCATCGTTGGACGTATTTTAAACCTTCCGTAGGAACTGAAATATTTCTATACTGACCTATCTTTTTTTTGGGTATTTGTACATTTTTATAGAAGAAATCTGCTTTCATAAATAAATGAAAAAAGTATTTCATATCTAAACCAAGTAATTGTGCTAGATGTTCTTTATCAAAAATAACAGGCAGTGAATTTTCAAGTAACCTAGAACTATAATCCACGCAAAGCTTAACGTAATAATCATCATATTTCTTTTCAAAAAGTACTCTCTTTAATCGGTCAATATAATCTTCATTTTTCATTAATAACCTCATTTTTGGAGGATAAGAGTTAGTTACTTTGACAATCTTTAATTGAAAATATTACCCGCAGAGCGGGTCATGCCTTTGTCTTTTGAAAAGGCATGGCATAGATAGCGCCCTTTGCTATTTATGCCATATCTATTTAGTAACATACCAAATTGAACAGCGACTCGCAGTTCTTTTTCTAACTAATCTTATCCTCCGATATATTAATATCCCTTAAATTTTTTATCAAAATTTTCGGGGACATAGATATCATTAATTTCTAAGGGAGATAATGATATTCTTTCATTCACTAATCCTCTAGTGTCATATAAGTCAAAAATGGTGATCTCTAAGAAATTATTTTCAGAGAGTACTTCACTTCCTTTAATCCCCACTTCTAAGCTCCCATTTTTATTAATAAACAAGTACTCTTCATCAATGAGATGATCAACTTTATCAATTACATAATCGTAAGTTAACCCAAGTAATTCAACTAAATCAGAATAGACATAATTTTGTTTAACCGAATTCATATATAATAATATAAGTATTTCCCTATAGTCCATTATTCCCTCTCTATAAAGACCTTGCAATATAGTTTGACTTTTTTTGTTGCCCGCGTCTTTCTGACAATTTTTTTCCTTTCGAAAATGGGTTGTCGTGTCTTAATCTTGGAAATAGTGGCTTCCATCCAATTGATTCATTTTCTTGCCAAAATGCACTTAAAGTATTGTTAGGAATATTATGATAAAAAGACATTAACGCCTCGGATCCTCCATACCCTAAAACATTCCTTGAATTGTTTGCATTTATTTTCAATTCTAATTCATAAATAATTCTTCTCGAAATCTCTAGTTCTTCTGTAATAAAAAAATGATTTTCAGAGAAGGCTTTTCTATGCAATTGCGAGTAAATCAAGGTCAAATTAATATCAGATTCATTGATATAATTTTCTATCTTTTCAACTCCATGAGAGCATGCCTCAATCACAATTAAAAAATAACGTCTGGACAGTAATTCGTGCTTATCTCCATGTTCCCGAAACAATTTTTGTAGGAATTTAATCATTGTGTCTCCAGTTCCTATCATATCGTCTACGAAAACAATATTCTGTATCTCATTGAATGGGAAATCTTTATCTTCTAAAATTAATGGCAAATCTGTTTTGAAACAATGTTTTGAAAGATTATTAGAATATCTATAGCAACCATGCATATCATAAGAACTTGTCCTTGTTCCATCTTTTTTGTAAACAGGAAAGAAAAGTGTATTAGAATATGCGTTAGTTCCGTATTGATTAAGTAAATCTGCATATATCTCACGAAACTGTGCATGTAAATCAACAAACACTGAATTAACTCTATTTATAGTATAATACTCAAAATTATTCAAAAGTTTTAAAAGGATAGATTGTTCTTTGGTCTCTGCCTGATTTATCCATGCTGAAACTTTCTCCTCTAAATCTTTTATATTGTTATCTATTCCCCACTTCAGTTCACAATCTTCAATAATTTTACTTAACTCATAATTCAATTTTTTTCACATCCATCAGGGACTATATGTGCCAATAAATTATATCAGATTTTGTAAGCATTTGTAACCAATATTCCTTATTAGTTCATCAATAACATCGATGATTTTTCATATTATTGTAAAGTCATTAGTTAAGTTAATTTCTATAAATTGAAACTGTTTGAATCCACCTGAGTTTCTTTTTGAGTCTATTTTTTATAAGTTTATACTTAAAAACAATATGAAAACTATCTTTTCTCAAAATGTATTTGTTGTCTCAAAACAGCAACACCCTTTATATTTTTAAATCCCTTTTCTGTGGTATACCTTTCTATCTTCCCGAAGAATGTAATTTCGATCCTCTCTGCGTTTTTTTTAGCCTCATCTAATTGATACAAGAACCTTTCAAACATTGGCTTGAATAGTTTGATTTGTGCAAACGTGTCAGACTTCTCACTTTTCGACAATGGCGTTTTTTTCAGTTTTATTTGAACCCAAGAGTGACCGTATTCATCTGGATATTCTTTTCCTATAGAAGCAAAAACACCTCTTAAACAAACTAATTCTTTTGGTGTTCTCGATTGGAATTTTTCATAGACCCGTTCCCAATTCTCGAAATAGATATCTGTCCAACGAGCAGTTATACCGAAAAATTTAAATTCCAAAAAACCTTGAGTACCATGCTTCTCAAAATACTGAGCTATTTTTGCGAATGCTCTCGCTGAATTTATATAGTCCGATAACTTTTCCGTAGTAGTTGTATAATTTCCAGGTGATTTTTTTAGTCCTTTATTCTTCTCCATTTTTTCTTTTATTGGGATTAAATCTTGAGATAACAGATCCATTAAAGTTTTCTTCAAGTCAACAGGAATGTTAACTCTTATCACTAACTCTTTATCTATAACCACCCCAGCAACTTTACTTTTAGGCATATTCTGAGTACTAGTATTTGTTTTGTTATAAGGACATTCCCCACCTTGATAATCCAGATGATTCTTCATACCCCTTTTTAGTCTTATAATAGGTGCCACGTATCTTTCATTTCTTATGTGCGTGCCAACGAAACTGACAGCAACGTTACAGAACTCACATTCAAGAGAGTTATTCAGTTTTTCATCTAACTGTATGTCATCTACCGATACTCTACCAGCAGTAGGATGCATAGCCCAACTCATTTTAAGTTTTGAACTCATGATTATCCTCCTTTTCCATCTTATGTTTTATATTGGTACATAATATACTATTTTGTAGTTATTTGGATGATAATTGTGGCATACACTGGAAAAAATAAACCCCAAAACATAACCATTCGAGGTTGTCCTTATTATTACTCTTCATATGTTGTTTATCGGGAAATTGTCCATTTTATCTATACAGATATTTTTCCTTCTTTGAGTTTCTCTATTGAGATAAAACTTCGACTCATTATTTGCTTATAATTATGCCTCACATACCCTTTCTCTTCTATTGAATGTTAGAATGACATAATACCATTTGGGAGTCAGTCTCTAGGATTTTTATCATCGCACCAATCCGGATCATACGATCGGATTTCAATTTTTGTATTTGTCTGCTATTCAAATATAAATCGGATGATAACGAAAATAACAAAAGAATAGGTTGATCATGGTGGTATCTGACCATGATCAACCTGCTGTTATTCATTGAATGATTGAATCATTACTTATTGAGTAGCCCCACTTAATTTCCATAAAGAGATTAAAGAATACCTTATATAATGGCTTTAAAAGGAGCATGACCTGTTTCAGCATTCCTTAATAAAGTCGGTTTTCTAAAACGCAAACTGGTTTCCAGCTTGAAGATAGCGGTATCTTCTTCAATTTCTATAAAAGATACATTAATCCATATAGGAGCTTTCGGAAAAAGCCCCCCTAAAACCCCAACTACATCTTCTAGCAATAGTTTTTTACCACCAATATTCTCTTTAGACAACACAAGACGTTTCATCATTTCATCCCCACCATCTAACATTTTCCCCTGTTCCTCAACAGGCTCTATAATAAACTTAATAATATCGCTCGAAATGTTTTTAGCCTTTTTTATCTTATCAACTGTTTTAGATAAGTTAGTCGAAAAAATTTCCTCATTCATTTGAGTAGTCAAAATATCTCCTCCTTCTATTTCAGTTTAGTTGAATACACTTTCTTTAATTTTCCTATATCAACATAACCACTTCTCGTTACTTCTAGTTGATATATTTCTAACCAAGCGTTTTCTGTCTTTATTCCAGCACTATTGAATATCTGCTCATATTTTTTAGCTTGCTCAGTTGTTGGAGTATAGTGTCCTGATTCATTTGTTATTCTTCTAACATTTCCGTTTGCATCGACTTTTAGTTTTCCAGCAGCTTGAACATCAGCTCCATTTGCTAAATGAGAGTGTCCTCTTCCAACATTTAAGTTACCATCTGTATCTATGACAAAGTCAACCTCTTTAATTCCATCTCGAATCTTAACTTGACCATTCCTCAAAACATAGTCAAAACTCTTTCCTTGCTGGATTTCATTTGGATATCTGTTTTCAATGATCTGGGCAGGTTTAATATCACCCATCCCTTTAATATTACTACCTTTCCTCGCTTCAGCCGCTTCCACATTCTTTTTAATCTTCGCCACAGCCGGATGTGAAGCAGGCAAGCGAAACGGCCCTTTGCGACCCGGCATACTTCCGCGAATCATCTGGAAAGCCATAAAAATCTGGCTGAACTTCAGGGAAGTCAGCATTATCTGAGCATACTTATCGGATACAGGCTCGCCCGTGAAGGGATGGATTCGATTTTCAAAAGCTTTTATCTGCAACGCATTGATATCTTCCCCCGGCTCTTCCACATGACCTGTTGCTTGCATCCGGTTGATATCCAAATGCCCTTGAGCCTTCTCATAAGCCTGCAGAGATGCCTGATCGGGAACACCATTTTCGTTTACAGGCAGCCACATCAGTCTGCCATAGATATTCACTTGAGCCATCCGGTAGCCTTTGTCCTCCGAACCCGCATCACTTGCTGAGCTCTTCATCATTGCTGCCGCACCAACAGCACCAATAACACTGCCCAGACTCCCTTTCTCCGTATCTGCATTCTCAAACCGAGTCGCAATATCCTGTAACTCTTTCGAAGTATACACCATACTCTCCAGTGCTTTCTGTAGTACGGGACGCGACCGCTCAAAATCATCATAAAAGCGCTCCTGTGTCACACCCATCCACATGGCCTGAAGGAACATGATCTGCCTGGAGAGATGATCTTGAATATGCTCCAATTGTTGCCTCGCCTGATCCACCTGACTGGATACGTGATGTAACTGCTCAGGTGTTACTTTAATTGTACTCATCCGTTTTCACCGCTTACTTTATGTAGGATATACCTATGTTAGCAGAAGTTTAATGGCAATTTCATCCGGCTAACTTCCTGATTTCAATTCATGAATCCACTTTCACAGTGTTGAGTTACCATACTGCGGTCCTAAATGCTCACACTCACTTCAATTCTTGTGATATCCCTTCTGCAACGTCAATCCTATAGACCTTATGTATGCCTAACTTTTCGGTAATGGTTAGCTTGTATATTTCAGGTGTTTTTGTAGGTTCTAGTACAGTCCACTGCCAATCTGATCCTGGGCCCGTCGTGATGGCCGCAATCTCCTGCGCATCCAGATCTATTGAGATCGTTTTCTTAATAGCTTGATTAGAGATCTTTTTTACAATTAAATTCACCTGATTATCTCGCTGGGAATTGTTGATTATCTCAAGATTGTACTCGTACTTCTGATCCGATGTGCGGCTGACAGGATCACTTTCTAATCGAATCCATTTATAGTAGTTCAATGTTATGTTTCCAATGGTCTATATAAAATGTAATATTGGATCTGATATTTAACTTTTTCCAATCCTTTTTATCAATCGGAAAGGTTTCTTTGCCAAAAACTGTGGATGCAATGTTCACATAAAAGTAACCTTCATGTTCAATCATTTTAGTAATTACTCCTGTCAAAGGATCTTTTGTCGATTCTTTATTAATCGAAACGATGTATAGATACTTTCCCTCGTTAAAATATCGATAGGTTAGTTCATCCTCTTCTTTCAATTTGCTGCATGATGGACTTTCAAATGTTTCTATCTTCGTTCTGTTGTGCCCCTTCGACGGATCGCTAACAGTTACCTTACATGATGATTCACCCTGTAGTTCAACTGAAACAATGTGCGTGGTCGATGATATAGGTGTAAGGTCATTCATTGAATACCACAACCAACATACTCCTGTAGCGATCAAAAATATACCGATGAGTAATACTCTCTTCAAAAGATCACCTTACCCCCATTATGAAACTTATGACCTTCAACTTATTTAAACCTTTCTAAGTCATGATAAGGATTAGAAATATGAAACTCTTTCAGGACAATTTTGAATACTTACAATAACATTCCTGCTTCTACTCGATCAGGTAACATCTTGACATCCATAACGTTCGTTCGCTCCCTTATCAAAGATATATGGTCCTCCTTGACTCCGATTTAGAATCGCTTATCTCAATTTAGAAATGGAAGAGTGATTTTTTCAGCATCAGATGTCTACATTAAAGGCATTCGACGTTGATTTTTTGGTGCGTTTCGTGCTACCCTCATTTTCACCATACCCAATACTTGGTGCCATTTGTACTTATAAAACGGTATAACCATGTCTCAAAGTTACAGCCTAAACTTTTGAAATCTTCAAATGATGAAGTGCTGTTTCCTGCAAACATATAGTTTTTCTCCCCGTTAGAGTATGCGTTACAGTCTATCATTAGAGTATCATCCGATATATAAGCTATTTCCAAATAACCCCTGCGACTGTTTACGTTAGTATACAAGTACTCTACTTGATCTAGTGGAAAGAGCTTTTTTTCTCCTCCATAGATCTCATGATTAAATAAACTACAACCGTTAGAGTATTTCAGAAAATCAAGATAATCCAACGGAATTTTCTGTCCCGCAGATGCTTCAAACCGATCGATTTCGCCATCACCTACTGGTTGACCAAATGTACAACTGTATCGTTCTACATTACCTTCTCGATCTTGTAAGTACAGATAACCACCAGACAATTCTAACTTTCTCTTCAGGCCGTTCAATGTATTTTGGACTAACGACAATATAACCACTCTCCCTCATATGCATAAGCGGATACTTGATTTCTCGCATCCGCTTATGACTTGTATTTTAGAACATAATACTGTTAATTATTATTTCATTGCTGTATTTAACATCTAGTTACCAAATTGCAGTTCATCTCAGATGTTTTGTAGTGTATTCGTGTCTCTTATTATCCACTAAAAACGGACTATATAGTCCCTCCACCAAGCATTTACAACGTAAACATGAAAATTAGTAGGGATAGGAATCAAGTTACTAAATTCGTTTGTTCCACCGAACTCACGCGGCCTAATATGATGAATATTTATTTCTGCCCCCGACCAATTATATCCGTTCCTCGGATAAAGCTCACTATATTTTTTGATATAATTTGCTCTATCCGTACTTGAGTCCCATTCAATGGAGGGGGTTTTTGCCCACGTTGTGGTCGATGGTTCTGTCATAACTTTCTGTGAGACAGGATCTTTGTAATATGGATAAATCATTGCCTTTATGTTCAGTAAAGTTTGCCTTGTTTGAGCAACATTCGACAATTTGTTATACTTTCGACCAAAAAAATCATACACGTTTAGTTTAAGTTCAGTGAAGTAAAATCCTGTTTTTGAGATTTTAAAGGTATAAGAAACCTCTTTACCAACCTTTACACCTAAGAGACCCTTCAACTGAATAGTAACTCCCTTTGAGAACGTTCCACTGCCCCTCGAATTTCCTCTAAACAAGTTAAAGTCAAAGATAATTTTATTTGGTTTTTTACCTGTGATTGCTATGATTTTTGAGCGAACTTCTACTTGAGAATTACCCTCAATAGGGATTTGAATTAAATTCACAAGTACAGTTCCTGATTGCCCCCCCTTCATTCTTGCCATAGATCTGGCTGTCTCTATATTTTCTATACCCTTCCCCACTTCTACTACATTTGTCACTTCACTCACTTCATCAAATGTAAAGAGATAATTTGTTTCTAAAATTTGATTCTGATTCCCGTCTTCAGGTATCTCTAAATTTTCACTATTAACATGTTTTATGAGATTTTCATTAGCATCCTCAGTCCCAATAACCTCAGCTTCACTAGATCCATTTTCCTGTCCATTGAAGACTCGATACATGCCACCGTATGTCACAGGTTGATCTGAAGTGGTAGTAACTACAACTTCCTTACCGCCCAAGATCAACGGTTCAATTGTAGTAGCTATTCTACGATTGGATTCCATCCCATCAGCGTTGTACACAACATAATCAAACATCCGCTGCTCACTACTAGATGCATCATTTCTAATCCTTTTAGTATCTGAGGTTAAGTTGGTGAAAGCATAACTCTCACCTTTGTTCAGCGTTACACGCAGAAATGCTGGTTCCTGGCTATCTACTACAGAAAAATCATCTGTATATTCGAATAATACGGGTTGACTCCCTACGACGGTAACAATAGCTTCACCGGCAGATGGAATATTAGCGAGACCCCCATTGTTATTGAATTTGTCACTATATGCTTTGCCATCTGATTTATATACAACAACGTCATAGAGTGAACCTGCCGATTTCGCATTACTCCGAATTGGATTCCAAAGTGAACCTCCGTTGTGGAATTTCACCGATTGCCCCGGTTCCACCGTAATCTTACTCAAGGCTTCGTTAGGCCGATCCTCCACATCAAAAATCGTATAAATGGCACCCATTGTAACAGGTTGTGTGGATACACCGGTAACTACAGCTTTATTCCCATAAAAAACAAGCGGAGCTGTTGAGGTTGATTTTCTGGTGCTACGCTCCGTACCATCCGGGTAATAAGTTACATAGTCGAATAAACGAGATTTGTTATTCGAGGAAGCATCACTGTCGAGATATTCTTGACTTTTACCATTGTTCCAAAAAGTCACACTCTCTCCTTGGTTCAAGGTTACACGGTGATGGGAAGGTTCCATGCTATATTCAAAGGAAAAATCATCGGTGTAACTGAATTCAATCGGAACTAGCCCTGCCACGGATACAATGGCATAACCTTGGGATCGAATCATCGGATTGACATTTTTGTTAAAGCCGTCAGAATGTACAATATTTCCCGAGGTATACAGTGTGTAATCAAAAACAGCTCCGTTGGCGCTGCTCGCATTGTTTTTAACCGGGTTGGCTAAGGATCCATTATTCCGAAAAATAACAGATTCCCCTGGATATACAGTCACTCTTGTTATCGCATCTCCGCCAGCTCTCTGAACATCGAAAGTCCTGTAAGGCACACCGTATGTCACAGGTGTTGACGTTATCAGTGTGACAACCGCTTTTCTTCCTCCAGCTACTGTCGGTTTTGTGGTTGAATTGGTTCCTGTAGCACTCTCTGTACCATCGGGAAGATAAACAACATAATCATGTTTATCTTTGGAAGTTCCATTGCTCTGAAGCGCATCCGATTTAGAGCTAATATTCGTAAATTCATAACTCTCTCCTTGATTCAACGTTACTCTTGTATATGCCGGCTCGTCACTCCAGTCGCCCGTGTATACTTCATAGGGAAAACCAACACTAACAGGCTGTAAACCTGCACCTGTAATAATTATTTCGTTCCCTCCAGCAACATAAGGTTTTCCAGATGTTTCAAAATTCGATCCTACAAGACTGCCATCTTCTTTGTAAACGGCATAGTCTATCCTTTTGTCCTGAGCTGTAGAAGTGTCAGCATTTAAAAGCCTTGTTTGAGTTCCTTCATTGACGAAGCGATAACTTTCCCCTTTAGATAAGATGACTCGGTGCAGCGCAGGATTAGCAGACACACTATAGGAAAATTCCGGTCGCATCGTAACGGTAAAAGGGTTCTCTCCGCTTGATGTTATTACAGCAGTATATCCTGCACCTACATTCAGGTTCCCGGCAGAATTCAAGTTATCACTCGCTATGCTTCCATCGGATTTATAAACTGCATAATCGTATGCACTTCCCCTTGAGGCTCCTGCATTAGTAATTAGAGTCCTCAAAGCACTCCCGGTATTGGTGAATGTGTATGATTCTCCCGGATTCATGACTAATGTTTCGTTCGCCAACGCTGCTGCTTGGGTAGTGAACATTGGCTCTCCATATGTATCATCCGTCACCGTAAGTGGGTCTTCCTCTTTCATATGTTCTTCATCTTCATTTACGTCTTCAGGTTCTTCATAGAAATCCGGGTCCCAACCCTCTACATCCCCCTGTTCTAACAGCACAGCATCCTCCGCAGAACGGTTAGGATCATCACCTGTGCTTTCGGACGTTATTATTGAAGCTGATGGATCCGAAAGTGCATAACCGCTAGTCGGAAGCATGGCTCCAATGGCCAACCATAAAGCCAGAAAAATAATAAAGCCTTTTCGCAAATTCATGAAATTTCTTTTCCTCCTTTATTTTCATCTTCCAGTTCATCCCTTAAAAGAGATAAAGATGGTCGAATTATAAGTATCGTCATTTCCCTTAATTTAGGTAATAGTAAATTAGTCCTCAATTATAGGGACTATTTTCCTTTTAAGGGTATGAAAAATAAAAAAAGCCGCCAAATGGCGACTCTTTAATGGAATAAAACAGATTGTTACTCTCTTACATATTAAATAAGCTCCATTACTACTTTTCCTCTGAATAAATAAACACATAAGTACTCTCATCCGACATCTCTTCCGAGAAAACAAATTCTAACCGATCGAATCCTTTGATATCTTCCACATCTGTTAGCTTCCGCTCTGCCATATAACGTACCATCTCACCTCTGGCCATTTTGGCGCGGGTTGCCTTCTCCACAAGTTTCCCACCAACCATTTGTCCGAATACACAAGTAACAAACCGGGTTTTCTCCTTCAAAAAAGGAGTGATGTTCTTGCTATACTCTTTGGAAGCCAGATTGAGAATGCAGTTACTTTCCATCTGAAGCTGATCTGCCAGCTTGCTGCCCCAGAACTGATAGAGCGATCTGAACCCTGGGCCTTGCAGCTTGCCTTGCATCTCCAACCGATAAGGGGTAACCCCATCCAAAGGCCGTAACATGCCATAAAAACCGGATAATATGCGTAAATGCTGCTCCAGGTACGCCAGTTCCTCATGTTGAAAAACACCTGGCGCCATATATTGATACTGAATACCCTCATACGAATAGATCGCTGGCGTAAGATTTGTCTTCACATTCATGTTCTCAATCCGCTGCACATTCTGTTCGGCGATAGCATCGTTACACTTCCAGAGCGCTTTAAGCTCGTCATAGGATAAGGTTTGAAGCAGACTCAATAACTGTTCTGATTCATTTATAAATTGCGGTATCGCGGCGCTAGCCATCAGATCGGTATCAACCTTCATCTTTTTGGCCGGTGATATAATAATCCTCATCGTTCTAATCCATCCTTAATCTACCGTTGTTTTGTCGTTATTCATTGTACAGGATCGGATAGGTAAATCCAATGGTGAGGCATATTAACTCTTACAGGAACTCTTAAGAAAAACTCAAATAAACAAGCTATTCCACTAATGGACTCACTTGTTTATCAGAATTCATAAAATATAATTTTTC
Organism: Paenibacillus sp. TSA_86.1; assembly: GCF_052691815.1. NCBI lineage: Bacteria > Bacillati > Bacillota > Bacilli > Caryophanales > Paenibacillaceae > Paenibacillus > Paenibacillus sp. TSA_86.1. Next base: position 30,339 of record NZ_JBQZGE010000012.1, on the reverse strand, counting down.
ACGAATGTGGGTCAGGTGTTAATTGCACCCATTGCTCTCCTCTATAGGTGTAGACATACTCCTGTGGATCATCTTTTAATTTCATTACAACAGGATACTTCGGCATTTTACTACGACGAGCTGTGATGCTTATAATATCGTTTTCATTTAATCCTTTCTCAACAGTTAAATACGTTCTTAAGCCGTCTTCTAGTTTCTTCATATCATTTTCATAGGAACCATACCATATAATTGAAACTACGCCCGCTAATATTATAAAAATGATTGATCCTTTTAAGAACTTCATTTTACTCACCTACCATTTATATTATAACAATATAAGCTGTGTGATGAACACGGCTTATATACCTATGAAAAGACTCAAAAATGAACAAGTCCGCCCCATATTGGACCGGCTTGTTCATTAGAATTTAACATCTTCAATTGTTGAAAAAGTAAGGTATGCATTTCATACCGCTAATTAGGGAGACACGCTACCCGTGCTGCTATTTTGCTCTGTTTTGGTCGTCGGCAATTGAATCATTGGTGTATTTGATCCACTCACATATGGAAGAGCTCCATCCCATTTCTTGATGGTTTCATATTCAACGAGTTGACTGGATAAGGATTGTTGCAGCTCTTTATTGGCTTTAGCCTGACCTTCTGCTTCAATCAACAGTTTGTCTGCATTACCTTGCGCTTCCACGCGCTTGCGATCTGCTTCTTTCTTGGCGATTTCCAGTTCAGTCGTTTTACGTTCCAGTTCTTGAGAAGCTTCGACACGCTTATCGATTGCTTCCTGAGTCTTGGCATCAGGTTGAGGAACACCTACAGTAACGTTAGATACAATAAAGCCTAACTCCTTAACATCATCAGAGAAACGTTGTTGCACGTCTACACCTGCTTCAGATGACTTTTCGCCATAAACATCAATGACTGTAAACTTGGAGATCCCTTTACGGGCTGCGTCACGGAAACGTGTTTTGAGATATGTATCCTCGATTTCTTGAATGCTGATGGGCCCAAATGTATTAAAGATAGAAGATACCTTACTTGGTTCGACTTGGTAGTTATAAGCAAAATCGATGGTGATGTTCTTTCCATCAGAAGTAGCAATCTGAATGTCTCTGTATTCAACCGTTTGAATCCGGATCGGATATTTGGTCACTTTATCAAACGCTCCAACAAGCTTCCAGCCTTGACTCAGTGTACTATCTTTTACGCCTCCATTGGGTGAATAGACAACCCCGACATATCCATTCGGAATTCGTGTTAAAAAGAAAGTCATCAGTACGACTCCCAAGATAATAACCAAGGCAACCGCGATCGCTCCTACCCTAAACGTCTTTGAATTTTTCATCACCATTCTCCTCTTGTTTGAATTTATTGTATTTTTTCAGAATTCTACTACCTATTTTATTGAATAGCGGGAACATTAATGACCATAGAATAAATGCTAGGATAAAAATTATAATGATTCCCCCAATAAATGGCATATTAATCCTCCCTTCTTATGGATGTAACCCAAAGCACAAATTTATAATTAGCAACTAATTATACCCTTCTTTATATATACTTTGTAAATTTATATTTGGTTTCATGGATTTCCAGTACCACTTATATGCATGTCCTGCATAGCCTAAATATAAAATAAACCCCGGTAGCACATCTGCATTCAGCAGCGCACAGCCGGGGTTCATTATTACTATTATTTTTAGTAGTGTTACATTAGATATCTCAACCTACACTTATCTCGTAAAATCATGCTGCCCGATGGTCAGCAGTGTCGGTCTGCTCTTACTCCATTCTGACGTGGCAATCTTCGGATTGTAATAAAACAGCGCACCATGTGTTGGATCGGCGCCATTGAGCGCCTGGCGTGCAGCCTTAATGGATGTCGCGGTTGGCTTCAGATTGAACTGACCATCGTCGACAGCGGTAAACTGACCTTTTTGAAAGATGACTTCGGAGATGGATGACGGGAATTCTCCCGATTGCACCCGATTTAAGACAACAGCTCCCACAGCGACCTGTCCTTCAAAAGATTCCCCGCGCGCTTCCCCATGGATCAGCTTCGCCAGTTGTCGCAGTGTTTCTCCTTCGGCTTTTACCTTTTGGTTCAGCCTGTTCAGCGTCACAGGGCCTGCCACACCATCAGCACTCAATCCCTGCGCTTCCTGAAATTCACGAACCGCGCTCTGAGTGATTGAACCATAATATCCTGTCACTCCAGCGTCAAAATACCCCAGGTTACTCAATTGCTCTTGCAGTTGTACCACGTGTTCACTACGAATGCCCTGCTCCAGCTTCTGCGCTCCAGCCGAAGGCGCAGCAACGGTAAGTCCGAGCGTCACTGCACAGGCGCCAAGAAGCATGCTGACCCGGCCTGCTCTTTTACCATTCTTTCTGCCCCTGCGATGGGTGACTTTCCGGCTCACGGTGATAGGCTCCATCATGTCGAGGCTTGTACGCAAATCATTCGGATCAGAATAACTGTAACTAATATTTATCCCGCCCTCCTCATTCACTCGCATCATATCGTACACACTATGCTGTTCACGCTTCATATTCATTTCATTCATTGTATTCTTCTTATTCATCATTTCATTAACCCTCCATTTTTCTGAATCCAGCTATCCCGCTTCCCCCTGAATCCTCATGGCCCTACATCCCGAGTGTCATTATAGGATATAGAACATATTCAGTCTATCGGACCGATGGAGCATGAAAAAATGAGTCCTGTACAGATCAAAAAGAGGCATGAGCCCATGGTCGTATCAGGGTCACACCTCTTCTTATATCAACCTTGTACCGCTTGTCTAGCCTCCATTTCCGTAGGCAGACAGACCCGTACAAAAGTTGCGCTAAAATTTTCTGACGATTACTCGGCGAGTTCCTGCCCTTTCGTTTCCCGGCCCCAGAACAGCACGGCTGCTGCTCCAATAAGGATCGTTACGAAGAAAATGGTGAAAATCAGGCTGATCGGAACCGCACGCTGAACTAACATACCCACCATAAACGGTGCAAGCACACCACCAATCCGGCCTACCGATGTAGCCAGTCCAACACCTGTGGAACGCACCGAAGTCGGATACAATTCTGGACTGTAGGCGTATAATCCGCCCCAAGCTCCCAGATTGAAGAACGATAAGCAGATTCCTGCGGCTAAAATGGTTGCTTCCGTCGTTGCCAATCCAAAGGCAATCGCACTGAATGCAGTCAAGGTAAGGTACACGACAAGCACGAACTTCCGGCCATAACGTTCAATAAAGTACGCAGCAGTAAAATAACCCGGCAGCTGTGCAATCGTCATGATCAGCACGTACTGGAAACTTTTGACCAACGTAAAACCTTTTGCCATCACAACCGAAGGCAACCACAAAAACATGCCGTAATACGAGAATATAACGGTGAACCATAGAATCCACAGCATCAATGTCGTGCGGCGATGCGGAGCAGACCAGACCGTGGCAACCTTCTCGCGGAACGTAATTTTATGCAACTTCGTATGGTTCTTGTAACGCGGTGGATCTTGAATGGCACGGCGCAGATAGAGCGCGTAGAATGCGGGTAGCGCACCAATCGCAAATGCAATTCGCCATCCGTACTCCGGAATAACAAAGTTGGCAATGAGCGCAGATACAATCCAGCCCCCCGCCCAAAAGCTTTCCAATAAAACAACTGCGCGTCCACGTTCTGCTGTAGGCATGGATTCCGATACCAGCGTAGAAGCTACGGGTAACTCGCCGCCAAGACCGATTCCTGCAACGAGCCGCAGTGCACACAACACGGCAAAACCAGTCGCCAGTGCAGATAGACCGCTTGCAATGGTGAAGATCAGCAACGTCCACATCAGAATCGCTTTCCGTCCGAAACGGTCTGCGAGTGCACCTGCAAGCAAGGCACCAAGCGCCATTCCTATGGAGTTGATACTCGTCAGCACACCGACTTGTCCGGGACTAAGGCTCCATTCCTTCGCAAGTGCAGCCACGATAAAGGAGATCATGCCAACCTCCATCGCATCAAACAGCCAGCTCATGCCGGCACTGAACAGCAGCTTACGCTGCTTGGGATTCCGCAACACTTCCAGTTTGCTCATCAGTTTAATAGCTCCCTTGATCTCTATGTAGTCATTCTGACACTAAACCATTATTATGCAGAATGAACCAGAAATCAATGTAAAATACAACGTCACGCTAATTTACAACGAATATAAAACGAACTCGGTTTTGTGAACAATCTTTCAGTCGTCTTCTCGCCCTCATTATCCTTTGAGTGAACCTGCGGTAAGACCTGCGACAAAATAACGCTGCAGCAACAGGAACAGCACAATCATCGGGATTGCTGTGACGAGAACACCGGTGAGCATCATCGGATAATTCGTCACGTACTCGCCGCGGAATTGCATCAGGGCAAGTGGCAAGGTCAGCTTGGACTTACTGGTGAGCATAAGCATCGGAATGAGCAAATCATTCCAGACCATCACAAGTAGGAACGTTGCGGTTGCCGCCAGCGAAGGTGCAGCTAGTGGCAGTGCAATCCGGGTGAAGAGTCTCCATTCATTAGCCCCGTCCATACTGCCTGCTTCCAAAATTTCCGAATTCAACATACGCATAAACCCCGTCAGCATGAACACAGAGACGGGCATCAGCATGGCGGCGGATACAATAATCAGACCCGTCAGGCTGTCCGACCACCCCAGCGTACGTGTAAGGGAATAGATCGGCAACATGCTGACCTGGGACGGTACGATCAAACCTGCTACAAACAGCGCAAACACGATCTTACCTACGCTGCCGCCCCAGCGGACAATGGCATAAGCAATCATGCTGCTGAGCAACAGCTCAATCGCAACGGTTCCGAGCGTCACAATCATACTGTTTCCGAAGTATTGCCACATCGGCTGATTACGGAATAAACCGGTCACATTGTCCCACGTAAACGGCTCCGGCCAGCTGAATGGACTGGTGAAGAAGTTACTGCTTGTTTTGAACGAAGATACAAATACAAAATACAGCGGCACAAGAATCAGCAGCGCGTACACGAACAGGATCAGCCGATTGAACCATTTTAAAATCACTAAACTCCCTCCTTTCTCTCAACCCACACTTAAAATGAATCTCTGCATTCAACATCAAATTACTTCGTTTTCCTCGAACACGCTCTCGATACTCAACTGCTACTCTTACTCATATTCCTGCATACATTCTTGAATTGCCATTCTCGCCGCTAAACGCTCACGAAAAGAAGCAATCATCTATCCGTTAATAGTTTACCCGGTCGGCACGAAGCGCTTTGAACTGCAACAGTGTCAACAGCGCGAGCAGCACCAGGAAGATCATCGAACCGGCAGAAGCCAGACCAAATGAATAGCTGCCAAAGGCCGTATGATAAATATATGTGGTCAAAATTTCAGTGGCGTAGTTCGGGCCTCCGTCCGTCATGGTGAAAATGAGATCAAACGCCTTGAACGACTGGATGGTCGTATAGGCCACCACAATCGTAGCCGAAGGAGCCAGCAGCGGCCAGGTCACGGTACGGAATACCTGCCATTTGCTGCCGCCGTCCATGCGAGCCGCTTCGTACAGTTCTGCCGGAATCCCTTGCAGACCTGCGATGAACACAATCATCATCTGTCCTGCGTGAGCCCAGACCTGCACCGCAGCAATCGAAAAGATCGCAATCTTCGGATCACCGATCCAGTTACGAGCGATGCTGCTCATGCCCGCCTCGTTTAATCCGTAATTAATTAGTCCAATGGATGGGTCATACATGAAAGCCCAGATCAGACCAACGGATACCGACGACAGAATCGCTGGCAGGAAATACAACGCCCGAAGCACGACTCGTGTCTTGGTGTTGCGTACCAGAAGCAGGGCCAGAACGAGCGAAATAAAGGTTTGTGCAATCACAACCGTGAACATAAACTCCACGTTATTGCCGAAGGCTTTGCGAAATACGATGCTGCTGAGACTGTCCTTGTAATTATCCAGCCCTACAAATGCATACGACGGGGATACCCCGTCCCAATCCGTAAAGGAATAGAACAGCCCCGTCAATGTAGGAAATACGAACAATCCAACGTACAGCAGCAATCCGGGTAACAGAAACAGGGATAGCTGAAACCGGTTTTTCATCGTTTATTTCCCGATATGCTGATCAATGATCGCTTGTGCCTGCTGTGCTGCTTCTTCCGGAGAAGTACCGCTTAACACAGCCTGAATGGAATTGGTTACCGCCTTCTGGTTGTCTCCGTTCAGGATGGTGAACCGTGGCTGGAACACGGTCTTTTTGTTCGCCCATTCTCCCGCAACCTGAAGCTCCGGTGTATCATACTTCACGTCATTGACCGTTACATTTTGTCCCGTCTGGTTAGCGTACGCGCTAGCTACATCCGGTTTGCTCAGGAATTCAAGGAATTTCTTCGCTTCTTCCGGGTGTTTCGATTTACTGTTTACCGCAAGCATGAACGTGGTGGTGTGCACCCCTTCATATTTCCCCTGATCGGCACTTACCGTGATCGGTGCGAGCAACTTTTGCTCCAGATTCGGGTTTTGCTGTTTGTTCTGAGCAAGTTGATACGATCCACTTGCAAGCATCGCTGCTTTCTCCTGAATAAATAGTGCACCTGCTGCCGGGTCTTTCGTACCTAGTGCATTTTGCTGGAAGTATCCTTTATCGTTCAGTTCTTTGATTTGCGTCAACGTTTTTATCCAGAACTCATCTGTCAGTTTGGCTTCGCCCGCTTCAACTTTGGTAAAAATGTCGTCACTCGGTGCATTGTTCATCACCATCGTATTCATGAATTGGCCTGGACCAATGTCCGCTCCGGCAAAGGCAATCGGAATAATGCCATTGTCTTTCAGCTTCTGGCACAGCGCCAGGAACCCTTCCCAATCTTTCGGTGGGGTTAGGCCGTATTTTTCAAACAGTTTGACGTTATAGATCGGATCGTTATATACAAGTTGGTACGGAATCGCATATTGCTTGCCATCATGCTGTCCGGCTTCAATCAGTTTCGGATTATAAGCCGACAGGAACGATGATCCCGTCAGATCCTTGAATAGTCCGGCTTTGGTGAACGCTTGGAACTGAGCACCAGGGAAGGATGCAAACACATCACCCGTGGAGCCGTCGCTGATTTTGGATTGCACGGTGGATTGATATTGATCCGAAGGGAGCGTCTGCATCTCCACATGGATGTTCGGGTTTTCTTTTTCAAACGCATCAATTGTTTTGTTGAATGCTTCGGAATCTTCGCCGCGCCAGTGCATGAAACTAATGGTCACTTGGCCTGAACCGGAGGAGCCGTTCTCTCCAGACGCCGCCTTATCTCCACCGCCGCAAGCGGACAGCAGGATGGACATCACCAGCATACTGACAAGCGGCAGAATCATTTTTTTATTTTTTTTCATGAAAGACGACCTCCTAAGTTGGCAGTAATAGAATGCTTCTGTCTTGTTTTCCATTTTTCACGGATTATGGGCATCACCGTCTTGCCGAAGATTTCAGCTTCTTCCAGATGAGGATAACCGGACAGAATGAATGTCGTCACGCCCAGGTCTCCGTATTCCATCAAACGCTCTGCAACCTGCTCCGCTGTACCCACGATGAGGATGGCTCCGCCGGAACGCACCACCGATAAACCTGTCCACAGGTTCGGCCCAACGACAAACTGCTGTTTTTCAGACAGTTCCCGGAGTTCATTCTGTCTGCGCTGATTGGTGGCATCCGTCTCGGCAAAAGCTGCTTTGGCCTTTTCTATCGCTTCCGGCGGTACTTTACTGATGATCTCCCATGCTGCTGCCCATGCCTCTTCCTCCGTGTCCCGAATAAGCACCTGAGCTCGCATACCATAGCGGAGTTGACGATCTCGGCCTGTCTCCTCTTGTACCTGCTCCCGAATGACCTCGATCTCTTTGATCTGCTCCTGAATCCAGTCATGTGGCTCGCCCCACATCAGGAATGTATCCGCATGTTCAACCGCCACTCGCTTGGCAATCGGAGAACTTCCTCCAAGATAGAACGGTGGATGCGGATTTTGTACCGTCTCCGGCATACCTACCGGGCCTTTGAAGTTGTAATATTGGCCGTTGAATTCAGGATTCGGATCACTGGATGCGTCTGCACCTGATTGTGCACCACTTCCGGCGAACTCTGTCAGATTCAAGCCTGTCGATTGTGTCCACGAACGCTTCATGACTTCCATATACTCGCTTGCGCGAACATACCGTTCATCATGCGCATGCGCCAGCGGATCACCCAACTCTTCCAGATCTCGAACCGAACTGCCTGTAACCACGTTAATCATGGCACGACCGCCAGAGAGCTGATCCAGTGCCGCACCCATGCGAGCCGCGAGTACCGGTGTCACCAGACCTGGGCGAATCGCTACAAGGGGACGCAATGTCTTGGTGTGACTCATCACCGCCGAGCCGACCACCCACGCGTCCAGACAGGCCCCCCCTGTCGGAATGAGTACAAATTCGAATCCGGCCGTCTCCGCCGTCTGTGCCACCTGTACCAGATAATCCAGACTTGCTTCACGTTCCGGCGCTACACCTACATACTTCCCATCTCCAGCCGTTGGTAAAAACCATCCAAACTTCATGTCTTCCTGTTCGCTCACCATCGTCATTCCCTTCTATGGATAAATAAAGTCTCATGTTAAAAATAAGATCGGTGCTCTGCAACATGGCCGTTCCGGGTACGAATCGTTCTTTCGATCGCTGTTATCTCCAGATTTTTCTGATTCCCTTTTCCAAAGGGAAAATCCGGAGATAAAGGCGAACACTACGTTTCTTCAGAATCGATTTCGTCCCCTGCACTACGTTCGCACTCGTTAAACCCTATTTTTAAAGTGCGCCTAATTTCTAATCATTTTATAAAGTATACATCCAAATACCGATTAATTAACTTGGTTTAATAGGTATGGACATCATATCAATTGATTTGTCTGTGATCAATGTCATTTCGCGGTAATTTATTTTTGTCATTTTGTGGTCATTTCTGAAACAAAGATGAGAGCCGTCTTGAATTTATATAAAACCCACCTGTATAATAGGTTATCAATGAATCTTTTAGAAGATATCGACGATACTTATATAACAAAGAGGTGTTCCTGGTGACCGAGCTTGAGCGCATGAAGGAGGACCACCACGAGTTTTTGGATATTTTATTTTTCACTCCGTCTGAATTTGAGAAAGCCGGCGGCGCCTGGCCTATCCGCATTGGCCGTAATCTGGCCAAAAGCAACTATCATATTGGCCCTCGGACTACGCCTTATCATTATTTGTTATTTGTGCTGGAAGGTGAAGGCACCTTCATTCAGAACGGACAGCAGTATTCCCTGCGAGCCAGAGATGCCTTCTGCCTGTTTCCGCATGTGACACATGAGTATTGGACAGATCCCGAGCAACCATTGCAAAAAATATTCATCGCCTTTGACGGAGCATATGCGGCCGAGCTGCTCTCGCGAATCGGATTGAGTCCCGACAACCCGTATCGTTCAGGTGTACTCACACCCGAGACCGCAAGCAGCATGCGTTCATTTATGGAAGACGTTCGTAAATCGCAGGACGGTGCCAGTGATCTGGGGCGACTGATCCGGTTTCTCGGCCTCTTTGACCGCATTGCACATTCTCCGGCGACCAAAGACCTGCAGCCGGATATAGCCACCCCTTGGCTTCAGAAAGGGAAAGAGTATATAGAACTGCACTTTGCAGGCGGGATATCGGTGGAGGGTGTGTCTGCCCATGCAGGGGTGGATCGAACTCACTTTGCCAAACAGTTTCGCAAAGCATACGGCTTGTCTCCTGTGCAATACATCCAGCAACTCAAAATGAAGCAAGCCAAGCTCCTGCTGGTGCAGACTAAGCTCAGCTTAACGGAGGTGGCTCATTCGGTGGGTTATCCAGATTTATTTTCGTTCTCCAAAGCCTTCAAAAAGCAGGTCGGTCTGCCTCCCAACCGTTATCGGACAACGACAACGGAACAGTAGAGAGATTAGATGATTTGGTTAAGAGAACCGGCGCTAACGGAACGCTTTCCTGTTCTCAAGCACTAAAATAACCTGAATAAGGCAAGCCCCTTCACTAGCGAGTGATCGGGATTTGCCTTATTCAGGTTTTCTGTATTAGATGAGCTAGAATCAGCATCTGCTGTCTCTGACGAGTCGAAATGTTTTTTTCATAAATCACAAGTAAAAGCACGAAAAATCTTATCTTACACTTCTAGAACTTACTCCCAAACTATGTAACTTATGTGCCCATTGTTACGTTAATTCTAATGAATATATCTAAGGAGTGGTTGATCATGCGTATTTCCAAGCTTTTAGTGGTGACTGTGCTAACTTTGGCTATGGCTGGTTTTGGTTCCTCCGTAAATGCTGCTTCTTCCCCCGCTTCCGGCTCAACGGTGAACATCAAATCCAATGTGTTGGGCGAAAAATCATTTACAGGTCTGATTATTAAAGGGCACACCTACGTTGATCTCGACGGATTCGTGAACTGCCTTCCGTTCCAGATTAATTCCAAAGCGTTATCCTACCAATCCGAAACCAAAACGTTTAAGGTCCTCAATGAAGACTTTGCAATTCCTACCCCACTATTGCAGTTCAAGGTTGGAAGTGATACGTTCCAGCACAATGATGAGTCATTTCGATTGAGTGATCCCGTTCTTTTGATTCAAAACCGCATTTATTTTCCGCTAAAAGATATCGTTTCGGTCTACGACATTAACGTTTCTTATGACTCGCAGACGAAAACGGTTCAGGTTAGTAAAGAATAGAGTTACACTAAACCTGTTTTGGAAAGATAGGATATTGCCAATACGAGAACAACGGGGAACAAGTGGAGATGACTATTGTCTAATCAGAGACTCCAGATGTATAGGATTATCTCCCGAATAACTGTACTGCTCAATGTGCCCATCCTTAAAAAGACTATAATGATATAAAAATCCCTTCTGAGCTGCAAACAGCAGGAACGAATAACTGCTGATTGCCCAGAAGGGATAATCAACTAAACGTTGAAGTTTGTGCTATTGTTTCTGATGTTGTGATTCTTCCTTCGGTTCCCCGGTCTTGCGCGCCAGCGGAATGCCGTTTTGCTTCGCATACCAAGCCTCATAATGATGCACAGCCACACCTGCAAACGATGAATGCGAGGCGCCCAGCTTGAACACTTTCTGCATCTCTTCATCCATATTGCTTAGTGGTTTGCGGAAAAAGGTCAGATGATCCCCCTCGTGTGTATCCGCGAGTTCTGCTCCAATCCAGACCTTCTTGCCCAGATCATCGGCTTCGGCCAGCTCTTCCTTGGACAGATCGTACATCTGCTGCCCGCTGTCCCGATAAGCCATAATGGCCACCGCATCGAAACGGGAGATCACCCAGCGACTTAATGTTCCCTTGCCTCCCGCTGACTGACGGGCATCGAGCCAGAACGGGATCGCTGCACTCATATACAGGTCTGCAGCCTTTCCAGCTTCAGTCCAGACCTCCATATTGTTCTGCCACTCGGCAATGACGCTGCTCTCCTCGTTCTTCCAGCGTTTTAGCTGGTACGGCTCGACGTCGAGTTGAATGCCTTCAAAGCGTTCATTCTTGGCAGATGATGCATTGTATGCCCGAACCCGTTCAATGAAAGCAAGCCCCTCTGCGCGCTTTTCCCGATAAGCCCAATCGGCATGACCGTTAAGGGCATGCACTTGGATCTCGGCATTGGTCGCTGCTGCAATGAACTTGCGATAAGCTGTATCAGGTACCTCATCCTGGATTTGCAGGAAAATGGTATCCACGCCCTGTTCCTTGGAGAACGCGATAATCTCAGGTGTCTGCTTCGTAATGATGGACGTATCCCACAGCCAGGTTGCCTTGTGTTCCTCGTGCGAAAACCATTTAAACACCCAGGGCAGTAGCAGCAGGCAGAACACCACAGCCACAATAGCCCACTTAGCCTTACCTGCCAACATGCCCTGTCTTCTCATCCGTTGTCTCAGACGAGAACCGCTTCACTTGGCTCCAGCACGGGATGCTGTACCGAGTGACCGATTTTGTAAATGTGTGAATGATTGTACGTACGGAATGCATTACGTGTATCCAGAATCGGTACACCCAGCTCCGCAATATCATAATAAGGCAAGTCGCTGTGGTTGGTGATCAGCACGATGCAATCATACGTTTTGAACTGCTCCAGATTAAAGGCCTCGCTGTGTACGGTTTCGCCATGTTTGTCCTTGAACGATTCAGCATGCGGGTCATAGTAGTTAACGTTTGCGCCACTTTCCTTGAACAGCTCGTATACTTCCAGTCCTGGTGATTCACGCAGATCGGCAATATTCGGTTTGTATGACATGCCGAGTAGCAGAATGTTCGATTTGCGAACAGACTTCGCGTATTCGTTTAGGATGGTAGACGTTTTATTGAGTACATAGTACGGCATATTGTCATTGGTGGATTGCGCCAGTTCAATGAATTTACTATAAAAACGGAATCCCTTCGCCTTCCACGACAGATACATCGGGTCGAGCGGGATGCAGTGTCCGCCAATGCCTGGACCTGGATAGAATGGCATGAAGCCAAATGGTTTTGTCGCAGCCGCGTCAATAACCTCCCAAATATCGATGCCCATGCGGTCGCACATCATCGCCATTTCATTAACAAAGGCAATGTTGACGCTGCGGAAGGTGTTCTCCAGCAGTTTGGACATTTCCGCGACTTTAGGTGAAGACACCGGAACCACAGTCTCTACATATTTACCATATAGCGCTGTGCCCAGCTTCAAGCAGGCTTCGGTCGTACCGCCGATTACTTTCGGTGTATTAAACGTGGTGAAACGGCCGTTAGACGGGTCTACTCGTTCAGGCGAGAAGCAAAGGAAATAGTCTTTGCCTGCCTCATGTCCGATCTTGTCCAGTTCTTGCTGGATCAGTTCTTCCGTTGTACCTGGATACGTCGTGCTTTCCAGTGTGATCAGCATGCCTGGTTTCATATGCAGCTTGATCTGATCTACAACGGTCTCAATGTAAGAGGTGTCCGGATCTTGATTTTCGCTGAGCGGCGTCGGTACGCAGATACTCAGTGCATCAATGACACGCAGCATACTGTAGTCCGTGGTTGGCTGAAAACGGCCGCTTTGCATTACTTTTTTCAATTCGTCGGACGAAATATCGTGAATATAGGAATCTCCATTGTAGATGCTGTCGACTTTGGAAGCATCCAGATCGATGCCAATGACGGTAAATCCTTGGTTGACCATCTCCACCGCAAGGGGAAGGCCAACGTAACCGAGGCCGACAACGCCCAGTACCGCTTCTTTATTTTCGATCGCGTTCAGTAAAGTGTGAAATTGTTGATTCTCCATGATATTCCCTCCGCGCAATATATTTGATGTTAATGTGTAAAAAATAGTTCAGATCATATAGATGTGGTTGTAACTGTAATCGTTGTGACTCTAATCTACTTATCTTCTAGTGCAGGCAGCGTCTGATTCGGGCGTCCAGCTCCACAGGAGAGAACGGCTTCGTCATGTAATCGTCTACCCCGCTGCGGAAGCACTGGCTGATCGTCTGTTCCACCCGCTGTTCTGTCAATACGACGATTTTCGGCGGCTGCTCCATCTCCAGCTTCTGGATATGGTGAATGAATGGAAGCCCATCGATGCCATACAGATTCAGCTCGGTCAGCACCAGGTCAGGTGTCACTTTTTCGATCAGGTCGAGTGCAGCAAGTCCATCCACCGCTTCATAAGTTTCGTATCCTTGCATTTTCAGACGCAGCTGCAAAAATTCACGAACCGTCGGATCGTTATCCACGATCAAAATCCGTTCCGGATCATCCGCAGTATTCTCCAGTGTATAGATATGAATCTCCGATGAATCCACGAGCTTCGAAGATTCGGCCATATGCTGAATCGTTGCCTTCGAAGGGCGCTCCCCCGGCGGGAAACTGGCCAGTGTGATCTGCGGATCAGCACCAGGAAGACTCTCCTGCAGCTCATGCTTGATACGAAGTCCTTCATAGTGAACTTCATCGAGCGTAAGCCCTGGAAGCAGCACGGCCATTGCCTGTGTATGACTATCCTGCCATACCTGGAACGACGTATATCCCGCCTGCTCCAGATGTGTCCTGACCTGCTGCTCCGGCTGAACCTGACCTGCACAGTGAATGAACATTAACCCACAAGCTTCGGCACCCGTTTCCTTCAATCCCTGTTCTACATTGCGGTACACATTAACGGCAGCCTCACGCTGCAATGTCGCCGTATTCGGCATGTTCTTTTCCACCCTTCTATAATGTTGTTACAATTAAGCCGCTTTGCTGGCGTCCTTGGATTCCTCAGACCAGCTTTGGCGTGTCATCGTGCCCCATGAATTGTTGTTTTGCAAAAACTGAATGTGTCCCTGCAATCTCCACAGCACGCCGAGTTGATGATACCCCACAAATTTCAGGGCGGAGTAGACAAGCATTTTCACCAGATCGGAGAGCTTGTTGTAGCGTTTGAAAGCAATCTCCTCCAGAATCAACGCCCCTACACTCAGCAGATATCCACTCACGAAATTCAACAATCCAAACAGAACGAGAACAGGCCACTGAGTCATGTCCAGGAGCACATATCCAGTCAAAGCTAGCAACCCCGTAATACGGAAGTACGGATTCAATGCTTCAAAAATAACGTTATATGGCATGGTAATCATACCCATGACCTTATATTTCGGGTTGAACAACATGCCGCGGTTCTCCAACATGTTTTTCAGATTCCCGCGTCCCCAGCGTTTGCGCTGACTGGACAGAATGCGGTACGAATCCGGCGCCTGTGTCCAGCAAACGGCCTCAGGACAGAAGGCGACGCGATATTTCAGTTTATTTTCCAGCATATAGCGGTGAAGCTTGATAATGATGTTCATGTCCTCACCCGGATAACCATCGCGGTATCCGCCTACAGCAATAACTGCATCCTTACGGAACATACCGAATGCACCGGAGACGATGATCAGACCGTTCATATGACTCCAGCCAATTCGTCCGCCGAGGAAAGCTTTCAAATACTCGATGGACTGGAACATCGGCCAAATCTTACGTGGCAAGGACACGTCCTGTACTGCCCCGTTTTCGATTTTGCAACCATTGGCAATGCGGACATCTCCGCCGATCGCCACGGTTTCTTCCGGATTCTCCATATACATGCGTGCCATGCGAATCAGGGCATCCTTCTCCAGAAGTGAATCGGCATCGATGGAAGAGATCAGCGGATAATGGGACAAATTAATCCCTGCGTTGAGGGAATCGGCCTTACCGCCATTCTCCTTGTCGATGACATACAGATCCGGGAAGTCCGGGTTATGATAGATGCCGCGAATCTTCTGACAAGAGATTTTTCCGCGAATCTGCGTATTCGGTACCAGCTTCAAACGGTATTCCTCCAACAGCACCTTTAAGGTGGAATCGCTGGAACCATCATTCACTACAATGACTTCATACGTTGGATAGTTCAGTGTCATCAGGCAGTTTACATTTTCAATAATCGTCAGTTCCTCGTTGTACGCCGGCACCAGCAAGGAAACCGAAGGTACCAGTTCCGAGCCGGATAACGTATTGTACTTGGAGTAGTGTGACCTCCGGAAGATCGTCCAGATATTACGGAATGATAAAGCCAGTATAGAAAAATATAGCGTATTAACGAACACCACATAATAGATGGCGACCATACCGTAGATGAGTAATAAATCTCTAAGCAGTGTAATCCCCTCCTACTGTTGCAACGCCTGTGCGTTTCTTGGTTGTACGGTTTTCGCCGCCGCGAACCGGGCCAAAATAACGTTCGTACAACAGTCTTTGTTTGTTATGCGCAATCATCTGCTCTACCGCCTTATGGTCGGTTACGGAATGCTGCATCGTGCTCTCGATCTGCTGCATGGCAATCTCGCGCTCTGCACCTGTTCCTTGCACCGCTGCCTGGCACAAAGCTTCGAATCCCGGTTCGCCCAGCTTGCTCAGGCTTTCCGCACTATTGTAGCGAACTCTCCAGTCTTCATCACGAAGTGCTTTGCGTAGTAACGGAATGCTGCCTGATGCATGCTTCGAGCCGAGCGCCTGTACAACTTCCGCGCGGACTTCCGGATCGGTGTCCTGAATCAGCTTCAGAATCGTCTCATCCTTGAGCGCCGGACTCGCACTGAGATACAGCTTCACGGCTTCGGCACGTACATCCTGATGCTCTGCTCCAACAAGTCTGTCGAGTGCAGGCATCACTTCTGGCACCGCTTGTCCCCACATCGCTACGAGTCCAACCTTGACAAAATCAGGGTTGCGATCCTCCAACAGTTCGATCAGTAGACGACTCGTATCCAGGTTTGCTTCCAACAAGATATCTGCAGCCAGATGATGAATCGATTTTCCTTTCGTTAAAAGCAGGGCAAGCATGTCTTTCAACTCGCCGTGCCGGGTCGTACATCTTGCAATCGAACGTCCAATCATGATCGCCATCGGACCTGGCTTCTCATCCTTGAGCAGCTCCATCAAACCCGGAACGGCTTCCGGACAGCGCATGCCTCCCAGACGATACGCCGCATCAATCTGACGTCCGTAACGCAGACGGCCCAGCTCTTTCAGATCGTGTTCGGCGAACCCGGCCTCGCGGCACAATTCGATCAGTTTGTCCTGATACTCTCCCTTGAACTGTTCAATCCATTCGATCAGCTTGTCCTGAATAACCCTGCGTTCTAGTGGGGCCAGCTTGCCTGGCGGCAGCTTAAGCGGACTGTTCTCCGTCAATGCGGTCTGCAAATACGTGAAATAGTCCCGTTGTTTCATTTCATACAAAGCGGTTTTGCGTCGTTTGCCGTTGTGGGACATTTTCATGGCAAACAGAACGATGACGCCCACAATCACAAGTGCAATGCAGGCGATCAAAAACCAATAGGCCAAAGCTAAACTCTGGAACATGTGAAAAAGTCCTCCTTTTACAATCGCCTTATGATGTTCTATACTGATTTATTCGATCCGAAAACTAGGCATTTTTTCATAGCTCTGCTTCATCTTTTCATAGCTTAGCTTCATTCTCTCGCTATACTCAACCTGCTCCCAAGGTTTCCAGCTGTAGACGGGTAAAGTTTTTAAATCCAGCGTGGTTTGTTCGCCTCCAGGCCAAGATACCTGTTTCGTGGAACGATTGGTCAGCCAGGGGATCAAAGTAATACCTTCAACCGTAGTTGTAGAAAACTCACGTCCGTTTTTAGGCGGTCCGTACTGGATCGCCTGCAAGGAGCTTGGATCACCGAAGCCAAGTAACATCCACGGAATTCGCATCTCCACCTGATTGCCGTTATATTGCCAGGCTGTTAACGAATCGGTGTCTGCCTGTCCTGGAGCTGTCGTGCCCCGCTTCAACGTGCCGACGTTCTCCGCCATGAATGGATGCGCCGAACGTGTATCCGGCGGGGTCATCTTCAGACTGACAGCCAGTTCCCACGGATGGAACGGATCGGCTGACTTCAATTGCTCATCTGGGATCATGTTATACCCGTCCTTGCCGTACAGACGCTGGTTGAAATCATAGTCCTTCGCAATCTGTACCTGAGACTCGGTATCCTTGCCCAGTGTAATGACTGTTTCCAGGCCATCACTTAGCGTTTTGCCTGGCAGCATGTTGCTTGGCTGACTGCCTCCGGCAAGAGTGTCTGTTCCAATGCGAAGTATGGTCTTATCCGGGTCAAATGGTTGATCCAGCGTTAAGCTCACATACAGGTAAGCTTCATCATGGGTCATTTTCATTTCCCGGATACCACTCACTTGCCCTTGCCAGACCGTGACATCTTCTTTCTTCAGCTTGTCCCAGTCATCCAGCTTGCCATCAATGGTCAGTTGTTCCTGTTTCCCTGGGTCCATGGCGAGCAAACCAAACATCTTCTCATTCGTTAGAACGTTTAGCCAGTACGCCCGGCGATCTGCCGGAATTTCCAGTGGCATCGTATTCCAGGTTTTCTTAAACCACTCATCCTGCCACATAAACAGAATCGCTCCCGCGTACCCTTCATCATAAATATCCTGCGTCAGCGAAGCATCGATGTCTCCCTGCTGTACTTCGTTATGCCCACCCTGATTTCGGCCACCCATGCCCAGATGTGATATCCCCAGCGAGGATGGTACACCATACTCTGTAATCATTACAGGCATATCGGAAAACTCGGCTTTGAGTTTGTTCAGATAGCTTTTGTACGTGTTGTACTCGCCATTTTCTTCCTTGATTGTTTGCAGCGTCTTATCAACGTGGAACAAATCCGGATAATAAGGGTATACGTGGTAGGCAGCAAAATAACCTCCATCCCATGCTTCTGGCACAATATGCCGTGCATCCACACTGACGAGATCCTCTTCATACAACGGCTCTCCCGGATGATCCAGCACATCGGTTGTCACCCAGTTGGTAAACGTCATCGGATGTTCCCACCCATACTTTTTCTCCTGAACCGCCGTATAGTCCAGCAGTTCTGCCAGCCAGTTTTCGAACGGTGAAGCCTCTGCGCTCCCGGAAAAATGAACACCTTTGTACTGCGGCACATCTGCATGCACCTTGTTGGTGTTGTCCACCATCGCCGGGTCCCACTCGGTACCTACATGCCAGGCCATCAAGTATTTCCCTGCATTCGTTCTATATTTGCCGCTGGATTCTCCATTCTTGGCAGGAATGTCGGCATCCCCATACACGGCGGATACGGCCTTTTCTATCTCCTGCTTGAACCTCTGTTCGATATGATCGGCATAGGCATCCCGCTTCTCGATCAATTCCTCCTCAGGTGACCATATGCCTTGTATAAAATATAACGGCTGCTCCCGGCCACGATTATAATCGACCAGTGCGGAGTAAAAAATCGGCTGATGGACGGTATAGACCCGAATTACATTCGCGCCCAAATCCTGAATCTGCTCGAACCAGCGAAGGTAATCCTCCTCGGTGAGCGGAAACTCTCCCGGGTAATGCCCTGGTGATGTCGCCCCCAGGTTCACCCCTTTGACGAACATTTCCTTCCACGTTCCATCCGGCCCATACTGCATGAACCGGTCTCCATCGGTTTTGAATTTCATCTCCGTGCCGTTCTCCGCTGTATACGTAACAAGCTTTGGTTGCATGTAATGCCATCCGGCAAATAAACCACCCGTCAGCACCACTGCTCCTGTCAAAGCTGTCAGTAACCAGCGTCTTCGTCGTTGTCTGCTCATGACTTCTGATTGCTCACCTCTCTAGTATGCATCCTGCTTCCCCATGAGTCAGGTTCATGCGTTTAGAATGAACCCGTACAGGTAACATACGATCATTCCGCTTCGGATGTCCGCTTGGTAGAGATGTCAGCGGTGTAGTTCTCACTATAGCGCTAAGCCTCTGCATTGTAACTAGGCTGATGGAAGCAAACATGGTATGGAACGTTCTGCCCATACACGGCCAGTTGCACCATCAGTCAGCACACCAAGGCAGCTGTTCCGTTTGCGGTCTTTTTACATTCATGATCTGCCGTAAAGCACAGATAGATGCACTGCTGTTCCTGCACAACTTCGCTTGATATTGTTATGTGCAACGCGGATGCAGGCACCTTTCCCCCGAAAAACATATACCCCATTAAACGCGAGTGTTTTTTTAAAGTTGCGCGTTTTTTACAGTATTAACCATAAAGATTACAAAATTGATACTATAGTCCGATAACGCATCAATGAAAATCCGCGTCACATCAAGGTTTTCTGAAAAGTGCTGAAAATGAAAAAAGGACATCAGTCCCCCTATATAGGACTCTGTCCATGAACTACCCTTTTACAAAAATCAAAATGAACTACCAGTCATCACCCGTAGGTCACAGATCTCTCACATTAAATGTAAAAAGCTATATCTTATTTCCTAATTATTGACTCTAATCGGGCAATCGTATAATTGTGTCCAATTTGCAAAATAATTCCGGTTGCCGCATTTGAAATTGTCCTATATGCTTATAAAACAAGAACACTTGTTCCATACTGTAAATAAACTGTAAATAAACAGCTCTCTGCAAGGATCAGACGACAGGAGCAGCATCAAGAATTGCAGATAAGGAGAGGAAACATCATGCCCCGCCAAGACAGACGTGTCATCATGCTGGCAGACTGCCAGTCGTTCTATGCCAGTGTGGAGAAGTCTGCACATCCCGAGTACAAGGATCGCCCCCTCGTTGTAGCAGGCGACCCGGCCAGGCGTTCGGGTATTATTCTGGCAGCGTGTCCTCTCGCCAAGTCCTATGGTATTACAACCGCAGAACGGCTGGGCGAGGCGCTTGCCAAGTGTCCCGATGTTGTCGTTATTCGCCCAAGAATGGCCGAGTACATTCGTGTGTCCCTTCATATTACACGTATCCTTCAGTCCTATACCGATCTGGTCGAGCCCTACAGCATCGACGAGCAATTTCTAGATGTCACCGGAAGCCTGGATCTGTTCGGCAGTCCCGAAACCATTGCACGCAGCATTCAGTCCCGGGTCATGGATGAAACGGGCGTTTACATTCGGATCGGGATCAGCGATACCAAGGTCGTTAGCAAGATGGCCTGTGACCTGTATGCCAAAAAAGTCCCCGGAGGTATCTATACCCTGCCACGGAAAGATATGCCCTCCACAATCTGGGAAAAACCTGTACGCGATATGTTCATGGTTGGTTCACGTATGGCACAGCATCTCTACAAGATGGGCGTTCATACGATTGGTGATCTGGCGAATACACCGCTGTCCCGGCTCAAAGAGCGCTGGGGTGTGAACGGTGAAGTGTTATGGCGTATCGCCCGCGGTATGGATGATTCTCCCGTGAAACCCGGGACATATACCCACCAGCAGCAAGGCATCGGACATCAGATGACACTACCTCGGGATTACGAGACCTGGGAAGAAATCAAAGTTGTGTTGCTGGAGCTGGCAGAGCTGGTCAGCCGGCGTTCCCGGGACAAATCACTCATGGGGCATGTCGTTTCGGTCGGATGTCGCGGACAGGATTACGATCGGCCAACCGGCTGCTCCCGTCAGATGAAGGTGAATGAACCGACCAACATTACGGATGAAGTATATGATGCGGCGGCAGCTCTGTTCCTGCGCCATTGGGACGGACTACCCATAAGGCGCATCCATGTGTCACTCAGTGGACTGGTACCGGATTCAGAAGTACAGCTGTCCTGGTTTGACGACCGTGAACGCAAGAGAGATCTCGAACGAGCCACGGATGATATCAAGCGCAAGTTCGGGGATACCGCCATTATGCGCGCGTCATCCCTCTGCTCGTCTGCACAGGCACAGGAACGTTCTCACAAAATTGGAGGTCACTATAAATGAGTAAAAAATTACAGCAAAACGGACTTTTTGAATCCTCACGCATGATGCTTCCTGAACATCGGGAAGCTTATATTCTTCACCAGGAGCAGCTTGCTCCTCGCACTCGTCCCTCTCTGGATGCTCAGGCCGCAGATGAAATGTCCCGGTTGCTGAGTAACTCTATGGTACTTGGCGACCGCGTTACCATTACCTTGTTCCATGAGCATGACGATGTTTGTTTTACCGGACGTGTGCTTAGACTGGATCGCCCTGCCCGTACCCTCAGATTGCTAACCGATGACGGAAGTCGGGATCTTCAGATGAATCTCATTACAGGTGTGACTCCAGCAGGTGAATGGATGGATGAGTGAGATTGTGAATTTAGTATAGTAAATGAGCATTTCTTCACATGCTTATATTGTGGAAACTCCATGATAGATGCAGCAGCTTTAAATGGTACAGGACTGAATCCCTACGATTATTCTATGATAATAAAAAAGCAGCCGACTAACGATATCCGTACATCCGCCTCGTTCAAAAGAAGCACAATGTTCGAAATCCGATTCATCCACTGCATGCAAGGGTAAGTATAATGTTGGTTTTTCAAGCCTGATTTGCCCGATAATAAAACACTAGCATTTATATAAGTTGAACTTAGAAGAAACTCCAGTCAAACTCTTTGGACAGACGCTCCAACAAGTGAACACCAGCAAGGCTGTTGCCTTTACGATTGAGTGCCGGGCCGACCACACCGATGCCAAATTGTCCCGGAACCAGCGTCAGAATACCACCGGAAACGCCACTTTTGGCAGGCAAACCAACCTCGATGGCGAATTCACCAGAAGCATTGTACATCCCGCAGGTGGTCATAAAGGTTTTGGCGATCTGCACATAACGACGGGGGATAAGTTCTTCGCCTGTAATCGGATCGGTTCCATCGTAAGCAAGAACAAGCGCCATGCGAGCCAGGTCAGCACAGGTCACTTCAATGGAGCAATGGCGGAAATACACCGCAAGCACATCTTCTACCTCATCTTTGATCACACCGTTATGTTTGAGAAAATAGGCGAGGGAGCGGTTCAGGTGACCACTTTCCGATTCGGAGCGAAAAACATCTTCGTTATAACCCAGTCGTTCATTATTTGCTAACTTGCGGAAAAATTCGAGAATACGGCGGGACTTTTCTTCCTTACAGTCACCACCGATAAGAGAGGATACGGTAATCGCACCCGCATTAATGAGGGGATTAAACGGAATGCCTGGTTCAACCAGTTCCAGCTTGATCATGGAATCATAATCATCGCCGGTTGGTTCTTTTCCTACATTAAAGAAGACCGCTTCTTCCCCATGATCCATCAGGGCCAGAATGAGGGTGAAGACTTTGGAGATACTTTGCATCGTAAAAGGAACACCGCAATCTCCGGCAGACACATGGTTTCCTTCCGCGTCCATGATATGTATTCCCAGATCATCCTGCGATGCTTTGACCAGTTCCGGAATATAGGAAGCTACTTTTCCCTGTCCCGTATGCAGTCGGCTGGTCTCCAGCCACTCCGGCAACAGGACATTCAGTCGTTCCATCGTTGAATCACTCATATGTCATCTCCTCCACTTCTATCTATAGAAGTATCTTACACGAGATACTAGCCCTGCAATACAACACAACGCTGTCTCACGCAAGACACCTTATACTCCTTGTTCTATCCTATGCATTACCCTGTGGTACGTGAAGTTACACGAATTTCTGCCGGGAAAACAAAAAAGCTGCTAGAGTAACAGCTTTTATGGGGACTTTGTTCTATTCTCTGAATCAGGTCGTTCGCGGATCACGACGGGGACTATTCCTTCATTTTTCCAAATTCCATGAATCATATTTCAGTCTTGTTTCCTCGCTGGTTCACAAAATCTTCTGCTCTTTCAGCCATAAGCTCCGAATCAATATTGCTGATGCCAATTCTGGCAAGTTTGTGCACAACCTGACTCGCGGATTGTACATTTTCAATAATGATTTTAACGGCTTCATCAGCATCATCGACAACGCGAATATAACGTTTAAATTCCTCTTCTGTCATATTTTTTGTACCGACAAAAAGTGGATAAAGCAAACCCATCACTGGCATGTGCAGCCTTCCATCCGGGGTTTCTGAATTTGTCCAGAACTGGCTGTCAAGAAACAGCATTGAAGTAATTGGAGCCTTATTATACGCGTCATTCTCACGGTAGTAGACTTGAGCAGCGTCCTGGAATACTTCCTGGATTGTGCCTCCCCGCCCCTCCGAAAAAATGATACCGCATGAAGCCAGTGTAAGAAGCACATCCTCCCGTATACTGTTGAGAAAGTATTTCGCAACGTGGGTAGCAAACGGAGTAAACGGCTCGTGGCCATAATGCCAGGTCGGCAGTGCCAAACTGCAATTGAGTGGGCTGAGTTGATCCTTGAGTTCATTTGCTATTTCCCATGCGGGAAGCATCCATTTATGGAGCTTACTTAACAATTCTTCATTAAAGGTCTGCCCATCTTTACCAATAATATTGCTCATGTTTTGCGGGAATTCAGCGAATGCTTCCTTCTCCAAACGATTCATTGCAGATTCAAGGCAGTCTGCAGACCGTCCAGCGTGAAGAGCACCAAGATGTGTTGCTTCCATACAACCAGGTCCGCCACCGCTAACGACAATAAAACCAGACTCTGATAGCTTCTGGGCAATTCGTGCTACTTTACGATAGGTTTCGCTTCCCCGTTTCTCGCGATGTCCTCCCATAATGGCAACAGGACGACGGCCTGCCTGTAACTCCGTTGCCAGAAATCCGTTCATTTCGCGAACAACGGATGTATCATGCACAGCCTCCATCATCGCAGCATACGGATCTGAGACGGTTGTACCTCCTTGTTGATGAAAATATGTAAAACACCGAAAATCTGGCGTGACTAATAGACTCCGAGCATCATCCGCATGAAAACCCTTAAGCAACTCAAATGGAGTATAAAGCTTATTATGAATAGGGTTAAACGGAGGATGCGTAATCCATTCCAATGATTTTATCATATGCTCTCCTTGTACATGTAATTTAGGGCTGCTCTATCTTATATAGATTGCACAGAAAAAAGCCGCTTTATAAGCGGCTGCAGCATGTAAATGAGAATATATACTTTATCTCTGAAAAGGTTAAGAATAGCCATTGATCATTCAAAGCACTTGTTTTACCATGACTTTCATGTGTATCTAACGTCTTTATCTGTTAGGACTCAGATTCAACTCCAGAATCTCCCCAGGCAGTCCATCATAGTCCCCCACCCAAGTCGATTCAAAGTTCTGTCTCAGCAAAATCTGACGAGATGCCGCATTCGAAGGATCGATAACGGCATATAAAACCTCAATGCCTGCGGCCTGAGCCTGAATAATCAAGCGGGATGCAATGGCTGTACCCTGACCTTTGCCCCAATGCTCCGGCAGAATCATATACCCCATCTCTGCCCGGCTTGGATTATCTTCATCCAAAATCAATTTGGCGTAGGCCACACCTGCATCATCATGCGTGGTCACAAGGTAGTGCCCACATATCGAACGAAGGTTATAATCTAGCATAGAATCGAATTGTGTTCTCGCTTCCGCCTCCGGAATCGCACGCTCGGTAATCTGCTTCATGACGTCCTCATTGGAAACGAGTGCATAATAATGTTCAAAGTCCGGTTCTGTGTATTTCACGAAGTTCATGAATATGCCTCCCTTAGGATAGATCATTTAAATGTAATCGTGCTGCGCCAAGAATCGTCATACCACGTCATCGAAGTACAGTTTGTCTTCGATTCACCTAGAGTATAACAGAAGCAAAGGTCGCAATGCACATCTAGGGACGTACGTCAGCCTCGTTACGTAACTACTACAGTTGAAAGCAAGGGATTTGGGCATTTGTGAGCTTTTTCAAAAGCAAAAAACGGCCTCATCTGAGACCGCTTGCCATTCATCTGTCCACGGGATAAACGACAACCTAACTTGCTCGCGAAGACGGGTTAAGCTGCATCTGTTTGTCATGGGAAGCTTGTGCCCGCAGGCTTGTACCTGGAGGTGTGATGATCAGTGCCATCAGAAGTGATACCGCGCAGAGTACAGCGATAACAATAAAGGTCAGATGGAATCCACCCAGCAGCGCGCTGATGAATGATCCCGCCAGAGCACCCAATCCAAACCCTTGGTAGATGACGCCATAGTTTTTGCTTTGATTTTTCAAACCGAAGTAATCGGCCACAATTGCTGGGAACACAGTAATGTTACCGCCGAAGCAGAAGGCAATGGCTGCTACACAAGCGAAGAAGATTCCAAAGTTCAGCGGCACCAGACTCAGCGTCATGACCGCTACGGCTGTAACCAGGAGCGCTCCGGCGATGACCTTCATCCGTCCCACTTTATCCGACAAAGCCCCCAGAATAATACGGCCCGCCGTGTTACAAATCGCAACCATCGCAACCGCATTCGCAGCCGTTGCTACATGAAGACCTACAAGCTGCACGCCAATATCTTTAACAATGCCGATCAGATAGAGACCGCTCATACAAGCCGTGAAGAAAATACCGAAGAGCATATATGCTTCTTTCGTGCGAAGCATTTCTTTAACGGTATACTCATGACGAACTTCTGCTGTCTTCACACCCGAACCCTCTTTGATACTTGCTGGAGATTGCTCCCGAACCACCGCTTCCCGGATCAGGAATGATCCTGCAACAACCAGTACAAGAACGATAATCCCCCAGTACATAAAGGCTTGCGCTGGACCAACCGCACCAATCAGGGCGGAGTTCACATATTTGAACAACAGACTGCCCGTACCGAAGGCACCCACCGAGATACCCGAGATTAGTCCTTTACGTTCAGGGAACCACTTGATCAGGTTGGACAAAGATGTGATATATGCCGTACCGTCCGCAAACCCGACCACAAATCCAGCCAGCAGATACAGCAGCGTTAACGAGCTAACCTGGGAACTCAGGATAAGTCCCACCCCGAGCACAATTCCGGCTACACGGATCAGACGCTGGAGACCCCAGCGTTCCTGCAATCGTCCTGCAAACAACGTAGCGATGGCCAAAGCAAAACTCGTAATCGAAAAAGTTATCGCGACCGAGCTGACGTCCCATCCGAAACGATCAGACAGCGGTTGATTAAATAAACTCCAGGTGTAGATGGTGCCAAGCCCCATTTGTACAATAATCGTACCTAGTACAATAAGCCAGCGGTTCATTTTTATCGATGATGTCGTTGTTGAATTAGATGCTGATGAAGCGGATGAAATAGCTGCTTTCATCGTAATCTCCCCTTTGCGATGTCTGTAACAGGTTGAACATTCTCTTGTACCGTTCAAAGGTAAGGTACTTGAATGCGTTCACAAGACCATCATACATGAAAGGGGATTCATCGAGCCGTTCTGAGCATGAGTTGCATCAGATGCGGAATGAAATGCCGTTATATGCGCATGAGCTGCCTGAATTCTTTGACCTTGCCACGACTGACCGGAACTTCAGCTTCCAGATCACGCAGACGGAGCAGATACGTATTGTTAAACCAAGGCACAATCTCACGAATTTGAGAAAGGTTCACGAGATAGGAACGATGGCAGCGGAAAAAAGTATCCTGCGGCAAGCGGCTGTGAAAATCCGATATGCTGACCGGCATCGTGAACTCCCCGTTTTTGGTATACACTTTGGTCACTTTCTCCTGAGCCTCTGCATAATAGATGTCCGCCGAATCCGTCACAATGATGTTGTCGTTGCGTAACAGATTGATCCGTGTTCCCGTCAGATGATCCGCCGGATGTGATGGAGAACTAGAAGATACCACTCGCTGCTCCATTCCTTGCTGGGTCTGCGGTATGCCAGAACGAACCTGAGCTTGTCTTTTGTCATTCTCTTGTTCCACTCCAAGTCCATGTGCTGATTCATACCCTTGTATACGTCGATATGCCTGATCTTCCCCTTGTAGTTCGCCAAGCATGCTCTCACTTTGCTCCTGATCCCGCTTGAAGGTCAGCTCCAGCTTGTGCAACATGGTTGCGATCCGTTTCTCGTCATAGGGCTTCAAAATATAATCAAATGCTTCCAGCTCAAAAGCTTCAGCCGCATGCTCCTTATATGCTGTCGTAAATACGATGTAAGGTTTACGTGCAAACTTGCCAATATGTTGCGCCAGCATCATGCCATCCAGTGAAGGAATGTTAATATCGAGAAAAAGCACATCCACTTCCTGCTCCTGTAAAAACTTGAGTACATCCAGACCATCTTCGAGACAATCCACGACCTCAATTTGGCTATGCTCCCGAATCAGATAACTCAGTTCCTCACTTGCCGGAATTTCATCTTCTACAATCAATGCTCTCATCCTTCTTTTGTCTATCGCCCGCAACATTCCTTCATCTAATGCTTTCATCGCTCCATCATCATCTTGTTATGACATCTCCTTTGGGTACATCAAATAAAATCTCGGTCCCTTGCTCCAGCCTTGTAATCGTTAGTCCTTGTCCGTATATCAGTTTCACGCGCCGATGCACGTTATACAGTCCAATCTGGTTGCCCGGCATGCGGTCATGATAGACCTTTTCAATAATATCGTGGCTGATGCCTGCTCCTGTATCACTCACGCTAATACGCACGAAATCAGGGTGATCCTGTACCCGAATCCGCACGGTTCCGGGACCTTTGACCTTCAGAATGCCATGAATAATCGCGTTTTCCACCAGTGGCTGAATGACCAGGCTTGGAATATGCACTGCCACTTCATCAATCCCATAGATAACCGTGAGTCTGCTGCCAAAGCGCGCTTTTTCAATCTCGACATAGTTGCGGACTTGCTCCAGTTCCTTATGAATATCAATTAACTCGTCCGACAGCTCCAGATTGTAGCGCATGTAACCCGAGAGGTTGACGATCAGTTCCCGCGCGCGATCCGGCTTGGTGCGTATAGACGAAGCGATGGCATTTAACGCATTGAACAGAAAGTGAGGATGAATCGTCGTCTGTAGTGCACGCAGTTCCGCTTTGTTCGCCGCAGCTTTAATCTCCTCTACCCGAGACACCTCCATCTGGGTGGAGATAATCTGGGAGAGTCCTACAGCCATCGTTTGTAATGGATACGTGATTTTATAGGCTTTGCGATAATAGATTTTGAGTGCACCCGTCACATCGCCCCGTTCTTTGAGCGGTATAATCAGCAGCGAGTGAATATCCGGGGTTTTCTCATCCGTTACATCATTACTTATCGTAATTTCCCCGCTGGATATCGTCTTCTTTGTCATTTCACTAATAATTTCATTGCCAATATGATAGCGTTCTTCACCAAAACCAACATAAGCCAAAACATTCCGGGTATCCGTAATCGCTACCGCGTCGGCCTGGATATCCTCTTGAATGATTTTGCATATTTTACGGAGCGACTCCTCGTCAATCGAGCGGAAGTAAGGCAGTGTTTTATTGGCAATCTCCAAAGCCAGCTTGGCCTGACGACCTGCAATTAATTCCTTTTCCCCCTCCACACTCTGTACCAAAAGTATGATCAGACCAATGTTCACCTCACCCAGAATCATCGGCAATGCAATTTTCGAAACAATATCTGCTCCCAGAGGATCAGGATACGAGTAAAGAAGAATCAGCAGCATCGTGAGCGCTTCAATAATCATGCCTGCTCCAATGCCGATGATCCAGCGTTTGGATTTGGGAGTGTATTTGTGAATGTAACCTGATACCAAACCCGCCAGAATACTTGTAATGAGGCATGGAATGGCAGTAATACCATCCATATCAATCAGATACCGATGCAACCCCGAGACCATACCCGTAATAATACCAACAGGTGCCCCAAATAATATGCCACCCGACAGAACCGCAATAATCCGCACATTGACGAGTGATCCTTCAACGTTAATTCCTGTATATGTACCAAAGATGGCAAACGCACAGAATAGCACGGTCAAAGCCGTGTACTCCTGCCATCTTAACTTGCCCTTTTGCAGAATCTGCCTGAACCGCGGCACCCGCGACAGAAAAAACAGAAATATAATCAGCAGCGCCGCCCGCTCAAACAACCCCAGCAACATCGTAAACATTTCCAACCCGTTTTCCTCCACATCTATCTAAAAAAATAACAATAACAGCGTCAGATCACCTTCATCCATCCTGCGATGCGACATCATATCTACCCCACTCGTATGCAACAGTTTACCCTTCCCCTTGGAGGAAAGCAAAGGATATCCTGTGAAAACTAAAAAAGGATGTCTCATCAAGTCACACAGGAGGACTAATGCCTCTTCTGACATAACCATTTTCTCTTAAAAGTTATATTCAATAAACTCTTAGCTCTGATAATAAATATGGTATAATCAGGAAACTGATTGCATTACATGAAGATACTCATACTACCCAATTTCTCCACAGAAAGGTGCTCAGTACATGCTTGCAATTCATTGTTCAACTAGGTCTGGGTCA
Source organism: Paenibacillus sp. TSA_86.1 (assembly GCF_052691815.1). Classification (NCBI taxonomy): domain Bacteria; kingdom Bacillati; phylum Bacillota; class Bacilli; order Caryophanales; family Paenibacillaceae; genus Paenibacillus; species Paenibacillus sp. TSA_86.1. The sequence continues at coordinate 576 of NZ_JBQZGE010000012.1, read as the reverse complement.
GCGAATGGATGAAGCAAAATTTCTTCTGATGAAATATAACTCGGTATATCCAGCATGACTAACTATTGACTTTTGCTGCCATACGGAAGACAAGTCTTGTCGTCGGGATTATATATCTTCCTAATGTAGTCGTATCTATGAAGTTCTCCATTATACCTTCCTTGCCTTCGATAAATGCTGAATGACCAATCTCGGAAAGTTTCCTCTTCTGCATCACCAAACTACAACCAAGCTACTCGGTTAAGGTAATCCGTGCCACTTCTTTCCTCCTCAACGTAGCGCTCCAAATTCTAACGATCTCAGATGAGCTTATTTGAGCGAAATAGAGCCTTTTGGAATTGTAACGATCACCAGAGAGCCTATTTCAGCAAGAACAGAAGAAACAAGCCTATTTTAGCACCAAACAACTCAAATAAGCTTCCCTGAGATCGTTAGAAAATAAAAAGGCGTGATACACCCTAAATAGCGTCTCTGGTGATCGTTAGAAAAAAACTTCCCCGAGCGGTTCCGATTGAATGGACCTATGTCAAGAAAGTAGACACTTACGCGACGGATTTGTCCGTAAATTTCATTGCA
>NZ_JBQZGE010000011.1:0-177035 GCF_052691815.1 Paenibacillus sp. TSA_86.1 | reverse complement strand
TACATACTAATAACTATAAATTATTTGGAGGTTTGTATGTTTACAAGCAGTTTATGGAATCTCGGGTCTTGGGCAAATGCTCTTACAATAATTGGGGTCTGTATCCCAGCGATAATTGGAGTATCTAAATATATAAAAAAAACAAAGAGGAAAACTATATTTTCTGATTCAAAACCTGACATTGCATACTTTACTGATAGAAAAGAAATCACGAAAGATATTTTTGAGGAATTACAAAGCTCTAATGGAAGACAAATGTTTCAAATATTTGGTCCTCCAGGCGTAGGTAGAACGGAATTCGCCAAATTAATAAATATGGCAGTCAATTATAATTGTCAGACGCAAGATGAGGTGAATTTTATTAACTCAACCGGATATAGAAAAGAATTAAATGTGCAAGCTTTTTTCATAACATGTGAAGATGAAAGTTCATACCAGATGGCAGTTAAACAAATATTTGAACTCCTACTAATTGATAGGGAACCAGGCCTTAGTTACGCATTGACTGCCCAGTTGATTGCTAAAAAAATTCGAAACAAAAAGAGAACCGTCTTTATTTTTGATGATATCAAAAACTATGACGAAAAAGATAAATTCTATAAACTTTGTAATGAATTAATTGGAAAACTGAAAAAAATGAATTTGAATAGTCAATGTATCTTTATGCTATTCTATTCTGGTGCAGTGGAGAGAAAAGAAATAAATAATAGTAATATAAGAACTTCTGATATACTCAATTTTGAGAAAGATTATATGATTGAATATTTGGATAAGAAAAATATTTCACTGAATGATACGGACAATGATAAACTGTTTTCTCTAACAAATGGTAACATTCATACGCTTAGTTTGATCGCTGACAAGTATAATGCAGATATTAATAATGAGAAGATGAACTCTATAAATTGGGAACATGTCACTGATATTTTCTACCAAGATATAAATGATGATGAGAAAAGATTGTTTAGATGTATATTATCTTTGTCAATATCTAAAAATGAGGTTTCTAGAAAAATGCTGGAATCACTCATTGATTCTGCCCCAGATACAATAGGAAAGCAACTTGATAAATTAGTAATAGAAGGTTTATTGAGAAAAAACAAAAACTTTTCTTATTCAGTCACAGAAGCTTTGCTATTACCATCAATTAATAAAGAGATTGAATACATTCAATATTCCCAGAATAAAATACTGGATTTAGTTCAGCAGCAGAAACTGTTTGTGGAGCATAAAATTGTTCATGAATTCATCCAAAGTATTGAAACAGATGTTAAAGCGAAGCATATAATAAATACACTAAAAATTAATAATGACGCTAAAGATTATACAACTACTCTACGAATCCGTTATTTATTTAAAAATATTTTTGTACTTAAAGAACAGATTGAACATCAAAATGAAGTTGATTCTGTTTTGTTTTTTGAAAATTTGAGTTACTATATTGCAGAAGCATTAACGGGTTACGGCGCATATCAGGATGCAATTGAAGAGATTGAAATGAATACCAATCACAGTATAGTACGACCGGATACTGTTTCGTCGGATAACTTCGATATAGTTTTTCTGTTAGGCAATTTATATCATTTACAAAATGAATATGCAAAAGCTATAGAACATTTTAAAAAGATGATAGATTCGACACATGTAAGACAATCCTTGAAATATAAATCTAAATGTTATTGGGCGGTAGCCCATTGTTATCGTCATATGGGTCTTTTGGATCTAGCTATAGATTTTTATAAAGAGTCTATAGAGATTTGTAAGATCGACACTGTGCAAACAAGAGACATATACATTAAATGCATGAACGAAATGAATAATATTTTCTTTTATCGGAACGAAAAACAGCCTTTTAGCTTTAACACAATTGATTCTTTTATCAAAGAAGAAAATTCGGTGGCTGATCTTTCAACCAATAAATACAAAGCTATTGAGCATGGTATACAAGGAAACTTTGATAAAGGAATACATTTATTAGAAAAAACGATAAAAATATATGAGAAGAAAAGTGAACGCTTGCAATTCAATTTGTATTTTGAAATGGGAGAGTTGTTAAGACGCAAGAAAGACTTCAAGAAATCCATAGGATACTTTAAAAAAAGTTTGGATGCTTCCCTTCTGAATGGAGATAAAAATATTGAACTATACAGTAATTTGGGTATACTCTCCGTTGAATTAGAAACAAAGCAACATCACTTTACAAATTCAAAAGAAGAACAATATCAATTACTTGAACACTGTTTAGGACTTTGTAAAGACAAAGATGATAATGTTTGTTTTGAGCTTGGTAGACAGCATGTAGGGATAATTCTCAATATCCTAAATAATAAAGCACCTGGCTTGTACGATAAAATGCTACCTTTATTTTAACCATTTGAAGTTTTATAGAAGTATGAGAATAGTAAAACCCATACCGCATTAATTAATAATATGGTATGGGTTATTTTTCATAATTTCATTGAAGAAACACTGAAAGTGAAATTCAAATCTTCTGGTACTTTCAAGTCTTTAATTTGTTTCTGTATATTTGGGTTAGAATATTGCAAACTTTGTACTATTCTTGCTATATGCACTATAGGATTTTCTTTCCATGCAAGTCTTGCTATCTCTTGAGTCCCTAGCCTTATACCATAGTCATTAAACAACTTTTTGTTCTTCTTATTGAGTGTAACATTATTTCTGAAAGCATTACTGAACATAGTATTCATAGTATCTTGGCTCGTTCTTATAAATATTTGATGTGTAAACGTAGGTGTGTTGTTAAAAAAAGGGATATCAAAATCATACTCTTTAAGTGCCCTCCCTAAATCTCTTGAATACTCTATCGTTTTTCTTGCATAATCTACTCCGAATTTTTCCATCTCAAACAAAGTATAAAGTAAACTTACGACTTGATGCATTTGGGTATTCCTAAGATATTTAGGGCTTATGTTTTCGTCCAATTCTTTTGCTATTTCTTCATTATTAGTCATGATTAGACCATTGGCTGGTCCCGGAAGTGTTTTGTGTGTCCCACCAAATAACACGCAGTTTATTGGAGTAGCCAGTGGATTAGCTACTTGTTTCCCTGCAATTAACCCTAGCGTTTGGCTAGCATCATATAAAAATAACGTTTGGGAAGGAAGTTTCAATTTATTGTAATCTGGAGCCTTTATAATATCCGATGGTGCATATAACAAATATTTTATATCTTCTTCAACTAAGGTTTCGTAGATTTTTTCATAATCTAAATCGAATTCTTCATAGTCATAAGGCATGTCAATGATTTCTAAACCTAACCTTTTACATACATGCTCCATTGAAGGGTGTCCGCCTGATGAACTAGTGGAAAGCATGATTTTATCTCCAATATTAGTAAGAGACATCAACAACGATGTAACACAGTTCATACCTGATAAGGTTCTAGCATCAGCATACTTTGCGGAAAATAGTTTTAAACATTGTGAATTAATTAGTTTATAAACTTCATATAAATGTTCACTCCCAATAAAATTATCCTCAATACTAAATGAATTAATTCCATTCATTATGTATCTCTCTTGATAATCTTTTAGTAAAGGTAACTTAGTAAAATCTGACATTCTATTCTCGGCGGCACATAGAGGTAAGGTGAGCCTTTTTTTTGCTAAATAGTCTTCTTCGTTTTTTTTGAAATTCAAATAACCTAAAACTGTTTCCAACACTACAAAACCTCCAAATAATTTATAGTTATTTGGAGGTTTTTCTCTACACTTTTAAGTTATTTCGTGGATTAAATCTCGACAGGACATCCTTCTTTCTTTCGACAGATACTTCAGTATATATTTGTGTTGTACTCACATTGGTATGTCCAAGAATTTCTTGTACAGATCGAAGGTCTGCACCATTGTTCAAAAGATGTGTTGCAAAGCTATGGCGAAGATAATGAGGCGTTGAATGTTTACTTACGTTAGACATATCTCTAAATTTATAAAAAATGTCTTCAATTGAATATATAGAGAGTCTATGACCATATTTATTCAGAAAAAGGGCGTTACTCTGAGGTTCAAAGTGTTCACGAGCTTGAAGCCAGCTCTTGATCTTTTGAATCACCTCTTCACTCGATATATATAACAGTCGTTCCTTACGGCCTTTTCCAAAGATCAGCACGGTTCGCTCTTCAAGATCGATATGTTCAAGGTCTATGCTAACCAATTCACCAATTCGAATCCCAATGACGTACAACAACTCAATAATTGCAGCATTTCGCAGGTTTATTCTTTTTCGAAAAATCGTGTGTAACTGTTTCATATGCTCTTGCGGAGCATTCAACAGTTTTTCAATCTCATTCACGGACAGTGTCTTGGGAATACGCCTTGCCGTTTTGAATTTCTTCCCGTAACCATTGATGGGTGATTCTTTAAGATCTCCGTTCAGTACGAGGTAATTAAAAAACGCTTTAAAACATATGTATTTTCTCTTAATCGTAGAGTCTTTTAGTATCTGTTCACTCGTTAATTGTTCAAGATACCTGCGCAAATTCTCCCTGGTTACTTCGTTTAATTCGTTGGAATCCAGCCATTGCACAAGTCTATTTAGATCAGAGAAATAAGCTTTGATGGATTTATGGGACAGATTGCGTTCCACACTTAAGTAGATCTCATACTGTCTCAAATACTGGTTTAGATCAATTATGCTGAGTTTCATGATGCCTCCTGATGTGCATGTCATATGCTGCCAATAGTCCGACCTACATTATTACGCATTCGACTTTATTTGTGAAGATGCCTTCAGACATACTTCAATATTACACGACAAAAAAGCCGGATTTCTCCGGCTCTATACATCGGCTATTTTACACTCCAATTGACCCATATAGCTTACATAGGCTTTCAGATCATATACGACATTGCTCAACACATACTGCCCCTGATTCACAAAAATCTCAATCAAATTAGGCTCTACAAAGATATTAAGTTCACATTCCCCTTGCAGCTCGGGAGTCTGAAACTGAAGATCGTATTGATCCAAGCCTCTAAATACCTCTGCACGATCCGTATGCAACCTGCCACCTTCCAGCCACACACGATAACCGCCAATGTCCAGAATTTCATGTTCCTGCAACACGGTTTTCAGTTGAAACGGTTTAGTATAATCAATCTGCTCGATAGCGATACTACTTTTAAAATACGCTTCCACCTCAGGATGCACACGGAAATAAACATGTTCATTCTCCACCTCAATCACTCGCGGCAATGCCATCATGCCAATCCACGGATTCTCACCCGGTTTCTCTACAGGCAATGGCATTCGCATCCAGGCTACCATGACCCGGCGCCCTGCGGCATCCAGATTGGTCTGAGGGGCATACAGATCCCGACCATAATCCACCATTAACAGGTGATCTGGTATGACGATATCACAGCTTTCCTCTTGAAAAGAAACCAGACTGCACATGGCATGACTCGTATACAGCGGCCCATCATGAATACCTTCTGGAGACATCAACAAGACCGTGTGCTGCGCATCAGTAAGAAGATCAGGCAAGCTGAACATATCCGGGCACTCCCACATATAACCCAATCCTGGCTTGGTATAACTATTAACGACCGACCAATGGAACAGATCCTCACTTGTATAGAACAAAAGTTTCCCCTGCTGATCTCTCGTCTTTGTACCTAAAATCATGTAATACCGATCCTGATGCATCCATACTTTTGGATCACGTGTATGTGTACGATCCCCCAGATCAGAATCAACGATCGGTGGTATGATCTGCCGCTTAGAGGTCAGGTTATCAAACGTATAGCCATCCTCCGAGATCATCACAGCCTGACTCGATTCGAATCGATCATCCACAATCACATGAACGTTCTCCTCATTGATCACATCATATTTCACAGCGGTATAAAATAAAAACAATTGTCCCTGTACCTCTAATGCCGTGCCTGAAAAACAACCATTCTGGTCATACCCTTTGCTTGGAAACAGAGCGATAGGATGGTGCGTCCATGTGACCAGATCCGGACTGGTTGCATGCCCCCAATGCATCGTGCCCCACTGCAAGCCATAAGGGAAATACTGATAAAACAAGTGATATTCTCCCTTGTAGTAAATAAATCCGTTCGGGTCATTCATCCAGTTACCTGGTGCTTTTACATGTAATTGATCTTCTTTCATCACGGCCTCCATCAACGATTTAAATGAATCTGATTTACCATGTATGTAACGCTGCCCTCTTCAACTTTTTTACACCAGCATATGTACAGGTATCCCCTGATTCATATCTGTTCAAGTCAAAAAAGCCGCCGATCTCAGCGACTTCAATTGTAACATTATTTTTTTCTCTGTAGTCTACATTTGAGAGTATATATCTAAGATTATATTTATCATTTATTCCGGGTTAAATAATCTTTCGGAACAGGTCGATAACCTCATCCTTGGATGGTTGATACGGGTTTCCTGGTGCACAGGCATCTTTCATCGCATTACTTGCGAGCAGTTCTACATCCGGGTTCTGTACGCCGAGTTCCGATAACTTCTCAGGAATGCCTACTTCTTTCGCCAATTCTCGAATTGCCGCAATCACATAGTCCGCACATTCCTCGTCGCTACACTCCTTCACGTCCATGCCAATTGCCTTGGCGATATGACGGAATTTGTCAGGTACATGTTTGGCGTTCATCTCCTCGACATAAGGCAGCAGCATGGCATTGCATACTCCATGCGGCAGATCATACACCCCGCCCAATTGATGGGCCATAGCGTGCACATATCCAAGACCCGCATTATTAAATGCTATGCCTCCCAAGAAACACGCGTATGTCATATACTCCCTGGCTTCCAGATCAGTCCCATCCTTCACAGCCCTTGGCAAATATTCAAAGATCAACTTGACTGCGGCTGCAGCCGTTGCACTTGTAACCGTAAAACCACCAGGTGTAACCATCGCTTCTACCGCATGGGTTAAGGCATCCATGCCTGTAGCTGCCGTCAGACTGGCAGGTTTATTCAACATGAGCTCGGGGTCATTCACCGACAGATCAACTAGACAGTTTCGATCCACCATCACCATTTTCACTTTTCGCTCCTCATCTGTAATCACATAGTTCATCGTTACTTCGCTTGATGTGCCAGCTGTTGTATTCACAGCTACAAGCGGAACTGATTTGGTTTTGGATTGATGTAGTCCTTCATACTGACGGATGTGTCCACCATTCGCAGCAACGATACCAATTGCTTTGGCAGCATCCTGCGGTGAACCTCCGCCTATCGATATAATGGCGTCACAGCCATGGCTCTGGAATACTCGTAATCCTTCATGCACTTGATGGCATGTTGGATTGGGCTGTACCTCATCATATACGACATAGTCTAACCCTGCTTGCCGCAGTGCAGACAATACACGCTCAGCGACACCTGACGTAACCAGTGCCTGATCTGTAACAACCAGAGCTTTGCGTATACCCATCTGTCCAATCATTGGAGCTGCATCCTGCAAACACCCTCTACCCATCAAATTCACGGGTGGAACATAATATGCATGCGTTGCCATCTGAATCAGCCTCCTGTAACCCTGATTTACTATCTTTATTGTAACTGAATCCGTTTCCAGCTATAGTGAAATAAATCACAATCACTTGATAAATGTTACATTGTCCCATCTTGTGACAAGGAAGTTTAAAACTTATTTCTTGTTCTTTTTAAATTTTTTATTTTTTATTTTTTATTTTTTTAATTGTTTAGTTTCGTGCTTGTTTGCGTAGCTATTCGTTTATTTTTATCGATGCTATGTATCCCGTACTATGTTTCCAATGATATTTATGCGCAAAAAAGGCGACTTATCCCCTAAAGAGTCTAAGTCGCCTTATCTTGCTGCATAGCCATAGTTTATTTATTAGCTAGAAAATTTGGACAACTATAGAAGGTCGCTACACACCGCCCAAGTTCTAACGCTCGCCAGAAAGCCTTACTTCCCCTCATTCTCGCATAAAAAAAATCTAACGATCCTCAGCGACGCTATTGAGCTCATTTTGAGCAAAACTGAAGCCAAAACGGGTATATTCCACCAAATAACGTTCCTACGGTTCGTTAGAATCGTGGATCACGCCAAAATGGCGAAATAAGCTCTGTGGAGATCGTTAGCCCATACCACAGCAGGCAACACAGTAACATGCGGAAAACCTTACTTACAGTGCTTTGTCGTTCACACCATCAAGCCATGCTTCGATATCACCAATGACAGAGGACACGCAGCCGTCTTCAAACGGTGATTTCAAACCAGCAAGCTCTACCAGACCAGTGAAGGACAGGCTACCACCTGCTTTGCACAATGTCAGATAATCCGCCCATGCCGATTTCATATCTTCATTGCTGCGTTTCCAGAACTGGAATGCACAGATTTGAGCCAGCGTGTAGTCGATATAATAAAATGGCGATGAGAAGATATGGCCTTGTTTATGCCAAAATCCACCTTGCTCCAAATACGCGTTGTCTTTGTAGTTGATATGTGGCAAGTAAATCTTCTCGATATCGCGCCAAGCCTGCTTGCGTTCAGCCGGTGTTGCATCTGGGTTCGCATAGACAAAATGCTGGAATTCATCTACAGCTACTCCGTATGGAATAAACAGCAGCGCAGAGGACAGATGATCGAACTTGTACTTGTCCGTATCTTCCTTGAAGAACAGCTCCATCCACGGCCAAGTGAAGAATTCCATGCTCATGGAATGAATCTCTGCAGACTCATAGGTCGGCCAATTATATTCAGGCACAGCAAAATTACGGCTTTCGTACACTTGGAACGCATGTCCCGCTTCATGTGTCAACACATCAATGTCACCTGATGTACCATTGAAGTTGGAGAAAATAAACGGTACTTTGTAATCGTTCAGGAACGTACAATATCCGCCGCCCTGTTTACCTTTTTTGCTAACCAGATCCATCAATTCATTCTCGGTCAACATCTGGAAGAATTTATCGGTCTCTGGCGAAAGTTCCGCGTACATCCGTTTGCCGTTCTCCACAATCCAATCTGGATCACCTTTGGGGGTTGGATTACCCGTCTTGAAGCTAAAGCCTTGATCGTAGAAATAAAGCGTATCTACATCAATCCGGCTGCGCTGACGTTCTCTGAGCTTGGTTGCAACAGGTACGATGTAATCTCGAACTTGTGCACGGAAATTCGCGACCATCTCCGCGTTATAATCCGTACGGTTCATACGGACATAACCGAGCTCCACGTAGCTTGGATAACCCAGCTTTTTCGCAATCTGTGTACGTACCTTCACCAGCTCATCGTAAATGCGGTCGAACTCCGCTTCATTCTCCGCCATAAACGTATACCGGGCTTCTGAGGCACGTTCCCGCATGGAACGATCTGTAGACAGCTCAAACGGATGCAACTGAGGCAGTGTACGCTCTTCCCCTTCAAACGGAATTTTAGCCGAAGCAATCAGCTGATCGTATTCCGTAGAAAGTTTGTTTTCCTTCTGGAGATCTTCAATGATCTCCGGGCTGAATGTTTTCAAAGCCTGATCGGCGAGCAGGAACAGTTGGGTTCCCCACTTTTGCTCCAGTTCCGCACGGAACTCGGAATTCACCAGCGCACGGTAGTAATCCGTAATATACTCCTGAACAACGGGCTGACTTTCATCCACGAACTCATTCTCTGCCTTATAAAACTCATCATTGGTATCAATGGAATGTCTGATATAGACAAGCTGTGCCTGGGTTTCGAAATCACTGCGCAAGGCATTGATCTTGTCCATGAATTCACTTTGCTCTTCCACTGAAGACGCTGCTTCAAATCCCTCCAGTAGTTCACCGAAAGAAGTCTTGATGTGTTCCAGATCGGGACGTGTATACGTATACTCGCTAAACTTCATTTATGTACACCCTTTCCTGTTTGGCAAATTTCGGGAAAAACCCGAGAGCTATCCCCTATTATACAAAAGTGAAGCTTAAAAATCCCAACTTTATGAAAAATATTTGTCCATCGGTCAAATGTTATCCATGCGAAGAACGGAACAGTTTACATCATTACGTGAGTTACCTATACGCTCCGTTTAAGTATGCTTCATAATACTAGAATCGTATCAACACAAATAAGCCCGCTCCGCATCAGCGAAGCAAGCTTATAGGCTTGTCTTTTTTTAAATGTTACAGATGATTGGCAAATTAGTGTTTATCTTCGTCAACAATCTTATAGAACCAGCCCATTCCAATCATACCCACAACCATAATCACAGCCAGAATAATAATATAAGTCATGAATGTACCCCCCTTGCCCGTATATTCATCTCTATACTAGTGTACACGCGGAATGACGGTTTGAATTGACCGAACATTGACAAAAATACGAAATCTTTAATTTTAATCAACCCAAAACGTCACATTTGTTATTCTTTTCTCCAAACTACATCCTTGTTATCTCACCATAAGACTTGTCTTATACAACTTGTTAGCATCTACAAACGTTCCGTTGTATACTATACTTCTGGATTGGATGGATATGGACATTACATCAATATATTATCACAGAGAAAGGCAGGAGCTTCATGTCAACTCGCATTTCTTTACACTCCTTATCACTTGCTCTTATGCTTGCCTTCATGCTGATCATGTTATCCGCCTGTGCGGATGGAGAAGCCCATGTGACTGTAAATACGAATGGAACGGCAGATCTGGATCTGAATCTAAGTGTGTCGGACTCCGCTCTTGGCAAAATTGGACAACACAATATGATGCCTTTGCTAGCTGAAGCATTGGAACGTAATAACTTTAAGGCAGAAGTGACCAAACAGGCAGATCAGAGTGTGTTAAAAGCAACGACCCATTATGAAAAAAGTAATATGACCGGGTTCGATTCCTCCAAGCTGCCACCAGGTATTCAGATCGAACAATCAACGACCCCGGGTTTCTTTACTTCAAAAATGCATATTACTGCCGAAGCCGACCTTATGGAATCCATGCCAGAAGGGGATATTAAAGACAAGATCAACAACGTTCCAGGTTTTCTCAAACGACTTTTGTTAAAAGATGTGAAATTTGATTTCAAACTGTCTCTCCCGATCCAAGCCGAGGATTCCAATGCAGATCAAGTGCAGGATGGTGGTAAAACGCTGATCTGGAACATTTCTCCCCTGCAAAAGAATACGCTGGATCTGACCGTACAAATTCCGAACATTCGGAATATCCTTTTAGTCTCCATCACTGGCCTTGTGCTGATCCTGTCACTGCTCATCTGGTTCTTTATCCGGCGCAGACGGGTAAGACTGCAGCAAAATCCGACGGAACATCGTGGAAATTCATGATACTCATCCTGCTATTGGATTTGTGACTTGCCAAACGGTGTTATGGATAGTAGAATACATCCGTACTGTATGAATGGTTAACCAGATGATTTAAGCAAAAACTAAAGAGGTGAACAAGTTTCATGAATATCCGGGAATGCGCCCTGCCTGGTATCGGGGTGAAGTACCAGTTTCATACAAAAGGCGGTAATCAGTTAGTCATCATCAAGCATGAGGACGGACGCCGTGAATTATTTTCGGTAAATCCGCAAGATGATGAAGAACTCACGCTGATTGCAGAATTGGAAGATGATGAATGTGTAACCCTCTCAGGATTGATCGGCGGATGGTCTTGAGTACTGGGTTCCATAACATTACAGCAGATTGAAACACTTAAAAAACAGTTGCCCCAAACACAAAAAAAATGTAACTTTAAACACGAAAAAAACCTGCACTCCAACGGAGATACAGGTTTTTTTGTATTCATCATGTATTAAACGCATCATTGGTTGAACACGTTCTTGTCTGGCTCACAGATGCCCATCAATTCACCTTCTGTGAATGGATATAGGGCACCCATGTGTTGAGAACCCGGATAATTTCTGCCGAGTGGAAAGGCTTGCTTATAAAGTCCTGCATTCCGCATTGCAAACAAGCTTGGCGGTCACGTTCCCCTGCAAAGGCTGTAATTGCAGCGATCACGGGGATTCGTGGATGAGTTTTCCTAATTTCACAAGTTGCTTCAATCCCATCCATTACTGGCATTTGAATATCCATAAAGATTAGATCATACTGCGTTTTCGCCAGTAGATCCACAGCCTGCGCTCCATTGCCCACCACATCGCATACACCGCCGAATTTGCGCAACATCTCTTCAAGCAGATGGCTGTTCACGGCCTGATCCTCGGCGATTAATATGCGAATACCGCTGGCAAGACTGTTTCGATCCGGCAGTTCCAGCCTTGCTGCAAGGTGATCTTCTACACATACAATTTCTTCTCTCCACTTCTCTAATACAATGGTGAACTGGAATTCTGCTCCCTGACCAATCTCACTTTGCACACCAATGGCTCCGCCCATGAGTTCTACCAGTTTCTTGCTAATCGCAAGGCCCAAGCCCGTGCCTCCAAATTTACGATTAATCGCTGGATCCAGTTGGGAGAAGGATTGAAATAATTGATGCTGCTTATCCAGTGCAATGCCGATGCCAGTATCCTTTATCTTGAACGATAACAGATGATGATCCGGACCATATTCTGGCGAATGATCCATCTCCGCAATAACCGTAACGCTTCCCTTTTCGGTAAATTTAACCGCATTGCCCACCAAATTAATAAGAATCTGACGAATCCTTGTCTCATCTCCACTTACACGTTCAGGAATCTGTGAAGAGATCTCACTAAATAGTTCAATCTTCTTCTCCGCAGCTTTGATGGAAAACAGCTCCATCACACTGTTCAGCATGTCCCGAATATCTACCGGCCCTTGTTCCAAATCCATTTTACCTGCTTCAATTTTACTGAAGTCCAATATTTCATTCAAAATGTACAGCAGCGACTCCCCGCTATCAATCATAATCTCCGCAAATCCTCGCTGCTCTTCGTCCAGCTCTGTTTCCATCAACAGATGTGCCATTCCCATAATCCCGTTGAGCGGCGTACGAAGCTCGTGGCTCATAATAGCGAGAAACTCGGATTTGGCACGATCGGCGTGCTCTGCCGCTTCCTTCGCACGAATGATTTCTTTTACAGATGTCATATCACGGAACACCAGTACGGCACCACGTGTTTTCCCTTGATCCATAATCGGCTTGAGTTGGAACTCCGCGAGAAAGCTCGATCCGTCCTGTCGCCAGAATACCGATTCTGTCCGCGGCAATGCCCTTCCTTCACGTACAGCCTGCAAAATAGGCGTACCTTTCGCCGGATAAGGAATGCCTTCACTCTGCATCTGTATCATCATTTTCTCCAGAGGTTTGCCATTCATCTCGTTTGGACAGATGCTCATCATCTCCGCCGCTGCAGGATTGGCAAAATTCACATTCCCATCCAGATCCAGCCCAATGACCCCTTCGGACATGCCGTTCAAGATCAGTGCTCTTTCGTAACTTAAATTTTCAATCTCTTCGACGTAACGTTTGGCAGATGTAACATCACTCGTAATGCCATAGACACCAACGACTTTGTCTTCCAGTAAAATAGGAACATTGATGACACTTGTCTCAATTCGCTGCCCGTTCTTGTGAATCAAGCCAATCTCGTAGCTCTGGGCTATGCCCTTCACCGATTCTTCAAAGTGATAACGTGTCTTCTCCAGATCTGCCGGATCAATCAGATGATCAAAAGGCCGGCTTAACAATTCATCTCCGGTATGACCTGTCAATTGCTCCTGCCCCGTATTGGCTTTCAGCAAATTCCCGTCCAGATCCATAGAAGCTACTCCAAGCGGATTACAATCAAACAAAGACTGATACTCTTGTAAATTCAACTGCTGCTGTTTACTGTCTGTAATGTCTCGAGTGACTGCCACCATCTCCTGCAGCTTGCCTGACTCATCGCACACATAATGGGTCAGTGTATCTGCCCATATAATGGAACCGTCCTTATGCTGCAGCCGATAACTAATGCGCTCCGGTGCAAGTCCATTCATCTGACCACGGATATAGGCCTGTACGCCCGGAATATCGTCCGGGTGAATGCAGAACATTCCGGATCGTCCGATCATTTCCTCGGGTTCGTAACCGAGCATGCTTCTGCTCGCATCAGATACATATTTAAATGTACGCTCAGCGTCCGCCTCATGAATTGCAATCAAATCCAGTGAGGATTCAGCCAGTATACGTGAAATACGACTACTCTCTTCCAGCTGTTTGCGCTGTTCAAGGAGTCGTTCTTCCGCCTCTTTTTGGTTCGTAATATCTGCAGCTTGTACCAGTAAATACAATGGCTCTTCCGTTTCCTCGTCCCGGACAATGCATGCTCTAATCGTTGCCCACAGCAACGTACCATCTTTTCGTTTCAAACGCACCTCCGTTTCGTACATCGGCTGTTCACCGTTGGTCATTTCCCAGAAGTTTTTCCGAAACTCTTCGTACCTGAGGTCTTCTTCATAAATCATATGTACAACGGAAGTATGTAATAGTTCTTCCTCCGTTGATCCAAGCATCTCGCAAAAAGCGGGATTTAATTGCACCCATAGTCCATTAACATGAGAAGCGACCGCAATTCCGATTGGCGCGTGTGTGTATAATTGTTCGAACAGAGACCGGCTCTGTGTGATGGAGTTTGACACTACATATCCTCCCTTACCTTAAATGTAAATGTTGCTTAAATCTAAATTGAATGTTGTTTTAATGCGAATGTAATGTTCTTCGTATGAACACATGAACCTGAACATAACTTTATCTTATAGTGTTGTACCCCAAATGACACGATTGTTAAACGAAACACAAGCAAAAATCTCAGACAAAAATCGACATGATCAGATCTTCGGCGTCACGGCATATTCAACGTTATTGAAGAACGGAGGTTATTGCCCCATGATTATTGTTGCGAATCAACCGGTTCAACTGTTTCCCTCCGAGTGGTCTTCCTTTGAATGGTACTGGTTACAGCAGCTTCAGAACCGCCCAATCCGATATGTGTATCAGTCCATGGACCATCTGCACTTTGAATGGAACTTAAGAGAATCTCTCGTAGACGCAGCCGAAGGATTGAATCGAAGTGGGGTCAGCTTTGCCTCATTTGAAGATTCAAGGTGTAACCCCGCCTTCTGGAATCGGAATGCGCAAGGCGGGTTTGAACTAAGACCGGATGTTACACCAGCTGACGGCATCAGAGATATATGGAGAAACGGGCGTTTATACGCATTCGAGTGCGCAACCGCTACCGTCATCGTACTCTATGGAGGTGTGCTTGGGAGCATACGTGAAGATGCCTTTAATTCGTTATTTCGTAATCTGCTGTTATTTGACTGGCATTATGACAGCGATCTGCGTTTGACAGAAAAAAACGGCAAGGAAACCGCACTTCCGGGAGACGTGCTCTATTTCAAAAATCCGGATGTCTCACCCAAAACCCCTGAATGGCAAGGTGAAAACACCATTATGTTGCGGGAAAACTGGTACTATGGACACGGCATTGGCATTGCAAGCGGCCCGGAGATTATCCAGACCTTAAACCAGTTTCGGTTTCCCGGCAGCCGAACCTCAGCCTATTTAATGGATATGGTCATTTATCCAGACTTTCTTTACTTATCCCGTTATGCCAAGAATGCTTCCAATGGTAACCCGGATGCATCCACACCTGTATTGCCTGGTCAAATGTATGTTCGAGTGGGTGGAAGCCGTTATCTGCGTACTTGAATACCGCTCACACGGCCATTAACGGGTCTTTGGAATAATGGATTTTATGCGTTGAAAAAGCCCAATAGAAAGCAGCCGTCAGGCTGTCTTTACATTGGGCTATCTATCTTCGATAATTCCTTGTAAAACATCAGCGCTCATGTCATACAACTAGCAATACCCCAGCTACTATACATTAAGCATACAGTCACCAGCTATAATCTTTTCATCATCCGTTTAACGGATCAAGTTGAATAACGACCTGCTTACCGCTAACCTGTACTCCCGTCGTTTTGTTACCGTGTTCTTTCAACGCTTTGCACAGTTCTTCTGCCCACACTTTACCCGCGTCTCCCTCTTTGGCACCGTGTACCTGAATGACAAACTTCACGGAATCACCTTTTTTCAGTATCCGCTCGGCTTGCGACTGTTTCACATCCCGGTCATGATCTTCCATTTGCAGGTGAAGCCGAATTTCCTTCACTTTGCGTTTCTCCGGGGATTTGCCTGCTTTTTTCTTTGCCTGCTGTACTTCCTCGCGTACTGCACCCGCACCGATCAATTTGCATGGGGGCGGGCTGGTCATCAGGGACAAACATACCAGGTCTACTTTATGCTGTTTGGCCAGCACCAGAGCTTCCCGTGTAGACATAACTCCTAGATCTTCTCCATTCAGACCCGTGAGTTGTACTTCGGCTGCTTTGATTTTTTCATTTTTAATCATCTGAGCCATGCTTCTTCCTCCTTGACATGAAAAGCCTGTCCTGATCACTAGAAGATCAGAGCAGGCTTGAATAATGGATTACATTATGTGGGGCGTTATAAACGTTTCATACGTTGCGTTAAGATTAACGACTTATCATTGCAGTTACGTTCCCGCACTATCAAGTCGTGTCCTCAAATTACAATGTGTTAAACGCTTCTGTAAGTACGGGTACGATCTGTGATTTACGGGATACTACGCCTTTAAGCAGCGCTTTGTTGTCTGCCAGCGCGACGTTGTACGCTTTTTCAACCGCTTTGGTAGATGCACCATAAGCCAGTCCAACGGAGTCATTGTTCAGGATGTCCGTTACGACAAACAAGAACAGGTCGAGTCCTTTGCTGGAAATAATCGCTTCGATCGCCGCTTCAAGCTCCGGCTGTTTTACCAGCACATCATTCACGTCAACCGCATTCACTTGTGCGATTTCAACTTTTGCTGTACCCATTACAAATTCCTTCGCATCGAGGGAGATCAGCTCAGCAATTGTTTTTTGACTCAGATCCGCACCGGCTTTCAACATGTCCAGACCGTAGCTGTCTGCATCCACACCAGCAATCGCAGCCAGCTCACGTGCTGCAGCGACATCCTGCTCTGTGCAAGTTGGAGATTTGAACAGCAAGGAATCCGAGATAATAGCTGATAACATCAGACCTGCGATTGGTGCGCTGATTTCAATACCGTTTTCTTTGTACATTTTATTCAAAATCGTTGCCGTACAGCCAACAGGCTCCGCACGGAAATATAAAGGCTGGCTTGTCTCAAAATTAGCAATACGGTGGTGGTCAATAACTTCAACAACCGTTACGTCTTCAATATCGCTTACGCTTTGCTGACGCTCGTTGTGATCGACCAGAATGACTTTGTTTACTTCATTCGCCGCTGTTTTGATCAAACGTGGTGCTGCAACCTTGAATTGGTCCAGTGCAAACTGTGTTTCGCCATTCACTTCGCCCAAACGTACCGCTTCCACTTCCAGGCCTAATTTGCTTTTCAGGTCTGCATACGCGATTGCTGAACAGATTGTGTCTGTATCCGGGTTTTTGTGGCCGAAAATTAGTGCTTTTTCCATATTCATAGCCCTCCGTCAATTCGAGTTTTAAGTTGATTCCTAGCCTTGTTTGAATCATACCTTACTGATTATAGCGCTTATACGTCTTAATTCCAATCCCTTTACAGCGAATTAATATCCTGATGCAGGCCAAAAGCTTCTGCAATCAGAGAGAAGGAGCGCAGGCGTGCCTCGAACGAATGGATGGCAGACGCAATGATCACTTCATCAGCTTCATGACGTTCAGCCATCGCAATAATTTTGTCTTTCACCTGATCTGGCGTGCCGATGATCGAGAAGGAGCGGCGCTGACGAATCTGTTCCAATTCCATCGCTGTAAACGGATAGTTATTCACCGTTTCGAGAGAAGGGAAGGATTTCTGTTCGAGTCCACGACCCAGTCGCAGGAAAAATAATTCGTT
This sequence comes from Paenibacillus sp. TSA_86.1, assembly GCF_052691815.1. Classification (NCBI taxonomy): domain Bacteria; kingdom Bacillati; phylum Bacillota; class Bacilli; order Caryophanales; family Paenibacillaceae; genus Paenibacillus; species Paenibacillus sp. TSA_86.1. The sequence continues at coordinate 159,208 of NZ_JBQZGE010000011.1, read as the reverse complement.
ACTGCGAGCAAGTTCAGCCGCTTCTTCTTCCGTATCTGCACAGAACGCGGATACCGCTATCATGGAATGGGGCTTGTCGTTCAGAATCGAAGGTTTGAAGTGGCGGCGATAATGTTTCATCGCTTCCTCGCCGCCTGGCGTACCGAAAAACTGGGCAAACGCATACGCTGTACCTTGCGCTGCGGCAATTCTTGCCCCTTCCGAGCTGGAGCCCAGCAACCACACTTCAGGAACCGTTGGAACGGAGGGTCCAGCTACAAGTGAAGCAAAACGATGGTCTTCGGGCAACTGCTCGTGGAAGTATCCCCCAAGATCCGCAATCTGCTGCGGGAAAAACTGTACATTCGATGATTTACCCTCGTTGAGCGCTCTACTCGCAATCGGCATGCCTCCTGGCGCACGTCCAATACCGAGATCGATTCGTCCAGGGTGTAAGGCCTCCAGTAATCGAAAGTTCTCTGCCACTTTATACGCGCTGTAATGCGGTAACATGACCCCTCCCGATCCTACTCGAATACGTTCCGTATGAGCAGCCACATGGCCAATCATGATCTCCGGGCTTGAAAAGGACAGTGCACCACCGCCGTGATGCTCAGACATCCAAAATCGGGAATACCCCAGTTGCTCGGCATGCTTCGCTAATGTTACAGCCTCCTGCAGGGCATTATTGACATTACGACCCTCACTAATATGTCCATGCTCCAGTACACTCAGTTTCATATATATTCATTCCTCTCGTTAATGAAGTAATGATCTGTTTTATTTTATCTGGCTTACTTGTACATTGTAACATTAAAAATTACAGTTTCAAACTTTATCCTCATTTCTTCCTTTTTTACTTCTGTCTTTCTTTTTAACTTCTTTTTTTCTTACTCCTGACGTTTGAAAAAGAATATTAAAAACGCAGCCGGCTTCTAAGCTGGCTGCGTTACAGAACCTTACCTTATATAACACTTTGTAATGTTACATTACACCATTGAATTAAGGCGCTCTTTTCGGTAATAACTTCACGTACTCATCAGACAATTTCATTAGACTGAGCACATGTTCATAATCGGAACGATACGGTTCCAGATTCGTCACCGGTTCATAGGTTTTGAGCGAGTATGCCGTTCCATCGTCAAAGCCTGCGCCAGGAATGAATAAGATGTCATTGTTTACGAATGAACCTGTTGGCAAGTAATACCGAATGCCAAACGCGTTCCGATCCATATTCAGCAAGTCATGCCCGAATGCCGTGAACTTCTCCTGCTGCAGCGATACGCCCATGAGGTTCATAACGGTAGGCAGGATGTCCAGTTGACCTCCCGGCTGCTCAACCACTTGCCCTTTCGTTTGTTTCGGCGTATGAATCATCAGCGGGATATTAAACCGGCTTACTTTTCCATCGTAAGGAATACCGAGGTTTGTCTGAATCTGCTCCGTAATTTCCTCTTCCTCAGGTAATCCGAAATGATCTCCATACAGTACAAGCGTGGTGTTATCCCATAAACCATTTGCCTTCAACTCGTTAATCAGCTGACCTACCGCGTAATCGGTATAATTGATCGCCTGCAAATAATCATGCAGCAATTTATTCGTAATCGTTGCGGGAATTTCAATTCGTGCACGATCAGCCGGGACAGTGAACGGCGAATGGCTCGATGCTGTGATGAACTGAGCATAGACCGGTTGATTCGCAGTCTGATGCGCAGTCATTTTTTCCACACCCACCCGATACAATTCTTCGTCCGATGGCCCAAAATCGTTGAATTTGTCATTCGTGAAGCTCGGTTTATCAAAGTATCGCGTGAACCCGAGGGCAGGATACATCTTATTGCGGTTCCAGAACGTTACGTCGTTAACGTGGTATGTCTCGGACTCATATCCTTCTTTGGCCAGAAGTTTGGGTAGACTCGGAAGGTTACGGTCACTATATCCGGCTGACATGGGTACAACCCCTGTAGGATAGATGGAAGTATTCGACATAAATTCCGCATCCGACGTATTTCCTTGACCGATCTGTTGGAAGAAATGAGAGAAATAATAGCTTTCTTTCGCAAGATTATTCAAAACCGGTGTTAATTCTTGCCCGTTCAACGAAGCGTTAATCGGAAAATTTTGAAAGGATTCCAGTTGAAGCACAATCAAATTGCTGCCTTTTGCCTGACCAAAATATTTTGCCTTCACCGCCGCACCGTTTGCCGCTTTGTTCTGGTACGGATATTGGCTAACCAAAGCATTGATCTTGGCAATCGTTTCATTAATGTTGCCACTCGCAATGGCTTCATTCTCCTTGCTCGTCAGAATGGCAGAGGACACTTGATAGTTCAGGAAACCGAGATTTTCGGCCCGCACCAGTTCGTTATCAATCGTTTCCCCTTTGACAATAAAACTGCCGGACAAAACAATGCAGAACGCCGCAGTAAGCGCCACGCCAAGTTTGCCCCAGTAGCGTCTACGACTTCTGCCAAATGTCAGACTACTCTCCTGGTAATTGCTGCGGTATGCTCCCCTGCCGCGTCTGCGCCCTATAAACCAGATTGGCACAGCCAGAATAATATCAGCAAAAAACAAAAAATGCTGTGGCTTAACCAGTGGCCCTATACTTCCTCTCACCTGGGCAACCTGCCCTAACTCGCTTAACGCGGTGTAGGTAGGAACCGAACTGAAGTGTGCGTTATACAGCGTGGCTGCAAACAGAACAAGTGAGAACAGGACATTAAACGCCCCGTATACCGTTCGCTTCCAACTCAGCGGCACAATGAGATCCAGCACGCACACAATGGTGAGCGCAGCGAGTGCATCGGTTAATAGCCCAACACCCGACAACCCATTGAAAAAGAAATACCGCAGAAGGGACAACTTCAGCAGCATTAAAATAAACAAGACAGCGAATAAGGTCCGTGATGATGTCTGCCTGCTTTTATTCATTGATCTAAACATGGTCTTTTTCAACCCTTATCTGAAATTTTTACGTTCGTTTTACAAAACGCATATTTCAGTATAACAGTTTTCGTGTAACTGTTCCATTGAGGATATGCTATATAAGCAGAACTAAAATGATTTACACGGTCACTCCAAAGACATAACTCAGGCAATAGTCGAGATATCTTCATTTTGTACACTCTGCTTGTCACCTGATGCCCGAATGACCGCCTGAGCTGCCGCAACCCGAACCCATGGAATCTGCTCAGGTCTGCAACATACAGCCCCTATTTTAATATGATGAATAAACGCAATCGATGCTGTATCTTGGATGGATTCACTGGTTATCGACGTTTTCAGATGTGGTTTTCGAATTTGCCCTTGAGCAGCAGCCGTCCCTATTAAGCTCCCTACGTTCTCTATATCACGGATGTGAACAGGATTATTTCCAAGCTGAAAAGCATGACCAACCACCCGTTCTCGCTCCGCTACTTCCTCACGCGAACAACCACATGTGGATTGTGTCAGCTCATCCGCATCAAACGAGACAAAGTCCGCATAACTCGCAAGCTGTACCGCGGTCATTGCAGCTTTTGGTGTTGTAATCGAAGCTCCCACCTTATAAACACAATGGCGGCGCTCTTCACCGAGCACCTGTTCTGCCACATGATCTGCCAAGTCCCTCATCTGTTGCATTTCTTGAACATGCTCTACATGCGGGATCATAATTTCAGGACGCACCCACAAACCCTCTCGAATACTCTTGAGCGCTGCCCGAAAAATAGCCTCCAGCTGCATTTCGTGGATCTCGGATAAAACGGTACCCAGATGAATTCCCTGCTGCTCCAGCGTATTTGAATCCGGCCATAACTCCTGTAGTGGAAAATCAAATAATTGAATGGTCACTGGACGTCCGTCCATCACTTCAAACAGATATTCGATATCAGACTGCTGCATCGGCAACAATCGTTCCAATCCACGCCTGCGCTCTGCTTCCGTACCCGCCATAACCATCTTCTGCACATAAGGTTTTCTGGACGGAGCCAACAACATGGTCTCGGTTGTACATAGCCCAATTCCTTCTGCACCCCAAGTTCGTGCCTGCCTAACCTCAGCCGTCTGTTCCACCTTTGCGAGAATAGATAACTCTTTTATTTCATCAGCCCATTCCAGCAAACGTCTCAGCTCTGGCGACTCCTGTTGCATACACGCCGTCAAATCTTCTGATCTCAATCGAAGAATAGCTTCCTCTTTTGAAATCACCCCCTCATGTACGTAATCTACTGCGCTCCTGATGGCAGCGATTGAACTTAACCTCGCAGGCTGCACAAGTTGTATACAGATGGAAGACGGGTTCACCACATAGGTGAGTTCCTGCACAACTCCTGTGCGCTTCTCTAACTCCGTACACATCATCTCAAGCTCTGTATAGCGTACAGGATTATTTCTTTTTAAATAGGAGAGCGCATGCACCATGCCAGACTTGCTTCTCGCCGGAAGATAATCCCCCATAAGACCTTTTTCCCCTGTTACCGGGTTACGGGTGTATACTTTCCCTGTCCCTTTGTAATCAGTGCACTTCTCTTGTACCACGGCCTGTATAAGCACAGGTGCTTCCATTTTTGCTTGTTCTTTTATGCTATCTTCTGCCGCATCATCTCTATTATTCATCTGCTTAGCAGAACAGAAAACCGCACGCACCGCTTTTTGAAGCTCGAGATACACATCCTGTGGAAAAGGACTTCCGTCGATCGCCTGAATCGAAGCTTTGCATTCCGCAATTAACGCTTCAAGCTCCGCCTCTCCCGTAAAATAAGACTCTGAATCCACTGGCTGCGCAGTAGTGATATTAGGGATACCATGCACCGTACGCCCATAATGCTGCAGGCTTACCAGATAACATTGAAGTGCATATAAACGATTACCAGTCTGGCGAGCAAAACCTTCGACGGTACGATCATTCAGGCCCACGTATGGTATGATGCATTGTTCAACCGACGAAGATGCAACAGCCTGATCTGGCTGCACGTTAAGCAGAAGTGGACGGATGGGGTCACCAAAAGCTGCACCCGTTTGTTGCTCCAGACACCAGACGGCACCGTCCAACTCTTCCTTTATCTCATCGGAAAGATGACCTGGACGGGTACAACATGCGCGGCTGCCTTCCGTCGTGACGATCATTCCTACTGGAACAGACCATCCAGCTTGCATCAGTTCTGCAAGGGCAGCACCGATACTATGCTTCAGTCCCTTCATCTGTGCAGTACCTTCCTCCAATAGCAATACCCGTTTTGTCATTTGCAACACTCCCATCTGCCGTCCATGGCTGTGATCGAATGAGCAGCGTTTTTAATCCATGCTGCCTTCACTCTAATGTTATGTTGCAAGAGCATCATCAAAGACTACACGTTCAGCATTTTGTAAACGTTATTCTGTTTTTGGGTTAAATTCGAATCTGTTTCAAAGCAAAAGCTCCCTCAGCATGAGCTGAGGGAGTTTTTGTAGGCGTATTTATTACCCTATAAACCGCAAGATATCGTCGATTTTCTTCCCATGAGAGAGTACACCATAGTTCATCCATGTGAAAAAATCGACCTCGTAGACATTGCCGCACTTCACCGCAGGAAGTTGCTTCCATTCCTTTCTGTCTAACCATTGTCTTTCCTCCCCAAAGGTTACGGAATCACGGTTGTCAAAGGTGATCAGCAGGTGATCCGCATCAAGCTGAGCCAATTGCTCCAACCCAATCTTGACTCTACGCTCACGCTGTGTCCACTTGCTCACATGTTCATGGGGGTTGAGACCAAGATCCCGATAAATAACCGGACCCACATAACCACATTGATCGCCGTACAGTGTGATCTCCGAAGCCGAAACACGCAGAAAAGCAACCGTTTCTTTGCGCAAACGTACTTGAAGATGTCTTTTGGCATCGAACGCTTTTTCTTCATACGACTCAACCACTTCATCTACGCGATGGGTTCTTCCAAGCACGTCCGCTGTAGATTTCAAAATAGCACGCCAATCTTCACCATCTTGTTGCACATAATAAACGGGCGCTACCTGCTCAAAACGATTCAGATTCCATTTTTTATATCCCATGTCCAGCATAATAAATTCCGGTACATACCCAGCATGAAACTCGGCATCCTGCTGACTGATATCAAATTCTGGTATATCATCCAGTTGCAAGTAATGTTGTCTGCCCCAAGCATGATGCGAACCTTGTAATATAGGCTTTACACCAAGTGCTAAAAGGAAATCCTCCAGATAAGGAGCAAACACACGTACCTCCTGGCGGTGGTGACGACGATACACGCCGGGTGAGACACCAGCATATTGCTTGAACCGGCGACTAAAATAATACTCATTACTGAATCCTACATGACTCGCAATATCATGCAGACGATCATCTGTTATCTGTAAAAGTTGTTTCGATCGCTCCAATCGAACACGGTTCACATAATCAAGAGGAAGCTGGCCTGTCAATCTTTTGAAATGTCTTGTATAACTTGTTCTGGAAAGACCTGCTCGAGAAGCAAGCTCGTCCACAGTGAGCATCTGATTGTAATGCGAATCAATGTAATGAACCGATTGTTGGAGATAGCTGCGATCAGATTGTAGCTGAAGCTCGGGATCATTTTGACGAATGACATTTCGGAACCATTGTTGAAACTGAATTTGCATATCCCACACGTCATACACATCTGTAACATGCTGCTGACGATATAATTGCTCTATACACTCCAGACATGCACTCCAAGGAGTATACGTAAATTCGGTGACTGATACTGTATCATCCGTAACCAAACTAGACCCGTGTCTGGTAGCATTCTGATTTACGTTGTTCTGAGTCGGCATGGAATGGATGGAACAGCTGTCAACCATAATCGGATTCATATCCATTTTATAAAAGCTCAACGCCTCTTTTTCTCCACCCCGAGCTGTTACAGAGAAAGAAACATCATCACGCACCAAACAAATCGTACCCGGTTCCAGCTTGGTTTGGCTATCAGAACACGCTAAAATACCCCTACCTTGCACCACAATGATGAAAGAATGAGCAGCGGTTTGCTTAGATGAATATGTTGAGCTTGTTTCCAATGTAAAATCTACGTATTGTATGCCTTGTAAGGAGCAGAGCCACGGCTTGGTCATCATGTGCAGTATTGAAGCGTACATTGTGCATCCATCTTTCTTATATGAGAATAGTTATCAATTAGATCAAGTGTAAACGAAAAAAGAAAGCTCTTCAAGCCAGGCTGAAGAACTTTCTCTATTTAACTCACTATTTATGGCGTCATCTTTTCCAGCAAATCATCAATCTTCATTGAATTCGCAATAACTGCCCCGGACTGCCAGTGAGACCGCTCCATCATGTAGACATGTTTATTTTTAACTGCAGGAAGCGACTGCCACAGTTTTCCGTCCAACATGTGGATGGCCTCCTGGTTTTCTGGGGAATCCCAGGTTCCATTCGAAGGAAACACGATAATGTGGTCGGCATCCAGACTCGGAATCGCCTCCTCGGACAAAATTTCTTGATACTCTTTCATATCTCGTGCGAGTGGATGAGGAGTAAGTCCAAGATCAGAGTAAATAAATCCGGTATACCGATTTTTGACCCCAAATAACGCCAATCCCTTGTCTGCTACGTTTAACCTCACAACCGCAACCGTCTCATTTCCAATGGTTTGTTGTAATTTTGCTTTCGCATCTGCAATTTTTTGTTTGAACTGCTCTTTAAACGCCTCACCTTTTTCCGGCTGACCTACAATATCGGCAATTGTCGTCAACACCTCATTAGAATCCTGAAGAACACTCTCCGGCAGCCGATAGGTTGGTGCTACTTTACTATATTGTTCGTATTGAGCAGCATCTACGCCACCATCCACGATGATCAGATCCGGGTTGTATTGTAAAAGTGCCTCAATGCTCCCAGTCATATCAAACTTTGGTGCATCTAACTTCAAATAATCCTGTACTCCCCATGTGGGATGATACCACTGCACAACGGGTGTAATATCCAGCGCCTTGAGATAGTCCTCGACATAGATGCCCGCAATCCGCTGTGGATGAACAGGGATCGTTACTTCTCCAAACTCATCCTTCACAACACGTGTCTCGCCGTTCGAAGCTTCCGTTTCTACACTGGTGCTCTTCTTGGCATCTTCCTGTTGTACTGACGTTTCTGTCTTTGCACTACAACCGGATATCACTATTGCCGTGAGTAATAACATCATCAACCACCCTTGAATTCCTCTGCTACGTCTTGCCATCATGCGTTTCCCCCTATATGTAATCTGTAGATGTCAACATGAGAACAGAATACTTCAATCTATAATGATAATCATTCTCATATAACTCTGTAGGTGAATTGTACATGATGCTGCCCTATGGCCACAATACACATTTGGAGACTCTTTTTTATACAAACGAAGCATTCTTGATAGAAAATAACCCCTGCTACGAATGCAGGGGCAATTTTTCTTGGGCGTAACTCTCAAACAACCGTTTCACAAACGCATCCTGCTCGCCATCCTGTAGCCAATAACTGCCGATCAACCCAAAATCATCGCTGACATAACCAGCTAACTCCGGTTCACCCGTTAAGCTTATCGTTCGTTTAAAGGCAATCTCCCTGATCTGTCGCAGCACTTCATCTTCGGCAACGGCGGAGTCCCCGGCATAGCGTTCATAGGCCTGCATCCACTCATCTGCAAATGGGGCTTCATCCCGCTCATCCAGATACGCGTCTACATCAAGCCCTTCGAAATTTCGTTCGCTTATCAAGCGTCCCTCTTTCAAATCGTGCAACAATGTGTTTACATCGCCTTTGCTCATTCTGTCACTCCTTCTTTCCCCTTCTTCTCGATCACAATCAGACAAGTGCTGTCAGGCAAAGATGCAGGGTTCCCCTTTTCATCCATAAAATGAATCCGATCTACCAGCGCTTCGGTATAACCCTCTTGCAGGAAATGATGCAGCTTGATGATCTCCGCCTGCTCACCCAACGTTTCACGTATGCATTTCTCATAGGCTTGGGGTGTAAATACGCCAAACTGCTCCTGAATTTCGTGTACATAAGCTTCCTCGCCCCAAGTATAGGTGTACAGGAACTCCATCGCATCATTAATCGGCATCATTACTTCATCATCCGATATACGTTCAAAAGTGATCTCGCGCCCCTTGAAATCTGCTGCATAACGCTCCAGCCAGCGCAACCCGTCAGGCTCCAGGAATCGAATTCGTCGTTTCTGCGTCTCAGGCTCGCTCATAATACCGTCCCGGATAAGGATTCTTCCGCCTGCGGAGAGCACCTGAAAAGCACTTTGCAGCGCCGCCGCCACCGTATCTGTATTGAATCTGCGTCCGTCACGCTCAATATAGGAATACAACTCATGCAGAATGGAGGAAAAGATCACCGTATCCACTGTGCCAGACTCCACATACTGATTCAGCTGCAGCGCATCCCCTTTCATCACATGCCAGTGATGGGACTCCCGCTGCTTTTTACGCTCCAGCGCTTCGATCACGTTGGCCGAAATATCAATGCCAATCGCCTCAACCTCCGGCTTCTCCTGCTCAATCAGATCGAGCAGAACGCCGCCGCCCGGACCGATGTCAAGCACACGTATGCCGACCATGTAGTCCAGCAGCACTTTTTTGTAATCCCCCGAACTGTTCATGTCCGAAAGGTACGTCTCTTCATTGTGGAACCGATCATACGCATCCCGGCGCAGCCCAAACAGATCAAATAATAACAGCACCGCCTGTTCGTACAATGGAGATTTCTCTGCTTCAATGCAAAATGCAATCAGTTTCTCGGCCGCAGGCGAGAATTCAAAGGTCACGAATAGCGTATCTGGCAGATCAGGATATCGTTCGACCCGATGTCCAAGATGCGGATAAGGTAATTTTTCTCCAGCAATGATCTGCTCCCACGAATACTGCTCCAGATATTTTTCAATCATACGTTTCTTGTAGATATTCAGCTTTTTGGCACCTTTGTAGTCGTAATACATCGTGTTCATTAGCGGTTCAAAGCTGATATGACGAATAGAGGTCACGGAAGAAGCGTTAGAAGGACTCGTTTTTTCCTGGTTCCATTCTTCGCTGTGGAGTGCCAGCAAAAATACTTTTACCATCTCTTCCAGCGAAAAATCCCGCATAGCTGACTCCACATACCACAATGTACGTGAAGCCATCGGAGCCAGTTGCTGTTCCACAGGAAACTGCTGTTCAAGCTTGGCATATGTTTCATCGATGGCTTCACCTTGCCGGATGGAGTTACTTCTCAGGCGGGATAATCGTTCTTTTACGCTCCAGTCCGTATGTTCCGTTCCTGTTACGATCCGGTTCACAATCTGCTCTACTTCACCCTGAACCTGATTCCAAAGATGGGAATCAACGGCTGCAATAATACATTGGTTCAAAGCCATCAGCAGGGTACGCAGTTCACTGTCGGTAACCCAGCCTTCGGTCATCAAAGAACGCAACGGTATATTCTCCGCAAACGGAATCTCACCCCGTGTGTATTGCCCAATCAATCCGTGCGTGGATATTAAAATGCGAATGATCTCCTGTTTCGGAGAAGTTGCCGACTCCAGCCCATTCGATCCGTCGGTTGCATATAAACTATAGAGCTGAGCCGAGCCAATGTTATGTACAAACAGGTTAATCCCCTGCTGCTGCCATGTTCTGCGTTGATCCAGCGAACCCCCTTTTGCCGTTTCCGACCAGGCCAGCACTTCCTCTAGCAGCTCCTTCATCCAGAACGAAAGCTGGAGTCCGTTTAACACCTGAAGTGTACGCTCCGTGTAATCCAATACCGCATTGATCTTCTGAAGCTCAGCAATCGAGTGAATACGCTCCAGATTAATACGCGGCTTCTCCGCCGCTGCTAACCATTGCAGCCATTCCGGCTCATGTTGCAAATGTTGTTGTTGTGACTTTCCTGATTTATAACGTTCGATCGCTTCCAGCGCGTGCAGCATGATCCTTCACCCTCTTTATCTCATGATGTTGTATGAACTGTTTCATCTACCAAGCGGAGCCTGTTCCGCACAAACTGAAGCAACTGTCCCGCTTCCGAGGGTGGCAAACTTTCATCCAGACGTGCTGCAGCTACAGGCAACATCCAGGCTTCAATCTGTTCAAGAGTGATCCCCGACAAAGCTATATAATGCTCTATATACTGTTGCAAAATCAAACTTCGAGCCTGCTCAAGTCCTTCCCGCATCACAGGCTCTGCATCATCGGGCAGATTGCCGCTCATTAATATTACCCACGTCCGAGCCACATCACCCGCAGGATTTCCCGTCATTCCTGTCATCCAGTCGATGACACAATGTTGTCCCTCGTCCTTGCCTAACATTACATTATCGGGATGATAGTCACCGTGGCAGATCACCCGCTGCTCAGGCAATGCGGACAAATACTCCAGCAGGCCCTTCTGTTCAATAGTAGAAAAGCTGGATACGCGTAGAATCGCATGCTCCAGAATTTTTTTCTGAGAAGGCAATGTAGTGCCCTCATCATGTACCTGATGCAGTTTATACTGAATTTCTGCCATTGTGGATGATAGCTGTTCCAGCAATTCCGGCTGCTGAATCATCAGCGATAACAGCGTTGTACCCTCGAAACGTTCAAATACGATGCCCGTGCGCGTCGCGTGATCCATTTGTTTTACAGCACGAGGAACCGGCAGCCCCTTATCGTATACCAACTGACTGATCTGATATTCATTCTGTACCGCTTCCCCTGAGAACCCTGTCCGGTATAATTTTAAAATAAGACCATCTGCGTAATGGTAGATCTCAGCTGTTCTTCCTTGTCCCATCAGCTTCATGCACTTATCCCTCTACCTGAAAAATGGAATCAATAATCAATGGCAGATGATCTCTGACGGAAACGGCTCCGAAGACGGATCTTGCGTGCATTCCCTGTTCTTCAAAAACCTCTACCATCAGATCCGAAAATCCATTCAGCACTTTGTGATGCTCTTGATAGGAAGCCGAGGCATTGATAAAACCTTGCACCTTCACGACCCGTTTGACGCGATCCAGCGATCCTAACATATCCCGAACAACAGCAAGTATCTCCAGTCCGGCGTTACGGGCAAAGTCATACCCCTGTTCGGTCGTAAATTCCACACCAAGCTTGCCGCGCTTATCCGTAGCCGGGCCTTTTCCCGATACATACATGATGCCATTTACAATTACGGCGTTTGCATATTTCCCGGCAGGGGCACTGGATTGCGGAAGCTTGATTCCCATTTCTTGCAGTCTGGCTTCGATCATACTCATAACCAGTACACCTCTCTCATTTTATAATAAAATGAAACGCTTCTGAATGTGATTATGTTATTGTGTTTTATGCTTTCTTCATCCCATCCCGTCCATTGTACTCCTGCCTGTATGTTCTTGGCGACATCTGTACCGCGCGCTTAAACATCTTGCCAAAATGTGAAAAATTACCGAATCCCGCCAGCAAGGCAATATCCGTTACCGACTCTTCACTTTCACGCAACAGACGCTGTGCCTCTTTCACCCGCAATAAATTCAGATAATCGCTAAAGGCAAAACCCGTCGTTTGTTTGAATAGCCGGCTTAAATAATGTGGACTGATCCGGAACTTGCCTGCCACTTCAGGCAGCATCAGTGGATTCTGATAATTTTCATTCAGATAACGAACAACCACTTGAATCTTGGGGTGAAGAACAGGGTCATGATCATCCGCTTGTATACGTCCCAGATCACGGTGTCGATAGGTATGCAGCAGCAGTTCCAGCGTCCGGTGACGCAGCAATATTCCACTTCCCTCGTCGGACTTACGCATTTCCTTCACCATCTCTTTCACAATCCCCTCCGTCACCTTGGCGATAGGAGCAGGGAATCTTACAATGGGGATATCCCAGCGAAAGGGCTCGGTTAAACCCTCTTCAAGTTCACTTGAGACCGCCATAGCGGCAAACAGTTCCGGCTGAAGGTATAACACAATTCGCTCATGGCCTTGCATTCCGCTTTCTAATGTTTTATGCACCGTGTTGCGGTTCACAAATACCAAGTCTCCTGCTTTGATTCGATACGACCGATCCTTGATAAAATAAATACGCTCACCAGAGAGCAAATAATACAGCTCATAATGGTCGTGAAAATGATCGTCCGGCATAGAGTAATACCCGATACGACGATCATATTCCATATGTAGTAAATTCGTTGCATCATGGTAATCCGCACGAATGGCTTCGGTCATGGCGTTCTCTCCTTTTCACAATTATAGCAAAATACGCGGCATTTGAAAGCGGTTACGCATAAAATGCGGCGAAAGAAGTGCTCCTTTGTTATAGGCTAAACTTACATTCAAGGAGGCGATATGCATGGGCAACAAAAAACGTTATGTATTGGTCGGAACCGGCGGTCGTGCCGAATTTTTCTACGGTGCCTTGACCCGGGATTTCAGTGAAACTTCCGAGCTTGTTGGTTTTTGTGATATCAATCAGGTTCGTTTGAATTATGCGAATAAGCTGCTGCGAGAAAAATATAACTATGCTGAGGTGCCAACTTACCTGGCAGATCAGTTTGACCAGATGATCGAGAACGAGAAGCCAGACTACGTTATTGTCACCAGCGTGGATCGGACTCACGATAAATACATCATTCGGGCCATGGAGCTTGGCTGTGATGTGGTTACCGAGAAACCGATGACGATCAATGAAGAGAAATGTCAGGATATTCTGGATGCTGTAAAACGTACCGGACAGAACGTACGTGTAACATTCAATTATCGTTACGCACCGCACCACACGAAAATACGGGAACTTATTCTGGACGATGTCATTGGCAAAGTCACTTCCGTTCACTTCGAATGGCTGCTGAATACCCGTCACGGCGCCGATTATTTCCGTCGTTGGCACCGGGACAAGCGCAATAGCGGCGGATTGCTGGTACACAAATCGACGCATCACTTCGATCTCGTGAACTTCTGGATTGGCTCACAGCCAGATACGGTATTTGCTTTTGGAGATCTGATGTTTTACGGCAGGGAAAATGCCGAGGATCGCGGGGTTACTCAATTTTATAACCGTGCTACAGGCAACCCGCTCGCTCAGGATGATCCATTTGCCCTGCATCTGGATTCGGACGATCACCTAAAATCCATGTATCTCGATGCCGAGACTGAGGATGGATACCAACGTGACCAAAGTGTGTTTGGTGAAGGGATCAATATCGAGGATACGATGGGTGTGCTTGTCCAGTATCGGAACAAAGCAATCCTGACCTATTCCCTGGTCGCTTATCAACCGTGGGAAGGTTACCGTATCGCCATCAATGGTACAAAAGGCCGTATCGAGATGAATATTACAGAGCAATCCTATGTCAATTCACTGGGCGATAAGAGCAAGGAAGGCGCTTTGATTGGCAAAACGCTACGTGTGGTTCCCATGTTCGACGCACCTTATGAAGTGGAAGTGGAAGAAAAAGAAGGCGGTCACGGCGGGGGCGACCCTGTGCTGCTGAACGATCTGTTCGGCGCGCCGTCAGAAGATCCTTTCCATCGTGCAGCCAATCATGTGGATGGCGCTCGCTCGATTCTGACAGGTATTGCAGCCAATCGTGCTATTGCAACTGGCCTTCCGGTTAAGGTCGATACCTTGGTGCAATTCTAAAATCGGCCTATTGTTCTTGAAAAGGCAAAAGATCAGAGACCTGGAATCTCTGATCTTTTGCCCTTCCTGGTTTTCATTCCACAAGTACATCACATCTCAGTACGGTATCAACCGGAATGAACATGGGCTGCCAAGTATTCACCATCCTCCTTGCTCTGTTCATATACTAGGTATAAACGATGAACGGAGGATGACTTATGAGCTGGCAGCATCTTCGCACAGGTAAAACACTCCAGCAGCGGTTGGCCCAATTCCAGGGGCATCTTGCTGAGCTTAATACCCCGCGTACCGGTTTGGAGCCCGGACGCATCCGCCGGGTATTCCCTCGTAATTTTGTCAAAATCAATCATCAATTATTTATTCCGCTCAGCTTGAATTCCATTCGTGTATTCAACATCCCTCGGACACAGCGAGGAATCCAGGTGGGCATTCGTACAACATTTCCTTCGCGTAACGCGTTCAGGAACATCAGACTGGTTGGCGTTGGACTCAATTATATTGAGCTGCAAGGTAAAGGCAGAGTCCCTTCGCGTATTCTGTTTCCGCTTTCCAGCGTGGAGTCGATCTATCGGCCTCGCAAGCGAACCTATAAACGGAAACGCGGCTGTATCCGCCGCAGGTAAACCGGAAGGAGCGATCCATTCTATATACTTGAGCCATAACTCCTTAAACGAAAAAAGCGGTGAGAATCGGCTGTCTCCGCTTCTCACCGCGAGGTTTGATCCCTACCTGCGATACACATGATCTGTGTACCCATTAATCACTGAAACACGCTCGCCGAATTCAATCAAATGCCTGTCCAGACATCCTTGGCATAACGGCCTTGTTTTTCAAGCTGATTAAGCCAGGTCTCTGCCTCTTGTTCCGTTTTACCCAGGATGTCTACATAAGCCTGTTTCAGCGTCGCCTCCACATCCGGAGCCATTTTACTGCCATCTCCGCAAATGTACAGATATGCACCATTTTCCAGCAAAGGAATCAACAGATGCGCATCCTCTTTCATTCGGTGCTGAACATAACACTTCGCTTCCCCCTGAATCCGGGAGAATGCCGTATGAAGCTGCACCAGCCCCTCTTGCTGTGCGGTTTCAAGTTCGTTTTTATACAGATAATCATGCTCGGGATTGCGGCAGCCAAAGTACAGATGGGCTTCACCAACTTGCTCACCTTGCTGCTTCATCACATGTCTCGCCTGCAAGAAACCACGGAATGGCGCTACACCCGTTCCCGGCCCAACCATAATGACGGGCACCTCTGGACGCTCAGGCAGCTGGAATCCAGATTCCGGAGTACGGACAAACATCACAACCTCATCCCCAGGCTTGAGCCGAGCCAAATAATTGGAAGCAATGCCTTTGTATACCCCTTCTCCGCTCCAAGCGGGTGCCTCCACCACACTTACCGTAATGCTCGCTTGCGCTGCTTGCACTCGCGGCGAGCTGGAGATGGAATAATATCTGGCCTTTAACGAAGGCAGCAACTCAAGAAAACGCTCAAACGGCAGTTCACATGCTTCATATTTCTCCAGATAGTCCAGCATAGATACTCGTTTGCCACGCACTTCCTTCATATATAATGACTCATCCAGCAAAACTTCAAGCTCCTTCTTATGTGGCGGGCAGACCGTATGTGCAGCAAGCTCTCTCAGCTGTGCACGTGTTGCAGCCTCCTGCAGTTCCACACTATGGCTGAGCAAGTCGTACAGGTTCACTGGCTGTTGCAACGGAAGATGCGCCGCGCTTCGACCCGATGCATCCAGTACCAGGTGCTCGGCTCCGGTAAATCCGTAGCGGCGAAGGACTCGCTCCACCAGCTCCGGCGGATTATGTGGCAGAATGCCCAGATGATCGCCTTCCTTATATGTGATTCCCTCGGGCAATTTAATCTCCAGATGTCTTGTACTCCGCTCACTACCCGCATCATGAAGTTCCCGATTCTCCAGTACGGCAGCAGCATGTGCTTCATATGTTTGCACCAGCGGAGTAACCGCCATTCCACTGACAAAATGTACGGACAGTGAGCTTCGCTCACTCTTCGAGTCCGTATTCAGCTTCAATTCCAGCGTGCGCGCCAGGTCAGGCCATAGTTGTTCTGTCCAATCCTCCACCTGTTTCTCAAAATCACCACTGGCATCCGACTCACCAAGTGATGACAGACGCTTTGCACCGTGTGAGTACAACTGCTCATCAATCAAACGCGGAATGCGTTGATATGTACTAGTCCAGTTGTGATCACCACATCCAAGAACAGTATAGTTCACACCCTTGAACTCATCTGCATCTGCCTGCCCAATCCACTCTATGAACTTTTTGGCGTTGCTTGGCGGCTGACCATTATAGGATGCACTGACAATAATGACAGCTCCTTCTTTCGGCAGATTGCCGACGCGATCATCCAGCGCAGCGACTTCACTGCGAAAACCTTGGTGTCTGGCGGCATCCGCGATTTCACGCGCGGTACCTTCTGCCGTCCCCAGGTTGGAGCCGTACAGGACAAGCATAGGAGTATGATGTGCATCCACAACATCTTGTTCATTTTTTTTCACAGCAGTAGCAGGCTCTTGCACAGTCACACCAGGTACAGCCAACACAGGTTGACCTCCGCGTGGACGTACTCGTATAACAAAATTGTCAGGTTTAAGTGTCAAGGTCTCTTTGACCTTCAACTGATAATTCGTATGATCGATGAAGTCAAAATGCTTCAAAACCATACCCAGCACCAGCGTGGCTTCCTGGAGAGCAAATTGCTGACCGATACAGGCGCGTTGACCGTTACCGAACGGTTTGTACGCGTTATGAGGCACTTTGCTTGGATCTTCGAACCGCTCAGGCCGAAACTCTTCCACATCGTCTCCCCACGCCTCACGGTCCCGATGCAACTTGGGTATGAGCACGCTGACACTGTCTCCTTTTTGCAGCGGATATTGTCCGCCAAGCACGGTATCTTCTTTTGCATACAAGGAAAATGCTGGCGCGGTTGGCCACAAGCGCAATGCTTCGCTCAGCACCATACGTATATATTTCAATTGACGAACCTGATTATACGTCGGCACCGGATCTTTCAGAATCTCATCTGCTTCCGCCTGAGCTTTTGCCAGTTTATCCGGATTTTTCATCAGGTAATATACCGCAAAAGATAACAAACCGCTCGTTGTCTCATGCCCTGCGATCAGGAAGGTAATAATCTGATACCGGATATTTTCATCATCCAATGTTTCGCCTGTCTCCGGGTCTTTGCCGCTAAGCATATGAGAAAGAAGATCATCTGCCCCTTCCTGCGGCTGTGCCTTGCGCTCTGCAATGATGTGATCTACCAGCGAGAACATGGAACGGATGTCCTGCTCGAATTGTTTCTTTTTGGTAATCATCAACTTATCCTGCAAACGCAAACGCTGCAATGAACTCATCGATTCATCCAGTGCACGTACCATGCTTGTAATGAATGGATGCGGTTCTTCTCGATAGAAGCTGTTAAATCGGTAGTTAAATCCACATAGGCCTATGGTGTCCAGCGTCAGACGAGTCATATCATCCGGTACATTCACCGTTTCATCGGGATTAAGTCTCGACCATTTCTGAACCAACTGTACGGCGAGATCCACCATTTTGTTATGGTACCCCTGCATCGCACGCTGGCTGAAGCTTGGAAGCAGCACATTATGTGCCTTTTTCCAGTTAGGCTCGTCCGTCCAACTTGTAAAGAGTCCATCCCCGGCAAAAGCACGCACCTTGGCGAGCGGAGCCCATACTCTTTTATCAAATTTGGATTCATCCGTAACCTCGGCTACGTATTTCTCACTCGAAAGATAAAGCTCACTTCTTCCAGGGTAATCCATGCGGAAAATAGGACCGTACTCTTCTGCCAGCTTAACCAAAGACTGCGTTGGTTCGTCAAAATTCAACTGCGGCAGGTTACCTAATGGGCCGTACGTTTTGGGCTGAGGCACTGAAATGGATGGCATAGCTCTCACTCCTTCTTTTTCTTAAAATGTAAATGATGAATTCTGTTGACTCAGACTTCATTGAACCCCTTTTTCGACCGTATGTGTGTGTATATGTCCTACCCAAAACTAACTGACCGTAATCGTAATATGGTCAATTTGAAGTAAAAAAAATGGGCGTTTCTCTATGTCTATCTTTACCATATCATTTCCAGTTCTAATCTTCAACTGTCCTAAGCCTTAGTTTCTCACACCTCTATTCTCATATTTCTAAAAAAAAACAAAAACTGCCCTCGGCAGAAAATTACGCCAGCAGGACAGTTCTATACTCACAGTTGCTCCCCGTTTCAGATGAGCAAGCGTGCAAACAAGCTAACCAACAATTAGACCATATACAATTCCTGGGCCATGAACCCCGATGGTCAAATCATTCTCAATATCAGATGAACGGCTGGGACCCGAAATAAAATGAATGCCTGCCGGCAGCTGCTCTCTTCCTGCTTCGTCGAAACGGTTCAGTGTCTCACCAAGTCTTGTGTACAGTCGCTCAACCGGAATAATCAAGATCAGCACGGTCGGCAGCAGACTGACGGAGCGTCCCTTCTCCGGGGAAGAAAGCACGGTAACCGAGCCTGTATAAGCAGTCGCATAATCCGCCATCACGACACCGATGTCCGCTTCGGCTGCTCGGGCTTTCCAATCCACATCCGGAGCACTGTTCCATACGGAAACTTGTCGATCTGGAAGCTGCTTCTCCAGTCCCAGATCCGTAAGCGCCTGCTCATTCTGACGAATGAGATATCTAGCACTTAATTCATGAGCTTTATTGGTAATAAATGCTGCGGCTTCTTCCATATTCTGAACTCGGGCGATATGAGCACCGACACTGACAAAGTTATCCGTAAATGCCTGAATTCGCTGTTCCTGATCCCATTCCAGCTCATTCCAAAAGTCCGGGGCACCTCGAAAAGCATGGACTGGAGCATGGCGCTGTCTAGGCCTTTTTAACTTGGCGGCGATATCGTCCATGAATTTCTCCTGTCTGCGCCGCGACTTTTCCTCCATGGCTGCAAGCCATTGCTGATGTTCACTTCCCATGCTTCAACCCTCCCCGCGATTACGAATAAGCTGCTGCATACGCTCATGTACAGACGAATCCATAGCAGTATTCTGCTGATCCAACTCTTGCTCCAGATTGTCCCATTGCTGCCGGAAGGATTTTTTCGCTAGACTGGGAGCCACTCTGTAGGAGTTCCAACCTTTAAGCGGACCAATCTTTAATGAGATGCCATCATTGCGAACAACCGCCTTCTGCCCGATCTGCCCAAGCCGAATTGCGGCAGCAAAACGTTTGGAATTCGCCACAACAGCTGCAAACCCTCTCATTCCCATGCTCTCCAGCTTATCTCCATGTCCGTTTTCAACCTTACGTCTCCGTAAGTAAACGAGCATGTCATGCAATGGAATCTTGACCGGGCAAGCTTCATAACAAGCACCGCACAGACTCGATGCACTTGCAATATCGTTCCACTCCTCAATGTTACCGTTTAATGCAGGAGTCAGCACCGCTCCAATCGGGCCGCTGTAGGTTCCGCCATAAGCATGACCGCCAATGTGCCGATATACCGGACAAGCGTTAAGACATGCTCCGCAGCGAATACAGTTGAGCAATTCCTGGAACTCGGGATCACCAAGTTGCAGAGATCGGCCATTATCCACAATAATGATATGCATTTCATCCGGGCCATCTGCATCTGCCGAGCGACGCGGGCCTGTAATACCCGTCATGTACATCGTGAGTTTCTGCCCAGTGGCAGAACGAGGCAACAAGGTCGCCATGACCTCCAGGTCTTCCCAAGAGGGTATGATGCGTTCCATACCCATCAGTGTAATCTGTGTTTTTGGAACGGTAGATACCATGCGAGCATTGCCTTCATTTTCAAATAACACCATCGAACCTGTCTCGGCAATAGCAAAATTGCAGCCCGTCAAACCAATGTCGGCTTCCAGAAATTTTTCACGCAGCTTCTTGCGCACAAACCCGGCCAGCACTGTCGTATCCGGCTCCAACACCTCTCCTGCTTCCTTGGATAACAGCTCGGCAATTTGATATCTGTTTTTGTGAATCGCCGGAATGACGATATGGGATGGCGCCTCACCCGCAAGCTGTATGATGTATTCGCCAAGATCGGTTTCAATGGCTTCAATGCCTGCCGTTTCCAGTACATGGTTCAGATGCACTTCTTCCGACACCATGGATTTGGATTTCACCACACTTGCAGCTTGTTTAAGAACCGCAATGTCCAGTGCGATTGACGCTGCTTCTGCAGAAGTGTCTGCAAAATGGATATGCACACCGTTTGCACGGGCGTTGTTCACGAATTCATTCAAGTAATAATCGAGATGCGCAATCGTATGCAGACGAATCTGACGTCCACGCTCCCGCCATTCTTCCCAGTTACCATGCTCTTCGGAGGCTGCCTTCTTGCCATTACGCAAACGTTCTGTCGTAAACTTCACGGCTTTGCGGAGAAAATCATCATTCAGTGCCAAACCCGCACGGGATTTGACCGTTTCATTCATAACACCAGGTTGACTCATCCGGTCTGCACCCCCTCATATAACAGTTCAGCCAGATGCATCACGCGTACAGGTTCGTTTCTGTACCGAAGGTTGCCTGCAATATTCATCAGACAAGCCATGTCTAGCCCAACAAGTACTTCAGCCTGTGTTTCTTTCACATAGTCCACCTTCTCACTCACCATCGCCCCCGAGATTTCCGACATTTTAATGGCAAATGTACCCCCGAACCCGCAGCAATCTTCTGCATGAGGCAGTGGGACCAGTTCAAGTCCTTTGACTTTGGAGAGTAAAGCCAGCGGTTCATCTTTCACCCCAAGCAGGCGGCTGCCATGACAAGAAGGGTGGTAGGTTACTTTATGCGGAAAATGTGCACCGATATCCGTTACACCCAGTACCTGTACAAGAAATTGCGTGAACTCGTAAGCCTTGGCTTCAAGCCTTTTCGCTTTTTCCAACCATTCCGGCTCATCTGCAAACAGCTCAGGGTAATGATGAATCATATAGGTACATGAGCCTGATGGACACACGACAAAGTCGCTGTCATCAAATGCTTCTAATATTGTTTTGGCAGCAACCCGCGTCTCATCCCAGTATCCGCTGTTATAAGAGGGCTGGCCACAACACGTCTGCACTTGCGGAAATTCAAGGCGAACGCCATGAGCGGCAAGCAATCGGACCATTGCCTCCCCCACTCGAGGATAGATGGCATCGCTGAGACAGGTTATAAACAAGGAGACTTTCATCATTACACGCTCCAATTAACAATTTATTTCAAGGCCGGCATTCAGGCTTCGTTATACTGTAAGCACCCGTAAATGATACGCACTGCTCGCGGAAGTCTGCTCCTCGCTCAAGGGTTGATCCGTAATGATGGTGTGTACAGTATCCAGTGCGGTCACACGAGCAAAAGCCCGAATGCCAAACTTGCTCGCATCAGCCAGCAAGATCACCTGATCCGCGATCCCGACCATCTTCTGTTTTAATCTGGCTTGAAGTTCATTCGATTCACTGATGCTGCCGCTTTCCAGATGAACACCTTTGCAGGATAAAAAAAGTTTGTCCACATGATAGGTTTCCAGCGAACGCTCTGCAAGGGGTCCAACAAAGGATAGGGACCGAGCCGCCAGTTGCCCACCTGTGGAGATGACCTCGATGTGGTCTCGAGTGCTCAGTTCGGTAGCAACTTGAATCGAGTTGGTTAACACCGTCAGGGGCATATCTGGCATGTTCGCCGCCATATACCCTGCAGTTGTACTGGCATCCAGCAAAATACGATCTCCAGCTTGAATCAACGCCAAAGCTGCATCGGCAATCCGTTTTTTCTCTATCGTCTGCGTCGTTTCCCGAATTCGGTAAGGTATCTCCGGCTGATCCTCCTTCACACTAACCGCTCCGCCGTGCGATCTGCGCAACCGGCCGGCCCGTTCCAACCGATCCAGATCGCGGCGAATGGTCTCTTCGGTTACACGGCAGCGCTCACTAAGCTCGGATACTCGCATGCTCCCCTTGATATTCACTAACTCCACAATCCGGTCATAACGTTCTGCCGCGAGCATGTCTACACCTCACTCCCGGTTTCTGTCCCTGGTGAATTAGCCGTTATTCGTACAAACCGTTCATACGCTTCTTCCCATGCCGACTTGTTATCTTCCGGCTCATATTCTGTTACCGGGAATGAATCTCGAATGACACGGCGTGCTTCCCAAATATCCTTGAACGCTCCGCTCGCAATCCATTGCACAGCCATATTTCCGATCGCACTTCCCTCTGCTGGCCCTGCCCAGACGGGCTTGCCAATGGAGTTCGCTGTCCACTGGCATAACAACTCATTCTGAATGCCGCCGCCCACCATATGCAATCCGCCGAATGACTGATCTGATAGCTGCTCTGTCCACTGCAGAACTCTACGGTATTTCAAAGCAAGACTCTCCAGAATGGCCCGAGCTATGCTTCCCTGATCTTCTGGAACAAGCTGTCCTGTCTTGCGGCAGTATTGACGAATCCGCTCTGTCATGTTGCCCGCAGGCAGAAACAGTTCATCATCCGGGTCGAACAGGCTGGTAAAAGCCGGAGCCACCTCTGCCTTCGCCAGCAATGATGCATAACTGATTCCTTGCCCTTCGCGCTCCCACTGTCGCATGCATTCTTGCAAAATCCAGAGACCCATAATGTTCTTGAGAAGACGATATGTGCCACCTGCGCCACCTTCATTCGTAAAGTTCAACGCTAGACTCTCAGCACTGATGACCGGCTGATCCAGCTCGGTTCCCATCAGGGACCATGTCCCGCAGCTTAGATATACAAAGCTTCGTTCCGTCGCTGGAACCGCCACGACAGCTGAACCGGTATCATGCTCAGCCACAGCCAGGACGGGAATGGACGATAGGCCGATATCATTACGTATGCTGCTGCGGAGCTGTCCAACAGGAGTCCCGGGCAACACCACATCACCGAACCATTGATCTGAAACACCGATATGGGCGAGCAATTCCCGATCCCATTGTCTCAGAACCGGATTGTATAACTGTGTTGTCGTTGCATTGGTGAACTCATTCACCGCTTCTCCTGTGAGGAAATAACGTAACAGATCAGGAATCATCAGAAAACGCTCAGCTTCACGCAGCAACGGAGAAGCACTGCGCTTGAGTGCTGCAAGCTGATATAATGTGTTAAACGGAAGAAACTGGATGCCTGTACGTTCGAAAACCCGCTTAGACGTTAACTCCTGACAAACGGTATCCATCACGCCGTTGAACTGGGTGTCACGATAATGATAGGGATTACCGAGCAGTTCACCGTTGCTTCCCAGCAAACCAAAATCCACGCCCCAAGAGTCAATCCCCAGACTCTCCGGTATTTCACCTTGTTGTTTTACAAGCGTCAACCCCTGAAGCACTTCATGATGCAGCCGCAGAATATCCCAGTGCATCCGTTCTCCGGCTTTCACAGGTTCATTTTTGAAGCGATGAATTTCCCGGGTTTCGATCCCTCGATCATTCAGCTGCCCCAGTATAGCCCTGCCGCTTCCCGCACCCAAATCATAAGCCAGCACACTCACTGCTTTCCCACCTTCCTGCAAGTTATCGTCTTCAACCTTCACATCTATCTTGGATCCTGAAGTCTAATCATACTGGACAACCACCATGACTTATACCGTGATCTTCACTTAACTCTTTTCCTTCTGCTACACATTCATCTTTACTTCCTGCCCGAATAACTCTTTGTTTGTTTTTGTTTAATACTGTTTAGTTTTATTTAACGAGTATATCATCATTGTAAGCGTTTGAATACCCATGAATTCGCTTTTCCACCCCACAACAAAAACGACTCACTCCCTTTCGGGAGGAGCCGCTGCTTCATTTTTACATATAAAAAGGTTCATTCTTCGTGCCGGATTGTCCTGACTGAGGTTGGATATCACGTTCAAAATGTTTAAAGCGTGTCCCCTGATAGGTTAGCATGCCTCGATCCTGCTCCACCAGCATACCGTACATTTGACCGCCTACATTCAGTTCCAGACGTTCCCCATTATCAAACTCAAAAGTGGCGTAATAACTCGTTGTAGCACTGCTATCGCCGCTTCCACCGCTAACCTCCGTTCGTTTCGTAACAATTCTGGAATGTAAGGTCAGTACAGCTGCAGCATTGTTGGAAGACCAGGTTCGTACACCGGAGAAGATGGCATATACGATGCCGCCTGCCACAACGAGAAACACGATACCGATCAAAATAGGGACGATCGTGCCCATTGCCCCAAGTTCATTGAAGCCAGAAAAAAAACCACTCTGATTGCCTTCAAACCCCGGCACGCCGCTCATATCATCGAATCCCCCGAAGCCATCTACACTCAACTGGCCCACTGACGGGAATATGCCCGTAACCGCCATAACACATCGTTCCTTTCCCCACGCAAAATAAAACTTCACCGCTTCCCGTTCAGAAAATGGTGCACTCTCAGACACCCCTTCTGCCTTGTCCATATACTATATGAGCCGGATCATGAATACAGACGTTCAAGTTCGTCAACAAGACTGCCGACGTAAGCAACTGCCGTGCGAATCGGCTCAGGGCCGGACATGTCTACACCCGCAAGCTTCATCAGTTCCTGCGGCGGGAGACTTCCGCCGGATTTAAGCGCTTCAAGCCAGCGATCCACTGCAGGCTGTCCTTCCTCTCTGATCTTCTGCGCAGCTGCTGTTGACGCGGTTAAACCTGCTGCATAGGTGTATGGGTATAAGCCCATATAATAATGAGGCTGTCTCATCCACGTCAGCTTGGCACCTTCGTCTACCACCAACTCAGGCCCCCAGAATTCCGAAAGAATCGCACCTTTCAGCTCACTTAACGTTTTTGCCGTAATCGGCTTGTCGTTCGTTGCGAGCGTATATACCCTGCGCTGTAATTCTCCCTCCAGCAGATGCGTAACGAAGTTGTGATAATACGTGTTAAGTAATTGCAAAATGACCCAACGCCGCATTCTCGGATTCTCAGAACGGTTCAGCAGATGATCTGCCAGTAACATTTCGTTCATTGTAGAGGGCGCTTCGATAAAATAGAGAGAAGGCCGCGTATTGGTAATCCGCTGATATCTTCCAGCTAGCATAAAATGACCCGCATGCCCCACCTCATGAGCCAGCGTGAATGCCCCACGCATGTTATTCGCCCATGAAATTAAGATATAAGAGTGGGAGCCATAGATGGAGGAACAGAACGCTCCCGTGGATTTACCTGCATTATCCGCATAATCAACCCAGCGGTCATTAAAGGCTCGTTCAACAATCTCTCCGTATTCAGGCCCCAGTACATCCAGCGCCTCACGAATCAGCGTACAGGCTTCATCATATGTAATGGCTGGACTGAATTCCGGATCAAGCGGAGCCTTTAGATCACAGAACATCAGTTTGTCGAGTCCAAGCTCCCGTTTTTTCAGCGCAGCCAGTCTGCGCATATGTGGAGCAAGTTCCTTTTGAATAATATTCAGGACGTTATTGTACATCTCCTTGCTCACTTGCTGCGGCGCCAGCAGCATGTCCGTCACATCATCATATCCGCGCAGACGGGATAACACCACCTGTTTCTTCACCTCGGCAGCATATCCTTCAGCAAACGTATTTTTGTAATTATTCAACGTTTCATTGAAGGAGGCGTAAGCGGAGCGGCGCAGCTCAGTATCGGGTGACATCTCGTAATTATTTTCATAAAAAGACCATGATAATGGACGGGATTGTTCCTCACCATCCCATGCTTCAGCAAAAGTCATATCCGCCAGCTTGCCACGCTGGTAGATTCGATAGGGCGAATCCAACACTTCGCCGAGTGAAGCCAGTACTTTCTCCGTCTCAGGCGAGAGCCGATGAGCTTTTTCCTCCAGCAGTCTTTGCAGGCTACGCTTATATGGTGCCAGACCCGGAAGCTTATTCAAATACTGCTCAATCGTACCTTCCGGCAGGGAAACAATTTCGGAGTTGATAAAAGAGAGGCTGGACGACAGGGTAGATAGAATATCACCAGCTTTCGCTGCGTTCTCCATATTTACCGGGTTTGTGCTGTCCTCCGACTGTTTCAAACGCGCATAAGCCCCCGCCTTGCCAATCCGTTCCTGCAAAACTTCCCGGGCATCCAGACAAGCGAGCAATTGCTCTGCCTGTTGACCCAGTGTACCCCTGAAGTTTTCGATATCAGCAGCGGCATCTGGCAGGGATGTAAGCTCCTGTTCCCATTCCGCATCGGTAGCAAACAGATCTCTCAGATCCCAGGTCGCTTCCACCATGACCTCGGCACGTGTACGTATCTTATCCATCTGATTTGTCCTCCTTCTTGCATTTCCAATATCTCTCATCGTATCATAATCTGCCAATGCATACATGACATGTCCTATTTATGAGACTTTTGGTTTAACTCCGCAAAATCAATCCGGCTTAAAAAGTAAAAACGCCAAGTTCCGGACGTGTCCAGTTCCTTGACGTATCTTTTATCTTATTTATGTTTATTAAAGTTTTATGCTTGTTACAGTTGTTCATTTCTGTCACTTATAAAATAGTCCGTTTAGACAGCGTTTAGTCCGCTTTCCAAATGACATTTTCACCGTAGTTTTTACCCCAGTTGTACATCGCATGCAGCACAGGCATCAAACTCTGACCATGATCCGTCATCGAGTATTCAACTCGGGGCGGAACCTCGGCATACACCTTGCGCTCCACCAGTTTGTCTTCCTCCAACTCACGCAACTGGTTCGTCAGCATCTTTTGTGTAATGTGCGGGATCAAACGTTTCAACTCACTGAATCGTTTGGTGCCCTCCAGACCCAAATGCCACAATATAATAAGCTTCCACTTGCCACCGATCACCGCCAGCGTTAATTCCTTTTCGCAGTTGATTTCTTTCAAATTAATGCGTTCCTTCACTTCAGACGCCATGGCTCAAAGCCCCCTTTATCTCGTAACTATATAAGTTGAACAATAGATTTTACACAGTCCACTCCGATGACAGAATAACCTTTCAATCGCTGTTATCCCCAGATTTTTTGGACTCCCCTTTCCAAAGGGGAAAATCCGGTGATAAAGGCGAACGCTTCACTTTTTCAGGTTTTTTCTGTCCTCTCCGTTAACGTGTAAAGAATTGTTCCACTTATATAGTTCATCTTTATATTAAGCCTGCTTCCACATTGGCCAACGTGTGTGTGACCCAACCCTAATACTTCATTTTACTACAGCACGGAAGGAATGCAACGTTTGTTAATTTTCTTCTTTTCGCAGAAAAGACCGAAATCCATGCAACAGCACAGGACTCCGGTCTACTTCTTTTTTTACCTATTCGAATATTAACACTTCGATGGAGCTACTCCAAGTTCGCATGTCGGCGAAACATATCCGATCCGGTCATGCCTTTCATCTCCATCATGGTGAGGATCAGCGCATCCATGCTTAACAACAGGCTTTGTTCAAACAAGGAACCCATAGGCTGGATGGTAACATCCGCTCCAGCTCCTGCTGTATCCTCTTTCGCTGAAGCTGGCAGACGCACAACCGCTTGGGCCATCTGCGCAATCGTGGACTCCGGCTTAATCGTGATTAAGCCTACAGGTGCGCCCGCTTGATTCGCTTTCCGTGCCATCGCGGCCAGACTGCCTGTCTCTCCAGAGCCCGAACATAACAGCAGGAAATCCGCTGAGCTAATCCCCGGTGTCACGGTCTCACCCACCACGTAAACGGCAAGTCCCATCTGCATCAATCGCATCGCAAAAGCTTTTCCCATTAGACCCGAACGACCTGCCCCGGCCACAAAAATATGCTCCGCAGCCAGCAGTTTCTCTGCCATCGCCTGCATCTCGGCATCGTCAATCTGACTTAACGTGCGCTCTAATTCCTTCAGGATTTCTGCGGTATATGCTCTGCTGCTCATAAGCTTACCCTTGTTTTACAAGGCGCTGCATTTCAGATGCCACAGCTGCTTTATCCGCTTGTCCTGTGATTCCGCCGCCAACAATGACCAGGTCAGGTTGTGCTTTAATTACTTCTGGCAAAGTATCCAACTTGATACCACCAGCGACTGCAGTTTTAGCATTTTTCACCGCACCTTTGATCGTTTGCAGGTCTTCGAACGGGCTTTGTCCAACGGCTTGCAGATCATAACCGATGTGAACACAGATGTAGTCTACGCCCAGAGCGTCCACTTCACGCGCACGTTGTTCCAAGTTAGGTACGTTGATCATGTCCACGAGAACTTCTTTGTTTTGCTTTTTCGCTTCTTCTACAGCACCTTTGATCGTCATATCGTTGCTTGCACCGAGAACGGTGATAAGGTCTGCCCCAGCTTCAGCCGCTTTCATAATTTCGTAGCCGCCAGCGTCCATAATTTTCAAGTCAGCGAGTACTTGCAGGTTAGGGTAAGCTTCTTTCATTGCTTTTACTGCATGCAAACCTTCGTTAATGATAATCGGTGTGCCGATCTCGACGATATCAATATAGGATTCAACCTCTTTAACCAATGCGATACCTTCCGGGATGTTGACCAAATCAAGTGCAAGTTGTAATTTCATGTTATATGTCTCCTTTGTTATTGAAATATAAGTAAATGTTGTTATATAAGTTGAAACTAAAGATTTTACACAGTCCACTCCGATGACAGAATAACCTTCCAATCGCTGTTATCCCCAGATTTTTTGAATGAATTCCCTTTTCCCAAGGGAAAAATCCGGTGATAAAGGCGAAGCATATGCTTCCGATGTTAGCTTTCTTTCAGAAAGCTTTTGGCTTCGCTTTTCCAGTTTTTTTCTGTCCTCTCCGTTAAAGTGTAAAAGAAGTGTTCAACTTCTATAGATCCAAATGTTTGTTCTTACCGCCAACGTTCATTGGCTAATTTCAGCTTCTTGTACGGTGGCTTCTAGTTCATTGTAGATCCTGACTGTCCATTCAGGAAGTACGCACTTTCAAGTGAGGTAGTTACTTCGGAGAAACTAATGAAAGTATAACGTTGTTATCAGAATTCAATTTCAAATTACAGTCTTATAGTACCTTTTCTGACTTATAGAAATAGAAAAACCCCGCCTTCCCAGGCAGGGTTCCTCTCCATCTTCATTCCAGCGTAAGCTGCATGTTGATGTCTTCTTTTATATAATCTCGTTACAGATATACAGGTTTCACACATACCGGCTTGGATACACCTGTGCTGTGACCTGTGTATTTCAAACGGCCGCTCTCCTGATCAACTGTGAAAGTAACCATGTTGTTGGTATCACGGTTAGCTGCAATCAGCATTTTACCGTTCGGTGTCAATGCGAAATGACGCGGGTGCTGTCCTTCTGCGGAGACATGCTCTACAAGTGTCAGATGACCTTTGTCTGCATCCACAGCGTATACGACGATACTGTCGTGTCCACGGTTGGAACCATATACAAAACGGCCATCGCTCGAAACCGTAATCTCGGCAGTTGTATTCTCAGCGCCGTCATAACCATCAGGCAGCGTTGAAATATTGGAGATTTCAGTCAGCGTGCCCGCAGCTGCATCATATTTGTAAGAAGTGATGGACGAATCCACTTCATTGATCACATAAGCA
This sequence comes from Paenibacillus sp. TSA_86.1, assembly GCF_052691815.1. Lineage (NCBI taxonomy): Bacteria > Bacillati > Bacillota > Bacilli > Caryophanales > Paenibacillaceae > Paenibacillus > Paenibacillus sp. TSA_86.1. The sequence continues at coordinate 129,050 of NZ_JBQZGE010000011.1, read as the reverse complement.
AACTGACCATTCGGATGGAACGCCAAGTGGCGTGGCCCTGCGCCCGGATGAGTCTTCGTTTCACTGTGGAATACCAATTCCTTTGTACCCTCGTTAATGGAATAGATCGCAATTTTATCTGCGCCCAGATCCTGTACTGTCATGTATTTGCCGTCCGGGCTGAAGAATGCAGAGTGCACATGTGGCTTGTCCTGACGTTCAGGATGTGCCCCGTGGCCTTCATGTTTCTTCTCGTCGAGAAGGGCTCCAACCTCACCATTGTCAGTGAGAGCCTGAAGCCCAACCAATCCACCGTGATAGCTGGACAAGATCAAATATTTACCGGAAGGGTCACGTTGGATATGACATGGCGGAGCAGAGATGGAGTCCTCGCGATTCAGCAAAGTCAATTTACCTGTGGAAGGATCTACGCTCAGTGCTACTGCTTCCGACATTTTATTGCCTTCGGCAGATGCCGTTTCACCAATGGCATACAGTTTGTTAGCTTGTGCATCCACGTTGACAAACGTTGGGTTTTTCACACCGGCAATTCCGTCCAGCTTAGACAGACTGCCTGTATCCTCATTTAATTCGTATGCGTAAATGCCCTCATTTTCCGTTTCGGCATAAGAGCCGACCAATACGAGCAAGCGTTTTGATTCACTCATTACAGTTTCCTCCTCTATGTGTATGTAATCTTGTTGCACCTCTTCTATAATAAATCTGCCATATCAAAATAGCAATCTGCCCCCTACTCACTCCCCAGAGCCCTGCCATGTTTAACGCAAAGCAATGCGTATCCGAACGAGGATGTCCTTATCCATTCAACTGTCGAGCATTTCCTGCTATGATAAGATAGGTTTTTCATCCAGAAAGGACTGAACAGATTGTTTACCTCGTTTTTCATGACGCTCTACCATGTGTTTCTGCCCATATCCCTGCCAGTGATTGGCGGAGTGTTGTTAAAACATTTCAGAGATTGGGATACTCGGCCATTATCAACGTTTTCACTCTATATTCTAAGTCCTGCGCTCATCTTCCATACCTTGTTACATGCAGAGATTACCTGGACCGATGTCACAAGCACCTTCTGGTTCTCCATCCTTAACCTCGTGGCCCTCTGGGCCCTTGCCGAGTTACTGAGCCGGATTTTTGGTCTGGGTGCACCGGAAAAAGCAGGTCTGACCCTCGTCTCCACATTCACGAACTGTGTGAACTACGGGCTCCCGCTTGTACTGCTTGCTTTCGGTCAGCTGGGACTGGACAAGGCTTCGGTTTATGTTATTGGACAGATGATTATTGTCAATACGGTAGGCATTTTCTTTGCCGCAAGATCAGAATTCACTGTAAAAAACGCGCTGCTTTCCGTTTTCCGTATGCCCACCATCTATGCAGCCATTATCGCTGTCATCTTGCGGAGCTCTGGCATTCTTCTTCCCGAGGCACTGGATGGGGGCATCTCCATGATGGCTGCCGGTTACTCTCCCATGGTTCTGGCGATCCTGGGCGCACAGATGCTCAGATCCAAAGGAGATAGAGCACCTTGGCAGTCTAACGTCCGTAAGGCATTCTGGGCAGGGCTTGTCGTGCGGCTTGCTGCAGCACCCGTCTTAGCTTGGCTTATTCTGAAAGCACTGCAAGTCGAGGGGACATTATTTCCGGTGTTGTTCATCCTTGCCTCGATGCCAACCGCAGTGAATGCCGTTATTTTGGCTGAACAGTTCGGTGCATCTCCGCAATTTGTATCCCGCTGTATTCTGTGGACCACCGCTGCATCCATGGTCATTCTTCCGATTATGATTGTGATGTCTTCCTGATCAGCACAGATGCCGTGCTGGCACCAGAGGCGTTTGCCGCTTGGCGACGCTTCTCCTGCCGGCGTTCATGCCGCCGATGAAGGGCTCTGACATAGAAATATTTCACAACAAAATACGAAATAAAGCCCAGAATTAAACCAAGCACACTCATCCCTGCCAAAATATCGAGACCGCCAAGCAGCAATTCACTTACTGCCGACCAGTTTCCATGAAACAGTTCCCTCCATGCACTCTCATGCATAGGTCCCTGCCCCATACTATGAGATGGCAAAATCCATGAACCAATCTGCTTCGCAAGTGGCATCAGAATAATGGGCAGAAACGTCAGCTTGCCCACGACATTACCCACAATGGCTGCTGGCATGGAGCCTCCAGCCAGACGCACAATCGGATAAAATACAAGATAGATCAGGGACGCGGTCGATATTACGATCATTTCAAGTCCGAACCCTATGGCAAATCCGGTAGATACCTTGTGAGCACCACCCGGAGCACGTAAAAGTTTGAGAAAATTCAGTTTCATCGCACGAGTTAAACGTGCCAATCGATTAGGTTTGCGCTTCTGGTTCTTCATCCTGAATTTCTCCTTATTTTGCACAAATGACGAATTAAGTCGTCTATTGTCCGATTATATCACACTGCGTCAGCTCCAGTGGTTACAATCACGGGACGTGTTTCCATCAACACATTCCCTGCTACCGCACGAGATATCATACAGGAAGCTTCCGCTTTATGTGCCAGCTTCTCGGCTTTGCTCAGATCGGACTCGGATGCATCGCTTGGAAGCACAATTCGCGGCCTGTGCACAATTCGTTCATACGTAAAGACGTTATTTGTCACATCTACCGTTGCCTCCGATTCCAGCGTCAGTTCATCCGGTGTAATATCCGAACGCTCCAGCATCGCGGCCAGAGTGATCAGGTAACAAGTCGCTGCTGCACCCAACAACATCTCATCCGGGTTGGTTCCTGTTCCAGGGCCGCCCATCTCCTGCGGAATGGAAATGACTGTTTTTAAACCGCCTGCATCAATCGTGCCCTCACTGTTCCGTCCGCCATTCCAAACCGCTTTTAAGTGAAACGGATGTTTCATTGCCATCGATCCTTTCTATGATAAGTTGAAATAAATACATTTACACAGGACACTCCGATGACAGAATAACCTTCCAATCGCTGTTATCCCCGGATTTTTTTGATTCCTTTTTCCAAAGGGAAAAATCCGGGGATAAAGGCGAAGCATATGCTTCCGATGTTAGCTTTCTTTCAGAAAGCTTTTGGCTTCGCTTTTCCAGGTTTTTTCTGTCCTCTCCGTTAACGTGTAAAAGACCCATTCAACGTATCTAAAATTAATAATCTTAATTTGGAGTCACACACGTATACACGTAATTTGAAGCTCATTTAAAGCTTCAACATGCTCGTCCTGCACACCCTGATCGGTAATCACCTTCCCGACACTCTCCATGCCGGCCACTCTTGTAAAAGCCTGAATATTAAACTTGCTCGAATCGGCAAGCAAAATAACTTCGTCCGCAATCTGGATCATTTTCTGCTTCACCAGAGCTTGTAATTCATTCGACTCGCTGATGCCCTTGGTCAGATGTACACCTTTGCAGGACAAAAATACCTTATCCACATGATACGCATCCAGCGAGCGCTCTGCGAGCGGCCCGACAAAAGACAAGGATTTCGAAGCAAGCTGCCCACCTGTGGCAATAACACGAATCTGTTCCTTCGTGCTGAGCTCCGCCGCGACCTTGATTGAGTTGGTTAGCACCGTAAGGGGGATGTTGGGCAGTCCGGCTGCCATGTACCACGCCGTCGTACTCGCATCCAGAGCAATCCGGTCGCCCGGTTCCACCAGCTTCACCGCTTCACCAGCAATACGGCGTTTCTCATCTGCATGAGCAACAGCTCGCTCAGGGTAAGGAATCTCGGATTGCAGTTCTTCCTTGTACTTCACACTTACCGCTCCGCCGTGGGATCGTCTTAGCCTGCCCGCCTGCTCCAGCTTGTCCAGGTCACGGCGAATCGTCTCCTCTGTCACCCCGCAGCGCTCACTAAGCTCGGTAACACGCATGCTTCCTTGCGCATCTACCCATTCCACAATTTTCTCATATCGTTCCGCAACGAGCATCCTTCATCCACTCCAAACCGTTATTATACCAATGAATCCTGTCACCCCATCATATCATAGAGCGGTCAGAAGGAGAATTTCAGACCCTTGCAAGAAATGACTCTCAATAAACATTCAGGCTTATATACAAAAAAGGAGGCTTTCGCCTCCTCTTTCCAAGTCATTACGACGAATTATTTATCGTCTGCCATAGGGAACCAGCCCGGTGTGTGGATGATCGCATTCCACAATCCGTCAGGGATCACCAGACGTTCCTGATCCGATTTCGTCAGAATGGTCTCGATGTCCTCTTCCCGTCCGCTTTCGATCTTTTCGACCCAATCCGGCTCGATAATCAGTTCACGTCCAATCGCCAGCAGTGGAACACCAGACTCCAGCGCTTCAGCAGCCTCATCTGCGGTATGGATTGCTCCTACGCCAATCACAGGCACTTTACCACCGACGCGATCCAGAATATATTCGATTCTGGCACGTGTATCCTCTTCACCACGTCTTGGCTTCGACCAGAACTCACTCAAGGAAACATGCAGATAGTCGAGGTTTTTGTCTTTCAAAGCATCAATCAGTGCATACGTATCCTCCATCGTCAGACCTGGCGTTTCAGGCTCTTCCGGCGAGAATCGGTAACCCACAATGAATGGAAGCTTGGTATGCTCGGCAACGACACGCTGCACTTCGTCTACCACAGCGAGCGGGAACGCCAACCGTTTCTCCACACTGCCGCCCCAACGGTCTTCACGGCGATTGGAATGAGGAGAGAAAAATTGCTGGATTAGATAACCATTCGCGCCATGAATCTCAATACCGTCAAAACCCGCTTCTATCGCACGACGAGTCGCTTCACCAAAATCACGGATAACCGATGTGATCTCTTCGTCTGTCATTTCTCTCGGCTCCGGTGAACCCGGACGTTCACTTGCGACTGCACTAGGTGCAACCACTTGGCCAGCAGGAACCGCTTGTTCCGGGGTCAGACGGCCTGCATGGAACATTTGCAATACAGCAACAGAACCTTGCTGTTTAATGGTTTCAGCCAGACGTTTCAGGCCTGGAACAAAGCTGTCGTCATAAGAACCAAATTGGGCTGGAAATCCAATACCGTTTGGTGTTACATGCGTTACCGCCGTAACCGACATACCTGCCCCGCCTGTACGACGCGCATAGTATGCAAGCTCAGCATCCGATACTGTGCCATCTGGATTAGAGGACATATGAGTCATAGGAGCAAGCACGATCCGGTTTTTCAGTGTAATGCCGCTTGGCAGTGAAACTTGTTCAAACATTTTCGAATACTTTGGATTCATTCGTGGTTCCCTCCTGATATTATATCTCTTTAAATAGATATATGGATATATAACGCCTCACTACTGTAATTATTATAGTTACGTTTGTTTTCAATTGCAACCTTTACTTTTTCCAATCCTTGTCAGCCTGTATGAAAACGATGGAAAATGTATAAAAGGACAGAGTGTCCTCAGACGCTCTATCCCGTTTTTTAACCAATCCGCGAGTTCAGAAACATAGGGACCTTAGAGCCGCAGACCCACGTACAGCATCTGTTTTCTTCCTGAAATGTTCAGAAACTCCGAACGTACGCCAGCTTTTGCTCCATCTCTTCCACGCATTCATAGCAATCATGTTCGTCATTCGCCACCATCGGCGTGACAGGGTACAGATTCATTTCTGTTCGGTTATACGTTTTAAGCAGTGGCAGCAGTTGAGTCACTCTTGTATTGGCCGGATCGAGCCAGCTGTTAATCTCTTCATCCATCAGAATCGCCGGCATCTTGCTACCAAACTCACGGGTTGCCAGATTCGCGCCAGCCATGAGCATCGTACAGGTACGGAGCGGTTGCTTCCGTGTGTCTTTCCAGATCTCGTACAGCCCCGCAATGCCAAAGAGACCGCGATCCGGCATGACAACACGCACCGCATACCGCTTCTTACCTTCCTGCCGCCAGTAATATAGCCCATTGCAAGGAATAACGCAGCGTTTGCTTTCCACCAGCTTGTAATATGCAGGATTTTCATGAGCGGTCATCAAATTGGCATTCACCGCATCCCGTCCCCAGAACGGAATGAACCCCCAGCGAAACTCATCCAATACACGCTCTCCATCCTGATGCAGAATAATCGGTGTATGTTGCGTTGGGCTAATGTTATACCGATTTTTGTAGTAATACATGACACGTTGTACCTTGAAGTGATCTCGAACTTCGTCCAGATCGGCCGCGAGTGAAAAACGTTCGCACATCATCATACACTCCTTTTTTCGGGTGAGGTTGAGTGTATTGTTTGTAAGTCAAGGAAATTTATGCATACTCCCCGGACAGAAAGCGACTTGTTGTGACAAACATTCCTTTGTGGCACAGGTATTTCCTATTTTCACACGACAAAAACAACGACTTGCGACTCATTTCAGGTGTACTTTTCCTTGTTACTATAATAGAGAAATTATACATTTATTGGAGGTTTTAATCATGAAAAGGAAGTTTCTGATGAGTCTGATGTTGTTCTCTGCGCTTGCGATGTTTGGCAGCACGATCTACGCAGCAACCTTTTTGAATTACGGCTACCCAAGCTCCACCATTCCGATCCGCACCTACAACTACGCTTCTGCATGGCAAGGTCCTATGGATGCTTCTCTGGCGAACTGGAACAATGCAGGAGCCAAAGTGCAATTCGTCAAAACGAATAACTCTCCCAACACCATCACCGCTGGCAACTTCAACAACACCGCTTATGGTGTCAACTATGCCTCCGTCTCTGGCAATCAGGTCGTCAACTTCCGCATTGAACTCAACGCCTCCACCATTACCCCTGACGCATCCAACTTATCTAACTTCATTCAAAGTGTGTTCGTCCATGAACTAGGTCACTCCGTTTGGCTTGGTGACAACCCAACCACAAACAGCCCTTCCATTATGTCTTACACACGTAATCGTAATTCCATGACCAAACCACAAACTTTCGATATCAATAATGTCAGATCCCGATATTAATGCGTATGTAAACCATTCGTAACATTGACAACCTAATTCCCAAGGAGGATTCCGATCTATGAAAAAGAATCAAGCACTCGTATTGCTTACCTCATGCATGATGATCCTGTCTGTCGTTGGCTGCTCTCCAGCCACTCCAGCTGCATCTTCCCCAGAAGCCCCCATCACCATTATCGCTTCCGAGGATTATCCCAATTATGGCAGTGTAGACGCGTTGTCTGACCGGGCTGATACCATCGTGAAGGGTAATGTTATGCATACCCGGGTTGAAGCTTTGGATGACAGAGTGCAGACTGACTTCCAAGATCCGAATCATCGTAACGCAGCCGGAAGTGCGGCAGAAGCCCAGGTTTCTTTTGACAAAATCTATACGATCTATACGGTTCAGGTAACTGAATCCTACAAAGGGGGTTACACAGCCGGAGATCAGCTTGAAATCAAGCAACTGGGTGGCCAACTGGGCAACACCGAAATCGTCAATGATGACAGCCTCACACTTATGCCAGCCAAGGATTATGTACTTTTTCTTGAAACCTATGCGGACACACCAGCAAGCCTGCTGAACAGCGTTCAAAGTCTCTATGTGGTCAAACCTGCTCCCAAATCAAGCCAGGCCAGCCAGCAAACTCAGTCTGAAGTGATTGTCAGTGCCAATCCGGAGAATGATCTGACGCTCAGTCTGAGCGAACTTCAACAGATCAAAAACGAAAACGGACAGTCGAATCCATAATTCTTCTATGCTCTACATAAAATAAGGAACGTGCCGCTCGGAAAACCGGGCAGCACGTTTTTATTGTTGCTATGACGGTATACCCCACTGCCCACTGTTAACATGCGGTATATACCGGAAGGGTAAACCAGAAGCAGCTTCCTTCTCCCTTTGTACTCTGCACCCCGATTTCACCTCCATGCCGCTCTACAATGGATTGAGCTATCGCGAGCCCAAGTCCCGCGCCACCATTACTTTTACTGCGAGATTTATCAATCCGGTAAAACCGTTCGAAAATACGTGTCGTTTCTTCCGCTTCAATTCCCTCACCTTGATCCATCACCGCAATTCGCAAAAATGCTCCCTGCTCTATTGCAGTAAGCGTGATTGTGCCTTCTGCAGAAGAGTACTGAATGGCATTTTGCAGTAAATTGGAGAGCACCCGTTTCATCTGGGCAGGTACCATCATGGCGGCTGGCAATCGATCAGGCAGCTCAATCTCAACATTCAGCTGTTTCTCGGCAAGATGGAACGAAAAACTTTCGAGCGTGCCAAGCAGCAACTCATCAACATGGCTGGGTTGCGGATCAAATGGCTCCCCTTGGGCTTCCAGACTCGACAGATCAAACAAGTCCTGTATAAGCCCTCCCAGCCTTTTCGTTTCAAGGCGAATCGTATTCAGATAACGTTGAAACGTAGCTTCATCCTTGATCACATCGTCCTCCAGCGCTTCAACAAAGGCCTGAATGGAGGCAAGTGGCGTACGCAAGTCATGAGACACATTCGCAATCAGTTCTCGTCTGGCCGATTCGGAGTGATGCAGATGGTCAAAGCTCTGCTGCAGCCTGCAGCTCATCTCATTAAATTGCTGTGCCAGCAGTTTGAATTCCCGCGGACCGATGAGAGGGACTTCCGTGCGGAAATCCCCTTCGGCCACTCGTATTGTATGTTCGGTAATACGTGATATCGATTTTTCCAAAGGCTTGGTCAATACATACTGAAGAACAAACGAAAGCACACCTACGCCAGTCGTTATCCCCGACAACCAATATAACTGTTCAATCGTGAGCAGCATTTTGGAATAGCTAATGAACAAACAAATCAACAATACGCCAATGCCCAGAAGACTGGACAATACCAGATACGTACGTAATTTCATGATGACTCACCTGCAAACTTGTAACCTATGCCCCAAACGGTTTTAATATATTTCGGATCTGAAGCATTTTTTTCGATCTTCTCTCGTAACCTCCGAACATGAACAGTTACTGTGGTCGTATCACCTTCGTAGCTAAAATCCCAGATTTTGCTTAACATCTGACTACGCGAGAATACTTGACCGGGGTGACCCGCCAGCAAATACAACATCTCAAACTCGGTAAGCGTTAAGTCAATCAGCCGTCCGTTAATCTCTACCTCGCGTTTTACAAAGTCAATGGTCAGCCCTTCATAACGAATTGTATGTGAGGCTTGAGCTGCAGCAGGGGAAACCTGTACCGTTCGCATTCTCCGCAATATCGCTTTGACACGCAGAACCAGCTCTCTCGGACTAAACGGCTTGGTCAGATAATCATCCGCCCCCATGGTCAGGCCCATCAATCGATCCTGTTCTTCCCCGCGAGCAGTCAGCATCACAATGGGTACATCCTCGGTTTTCCGAATCTCGTTACAGATTTCCCAACCATTTTTATGTGGCATCATCAGGTCTAACACAATCAGATCTGGCGTGTGACTGCGCCACAGCTCAATCGCCTCCATGCCATCCTTAGCTGTCACAACGGTATAACCTTCCCTTTCCAAGTACCTGCGGCAAACATCTGTTATATTACTATCATCATCAGCGACCATGATACGCTCATTCAATGAACTCACCCCATATTCAAAACAAGCATTTTGCTTCATCATATCACAGGGCAAGAATTATGTTTCACTTCATCGCCTTCATAGGCATCATGTATTTTGAAATGACCATATCCGTCACATAGGTGTTGCCCTCATGGATTGTAGGCATCGACTTCAAGCTAACCTGCATGCCGTCGACCATCATTTTTTTAGAACCAACCCACACTTTAATGGTTTTAGCCGCAGGCATCATAGCCTCTTCCATCATCATATCGTCGTCCATCATCATCATGTCATCTTTCTTCATTTGGTCATCTTTTTTCATCATATCATCGTCCATCATCATGTCATTTTTCATTGTCATGTCCTCTTTCATCATCATGTCGTGCATTTTGTCCATGTACACTAACGTAACGGAGCGGTCTTTGCTGTCCCACATAATACTGTAACCATACATTTTTGCTGCCTGTCTCAATTGAACAAGCTCCATGCCATCCTTTTTAATCATCTTCATCTCTGCAGCGCCTGCACTTGCTAACCCTGCAAAAGTTAAAGACATCATCAAAATCGCTGCTACCATCGCTTTTTTGCTTTTACTTGTTTTCATCATAATGATCACACTCCATGGTTTAGTTACTTGCAAGGACTACAATAAGGAAAACAACTTACGATTCTCTAAGCAAAATATTACGAAAGTATTACAATGTAATTATTTGTATGTTTTCTGATATGAAAAAACGATTGAATTCCCTCTTGACGAGAGACTTCAACCGTTTTATCGCTTGCAGCCGCTTATTTTCCACTTGCCTTATGTTCAATTCACACGAATAAAATCCACCATAGAGCGAACTTCAACCGATCCCGGATTCGAGATGACATCGGCTTGCTGTAACCCTTGTCTGGAAGTGAACTTCACCTTTACCGGAAGGCCGGGAATCAGATCAAAGAAGTTATCCGAAAATACCCCTTCGGCCTCCGAAGATAACCATACCTGCTTGGCAAGCACGGCACTTTCCAGTACCAAATGTACACCGTCCTCATCGGTTCCTCCGCTGACTGTAATGTTAGCAGGTTGCAGCTTAAGGTCTTTGGCAGACACAAAATAGTGCTCTTGCGCGAGTTCAGCTCCCCCCTTTTGCCTCAGATCCAACCGTAACAGCGTCGTCGCAGCATCATGCCCTTCGAGCCACTCTGCATTGCGCAAAGATAACAACTTATTACCTGAATTTGGTGCTACGCTTACTTCACATGTTTCCTCCCGATGAACCGTTCCATCGAACCCAACCAAACGAATGTGTAATCGCCCCTCCACCGGTTGCAGTTGATCGGAAATCACATAGATATCGGTGACATCTTCTTGAGTACCATCCACGGAGACTAATACATCATTGAAACTACGCTTCGCATAATATTGCAATGCCTTCCAGCGACCAAGATAGTCCATACCGGCCCACGAAGCGACAGGCCAGCAATCATTCATCTGCCAGTAGAGTGTGCCCATACAGTAAGGTTTACGGCGGCGGTGGGCTTCGATTGCCGTTTTCATCGCTTCCGCTTGAAGTATCTGACTCATATATAGGAAGGATGGGAAATCCTTCGGTTCATGCAAATACATGTCCATATACTGCTTGATCAGTCGATTCCCCGCACCGTTCTTCTGATGTGCGAGCATGACCTCAGACTCCAGTGCCAAGTCTTCTTCCTCCGCATACGTGCGTACCGACTTGTATTCCGGAAAGGACTGGAATCCATACTCACTCATAAAACGGCCTACATAAGTATTGTAATTCTCAAAAGGCTCGACATTGTGCCATACACCCCAATAATGGATATCCCCTTCCGATGTAGACGGATGGGCATGCTGCTTTTCATCTCCTGTCAGCGATACAATAGGGGAAGAAGGCCAGTAGTCTACACCAGGTGCATACGCTTCGACCACTTCTGGCAAAAGGTCATGGAAAATCGCTTCATAATCCGCCCAGATGCGTTCGCGCTGTTCGGCAGTGTAATCTTTTTTCCATCCCCAGCCACCATTCTCAATATAATGCGCCCAAGCCGAATCAATCTCATTGTTGCCACACCACAGCACAATACTCGGATGGTTACGCAAACGTTTCACGTTATCAATCGCTTCATGCCTAACACTGTTCAGGAATGCTTCATCACCCGGATACATGCTGCACGCGAACATAAAGTCCTGCCACACCATGATACCGTATTCATCACATAGGTCGTAGAACACATCCTCTTCGTAGAAACCACCGCCCCATACACGCAGCATGTTCATGTTGGACTCCGCTGCCGATATGATCTCATGCATGTATCGTTCCCGCGTCACTTCGGTGATGAAGCTGTCATTCGGAATATGGTTGGCCCCTTTGGCGAACACCGCAACTCCGTTTAGTTCAAAATAAAAGGAAGCTCCGGCTTCGTCCGGATCACGCACAAGACGGATGGAACGAAGTCCTGTTTGAACCTCGTACGCTGCGACAGCACGCTCCCCCTGAAGCACTTCAGCAGCAAATGTATACCGATACGCCTCACCCAATCCACGGCTCCACCAGAGTTTTGGATTTTCAATCAAGACGGGAATCTCTACCGAATGGGAACCAGGTTGCAAAGACACCGCCTTCTCCCAGCGCTGACCCTCTGCACCTATGCGAATCACGGTATCTAGAGGCTGCGAAGTTTCCACTTCTACCACGGCAGTGACTTGTGCCGATGTGGCATTCACTTCATTTTGCCGGATAAATAGATCATTAATTCTTACATCTGTCCATGCTTCAAGCCTCACTTCACGCCAGATGCCACTAGTGACAAAACGCGGACCCCAATCCCAGCCATAGTGATATGGCGCTTTGCGAGCAAAAATACTTACTCGTTTATCCCCCAGACCGCCCACATCGGATTGGTCATTGGATGCAGGCAATGCATATCCCAGCTTTTCCAGCTTCGGCAGATCCTCCTGAATGGGAGAACGAAAATGAACACGAAGCATGTTATTCTTTTCCTTCACGAATGCTTTTACTTCTGCCTTCCACACCCGGAACATATTATCCGCAGACAACACATGTGCGTCATTCACATATACATCCGCATACGTATCCAGTCCGTCAAAAACAAGTTCCAAATACTCCTGCGCATAGAGTGAGGCCTCAACATCAAAGGTTGTGCGATATTCCCAGTCCTTCTTGTCAATCCACTGTACTTCCTTCTCATTCGTCCCATAGAACGGGTCGGGAATTTGGCCTAATCTCAGCAGATCGGTATGTACGCATCCTGGCACCTGAGCGGGCATCCACTCCTGATCTTCACACGCCTTGAACGTCCAGTTTTCAAAAAGTTGCGATTGGTTTATGCTCATGACAGCCTCCCATGTGGTTCATGATAAAAGTATTTTGTTAGGTTTTGTTATTTTATTAGCAAACAATCAACAAAACAAAATTAACATGTTAGCTACATAACAGTCAATGCATTTGGTGAATTAAATCCATCTGATTATCTCTTCCAACACAAAAAAAGACATAGAGAGTTACTTCTCCATGTCTCTTCGATGTGTTTTGTTCCCAAACTCCACTAAGGCCAAAAGACTTTACTCTATTACGATAACAAGGAATGATACTCGTCCCGCATAATAAGTTCCGCGTGAATCAGCTTGCGTTCATGGGGAGCTTCGGGAGTGTTGATCCGCCATAACAGCTGATCCACGGCCCGCGCTCCGAGATGTTCTTTGTGAATATGTGCCGTTGCCATAATCGGATCATCTGTCCGTGTATTATCAAACCCTGTCACTGCACACCGTTCCGGCACCCGGACGTCGCGGCTTCGTAAAGCCTCGATCATAATAAATGCGGTATGATCATTCGCACAGACGATCACCTCTGGTATATCTTCAAGGCTCATGTTTCTGATTGTTTGCTGCATATCCGTATACTCCTGCACCAACAGCCCCGCAAGCTGATCTGACTGTAGCTGCATTTCTTCAAGTCCCATCCGGTACCCCAGCCAACGTTCCCTGAAGCTGACGGCATCAGGCAGCTGTCCGGCAAACTGGAAGCGTTTGTATCCTTTCGCTGCAAGCATAAGAACTAACTCTTTCATGCCTTTCACATTGTCAGTAAATACCGTATCCGTATGAATTGCCGAATCTTCATGATCCACCATGACAAGCGGAATACGCAAGCGGTAGATTTCGAGCAATACCGGCGTTGAGATCGTACCCACCGTAATAACACCCCGAATGGCGTCAGGATTAAGAACCGAAAACATATGATCTGAAGAAGGCTCCGTCAATGTCAAAATGTCCATACCTTTCTCATTCAAGCGCGCTGAAATTCCGTCGAATACAGGGCCCCAGTACAAGGAAGAACGATTTTGCGATCGTATATTCGGAAACAAAATCAATATGGTACCTTCGTGTTTCTTCACCGCTCTTCTGCCGGATGATATAGGAGACTCCATTGCCTTATATTTTGGTTCTGTTTTAAAATAACCCAGTTGCCCTGCGGTTCTGACTATCATCTCACGCGTGTGCTCACTAACCCCCGGCTTACCCGTCAGTGCACGGGATACTGCGAACTTGGATACCCCCGCAGCATCTGCGATCTGCTGCATGGTCACTCTTTTACCCATCCTGCTCACCCGATTTTCCTGATTTTTCATCCAGTGTAGCATAAAACCCCGAATGAACAAAACATGTTTTGTTCATTCGGGGTTTGTTAGGTTAGAGTATAAAGACTCTGCAACGTCGGTTTATCCACGATTGCACGTCTTATCTGAACCTTTTTTAGATATCTATACCGATTCGGTTAACACTACAACGCCGGGCGCTTTCTTCGCCTGAACACAGGCTGTGACAGCTTGATCTCCGTGATTAATACCCCAGCCAGCATCAATGCTGCTCCGCAGTAGCCTTGAAGCGTAAGGAACTCTCCCTGAAAGATAAAAGCAAACGCAGCAGCAAACAGCGGCTCCAGCGAAAAGATCAAGCTTGTCCTCGTAGGCGAAGCATGGCGCTGGGCCAAAGTTTGCAAAATATAACCAAGCCCACTGCATAATATGCCAAGACCCAGGATCGATGCCCATGACTCAGGTGTATCCGGCAATTGCGGCGTTTCATATAGAAATGTGGCTACGATTCCCCACAAAGCTGCTACACCCAATTGAATGGTTCCCAGTGTAAGCGGATCATGCTTCGGTGTATAATGACCTGCAAGTATAATATAAACAGCATAGACCAGTGCCGCAAGAATACATAATAGATCCCCGAGATGCAAACTCATTTCATGTTGAAGCGTCAACAGTCCGAGTCCTGCAACAGCGACTACAATGCCGACACTCAGTCGTTTATCTGGCAACCGCCGGCGTATTACCATCATTAACATAGGTACAAAAATCACCGCCAGACTGATCAAAAATCCAGCCTGCGAGGCTGTAGTGCGCTGCACACCGTAAGTGATGAATACAAACGCGGCAAACAGAGCTGTACCCAGCACGCCTCCAGCAAGCAACGTCCCATGATCCACACTTCTCAGACGGCGGTGAAAGAGAATTCCTGCCACGATAAAGGCGATTCCAAATCGTAAAGCGATTAAATTAAGTTCCTGGATGGAGGCTAGTCCCGATTTCATAAACAGATAAGAAGACCCCCATATCACGGTTGCAAGCAGCATCTGCACGTCTGCTCTTCGTGTTGCCTGAATCTGATTTCCCTGTACCCCACTCATCTTGCTTCTACCTTCATTCTTTTATAATAGTCTGAGCTACGTTGTATATATGTATTAAACTAACTCGCCTTGGCAAGTATAAACGATCTCTTTGCATTATAAAAATGAATATTTATAATAGTTAATATGAAATAAACTCATGTATAGAAACACAGGCTAACCCTGGAAGGAAGTCATTGTATATGTCACTGATTAAATACGAAATTTTAAATACGGTTGTGGAATACGGCAGTCTGACCAAAGCATCCGAAGCCCTGAACATTACACAATCTGCCGTAAGTCACGCCATAGCAAGTCTGGAGAGCGAATGTGGTTTCTCCTTGTTGCACCGCAGCCGTTCTGGCGTCCGGCTCACCGCTGAGGGTGAGCGCATTCTTGGTTATACACGCGAGATTATGCGCTGGGCGGAACTCATGAATCAGGAAATTTCTCTAATCCGCGGAGCCGAGATTGGCACGGTGCGGATTGGTACTTTTGCCAGTGTCTCCACCCAGTGGCTTCCCGGTATTCTCAAACAGTTCAGACTACGGCATCCGGGGATTGAGATTAAGCTGTGGGAAGGGGATTATGCCGAGATTGAGAACTGGCTCGCCAGCGGTGCCATCGACCTTGGCTTTTTGTCCCTTGGTGACTCCTCACCCTTTGAAACGATTACATTACAAAAAGACAGGATCATGTGTATCCTGCCTCTCGATCATGTGCTTGCTTCAAAGAAATCGGTTTCCTTTGAACTTTTGTTGGAACAGCCTTTTATCCTGCCTAAATGGGGCGGTGATAACGAAATAGAACGTTTGATTCGGCAGCACGCCGCCAAACTAAACGTTGTCTATGAAGTTGCCGAGGATCAAGCCATTATGGCCATGGTTCGGAGCGGACTTGGCATCAGTCTGCTTCCCGAGATGGTGCTGCAAAATCATACCGACTCACTCGCACTCGTGCCACTTGCAGGTGACCCTTACCGAATGATTGGTTTAGCCTGTGCTTCTCTTCGGAACCTGTCGCCCGCGGCACGACGTTTCATTGAAGAAGTGCAGCAATGGCTCATTTCTGGCCGAGAAGATTTCTAGTCGAAAAGTTTAGTTTGGCGTTTTGGATCCTCAACTAACGTGTTGACCACACTTCTGACTTATTTCCAGACCCGATCTAGCTGATTTGCATAGTAACGTATCGCCCGGCTGTAGTCCGTTATTCGCTGATCTCCAGAAGTATCCGCGAGCTGAACGAGCAGCCGCCCCATCGCTTCTGCGTGTTCACCGAGATTATAGAGCACCATAGCATAGAACACTTCGAATTCCCGGTGCTGCGGAAATTCCGACATTCCGGTAAGTAGCCAAGTCCTTGCCTGCTCGTATTGTCCCAGCGTACGACAGGTGCTTCCAAGTCCAAGAATAGCACCGGCCCGATCTTCTGCAGACAGTTCAAGTTGCAGAGCTTTTTCATAATAAGGTACAGCTTCGCGTTCCAGGCCTAGTGAGTCATGTGCCCATGCGAGTTGATACCATCCTCCCCCATGTTGCGGCTCTAAATTCGTAATTCGGTGCAGAAGCTCAATAGCCTCCTGCACTTTGCCTTCTTGCCGCCACCGTATTGCTTGCTGCAGATCATTCATGTGGTTGTCACATCCCATAACAAATTATAACAAAAAGCACACTTTGATAGACGGGAACAACCAGAGTTATCCGCTCTTTCATTCAAAATGTGCTCTCTGAAGAGTATTTCGATTTCGTGCACTTCATTCGATTCTGTTTAAGACCACGTTGTGTTCGCAACCATCACAATAAATAGGAGCATCAGATAATTGACGGAGATCAAAAAGTTAACCTTCGCCCACTTTTCATCATCCTGTGTTTTCAACCCGCTAAGCGTATGTATAAACCAGATGATGCTGCTAATCAGAGATACAATCAGAAATACCAGCCCAACGTAATCAAAATAATACAGCAGGAACACGGCAGGAATCAGCAGAAAAACGTAAGGAA
Source organism: Paenibacillus sp. TSA_86.1 (assembly GCF_052691815.1). NCBI lineage: Bacteria > Bacillati > Bacillota > Bacilli > Caryophanales > Paenibacillaceae > Paenibacillus > Paenibacillus sp. TSA_86.1. The sequence continues at coordinate 111,863 of NZ_JBQZGE010000011.1, read as the reverse complement.
TCATCTGCCATTTCGTACGTTTGACCCCTTTGACCACCGGTAACAGCGGGAACCCCGCAGCACGATACTCTTCCACGCGGCGAATACCCAGTGACCAGAAGTGTGGAGGCTGCCACAGGAATAACAGTGCAAACAACAACCAGGCTCCTGCATCAATCTCATTGGTTACCGCGGTATAACCAATCACCGGAGGCATCGCCCCTGCAATTCCACCCAGCGACGTACTCCACGTCGAAGTGCGTTTCAGCCACATCGTGTAGATTACGATATACGCAAACCAGCCAAGCAAAGCCATCCAGCCGGATAGCGGATTCACCAGTAGAAACAATACAGCTACACCAGCGACTCCGAGAACCAAACCGTAACCCAGAACAAATCCGGGCTTCAGATGGTTAATGTAATCCATTCTTTTTTTCGTTCGTTCCATCTTTTGATCCAGTTCACGATCCCAATAGTTGTTGATGACACAAGCCGAAGCAATCACGAGCGTTGAACCAATGACGACCATAAGCAGAGATAACCACGCGATATCCCATTGTGAAGCAACCCAGAAACCGACGGCAACCGCAAATACATTCAACCTTAACAGTCCGGGCTTGGTTAAAGCAATCATGTCTTTAAGCATCAGAAGCCTCCTGAATGATGTAAAAACGCCATTCCTATAATGATACATGTACCACCAATGAATTACAATCGCTTTCATGCATTTGTCATAACAAAAAAGCATCCTCTTCCGCTATTCGAACGGAAAGAATGCTTTTTGAATTTTTATGCTCTCATCCGGAGTGATCTCTTTTTAAGGAATGTACTGTTGTACAATTTTGATTACTTTGCCATCTTGAATGGTGAGGTGGTAAGGGAATACCGACAGATCCATAATCCGTTTATCCCCATAAAGTGACTCAAACTTGGACAAACTTACCGGTTCATTCCATTGGATCTCCGCCCCTTGAACCGTTCCATCCCGATCATACAATTGCATAAGAACGTTGGCGTCCGCTTTGACCTCAACCTGCTCTTGCTCTTTGTTGTCATTAACAATATAGTAACCGTCAGGTGCTTCGTCTATACCCGCATCCGGATTACGTTGTTTGAAAATGGCATTGGCTTCCTCGCCCTGATACCAGCCGATTTTATCTACAGTCAGCATTAATGTACCGTCTTGCACACGCATTCCATCAATATAAGCTGTATATACTTCGGAATTAGCCAACTGGGCTTTATTAGCAGAAGGTGACTGAACATTGGTACGCTCCTCCGCATTTGCAGGGGTAAGCAAATATGTAGTCAGCACGATGATGCCAAGTAAAGCCACTGCTGCACCAATAATCTGAAATCTCCATTTTTTCGCCGCGTTTTTCATGCCCATCTCTCCTTATTTCACTATATCTTTACACAGAATATTGCTCTTCCGAATTATTAAACGAAAGCTTTTCTTCTCAAACGTCCACGTTAACCATTTATTGTTCGTTTATGTTGTACTCATCATACGACATACCACTTTCTAAAAAGTATCAGCCAGATTAAAAATAGTTACAATGCACGTCACCACTTCTAGGCTTATCCATCGAATGAACATAGAGAAACCCCAAATCAGCTGCATTCGGGGTTTCTGCTGCATCTATATTAATCTATGTTTGTACAGGCCATTTATGCCTGAACTCTGTTAATGATTCGTTCTGGTGTCTTGCGCCAAACGAACCAGCATGTGAGCAAGCATATGACGCTCTTCTTCTTTACCGACGTTCCAAAGTTCCTGCAGGAGTTTCTCTTCCCGGTTACGAGGTTCTTCGTTTGCCGCCAGATGATCCGCGACTTTTTGTGCAATCTTGGCCATTTGTTCTTCACTTAAACCGATGGATTCACCCATAGCAATCCGTTTACCGAGGTATTCTTTGAATGCATCAAAATTTTGTAAAATCTGATCTCTTTCCTCCGGTGCAATCTTTTGAATTGCGTTGTCTACCTGATCTGTGGAAACCTGTCCATCTTTATGGATCACATGATTTTGTTCATTCATACGTATTACCTCCTTCAGTTTAGTTGCATGTTTTTTTATTCTTTGGCTTATATTGAGCCTGCAATAAGCTTCACAAGCATGTGTCATTTATAATATAAACGTTCTGTTGAAGTTTAATCATGCGTTTCAAAAATGCTAGTTGGGTTAATCGTTTTACATATACATGTCGGTGTTTGGTTATGTTAGTAGACATCGATAACTACGGATTTGAAGGAGGAACTATCATGAATAACAAGCCTAAACATGACAAAACCAACGATGAACTCAAACCAGGCGTGAATACCGTAATTGAACCGGACAAAAGAGATCCGGGCCCAACGGATATGATTGAAGGTGTCGTTGGCGATATCGTAGATAACATTCGTAAGGATTTTACCCATAAAAAACATGAGCCTTCCTCGGATAACAATACAGCGAATAAACCGGATAAATAAACATTAACACTCAGAAAAAGCAGCAAAAACAAGTCTTCCGTTATGCCGATTGGCGTAGGAAGACTTGTTTTGTTGTTTAATTTTTATATGCTCTCCACTTAACCTTGAACCAGCTTCTGCAACGCTTTATGAATCCAGATCGCCGCTATTGCACCTTCACCCATCGCAACGGTGGCCTGCTCGGCATGAAGACCAAGATCCCCGGCAATCCATACCTGAGGTGCCGCCTGCATGCTGCGTGCATCAGCCTCCACATGTTTATTGTCCGCGATGACAGCTCCCAGCTGTTCAGCCAGCTCATAGTGCACCCGGTTACCACCAAACGCGATAAATCCACGTTCCGATTCGAAAATCTGCCCATCCTCTGTTAATACGCCTGTAATATGACCATCTTCCATCTGCTGCACCTCCTGAACCGCAGCTTCAAGATAACGGACTCCTGCTTGCTTCATTTGGCGGTGAAGGTCAGCGGAGATCGCGGTCTGTTCATGATTGATATATAAGAGATCGTCTGTACGTTCAATTAAAGTCATCGCCATATTGGCTCCGGCTTCACCAGCGCCCAGCAGAATGGTTCGTTTCCCCTGAATTTCATACCCATCACAATCAGGGCATACATACACGGTTTTGCCGAGTGTAGGTTTCAGACCCGGAATATCGGGTACTCGATCCGACAACCCGGTTGCCAGCAGCACGGTTTTGGTCTCATAAACGGTTCCGGAGGAGCCTTTAAGCCTGATCTTTTCCTCATGTACACGTATGGCTTCAATAATTCGATCCTTTTCAAAAGAAACTCCCGTTTGCTCCGCCTGCATCCTGCCAAGTGCTCGCAGCTCTTTACCGGACACCCCATCCGGATAACCGAGAATGTTATGATACGTTCGGCACAGCGTTGATCTGCCCTCTCCGGCATCCACAACCAGCACTCGATGCGATAAATAACGTCCTAGCTGAATGGCCGCCTGAAGTCCTGCGATCCCTCCGCCCACAATAATGCAATCAAACTCTCGCATGTCTATTCTCCTCCTGTATATCCAATAACTTCTCTTTTTTAGATAGTATATTTACAGGACAATACTTGTCCTTCTATACATTAAACCGTACAAAGAGGCTTAAACGGCCCGACCTATTCCATAGCTTAAACCAAAAATAAAAGACCCAAACCTCCGTTTTCACCAAACGACAGGTTTAGGTCTTATTTGTTAGAACCGATACGATTCGAATCGCATCGCATTGGTAATGGCATTCCATACATCCGCAGTTTCTCCGCCCATATACCAGTAGGCCAGCCCTGCAATGTTCTGTTGACCACTCATCAGCACTTTGGCTGACAAAGATCGACTTTCTTCCGCCCAAATCTCTCTTGCCACGGAACTCGACGTATAGTTGATAACATACTGATTCAAACGTGAATCCCAGTGTCTTAGAGAGCCTGATGCGGCTGCCCGGATCCCTTGTTCTCCCAGCGTAATGTCCCAAGAAGCCCCTGCCGGATTCACGGTGGACCAATCTCGCGTATATAACGGAAGCGCAAGAATCGCCTTGGCACCCTCTACCTCGGACAGCATCTTGGTCAGCGCTCTTTCCACCCACGGAAGCGAAGCTACAGAACCTGGCTTGGGATCGCCGTTCCAATGCTCCTCATAACTCATGAGCACCATGTAGTCAGATATCGCACCCAGCTTAACGTAGTCGAAAGCTTCCGTCCAATCTGAGCCCAAATTGGGTGATACATCGACGGATACGACAGCACCGAGAGCGTGCAGGGATTTCGTTAACGAAGTCACAAACGCAGTAAAGCCCTCGCGATCGACAGGATCCACATTTTCAAAATCCACATTGATGCCGCCGAGTTTATATTTTTTCACAAAAGCACTCACTTGGCTGACAACCGCTTCCCGGTTCACCGAGCTGGACAACATCTGATGTGTCATTTCCTTATTGGAACGGTTACCCAGCATTGGCCAAATTGCTCTGCCCGAAGCAGATGCCCAAGAGATTAATGTTGCATTGGCGTGATCCGAAACGTTCATATCTTTGTTCAGGAAAAACCAGCGCGGAACAACCGTGTTGACAGGCGACTGCTCGACTTGTCTTATGAATTCTGCTGCCGATGAATTATACTGCCATCCCAGTTGAATCCCATGATCCTGCTTCCGCTGGATCTGTGCGGCCCATGTGCTGTTCTGTAAAATGGCATCCAACATAACCGCAGCCTCTTCACGTGTGACTTGGTCACTTGGTCTGAACATCCCGTTGCTTCCGCGCATCAATCCAAGCTGTTGCACCTTCTGTACATACGGACGAGCCCAGCTTGAGATGTCCGCTGCGTCCGAATATGTATTAGATATAAGATCGTTTGCCTCAGGACGCTGTTTCAGCATACGAACGAGAAACGCAGCTGCCTCTTCCCTTGTGATGGAAGCATTCGGTTGAAACTGACTCTGGCCCTTGCCCTCAAGAATGGATAGATTAGTCATCGCGGCCACATTACCGTAATACCAGGCATTCACAGAAAGATCTGCAAAAGGTTTAATGTTGTTGGAAACGGGCTTTAGTCCGAGTAAACGTACCGCAAACGATGCGAATTCAGCTCGTGTGACCGCTCTTTTGGGTTCAAACGAGTACTCCGTCGTTCCTGTAACAATACCTTTTTGTACCAAACGTGCAATGGCCTCTCTTGCATAGCTTGTACGTGTATCTTGAAAGGTTGGCTGCTGAGCCCCCGCTGCGTTAACGGCGCATCCATTGCCAGCCACTGAACCGAATAAAATGGCGCCACTTAAGACCATCTTCCATACGGGATGAAAAGCTTGAAATGCTCTATTGGCATCTATTATTTTCACAGTAAAAAGCCTCACTTCAATAGATTACGATCTATATCATCGTATCAAATTGAAGCGAGGCCGTATGTGGTTAAATATTGGTAATGACGAGACTTACTTGTGTACTTTCACACGTTCTTCAATCGGCTGAAACTCTTTCTCACCTGGTGCTGCTGTTGGTTTACCAAATGGCATCTGAGCGATCAGTCTCCAGTTCTCCGGAATGTTCCATTCTTGCTTCACTTTCTCATCAATCAATGGATTGTAGTGTTGCAGTGACGCACCCAGTCCTTCTTGTTCCAGAGCTGTCCAGATGACCAGTTGCAACATACCGTTGGATTGGTTAGACCAGATTGGGAAGTTGTCAGCATAGGCAGCAAAGTTTTGTTGAAGCTGAGCTACTACATTGTTGTCCTCAAAGAACAAAACGGTACCGTAGCCGCTACGGAAACCTGCCATTTTCTCCGCTGTGGATTGGAAAGTTTCTTCGTTGCCCACAACTTCACGCAAAATCTCTTCCGTGTGATTCCATAGTTTATCATGCTGTTCACCAAGCAATACAACTGCCCGGGATGTCTGTGAGTTAAATGCAGTTGGTGTATACTTTACCGCTTCTTCGACGATTTCCTGAATTTTCGCATCCGAGATTGTGGATTCCTTGCTGATTCCATAATAAGATCTTCTGTTCTTCAACGCATCAAAAAAAGTAGACATTCATATACGCCTCCTAAAACATTTGTTTGTTCATTGCTAACAAGGTAACTATAATATAGTAACATACGTTAGTCAATAAACTATTTTATTTTCATTTAAATTATTCCCTCTTGCGATAGTCTGCCCGGTACTTCTCTTCCGTAGACGAATTTCGTTTTGTCTGATCTTTATTTTTCTCTTCTTGTGCTTCCATATTCAGATCTTGCATCGGAATCGGGTCGACGGTTTGTTCTTGCTCATATTGATCCAGCATGCTTTCGTGTTCAGTTTTATATTGCTCCGGATGATCATGCATCTGGTCCCGTCTGTCATTTTTCTGTTGCTGAGCCGGTGTTTGCTTTTCCATGCCTGTTCGCCTCCTGTAATAACATTTCCTCGTTATTTAAGATGTTTATGGTTAATAAGACGGTCCTTGTCTCGATCATTGGTATCTGTCTTACCTTTCTTTACCTGTTCCACTGGAAGTCTAAACATCTGTCGTTACGTGAAGATTGCCGATTCCTGGTCGCTATTGTTCATTTGTTCTAAAATAAAACGAAAAAAGCCGACCATGTAAATCTACTGGTCGACTTCTGGATGTCATTCTCTTATGCTTCGTTCATGCTAATAAGCGATAAGCTTCGTTTAAATTCTTACCCCGGCCTTATAGCTGCCGATGCAACTGACTCCGATACAGATCGGGCGAACAGCCCACGCTTTGTTTAAAAATGCGGCTGAAATGAGACAGACGTTTGAATCCGGACAATCGGCTGGCCTCTGTCACACTCATCTCGGGCTGAAACTGAAACAGCAGTTTTGCCTGATTAATACGTCTGTCATATAGATACTTGAATATGGTCAGTCCAGTCATCTCTTTGAACATGCCTGCCAGATAGGGCTTGGACAGGTGCAGCTCCTGAGCAAGATCATCCAGACCGATGTCATGCATATAATGAGTATCGACATAGCGGATGATATGCTGGACATGTCTTTCTTTCTCCGATGAAGAGCGCTGTTCCTGTACATGCCCCTGACAGATCTCTGCCACACAATATAACAGATCACAAACCCGGATATTCATGCGCTCCTGTCTGAATCTGGACGAGTGAGAGGTTAACTCGTGCAGATCATACAGCAGTGCTTCAAACTCCGTGCGGATCTCACCTGTGAGGTTAACCCGGCAATTGCCCAATTCATCGAACGGCTTCAGCACTTCATGGATGCGCTCCGGGTGCAAGCTTTCGCGAATGGCAGAAGGGTCGAAATGAAGCGTTGTACGAACATACGGTTTACCGACTTGGGGATGCGGCCGGTGCAGTGTCAGGCCATGCATTAACACCAGATCCCCCGGTTCCAGCTTGTACACACGATCCCCGATAATATAGGTACATTCCCCATCATGAAAATAATAAATTTCATAATGCGGATGCGAATGGAATCCGTCCGAATTGCCTGGGTCAAACTGACTCGTAGCTCTGTAGGTATACGCCAGTGGAGCATTAAACTGCATCATGCTTGGCACGTCATCACCTCCTGTGCAAAAAGAAAGCGGGATACCCCTTTATGCTTGGTTGCCCCGCTGATGTTAAGCTAATTTTTATAAGAGTTCCCGGATACTCGCTTTGATCTCATCCATGGAATCAACCGGCTCGAAGCGCCGAACGACTTGACCTTCTGCATTGATGAGGAATTTCGTGAAATTCCATTTGATTGCATCGCCGTGCAGCCACTCAGGTGCTTTGTCTGCCACCATCAGTTTGAGCAGTTTGGCCTGAATGTCACTCTCATCAAAGCCGGCAAACGGACCTGACTTTTTCAAAAAGTCATAGAGCGGATGCGCTGCCTCTCCATTCACATCCAGTTTCGCAAACATCGGGAATTTCACCCCGTAGTTGATCTGACAGAAAGACTCTGCCTCTGCACTACTACCTGGTTCCTGCTCCGCAAACTGGTTGCACGGAAACCCGATAATTTGCAGACCCTGATCCTTGTACTCATCGTACAACTTCTGAATATCATCAAATTGGTGTGTATATTTACATTTGCTTGCCGTGTTCACAATCAGTACAGGCTTTCCTTCATATTGAAAGAGCGGAAAACGCTCTCCACTCGTTCTGGTCACAGTGAAATCATAAATGGTTGGCATAAGTCGAAGTGCACCTCGCAATAGTTATGTAGTTAATTATTTGTAGAGTCACCTCTCATTATATACGAAGTCAGTCAGGTTGTATTGAGAAAGGTGGTGCGTCCCCCAATGTACAAAAAGAATACAGGCCGTTTTTACGTTGTATTTCCCCGAAAACGATATAACAAAACTACGACCACTCTTGCCAATGTTGCTCCAAAAATGTCACTTCTCTCTCATAGTGAGCCAGATGACCTTCTTCGACCATCTTCACGAAGGCAACTTCTCCTGCTGCTGCACGTTCCTCTAATGTTTTGCACATAAAGCGAATGCGGGACACTACCCAATTCTTCAGATCAGGCGGAACATGTAAACCGTAAGCCCCCATAAACATTTTAATGCGTTTTTTCCGAACGGTTGCGTGCGTTTCTCTATCATATGAGGCAACTGATTTGCCTTGGCCTTCAAGATTAGGCGAGAAATTCGCTAGTGGAACACAAGTATATAAAGTGTAGGCGATATCCCACAGCCGTGGCCCCGGGCATGCCAGATCAAAATCAATAATACCCTGCGGCAAACCATGCCTGAAAACGATATTGTATAAAGCAAAATCGTTATGGCAGACGACTTCGGCTTTCTCTGATGATATCTCTATTAATTCATGTGACCGTTCTTCTACAGCTATACCTGGATAATCGTTGTCCGGTTGTTCTACAGTTCTAAAGTTAACGGTTGCATCGTGATAGGCTCTTAATAAATGGGCAACGGCAATCAGTGATTCGTCTGACCACATATAACTTTCGATCTCCGGATAATCATTACCCGGGACATCTCCGTCAAGGTAAGAGAGTATTTCCCTGCCCTTTTCATCCATGCCCAAATACTTCGGCGCCTGTTGGAAGCCCTCTTTTTCCAGATGCAACAACAGTTCATGTACATAACGATTCAGGATACTCCCCCGGCGAACCGTATCCCCAACGCGTACAACGTCATTCACGTTACCACCTGTCAACTTCTCCTCCGGTTGGTTGGACAACTTGAATCCTCCTCTATTTATAATTCTCTGGCCGCTCGTATTGATGTCTATTCTTGTTTTTATTTTTGTAAGTTCCCGGGAACCCGGCAACCAGCAATACAAATCCAACAAAAAACATGAAATATACGAGTAGTCCTGTGGGTACATCTACCGTCTGCGTAACTTCTCGCAAACCTTGCTCCGATCCGCTTCCCGCCTCAACCAGTGCTGCTGATAAGCGGATTGATATACGCTCCAGCGTAGATATAAACACACTGGCAACCATTAAAACAACACCCAAAATCTTGTTCATCTGATTCAAAATGTAACCCCCCCTTCCTCTTTATTCAAAACAAATCTCACTGTACACTCCGGTCAAAAAGGTCTTTAGCGTTTGTGCCAGTGCATAGTGGTTGGGCAGGTCTTTAGCAATGACGCCTCCAATATTACCTGCCTCGCCTTGGGTTAGACAGGTTAGTTGAAGCTCATTCCAATTTCCATATATGAATGAGAGCAAGTATTCCATAGGCTGTTCTTGATATATTCGAATTTTGGTTCCTGCCCAGATCGGATCCTGATCCTGTATCTCATCCACTGGAATCCATACCTCCGTTGTCAAAAAACGACCTCCTTCAATAGACTTCACTTCAATTATAATCCATGTTCTTCCATTAAGGAATTTCTATAACTCTTCTAAGGGGGATGCCGTAGCTTTTTATCCGGGTTTTCACGTATGCTTCTACGGATGAAGCTATACCTAGTTTCATCAGGTCGGCATTCTTGGTATATCAAAAGCGCCGTCATCTCTGACGGCGCCTGGTATACTCTTTTACTCCCAAGTTGTCTTACGTAGCTAAAATGTGATGCAACGCCATATGACTTTCGAGAAAAGCAGAACGTTCGACATGGTACAAATCATATATGGGCTGCTTTGCATTAATGGCCTGCGTGACCTCTGGATACAGGTCATTGGAGAGGTTAACATAAGGTAGTTTCTCAACCGCTTTGCGGGAGCGAACATTTTGCTTACGTATTTTCATAAAAACCGTCTGTACGTCGTGTTCAAGAAACAGTTCTGTCAAAAAAACGGACTTTGCTCGCTGACTGTATCCTTGTCCGAAATAAGGAGCACCGATCCATGTCGCCAGAAATCCAGTATCGTTGATGATGTGATACAGATCAATGGTGCCGATCGAGGTTCCTGTCTCATTAAAAATCGTGCGTGAAATGACGGTTCCCTGTTCTTCCTCTGCAATTAACTGCCGGGTTAAAAACATGAATTCCTCTTGCGACTGACATGCATAACGAACATAAGGAGAAACTGCGGGGTCCATCATCAAACTGTGCAAATATTGACATTCATGCAGCTCACGCTTCTTCAACATTCTGTCTACCACCCAATCCTTCAAGTTCGCTAGATCTAAGCCAAATTTAGTATAACCATGGATGTGTGGCGTTCAATGAATTCTGCTTGCGGCTTGTGTAAAATTCAAAGAAAAAACGGTTGAGCTGCACCCGAGATCGTTGTGGAAAAGCACACTAAAACGGCATGTTCCTAATTATAGAAACATGCCGCTAAACACTTACTACTGACAGATCAATTATTGCATGCCTTGCATGATGGCATTAATAATATTTTGCTGTGTTACGGTATTGTTAAATCGATTGAAGAGCGCAAATCCATGCTGGCCGTTGAACCCGTTGTCCCAATAAACCGGAACCATTTTATATTTTTTCGCCTTGGCAGTCACGGCTTTGGCATAAACCGCACGATACGTATTATTGCTGGAATCATAAGAAGATTTATCGATAGAACCGAACTCACCCATCACAACGGGATAACCTTGTGTTACAAATTTATCGTGCATGGACTTGAACTGGGATTCGAGATAATCCTCCTGTCCCCATGTCGACTTTTTGGAAGGGTTCGTCGCGGTTGCTCCCCATTGCGTAATGTTTCCATTCTCTTCACCGGCAAAATCCCATGGAGAATAGTAATGTGCCGAGATCATAATCCGTTTCTGAGAGCTTGGAATGGCGGAAGATCTGAAATTATCGCTTGGAACGACAAAACCGTAGTTGCCGACCGTATAATCAATATTTGTGTTCCAACCTGGAACGAGTAACCATCTCGCATTGTTGTTCCCACCTGTTTTGCGAACGGTATCCACGAAAATCTGATTATACGCGTTCAAGTTACCATAATAAGACGTATTCGGGTTGTTGTAATTCCCGTCAAACACCTCATTCATGGACTCAAAAACCAGACGCTCATTATAATTGCTGAACTTGGTGGCAACTTGTTGCCATACCTTTTGATACTTCTCCCGGATTACATTCTGATTGCTGCTGTTCACATGTAACCACGAACCTGGAATCGAGTGGAACCCGTCCCCATGCATATTGATGACTACATACAAACCTTCGTTATATGCGTAGTCCACCACTTGCTGTATGCGATTGAGCCACGCTGCATTCACTGTGTAGTTGGGAGCGCTTCCAATATAGTTGAGATAAGAGACCGGAATACGAATCGTTTTGAAACCTGCCGCTTTTACCTTTTTGATCAGCTCAGGTGTGATCGTTGGATTACCCCATGATGTTTCATTGGGTGTTCCATTTACGGTAGCTTCCAGCTGGTTACCCAGATTCCAGCCCGCACCCATCTCCGCTGTAATCTGCGCGGCCGTTATTGATCTCAAATCCGCGGCCGATGCTTTGGAACTCCACCCCGCAAACGCTGCTGTCGCCATGAAAAGCAGTGCTAAACTGGCAATACCAAATTTTTTAAACGTTTTCGACATAACGGTACCTCCGCTTATTCTGATTTGTAGAGACAGTATTGTGGTATGTTTCATTATTCTCAAGGTGCTTGAATCGAAACGAGCCTCCTTTCGTTATCAAGCCTTTTCCAATATGGTACAAGCGCCTTACACCAACAGAATAACTCATTTATGGAAAATAAAGTTCATTTTCCATTGTTAAATTGACGGTTTTTTACAAATTCTTGCTCATGTTTGCTCTTAAACAATTTTAATAGTCATATGAATATCTTTGGGCTCCTTGGTATGAAGTTCTTCATCCACATCAGATGTCATATGACTTCCCTGACTTTGGTAAAAAGATACCGCTGATCTCGTTTCGGTTGATGAGATGTACAAGGATTTGGCTCCACGCTTTCTTGCCTCGTTACTTAAAAAGGTTAGAATCCTTTGCCCAATCCCCTGCCGTCTGTAAGCTCTGGAGACATACATAAGATCCAGTTGCAACTGGTTATGCTCTTTTCCTCTAAATTGATGGGCAAGCACACCGAATCCTACCAATCTCACGCCTTCAAAAGCACCATACGCCATGCCACCTTGTTGCAATTCATAAATGTAACGATCCTGTATTTCCTGCAGCTGCTCTTGATCCCAGTTCGCACAATCGTAATCTTGTTTATGCTCAACTAAGCTCTGCTCAATAACCTCATAGATCAGGTCGATATACTCAGAGCGGTCAACTTCATGTAACTGTTTTACATGATCCAGATTTAAGATTTGGTATGTAATCATACTAATGTCTCCTTTTTATTGGCTCCGTGAGTCTCCCTACTTTACATCTCGATTAGCGAGATACTCATCCTTCGTTAATCCGAACATAATAAAATCCATATGTTTTCCATGAATATAAACAACTTGACGACGAATCCCTTCTTGCACACAACCCAGTTTCTGCATCATTCTAGCCGAGCCTTCGTTACCTTCCAGCACATAATCGTTGAACTTATGAAATCTGCGCTCCAAAAAAGCATAACCAAGCAAAATATTCATCGCGCTTGTGCCATATCCCTGACCACGATAAGGTTGATCAATGACAATACCGATACTGAACGTTCCGTTTCGCTCATCCATGCTGTTCAGATTAATTCCACCGATGTTATGCCCCTCAAGATTTTCAATGGTAAACATGATACGACCATTGGTTGATGAGAACGCTACGTTCTATTCTACAAATCGTTTGGCGCCATTGATCGTTGGCGGAAGCTCAACAGCACACTCAAGCAAAATGCGCGCAGGAGAGTCAAAGCCTTCTGTATAACAGTTCTCCCAGTCCTCTTCTTCAAATGCTCTCAGCCTAACCTTATCATCTTGCCAGTAATACTGGCTATAATCGATTGTTCTCATATGTATGCCTCCCTTTAAACGATGTGTAAAAGCACAGTTCAGCTATGAAGTACTTCACTTTACTTCCAATCGGTAAATAACCTCATCATCAGAATTGGTCTGATTCTCGCTTACAAATGATAGACCTGTATATAAGCGCTGAGCAATATGATTGTCTCGTTCAACGGTCAGTGAAATGACGTGACATAACGGATGTTTTTGCATGATATAGTCGATCACGGCTCTCAAAGCTTGTTTTCCCATACCTTGTCCTTGAACCGACTTGTCGATCTGAAAGCCGCCAATCCAGTAATTATCTGTACTCTCAGGTGTATAACTTACGTAAAAGAATCCAATGATTTTGCCTTCCTTTTGCAAAACGTAAGGATCAAGTGCTTCATCCCACGGTTTAATATAGGCGTAAGCGAGTGCCTCCGTAACATTTGGAACCAGATGTGTCTGGTTTTCATGTAGCGAAATTTGTAAAGCCTGTTCCCAATTATCTCGTGTAACGGGATGAATCTGGATGATGTGTGTTCTCATATATTCTCCCCCTTCAGCGACCACTCCTCACTATATCATTTCAGTTCGTCTTTTATAGTTTAAAGCGGCAACCTTCAAACGGAAGATCATTTTGGATCAGATTAATGGCTGCTGAGATAGCACCTTTTTGATGTTCAGACAAGCTACCTTCATCCCCATTCCAATCCTTTAACCACCAGAAGAACGAACTTATATTTCTATACTCCATGAATAAAGGAATCCGAGCTATCCATTCTTGTGCAATCGGTTGTTGCTTCACATAGCCTTCCAGAAAAGCGGTCAGAAAAGTCTTCGCGAACTCATCCTTCGTTCCCCACTTCGGATCATGTGCCCCCCACCACACCGCATGTGCAGCCGCAACCCCAATATCCAGAGCATACCAGCCGCGTATCGCATCATCAAAATCAAAAATGTTAAGCTCACCCTGATCAATCAAACAATTATAAGGATGGAAATCATAATGAATCAGGCCGTAACCGTCGTCCTTTCTGGGCAAATCCATCAGTTGCTGCTCCAATGTTCGAAGCTTCCCTAAGAGCAAGGCATAATCACCTGTATGAAGATGTGGATTTTTCAGTTCCAGTGGAGCCCAGTCCGCTCTAATTAACTTTGGATCTTCGGGTTGATAGCTTTGTGTTAGATGGTGTAAATTGCCCATGACGCTTCCCCATCGAGTAAATAAAGTCGTATCCCATACACTCAATCATAATCAAAAAAATAGCCAATCGCTCCTTCAAATACCGCAGCAACATAACATTTCTCCTGATCACGGCACACAGCGGTCAACTTGCCTTCCACACTCAGTATAGGTAATGAGGCACGGACACCCTTGGACACCAGATAGCGAACCCAGTGGACTTCTGCCTGAATAGATTTCTCATATGCTGCCGGTTTCTCCGATAACCGAAGAAAATATGTTTTATCTTGCTGATTGAATCTGTACACCACATTCGTAGATTGACTTACCAGAACCAGTGACTCAGGAGCCATGCCAAATGATTGAGAAGCTTGTGAAATTATTGCTGTGGATACCATCTTATTTCAGCTTCCTTTCCTCGCTATAATTAAATTAAATTCATCGTACTACAATCCCGCTAGTCATTTTCATATTCGGAGCATACGTCATATACATGTTTTCATTGAATTCCCTTGCAAATCTCTCCTCTGCCTCATACTGATGGATGGCCTCCTCGGAAGTTAATCCTCGGGCGGCTCCTAACCCTTCTTCTTTTAAGGCGTTATACAATGTTTGCTTATCCGGTTCGTCCATCTGTTGATCCAGAAAGTTCACACGATCGCTTACTCGGCATTCCACGCCTCTAAGACCAAACTGACTGAGCAGTGTCGGAATCTTCATGCCTATATTTCCATCTTTGCCGCTCTCTCTAGCAGCCCATGTAACCAAAACCACATCCATAATCGATCATATGTACGGCTTGCTTAATCTTCCAAACTCGTTCAACTAGAAATTCAAAATAATCATCGTTATAGTAAAGCCAGCGCGTCTTTTTCAGATAATCTATTTGGTTATCCCAATAATATCCAGACAAAAGAACCGCCCCTTTCTTTATGTAAACGCGTTCAAAATTTCAATTTCCTCCTTCCTGCTATCATGTTCAAGCTGATGTACCCTATCTCATTTTCCCATTCCAAGTTCTTACATTCCTCTATTCTATCTCTAAAATATGTCACGGTCTATCCAACCTCAGGATGATCCGATCTCTGACTCCCAGCTTATATCACTAGACAGATAGTCTTGTTCTTACGTCATTATCATCCGTAATATAATCCAGCGCTTCGTATCCCCGTCTCTTGGTATGCCTGAGCATTTCTTCTCGTTTATCAGCATCTTTAATGTATATCGCTACGTAACTGCTATCTATGACAAGCAGTGCGAGCTGGCACTCACTCTCCGCATAGTCTTCATATGTCTCTATATCCATGATTGCAGTACGTGTCGGATAAGCCTTCAGATTGGCAAAGATCAGATAATACTTATTATCTTCAATAATTTGCCGCAACTCTTCTCCCGCCATGCCCATAACCCGGTCTGGGAAAAGACTATCTCCCAAGGTATCCTCAACAACAAAATAGGACTCCTCCCCGCCAACAAACCAGTCATAATCCGCGATCTTAATCGGTTTCAGGATTTCGCCCAAAAAGCTCCCATATTCATTTGGAATTTGGAATTGTATGCCTCTTTTCATATTGCCTCCTCGTCGTTTTACCCTTTCAGTTTCTCCACAATAATATCGATCACTTCATCCGTCTCCAGATGATCCGTGGGAATACGGGTTTCAAATGCATCTGCCTTGAACGCCTCGACACACTTCGGTGCTTGTTGATACTGCCATCCGCCGAATTCATCTCCACGTTTAGCAAGACGCCCATATATGGTCTCTAATTCAGCCGTTAGACAAAAATGATGCAGGTCTGGGTCGATCTCTTTTAGCCCGTTGTAGATGTAATCAAAGTTACCTTTTTTATAGAGCGTCATGGGAACAATCAAATGTTTATTATATTTTCCCTTCACCTCTCTGGCCGCCTTCACCGTCAACACTTTCCAGAGTTCGATATCTTGAAAATTATCCGTGCGTTCCTGCTCTTTTCGATGTTCCTCGGGGAGAAGCTTCCGCAGCATATAACCTATTTCTTCCGGATCAAAGATCATGCTATTTTCAATTCTTGGCTGTAGCGCCTTCGCTGCTGAAGTCTTACCAGAGCCAAATGCACCATTAATCATAATGATCATAGAATCACTCCTTCACATGGAATCATATCGGGTAAATAATATAAATCATCTTCCATAAGAATGCAAAATCCCGTCGGAATTGTCCAACAGGATTATGCTAAAACTTTCGATTAAGCATCTCACGCTTCGCACTTTCTTGTGTGAAAATATCCTCTCGGGGCACCATGCGTTTGGGCAACGTACGTCCTGCCATAATCTCTTTGGCCGCCTGCATGAGCTGAGGACCGAGCAACGGGTTGCATTCGACCACTGCGTTAATCTGCCCGTCTGCCAGGATACGCAGTGCTTTTCGTGAACCGTCTACCGACACAATTACGACGTCCTCTCCGGGCTTCAAGCCAGCCTCCTGAATCGCCTGGATCGCACCAAAAGCCATTTCATCATTATGAGCAAAAAGAACCTGCGGTCTCTCCTCTTTCGGGACTTGAAGAAAATCGTTCATGACCTGCCTGCCTTTGTCCTCTGTAAAATCAGCAGGAGCACTTTGTGAGAACAAGATATGCTCTTGATCACCCAGGATGCTTCTAAAACCCTCACCGCGCTGGATCGAAGGCGTTGATCCACTCGTGCCCTGCAGTTCCGCAATTCGAATCGTCCCTGGTACATTCCGCAGCCGGTCCTGAATGTACTTCCCCGCTTTCACACCCTCTTCATAGAAGTCCGACCCAATCGTGGTTACAAAAAGCGAGGTATCCTTGGCGTCTACGGATCGGTCTACAATGATTACGGGGATGCCCGCTTGCTTCGCCTCCTGAAGGATGGTATCCCAGCCCGATTCCACCACCGGTGCAATAGCGATCACATTCACCTTTTGCTCGATAAAAGAACGAACAGCCTCAAATTGTTTCGTCTGAGACTGCTCTGCATTTTTCAAAATGAGTGTAATTCCGGATTCCTTGGCGGCATCCTGAATCGATGTCGAATTCGCCATACGCCAGGCACTCTCGGTACCAAGCTGTGAAAAACCCAATATAATCGGTTCCTTCGAAGGCGTGTTATATTCGAGCGACTGCATCCATTCTTCCATAGATGGCAGGGATTCAATGTTAGATGGAACAGGAAGGGGCTTTGATTCAGACTCATCTGCAGTACAGCCGGTAAGACACAGTAGAAGCAACAGGCACAACCAGCTTACAACTTTGTTCACCAGATCCTTCCCCCTCCTCTAA
This sequence comes from Paenibacillus sp. TSA_86.1, assembly GCF_052691815.1. NCBI lineage: Bacteria > Bacillati > Bacillota > Bacilli > Caryophanales > Paenibacillaceae > Paenibacillus > Paenibacillus sp. TSA_86.1. Next base: position 94,142 of record NZ_JBQZGE010000011.1, on the reverse strand, counting down.
CTTGTGACGTTCAAATACGGTCAATGCAGAGACTTGGCAGATACTCGTCGTTCGCTCAGAAGACGCTGGAACAAAATAAAGACAAACAGCATCAAACCGATAACAATCTTCGTCCACCATGAGCTGAGCGTGCCTTCGAAACTAATTATAGTTTGGATAATCCCCTGGATCAATACACCAAGGAACGTACCTGCCACGTAACCCACACCGCCGGTCAGCAGTGTTCCACCAATAACAACCGCCGCGATCGTATCCAGCTCCAGACCCATCGCATGTAATCCGTAACCGGATAACATGTAGAATGTAAAAACCACACCCGCCAGTGCAGAACAAAAACCACTGAACGTATAAACTAAAATTTTTGTGCGTGCTACAGGTAGTCCCATCAGCATGGCAGATTGCTCACTTCCACCAATAGCATACACATTGCGCCCGAAACGAGTGTAGTGTGCAAGAAAGATAGCAAGTAATAGAACGATCAGGGCAATGATCACATTGATCGAAACGAAGCTGCCGCCTGGAAGCGGAATTTTGGCCTGTGCTACATCCGTATAGAACGAGTTCGTAATCGTAATGGTGTCTGTACTGATGACATAACACAGTCCTCTTGCCAGAAACATCCCTGCCAATGTGACGATAAAAGGCTGAATTTTAAAATAATAAATGATGGCTCCCATCACCGTGCCAAACACCGCGCCCATAATGAGCACCATGGGGATGACAACGGTCGGCGGCCATCCTTGCTTTTCAACCAGGCTCGCGCTAATAATTGTGGTCAGCGCGATGACCGACCCAACGGACAGATCTATACCCCCGGATACGATCACAAAGGTCATGCCAATCGCCGTAATAATCAGAAAGGCATTATCGATCAACAGATTAAACAAGACTTGTGTGGAAAAGAAACCCGTGTAACGGAACGAGCCAATGGCAATCATCACAGCCAGTAAGCCGAAGGTAACCAGAACCGGGAGAAGCTTTCGATTAAGATACATGGCGATTCACCCCTTGTTCAGCTGGAAACTTCCGCTTCTTCAGGCGGTCTGTCATAGACTTGCGGAAAGCTTCGGATTGGATTAAACATACGGCGAGCACTACAAAGGCTTTAACAACCAGCGTAACCTCTGGCGGTACACCGATCATATAGATCGTTGTTGTTAAGGTTTGAATGATCAGTGCTCCAACCACCGTACCCATCAAAAAGAAACGGCCGCCATTGAGTGACGTCCCGCCGATTACGACAGCCAGAATGGCGTCCAACTCATACCAGAGCCCTGCATTGTTCCCGTCCGCACTGGAGACGTTGGAACTAAGAATCAGTCCTGCAATGCCAGCACAGAGACCACAGAACACATACACGGCGAGAATGACGGTTTTGGAGCGAATTCCTGCGAGCTGGCTGGCACGAGCGTTATTTCCAACCGATTCAATGAACAGTCCGAGGGCTGTTTTTCTGGTGAGCAGAACCGCAATAAGCAGCACCGCCAGTACGATAAAAATCGAAAACGGCAAAGCCGCAAGCGAACCCGCGCCGATGTACTGATACTGCGCGTTGGACACGGTAATAATCTGTCCATCGGTAATCAACTGTGCAATACCACGTCCAGCCACCATCAGAATCAGCGTTGCGATAATAGGCTGAATCCGCGCAACCGATACCAGTGCCCCGTTCCACACGCCCAAGACCAGAGCAAGACCGATGGATAATGCAAGTGCACTCAGAACAAGCCAGAGCGAACTTTGATCTGTTCCTTTGCTGATCGTCATACATGCCATCGCTCCCGATATCGCAACAATGGAACCTACGGACAGATCTATGCCGCCGGTTGCAATCACCAGGGTCATACCGATGGATACCAGGATCAGCGGTGCTCCAAAATTCAGAATATCGATCAAGCTGCCGTATAGATTGCCCTCACGCATCACGAGCGAGAAAAAATCGGGTGAATAGAGCAAGTTAAATAACAAAAGTAATCCAAGCATACATAGCGGCCAAAACAAATGATGTTTTCGCATCCTGCTAATCATTACGTCAACCTCCTGCCATGGCTTTCATGATTTGCTGCTGATTGATCTGATCTCCAGTAAGTTCTTTGACTTTTTTCCGGTCTCGCAGCACAGCTACCCGGTCGCTGACCCGAATCACTTCTTCCAGCTCCGAAGAAATGAACAGAACACCCGTGCCTTGCTTGGACAGCGAAAGTACAAGTTTTTGTATTTCCGCTTTTGCTCCAATATCAATGCCGCGTGTAGGCTCATCGAGAATGAGCAGATCCGGGTTCATCAATAACCAGCGTGCAAGCAATACTTTTTGCTGGTTGCCACCACTCAGGTTTTTGATTAGCTGCTCCGGATTTTTAGGATGGATCTGCAGTAAATGGATATATTTTTCAGCGATTTCATCCTGCTTTTTACGAGAAATCGGTTTAGACCATCCCCGTGTCGCCTGATAGGCAAGAATAATGTTCTCCCTGATGGTCAGATCGTCAATAATACCTTCGGTTTTCCGATTCTCCGAGCAGAATGCAATATGCTGATCTATCGCATGCCGCGGCGACTTCACTGTGTTTCCAGTATCCGCAACAGTTAATTTGCCTTCGTCGGCGCGATCTGCACCAAAGATGAGACGAGCGATCTCCGTACGGCCCGATCCGAGCAAGCCAGCCAGACCGACCACCTCACCCTTCCGAATCGTCAAGTCAAACGGTTCAATGGCACCTTTTCGTCCCAGTCCCGTCGCCGTAATCATGATATCCCCTGCGTTTGCGTCTATCTCTGTCTCTGAGTTCCCTTCGACCGATTGTTTTGGAAGTTCCTCCAGAATTTCAAGCTCTTTACCGATCATCTTAAGCACAAGCTCCATACGAGGAAGAGTTGCTGCAATGTACTCCCCTTCCAGTTCACCGTTGCGGAGTACAGTCAGTCGATCTGACATTTCATACACTTGGTCGAGAAAATGCGTCACGAACAGAATTGCCAGCCCTTCGCTCTTCAGCTTGCGCATAATCTGAAATAGCTGCTGCACTTCATTTTTATCCAGACTCGATGTTGGTTCATCCAAAATAAGTACTTTGGCTGAAATGCTCAGTGCTCTGGCTATGGCGATGAGCTGCTGTACCGCTACCGAATAGTTTTGCAGAGGGGCTTTCACGTCAATCACCAGATTCAATCGTTCACGCAAAAGCTTCTCTGCGTCCCGGTTCATTTGTTTCCAGTGAATACGACCAAACTTCATCGGCTCCCGACCGATATAAATGTTCTCTGCGACGGTTAGATTCGGGCAAAGATTCACTTCCTGGTACACTGTGCTGATCCCCGCTCTTTGGGCTTCCAGTGGTCCCGATATCGCAAGCGTGCGATTGTCCATCGTCACGTTGCCTTCGTCAATCGAGTAAACGCCGGTCAAGACTTTAATTAACGTGGACTTTCCTGCCCCATTCTCACCCATCAATGCATGAATTTCACCCGGAAACAGGCGAAAGCTGACGTTAGAGAGTGCTTTTACGCCCGGAAAACGCTTGGTGATGCCCGTCATTTGCAGGATGGGTGCGTGATTATCCTCCATATCCAATCTCTCCCATTATAAATTAATAAAATCCCCTTATGTTGTAGAAGCCGTTACCCGCAATCGGCAGATAGAAAAAAGTCATTTAGCGACAGTCAAGTCGAAAAATGACTTTTCGGTGTTAACCGCATCTACTATTAATATTCGCGTGTGGGTAACGCTTCTTTGGCTTGCTCCGATGTGAAGGTCGTTTCATCCGTGACGATGCGGGCTTCGATCTCTTTCCCGTCCACCACAGCCTGAACTGCTTCCATTAACTGAGGGCCGAGCAGCGGGTTACATTCCACGATAAAATTGATCTTGCCGTCGGCTGCTGCCTGCATGCCATCTTTCACCGCATCGACAGAGATAATCGTGATATCTACGCCTGGTTTCAGACCTGCAGCTTCAATCGCTTGAATTGCGCCAAGTGCCATATCGTCATTGTGGGCATAGAGAACATCAATTTTCTTATGAGCTTTGAGGAAAGCTTGCATAACCTCTTTACCTTTTGCACGAGTAAAGTCACCCGTTTGTGACGCAATGACCTTCAATTTGGCGTTGGAACCAATAACCTCCATAAAACCTGCTTTGCGATCATTCGCTGGTGCAGACCCCGTTGTTCCCTGCAATTCAACGATATTGATCTCTTCTTGGGTATCTTTGTATTTGTCGTTCAGCCATTGACCTGCTTTGCGCCCTTCTTCAACAAAGTCGGAACCGATAAACGTCTTGTACAACGATTTATCCGATGAATCCACGGCCCGGTCGGTCAGAATGACAGGGATGCCTGCATCCTTCGCTTCTTTCAGAACGGTATCCCAGCCAGACTCCACTACTGGAGAAAAGGCAATAACAGTCACCTTCTGCTGAATAAAGGAGCGTAACGCTTTAATCTGATTCTCTTGTTTCTGCTGTGCATCGGAGAATTTCAGATCATAACCTGCTTCTTTCGCCGAGTCCTGAATCGATTTGGTATTGGCTGAACGCCAGCCGCTTTCCGCGCCAACTTGGGAAAAACCAAGTGTAATCGTCTTGGAACTGGCAGGTGTGCTGCCGCTTTCTCCTCCCGAACCTGCTTGATTTTTACCCGATGCTCCGTTGCCGCTGTTACAAGCTGTACTGACAAGCATAACCATCGCCAGTGTGATGGTGAGTCCCCACTTTTTTTTGCTCCGCATCATATGATCCTCCCTTGTAAGTTCACCTTGTGTGGTGTGATCACATTATAAAACGCTTACATTGTTCACTTATATGGAATGTCATGCGCATTTTATGTAATAATTTAGTAATTGTGGAGCGGATCTTATGAAAACGTGTAATTTTTTTGGTTTATCGTGCACTATTTTGCGATGACCTCCCATACTTCAAATTCATGTTATAATAATGCTACCTTTTGATCATGATCCCTTCAGATGGAGTGGAATGCGTTGAAACTTGTTAGGTGGATAACTTCAAGCCTCAGGCTTAAATTGCTCAGTATGTTCATCATCCTCAGCTCTGTACCGTTGATCATCGTGGGATTGATTTCGTACCACAAGTCCTATACGGTTGTATCGAATCATAACAAAGCCTCTACACAACTGGCCGCTGATCAGCTCGCCAGAAACATCGACATCATGTTTGAAGATACCGAACGATTGCTGGAACTGGGCAAGAATCCGCAAGTACTACAGTATCTGTACGCTCAATCCGAGTCATATACGGAAGCCAAAGGCATTTTGCAGACGTACAATCTCTACCGGGAAACCTACAAATATGATAAGGTTCTGAATATTTCGTTTGTTAACTTTTATGGCAAAGGCATTAGTGAACGAAAAGGAGTCTTCAAGCTGGAACGCAACCCGCTTCGCAATCCCTACTTTCAATATTTGGTTCAGTACCCAAACGCCATTTTGCGAGTTCCTCATACCGCACCCTATGCTGAGCATAACCGTTTGGACGGATTCGTTTATCCTAAACAGAATGCGCTTTCAATTATGACAACGGTCAAGGAGCGTATTACACATGAAGTCATCGGTTTTATAGTGATTGATCTGAATGATTTGTTCATCGATGATTTTTTGACAACAACGAAAATTAAAGATTCCGGCTTCTTTTATATTAACGATCAATATGGAAAAACACTGTTCAAACCACCTACGGACCAGGCATCTCTTGCCATCATCGACCAGATTAACTCCGTTCCTCTCCATGCACAGCAAGACAGCTTTAACCTGTCGGCAGGCTCCAAACCTCAGTTTGTCGTATATAGTACGTCCAAGCAGACTGGGTGGAAAATCATCGGTGCCGCGCCTTTTCAAGAAATCATTGCGGAAGCCAACAGCATTCGTCAGTTAATTATCATCAGTGTTTCGTTAAGCGCTTTCTTTGCTATTTCTTTATATTTTTTCCTGAATAACAGACTCATTCATCCGATACAAATTCTGATGAACAAGATGCGAAAAGCGGCGAGCGGTTATCTGGAGGTCAAAGTCTCCCCTACCGGCTCAGACGAAATCGCGGATCTCGGCCAAAGCTTTAACATCATGCTCGAGAAAATCAAAACCTTGATCGATAAAAGCATTCAGGAAAATGAACAAGTCAAAATCGCTGAATTACGCACACTGCAAGCTCAGATTAATCCGCATTTTCTGTACAATACGCTGGAGTCCATTATCTGGATGGCCGAAGCCGAAAAGAAAGAAAATGTCATCAAGCTGGTTCAGGCCCTCTCCAAGTTTTTTCGATTGAGTCTAAACAAAGGCTTCGACTGGGTATCGATCCAAATGGAGCTTGAGCATGCCCGCAATTATCTGGTTATTCAGCAGATGAGGTATCACGATATTTTGACATACGAAATCCATGTGAACCGCGAGCTTCAAGAGTATCCGATTCTAAAAATGACCCTGCAGCCCCTGATTGAAAACGCCATCTACCATGGCATTAAAAACAAGCGTGGTCAAGGACTCATCTCGATTCAGGGTTACGTGGATGATACGAGCATTGTGCTCACCGTACAAGACAACGGCATTGGCATGACACCTGAAAAATTAACCCAGTTGAGAGAAGAGCTCGAACAGTCGGCAGGCTCCCGTACCATTCAAGAAAAGGAGCAAGAAGGCGGGTTTGGTCTGCTGAATGTGCATGATCGAATACGTCTCTATTTTGGCCCGTCCTATGGCGTCGAGATGGAAAGCACTTATATGGAAGGAAGTACTTTTAAAATACGCATTCCAAAAAGCAAGGAGGTTCAGCATTGAAAAAAGTGATGATTGTCGATGACGAGATCGGAATTCGGGAAAACATACGGAGTAGCGTAAATTGGGAAAAAGAAGGTTTTCACTACTGCGGAGATGCGCCGGATGGAGAAATTGCCTTACCTCTAATTGAAGAATGGGCGCCTGATATTCTCATTACTGACATTAAAATGCCGTTTATGAACGGGTTAGAGCTGGCCTCCATCGTCCGTGCGCAAAAACCTGAGATCAAGATCATTATTATGAGCGGTCATGATGAGTTCAGTTATGCCCAGGAGGCTATCCGGCTTGGTGTAACGGAGTACTGTCTTAAACCCGTCAGCGCGGCGGAGCTTCTTCAGACGTTGCATCAAGTCAGTCAGAAAATCGATGAAGAAGAACAGCGAATGACCAACCGCACGATGACCCGGGAAAAACTGCTTGCCGATCTATGCGGCGGTCTCATCGGTACAACGGATGCCCTTGATTCAGCCAAAAAACTTTCGCTCCCGCTTTCCGCCAAATTTTACACCATCGTCATTGTTGACATCCGGTCGCAAGATGAGGCTCTGCACTCGGAACTGTTATTCAATAATACACTTCATTTTTTGGAGGAAAACGTTAGCATACATGTCGAACTTCTCCCCTACATTCGGAGCCGAACCGAGCTGGTGCTGCTGCTGAAATCCAGTTCCGAAGACAGGATCACCGCTTATCTGGAACAGCTTCGAGGACCGATTCGCCTGGAACTGGAGCAACAGTTCAACTGCAGTGTTACGCTTGGCATTGGTAGCCGCCAGGAGCGTCTGCAGGGCATTCATATCTCCTATCTGGAGGCGGATGAAGACAAATATATCACTCGTTTGACCCAACAAAACAAAGCTGCTCTGCGCGAGATTCATCTGGATGAGAGAATGAATATTTTGCTGGATCGCAGCCGGTTTCTTGAATTCCTCAAAATTGGCGACGCACATCAACGTGACAGCTTTGTGCAGGAATTCGCCGCGCCATTAGAGTCGATTGACTGGAAGTCCTCATCGTATGGATTCTATTTGTTAAATGATCTTACGCTTGAATCCTTTCGACTGGCGAATCAGCTTTTTCGTATGGGGGCTGACCCGGATGAAAACATCCGGAGCCTGCAGCACAACATCCAGGGAATAACAAGCTGGGAAGCCTGTACTAGGTACCTCTGCTCTCTGTTGAATCTATTATGGCAACGAAGAACAGCGTCCTCTGGCAAATACAGTGATGTGATCGATCAGGTCAAAGCGTATGTGTCAGAGCAATATAATAACGAGCAGGTTTCATTAAAGACGATCTCTGCACATGTGCGCGTCAGCCCAAGTCATCTCAGCAAAATTTTCAGCCAGGAAACCGGCCAAACCATAACGGAGTACTTAACCCAAGTGAGAATCGGTAAAGCCAAAGAACTGCTGAAAACAACGAGCAACAAGACCTTTGAGATTGCATTTAAGGTGGGGTATAACGATCCTCACTATTTTTCGAATATATTCAAAAAAACGACGGGAAGCACACCCAAAGAATATCGCACGCAAGGGGTTGTGACATCGGGTGAACCATCAATAGACATGAGAAAAGAGCCGATGTATGAATAAACTCAAACGGACTGGCTGGCTCTTGCTTATGATGTTGCTTCCGTTAACAGTAACTTCATGTTCAAGCCTAACTACGAGTTCAATGAACATGTCCAGTTCAGACGATCTATCTTCCAAACGTCAGGAAGTAAAACTGTATGCCGCTACAACTGTGGAACCATCAACGGAGAACAAAACATTCGGAATCATCTATCCGATGACCTATCCGACTTATGAGATGATTACGATGGATGCTGCACAATCAGCTGAAAAGCATAATATCACCTTAACCGTCAATGCACCGGATGAGGCCAACACCGAACAACAAATCCGCATCGTGGAGAACATGATCAAACAGCGCGTTGATGGCATTGCCATTTCGCCTGTGGAGGCTGAAGCACTCACACCTGTGATTAATAAAGCCAAGGCGACCGGCATTCCCGTAGTCACGTTCGAATCCGATGCTCCCACCAGCAAGCGGGCTGCTTATGTCGGAGCTGATAACTACCAGACAGGCCAACAGTTTGCCAGAACTACAGCGAGGCTGCTTCACAACGAAGGTATGATTTTGGTCGAAAGTGGTTTGCAAGAAATGTATGGTCTGCAACAGCGGTTAAACGGGTTTATTGATTATATTCGTAATGAAACAGACATCGAAATTCTGGAGGTCAAATACAATCAAGGCAATGAAAATCGAGCCGTTGCGGATATTGAATCCATGATTGATGCCCACCCCCATTTTAATGCAGTCGTTGGGCTGGATTTTGTTTCTGTCTCTGCCTCTGCCCTCGTCTGGAAAGCCAAAGGGTTGAATCGTCACCTCATTGCTTTTGGTGACAGCTCGATCAGTGAAAAAGGACTGCTGAATGGTCAGCTATCCGCTGTCATTTCGCAAAATGAGCGGGCGTGGGGAACGGAAATTGTTGAAACGCTGCTCCGTGCCAGTGAGGGGCTTGCCGTTGAGGATTTTAGAGATACGGGGATCACTGAATTAAACTAGGATATGGTTTGAAACGAATCAAAAACACCCCACAGAGAGACTCGTTTATAGGGTCTGCTCTATGGGGTGTGATTTGATCATTTCATTGTTTGTCCGGGATCATCTTATATCAGCGGCCTGGACCTGCAATCCCTCGATCAGAATAAACAACGTAAGGGCTTGCCCATACCCCATCGGACTAATCGCTATGTCTTTATAAAACTGGGCACCCTGCCCCACAGGCGTTCCATAGGACACCTGCTGTACAACTCCGTCTTCATCAATATGGTTCAACACGGCTGCAAGTGCCTTCATGCCGATATGACGATAGGACTCGTCCAGGTACCCGTAACGAATTCCCTTAAGAATACCGTATCCAAACGCTGCCGTTGCGGAAGTTTCTTGGTATGAGTCTGAATCGTCCAGTACCGTGTGCCACATGCCATCCTTATGCTGCAGTTTGCTCAGTGCTTTGATCTGAGCAGTCGCTGTATCCAGCAGATACGTTTTTAGCCCGTCTTCGATCGGAATAATATTCAGTAAGTCCATCACTCCAGCCGTATACCATGCGTTGCCTCTGCCCCAATGAACAGCACCATAGTTATGATTTCCGTTGAAATCCCAGCCATGATAGAACAATCCCGTTTCTTTGTTGTATAGATATTTAATGTGCACAAGGAATTGTCGCTTGGCTTCTTCTATATACTCTTTTTTCTTAAAATACACCCCTGCCTTGGCCAAAAAAAGCACTGTCATAAAAAGGGTATCGATCAGAATTTGCCCATCATTGGCATCTCCCGTAATCATATGCTGGAACGCTCCATCTCCGGTTCGAAGCAGCCCCTTCATAATCCAACTGCTCCACTCTTCACAGACACGTTCGTATTCCGGGTTCCCGGTCAGCTCACATAGGGACATCAACGTCAGCATGGGCGCACAGGTATTTACATTTTTTTCGGGTAAGCCTTCCATCAGTCTTGCATTGTACCATGACTCGAGAAATTCCAGCACCTTGGCATCCTTTGTTGCTTCATAGAGCTGGAGCAAACCATAAAGTCCAACACCCTGAGGCCATTCCCACAAGTGAATGTCGATCAGTCCAATGGGAAACTGTTCGTTAATGCTTGTGTTTTTCATCGTTTCCATTGCATGGGATACCTTGCTTATTTTCTCCAGAAGCACTTCTTGATTCGGCATCATTGCTTTCACTCCCTAGATTTATTGCACAAGATTCAACGCTTCATGTCCTGTACCTTCAACTGACCTGTTACTCCATAGCCGTTATGCACGATTTCCTCTCCTTCAATAAGAAAAGGTTTGTTTATTCCCCACTGAATGGAACCATATATCGGATCTGTCAGGGTCATCGTTAAAGATTTCCTGTCAAACTCAGGGCTTGCGGAGCGAACTTGATCTACAAAAGCGCCAAATGATCCAAATTGCTGTTCTGTTCCTGCTCTTATAATCCAGGCATTCCGCAATCCATGAGAAATGAGCTCCCGCTCTCTCGTCACTCCATTGCTCTCCATACTTGCGCCATTAGCCGCATATAGTGCCGCATATCCCTGATCCAGGCGGGCAAAATGCCAGTTCTTATGCCTTACCCATTCTGTGAAGGAACCCGTAGGAAAATAAGCATGTGTCCAATCCGAGGTATGATCCGCTGGAATATCAAACATCATCAGCGCCATGCCTTCATGCTGAACAACGTCGGGCAATATCCCGTTTCCAGCCCAAAAGCAAGGCCGGCCATCCCCATGCTTGTATATCTCTGCTGGATGATTCACCCAAATCTGCGCTTCTGGCGACATAGACAGATGATTCACATGCTCCTGATAACCTGGCTTGCCTGGACGAAAACCGATGATGGAGGATAAGGCATATTCCGCTGTCCGATAATGATAGAGCTTGGCGTACCCTCCCTTACCCTGCTGATTCGTGAACTCCAGCATCTGATTCTCTCCAAGGATCAGATGCTCCTGATACGCTGCAGGAGGATTATAGTCCGATAAACTCAGAGCTACATTGCTGATGGAATAATTATTCACATGACCGATGCCATAACCGATCCAACACATAGAGGTCGTTCCTGCTGCATAACTGCCCAGAAGTTCTTTCTCATAGCTGCGACCGAACGTTGTAGACATCACGCCTTGATGCATCTGAACCGTAATATAATAGAATAACAGATCCATTGCCTTTTTCGCTTGCTGTCTGAGCTGTTCATTATGTGCAAACTCATAAATATGCAACAGTCCAACAGCATCTATAGGAATGTAGGCACTCGAATTCCATTCTGCCAATCCTTCATCCAAAAAGCGCTCAAACCACAAAGCAAGTCTCTGCTCGGCTTTTTGACGGTGCACTTCACCGGACTCACCACTGTTACTGAACATTTCATCCCCAAATAGTTGACCCGCTAACAACTCATTGGTATGGAACAACAAGGCATGGTTCTCACTGAAGAACCACATCACATCATCGCCGGGTTCATCAATCCAATATCGGTAGTCCAGAATGCTTGCTTTTACCCGATTCCAGAATGATTCACTGAACAAACCGCTATTTCGTTCATCTCTCCAAAGGCGAAACAGTCCCACTAAATAAAAGTCGCTGCAATCTTTCCGCTGCTCAATCCCTTCCACACCTTCAAGTAACATGTTCTCCGCTTCTTGCCGATTGCCATTCGTTTTTAACATTGCAATCGCTGTATGAATATTAGGACTGCCCTTCTCCGCTATACATTGCAGAGCCAGAGATTTGCGAGCTTCAATATCTGTAGCTTGCTGAGCAGCCTCATCATAACTAGTGTCGTAGGATTGACAGCCGAACTTTTTGGTCAGTACTACGTTGGATACAGAAATCGTCAGCGTGAAGTATACGTAATGATGGCCGAAATCATTGGTATGTCCAAGAACCAGGTCATTCTGTTTCTCGGCTATGTGTATGGTCTTATTTTCCGTGCCATCAAAGAAATTACCATACTGGATATCGACCTTTCTAACGATGTCTGGCAAGGGAAGCGGCAATCGAAGCTTGATCTGCTCACCTCGGAAAATATCTGCAGGAAAATAAGCTTGTTCCAAGGATTGCTCGGCGGATTGTACATCCTCTTTCAGATGAGGAGCAATAGGCAATGAAATATGCAATTCCTCGCTTCCAAGGTATTCAACTGCAAAAGCATACATCGTATCTCGCTCAGCCAGATCCTCCCAGCATACATAGATTTCATTGATTCCAGCTACAAGTTCAGCCTCGATAATGACTTCCTGTTCTTTGTTACGAATCAGCGGTGCAAAGTCTGTCACCAACTCCCCATTGATCCACAATGACAGACTACCATAGGTTTTTATCCGAAAAGAAGCCTTATGGTTAGTCGAAGAGATGAGACGTGTCGCCGCATAACTGCGAAGATGTGTGGGTACAAACCAGAATCCTGATTTCTCTACTCGTGGATTACCCCAGGGAGAGTATAGTTCCCATGGCATCCCATTCTTTTCTCCACCAAATGCATCGCCCGGGCTCGGAAACTCACTCCAGTGATCAAAAAACCGAGCCACAGCCTGGGATCTCCTATTTTCAACAAACTCCTGTCTACATGGATTCTCATGAATCGCAAATCCGTCAATAAGCCAGTCGTTAATGTCTCCCTCCATCGTTGTTGGAACAAAGGCAACCGGCTCCGTATATATGCCACTGATCATCCAATGATTGATGACCTGATTGCCGCCTAATTTCATCGGTCTGTAATTCAAAGTATCTATCCCGTCACAGGTGGGTTCTATCATTCAACTCATCCTTTCATACCTGAAGTAATCATGCCGCTGACAAAATAACGCTGGAAAACCATAAAAACAATCAGCACAGGAAGCATCGTTATAACGGACATCGCAAGCAAGCTTCCCCAATCCACGTTGTATTCACCAATAAAATTAGAGAGAGCCAGCTGGATCGTATACTTGGATGGATCACTAATCGCAATTAACGGCCATACAAAATCATCCCATCTCCACATAAAGGAGAAGATCGCGAGCACGGCAAGAATCGGCTTCGCTATGGGAAGAATGATGCTCCAGTAAATTTTCCACTCACCCGCGCCATCCATCCGCGCTGCTTCCAATAATTCGTCGGGTACACTTAGCAAATACTGCCGCATAAGGAACACACCCGTCGGCGTTGCAGCTGGTGGGATAATAATCGCGAGCAGGGTATTATACATGCCAAGTGCGCTGAGAACCTTGAAGATCGGGATCATAATGACTTCAATCGGAATCATAAGTGTTGAGATAAAACCGATTAAGATAATCGAGCTTCCCCGGAAGCGGTACTTTGCGAGTGCAAAGCCCGCCATGGAATTGATCAATAACAGCAGTAGTGTTGAGGACAGCGTTACAATCGTACTATTCATAAAATACAGGCCAAAATCGCCTTTCCTGAAGGCCTCTTTGAAATGCTCAAAGGTGACTGGCTGCGGCCACAGCTTGGGAGGGAAGCTGTACAGATCGCTATTGGTTTTCAGAGCAGAAATAACGACCCACAAGACAGGCAGGAGCCACACCACTGCGGCAAGACTTAAAATACTGTAGATGATAACTTTGACCCAAGGCTTCATGACCATCATGTAGCCCCTCCTTTCGATAGACGGAATTGCAGAGCCGAGAATCCGCCAATAAGGATAAACAGCATCACCGACATGGCGCTAGCGAGGCCAAGCTCCTGTCTGTTAAAGCCAATCTCATAAATATATTGAACAATATAGGTAGTATCCTTACCCGGCCCACCACCTGTAAGCGCAAACATAAGTGGAAAAGCTTTGAACGCATCAATCAGAGCCAGCATAACGACAAGCAAGCTTGTAGGCTTAAGTAGCGGAAGTGTGATATATCGAAATACCTTCGTTCCGGTCGCCCCATCCAAGCGGGCAGCTTCATAGTAATCTGTAGGTATCGCCTGCAAGCCCGCGATGAAAATAACCATAAAAAAACCTGCACGTGACCATACTGTCGCGATAATTACAGCCGTATTTGCCCAGAACGAAGAGGTTAGAAAACCTACAGGTTCTACCCCAACCATGGTTAACAGATGATTGAGAATGCCAAACGAGTCTCCAAAAATCCACTTCCAGGTCAACCCCACGATGATGTAAGAAATCATGGTCGGCCAGTAAAATATAGCCCTGAAGAAGCCACGCATTCGAATCTCACGGGCAAGCAGCAGAGCAATACCTAATGCTGCCGCATAAATTAGAGGCACGACGATTACGGCATAAATTCCCGTTCTTCCAATGGTTGACCAAAACTCTTGGTCCCCTATGATTTTGATATAATTGTCCAGGCCGTTAAACTTCATCGGATTCAATCCATCATAGACATGGAAAGAATAATAGAGGCCGAGTAAAGAAGGGAATACAATGAACGTTCCAAATATGACGAGATTGGGAAGTATGAACAGATAAGGAGCAATCCTGAGCTTCCTGTTCTGTTTAGCCAGCGTTTTACGTTTTAATAGTTGTGCCTCACTCATATGCTTGCCCCTTTCTTATGCGTTAAGTGAAAGGGAGCCTAACAGGAATCCGTAAGCCCCCACGTGTGAATGAACAATAATGACTTTACGTTTTATTGACTTTTAATGGCTTCATTAATCAGCTTAGCCGTCCGATCCAAGGCTTCTTGCGGAGTTGCCTTATCTGACAGAACGTCCATAATATTATTTTTCAAATCAGTTGAAATCTTGGAAATAAGCGTTTGTCTGGACCAGTCATTGGCCGCAAGCGGTGAACTATTCTTCAGTTCATCCGAGAAGATTTCAAACATCTCCTTGCCAAATTCATAATTCAACGTGGCGCTATCCTTCCGCGGACTCATAAACAACGACTCCCGATTATATTTGGAGTTCACTTCTTTCGATGTTAAATATTCAATAAATTCGGCAGCCTGCTGCTCCTGTCCACTGCCTTCGAAAGCCATCAGGAACTTGCCACCCGGTACGGAAGAACGCTGTGTTCCTTTTGGCATATAAGTGACGCCCCATTCAAAATCGGTAATGTCCTTGTAATTGCTAATCATCCAGTTTCCAGCCCAGTGAGCAGCTACTGTTCCGGAACGGAACAGATTGTTTGGGTTCTCCCCTCCGAACCATACCGATTCAGGCATAATCCCTTCTTGATGCAACTGCTTGAACATCTCCATGGAGCGAATGCCTGCTTCACTATTAATGGCTGCCGCACTACCATCCTCGGTTAAGATACTTCCCCCGTTCTGGTACAACAGCGTGGACCAGCGATGTGGAGTGACATCCCAAACCATGCCATATCTCGCTCCACCTTTGTCCATCACCTGTTTTAACGCAGCGATGTATTCATCCCACGTCCATACGTCATCAGGAGAAGTCGGCACTTTGACACCGGCTTTATCAAATAAGGTTTTGTTATAAATTAATCCATTCGCTGTGACATCCATCGGCGCTGCTACGATTTTGTCATTCATAACATAATACGGCTTCAAAGAATCAATAAATTGATCCTGAAATTGACCCGCATTTTCTACATAAGGCGTAAGATCAACGGCTTGATTCGCAAAAGATCCTGTATCCGTTACACGACTCAGAGCAGGTGGTTTGCCACCAGATAACATCGTTTTCAATTTGGTTGGGAGATCCTTGAAGCCAACTTCAATGAGATTGATCTTCACTTTGGCATTGGTCTGCTCATAATCTTTGATGATTTCCTTGATCACTTCGCCTTCTTTTCCGTCAGAAAACCATAAAAAATCAAGAGAAGATTGTTTCGTATTTTCGTTGTTACCTGTACTTGAACAAGCAGTTAGCACAATAAGTAAGATAACCATTACCATACTAGCGGCAAGCCTAAACGTTGTTCTTTTTGTCATATCAACATCTCCTTAGATGGAATTAATGAATTTCGGCTTCGTTAAATAATTCATTTTTACGGAATAACTGTGGAGAAACACCCACGTATTGTTTAAAAGCTCTGCTGAAATACACAGGTGTATTGAAGCCTAATGTCTCAGATATGGACAAAATCGGTGCATCCGTAGACAGCAACAGCTTTTTGGCCTCTGCAATTCTTTTGCGTATAACATAATTGCTGATGGTGTATCCCGTTGTCTCTTTAAAGGAATGACAAATATAATATTTATTCAAATGTAGCGTTTTGGACAGTTCATCCAGCGAAACATTCTCCGCGTAATTTTGGTTCAAATAATGAAGAACTCGGCTTACGCTTGACTGCTTTTGAGAAGAAATCAGAATCGGATCGACGGATTGCTCACTAGTCATTTTCCGATAAATCCTCAGCAACAACTGAGTAAGCATCAACTTAACCATCGTTTTACATCCTGCACTTCGGGCGTGCATCTCGTCTTTAATCCCCTTAAATGTATTTGTAATGTATTCACGCTCCTCCGGGGACCAATGCACCAACAAACCGTTGGGGTGGCGGAATATGGACATGAGATTTTCCAATTGGCTAAGTTCAAGCATGTCCAATAACAATAATTCCGTAAAATTGACAAAACTTCTCTTGTATACCATCTCTCTCGAAGGATTAATCCGATGAGGGACTCCACCTCTGAATATAAACATATCCCCGGGCTTCGGCTTATAAATCCGATCACCGATTAAGAAGGTTGCATCCCCTTGGATGAAATAATGAATTTCATATCCATTATGTGTATGAATGGGCCATTCATCTTGAAAATTATCCGCTTCTGATCTCACATAAACTTCATTTTCCTGCAAAGCCATATTCGTCGGGGTGTGTATGGTTAACATCAATAAAGATCTCCCTTCTCAGAATACAAAAAGCAATATAGTGTAATAAAATAAAATGATAGCGCTTTACAATGAATTGTATCACAGTTATTTCGACCTAATCAGAACAATATTGCTGTATTGTTGATCACAATTGTTGCAAATGATTCGAAAGCATTTCATACATACAAATGCTGGAAACAAAAAAAAACGCTGTCCAGCACTTAGGCTAGAACGCGGTGGATAAGACAAACGCTGATGCTAGGAATTATTGAGCCGGGACGTTCGTGGCTAATGAAGCAAAACGGTTTTTCCAATCTAGCTTGTAAAGATCAATCTGACCTATATATTCCTGTGATTCTCTGGCTCCAACAACAAAGCTTCTACTCGCAGCCTTCCCCTCAACCATCGTTCTGAAAAAGGATTCTGTTTCATAACTCGAATGAGGATACAAGAAATTGTCTGATAAATTTGCCGTAATTTCCGGGTCGTTGACCCACTGCTTCATATACAGCAGATCCGCATCCTGATACTCTCTGAGCACGATTCGTTCTCCATATATGCGAGACATATCCGTTACCTCCTGTTATGTTTCCTGGCCTTATCCTTCTTTATTAAAAAATCGATGATGAGACCTAACCCCGTCCAAAAAAGCAGATGAAACCCATAAATAAGCGGCTTAAATAAGTATGTTGTCTCCGGGTTCATATTGATGTCTGTTAGCGGGCGGTTTAATAGTGGATTGAAAGGATTTGTTAAATAGATCAAAATGTTTTTATCGTCATTACCAGACAAGTTGTTGAAACACACCAGCAATGAGAACAGCACAAACCAGAAGGTCAGCTTTTTGAATATTTTCATCTTCGTTGTACCTCCTCTCTAAAAATCTTACCCGATCCGTTTAATCAGGCCTAGAGATGTTATTGAGCTGTTCAATATAATCTTTTTTGCGAAAATGGAACGATGGGAAAGTTGAATAATCCCAATATCCTCCTGCGGAGTCTTCCGTTCGATGTGGTTGTTCAAATTGACTCCATATTATGGAGTCATCTGTTTCTGTGATTTTCACCAACAACGGCCAGCAACCTGGCAGTCCGCAGTTACAGCCCAGGACTAGGGTTTTTCCTTCATAATTAAAAATATCATCCTCTTGTAGCCTGCCTGTAAAGTGTGCTTCAATATGATCTACTAATTCGATATTAAGCCCTTCATATAAACCAGCAATTTCAGACTCGAATTGAGCTTCGTAACGCTTCATGCGCTCTACTAAAGATTCATTATTAACATAAATAGTAATAACGGAAGCTTCTTGTTCTTCTGAGTATTCAAGTTTAAATTCAATTGAATCCATAATCTAACTCCTATTTGAATAAATTGTCGCGGATATCGCCCATCAGTTGCACTCCAAAGCTCGGACAACCTCACCATCCATAAGTTCAAACCAATCATCCGTCGTAACAGGCCTCACCTGAATCGTCATTTAAAATTCCTCCTAATGGTTCTCTTACTTTTCCGATATACCTATTCAACTGTTTTCTCATACTGCATCACTCCTTTCATTAATAGAATTTCATTATATAACTTGAACAAAATCAATTATCAAAGTGAATATTATAAACTAGTTCAACTCATAGTTGCTATGATAACGGCTTTGTACCGCAAGCGGTAATAAAGTTCATCATGGCATAGGCTTCTGGCGAATGATTTATGGCTTCGAAAGCTCGCTGTAACTGGGCAAACTCCTCCGGGCTAATGATCCCCTTTTCAACGAAATGTACAAAACGCTGCAGATTAAATTGCTGCTTAAATCCTTCTATCCCCAATAAATCGCTATGTTGAAGAACAGCATCCATGTCAATATGAATGTATCCGCTCTCAGAAAGCAGTCGCGGCAAACTTCTGCCAATTAACCGATTACCACCATGTTGTGCAACATAGTCCGCAATTTTCATTAATACGGTGTGCAACGCCGGTATATCCGGATTCACTGCCCCAAAAACACCATCGTCAACATCTATAATAGCAAGTCGGCCACCGGGCTTGAGCACACGATAAATTTCTTGCGCCGCTTCGATCGGATTATGCAGGTGAAGAAAGATGAGTCTAGCTACTACAAAATCAAACGTATCATCCGGCAAATCCATCTGATAAATCGATGATTCCACAAAATGCAGCCGTTCAGAAGAAACGTCTTTCAGTCGTTCTTTGGCTTGCGCTTGTAATGAACGATCAATCTCAAGCGAGGTAATCTCGCTGTCTGGCAAGCTGTCCAATAATTGCTCTGTTATGTAACCCGGTCCGCTTCCGACCTCCAATACACGCATTCCATTTTTGAGCCCATACCACGCCAGATTACGGAATTCCTTGGACCATCCCATAACGGCTTGTATCCTTAACCTCTTTAGTTCTTCTTGAAAACTTAATACTGTGGTTTGGGAATTATAAGTTGAACGTGAGTCTATCGTATTTCTCCTCCTGCTCTTCATTGAAATTGTAAATCTACATGATTACACTTTTTTCCTGCCTAAAAAAAGAGCCACCTTGTGATGTTTGTCTATCGTTCCGCCTGCATCAACGTTTTCCATAGAATCAACCTCCAATTTTACTAACATTATAATCTCATTTTCATTGACTAAACTTACCATATTTTATTATTCTTGAACATAAGAGAACAAACTTCTCAATAATGGAATGATACTGTTTCTGGTGCTCAAGTTATTAAAATGGATCGGGGTGTTCCGATGAAAAGTATCTTTGAACCAAGGCATGCTGCTGAAGTTACAGAGCGTCTGGATCAACTCAGAGAAGATTCCACACCTCAGTGGGGAACGATGCGGGTTTCTCAAATGTTAGCTCACTGCTCGGCTTTTCACGATATTCCCCTGGGGAATACTTTTCCGCCAAGAGGGTTGCTCGGAAGACTTGTTGGACGGTTAGCCAAACCGATGTTTTATAATGAAAAGCCCTTACCACATAATATGTCGACTATTCCAACAATCGTTATTGACGATGATCGAGTGTTCATAGCTGAGAAAGAAAAGCTGAAACAACAGATCAACACTTTCCAAGTCAACGGTCCGGATCAATGCTCCCAACATCCCCATCCTTTCTTCGGAAAACTGACAACTGAACAATGGGGAAAAGGAATCTATAAACATCTGGACCATCACCTTAAGCAATTTGGGATTTAACCACGCTCAGGCACATCACATCACATCATACCAAAAAGCCCATGGCAAAATTCAAGCTTGATCATACATCTCTACATGTACCAAGCTCCAATATGCCATGGGCGATATCGAGTGAAACCCTTCCGCTTTACTTTTTACTATCTATGCACCGCCAGTGAGGGTCACAACCGATTTCCCCGGAATGTATACATTAAAAGACTGCTCCTCTTCTGTAGCCGTAACCCTCTCCTGACAAACCAGATCCAGTTCCGCATTCGTCACATAAGACTCCATTGTATTGACCATTCCATTCAGACCCAAGTCATGAAGATGGACTCGGACATACTTGTCATGTTCACCATGATTCACAAAAACGGCAGTCACGGTTTGCTCTCCCTCATGGACATAAGCTGAACCTAACAAACCGCTTTCGGCTTCCTCACCAAGCCCGGTCAAGTCGATTCGCTTCGAACCAGGCCGAATGAATCTGCTATAGTTACCAAGTACCCACAGCATTTTCGAAGTTAGTATATTTTGCTCGTCCCCAGCTTCATTGAAATCCGTATAGATCAATCCATCCTTGTAATCGACTTTGGAAACCGCAGTCCACCATTGCCATGCAGCCGCACTCGCTTCTACCAGATCAAAATGAATCGTTCTTGCAACATGAAGCGCAGGCTCAATGCCTAAATCACGTCCAGGTCCATAGTCTCCCAATATGCAATACTCCGTTACCCAGTATTTGCTGTCTGGATCATAGTGTTTCATGTTGGTGTGCAGCAGCTTTCTAAGTCTGACCAACCGATCATCACCGGGACTTCTGTAGTCAGACCAGTAGGAGTGGGAAGCAATTTTATTTCCTATCGCTTCTTTCACCTGAGGATCACCGATCATATCCTTTATGTATTCCCGATACTTCCCTGTCCCCAGCTTGTTAGCTCCGCTGGTATACGTGCCACTTCCCGCAAACTGACGATAATATTCATCGTCCAGCAGCGACGTGATTTCCACTCCATCCGGTGCACTAATCCGTGCCTGTAGATCCGTCTGCTGCAGCTGGCGGTATAATTCCAGAATCACTTGTTTCAGGTCATCATTATTATAACGATTAGCTTCCTGCCATGCCTGATTCCAGTCCCAAGTCGGCTCGTTGATCGGACTAATATAGTCGAAGACAAGCCCTTTTTGCTTGAAATACGTTAAAACATCAATCAAATAGGCCGCAAACTTCCCCTCATAGCCTGACCTCAGATTCGTTGAACCGACTTCAAGATCAGGCTGAGCATGACCATTTTGGGTCATCCACACCGGAGGGCTGTTTACAAACGCGATCAGGGTCTCAACGCCCCGATCATGAGCAGCCTGAAGAAACCATTGTTGGCCAGACTGTCTACTCCAGTCATATTCATCTTGCTCGGATATTTTGAAGGCTTCCGCTCGTCGCCACGGGTCAGGAATGCGTCCCTGATCTGATTCTGTTGAGCCTGCGCCTATGTTGAAACGCCACGCGGACAACCCGATTCCTTGATCTCTGGAAAATAACAGGTCGGCGATCCGGATCTTATTTTCCTCACTCCAATGTTTCCCGATCGGTTCCATCGACCAGGCATCCGAAGCACCAAAATTGTCAATGCTCTGATAACCTGTCTTCCCATCAATCGTGACTTGTGCATCCGGCTTATTTTTTGTTTTAGGCTGATCTCGTTGCATCCCTCATCCTCCTCTTCCTGAACTATTTTTTAGACATCTGTACCCACGAGCCATTGCTTTGCTATGGATAAGAGGCTGCCATTGTTTAGACAGCCTCCTATGAGTTAACTGCTCTTATCCTACAAGACCGGAACGTTCCACACTCTCGACAAAATGACGTTGAACGAACAGATAAATGATAATCAGCGGTAGAATCCCCATTAGCACACTCGTATTCATCATCATGGACATAAAAAACGGATCTTGTGTATAGGATGCCGCAGCTTGCCCTCCGCCCGTCAGATACGTCGCAATCGTAAAGCCCGAGGAAGACATCATTGACGACATGACTTTGGGTTCGTTCAGGTACATATTGGTAAAGAAAGAGTCATTCCACTGCCATACGAACGAAAACAGCATGACTGTAACCATCGAAGGTATCGCATTGGGCAGAATAATACGCCAAAACGTTTTGAAATACCCTGCACCATCCACGTATGCAGCCTCTTCAATCTCACGCGGAATACCTCTGAAGAACTGGCGGAAAATGTAGACATACAGCCCTGTCTTCACACCCATCCCCAGCGCAGCCGAGATTAGAAATGGCCAGTACGTGTTAATCAGATTGGCAGGACTGCCTCTGAATAGTTCGATCAGACCCATCACATCAAAGTTTTTAAAGTTTAGATAGAGTGGGATCATGATCGTCTGTGAAGGAACCAGAATGGTAAATATTACGGCTGCAAACAGAAAACCACTGCCTCTGAACTTGATTCTTGCGAAGCCGTAACCTGCCAGAACACACGTTATCGTCTGAAGTAACATCACCGCAGAAGACAACCATAGGGTATTCATCAGCACGCCGGGATAGTTCATCGCCGTGAAGACCAGTTTAAAGTTTTCCAGCGTAAACGTACGCGGAATCCAGATCACCGTTGGATCATACAGATCGGACATGCTTTTAAAGGCAATCGATATTTTCAATAAAATCGGATAAAGAATGACAAATGAAATGCCAAAGATCAGGACAAATCTGACTAAAATCCACGCCCATTTCTTGATTATTTCAAACCAGTAGGCCGTGGAACCCAGGCGCTGCAGCCATTCCTTTTTCACTGGCGGCTGCTCTGCTGCGGTTTCTGTCTTCATGTCAGGCCTCCTTCAGGATTACTAGTTTTGATAAAAGACCTTACGGGACACCAGGGCGGTCGTTACCCACAGGATCAGTGCGATAACGGCAAAGTACATCCACGACATCGCCGCACTGAGTCCAAAATTAAAGCTCTTGAAGGCCGTATCCACTACAAGCCGACTTGTCTGGTCACTAATGAAGCTGTCCACGATGGTATACACCAGGTTCGTGAGAATCAACGGGCTCAGCATAGGGAACGTAATTTTCCAAAAGGCTTCGTAGCCTGTAGATCCTTCAATTTTGGCCGCTTCATATAGCGATGGTGAGATCGACTGCAGACCCGCAAGGAAAATCAGAATCTGAACACCGGATTGACTGACAATCTCGTAAATTCGGCTGACCGCACCTGTCAGGTATTCAACAATAATAGGACTCATGCCAGATTCAAGCAGCATAATGGTCAGATCCAGATTTTTCATCACGGACAGTCCACCGCCCGTCATATCGTTCGCACTACGGACAACAGATTGCATCAAATCCCCGTTTTCGATACTCGCAATAATACCCGAAGCCAGAATAACCGGAAGAAAAAAGATCGCTCTCGCCAACACCCTTCCATGAAACTTCTGGTTCAGAATGACGGCAAAAAACAGGCTGAAAATAATAATTAACGGTGTGTTCACGGCAATATTGATCACAGATTCCGTCAACATCCTTACATAGGATTCATGAGAGAACAGCGCCTCACGAAAATTCGCCAAACCAATAAACTCCAGCGTAAATCCTTCATTAGACACCTGAAGATTGCTCAGACTGTATCGGAACGAAGAGATCAGCGGCACCATGAACAGCAGCAGGAAACCGATGAACCAGGGCAGGATGAAATACAAACCGTAATATCTGTTTTTTTGTTCCAGGGATAGTTTCTTAAGTTTCATTCCGGCATGTCACCTCCTACCTGGTAGCTCTTCGCTGCAACACGTATGCCGTTCAGTTCCACAGCAGCATCGTTGTAATTTACAATGACCGTTTTGCCTTTTTCAAAAGTGGTTTGATAAACACCTTTGCTCAGCTGCTCGTGTTTAACGATGGTTTGATTCTGTACATCCTGCAGGACGTTACTCAGTTCCTTATACCGCTCAGCGGATTCCTGAATCCAGCGCCGATAATCGGCTGAGTACAGCGCATCAAAGCTCGTCAGCTTGATCGCAGATGGATCTGCATAGAACCACGTGTAATACGGCGCTGATCCCGTTTCAATCGCCCGTAACATCTGCATATGGGAATCCTGGTCATCCGCCATATTCCAGGCCTTACCCGTATACTGCACGTAGCCATGATATACCAGTTGGAAAAAGGGTACTCCTTCATCGGTGATGTTAAACCCGCTGTTGCTCACAGGTGCATCCACGATATGTCTGGCATACGGACTTGCATAACTATTGCCGCCTTCCACGAGAAGCAATGCTTCCGAACTGCGCACCTGCTCAAGCTGCTGCATCATGACTTCTTTGGCCTGCTCTCGATTGATCACCTTAGCGCGGTTGAAATCCGAATTCAGCTGGTCACCCAGGTCGCGAAGCGAGAGCCCCGAAAGTCCCATCTCTTTGTAATCTTGCAAAAATCCGCTCACGATACCCGGCACCGCTTCAGGACTGATGACATACCCCGGAGGAACATCATCATCGCGTATAAAGGTGGAGATTCGGTACGGGAACAACTGCGCAAGTTTACCCGTAATTTGCCGTGAAGCATACGATTTTTTGAAACCCTTTGCTTCCGGGAACGACTCCAGGAATGATACGTCCGGGTATAATCCAAAACCATTCTGTTGTACATAAGCCTGCAGACTTTGCAAACCTTTAGCGCCTCCAAGCTTCTTGTCAACGTCGATGGACTTCGGCATGTCGTGTTGGATTCCTCCGCCAAACCATCCCGAGTACCGAAGCTGGATGTCCTTCACACCCAGGCTTTGCATCTCTTTTAAAATATCCTGTGCCTCTTCAAACGTCGTCAGCGGTTCGTAGGCATTGTACGGGATGCCGAGAAAGAACTTTTTCTTCGGAATGCCGCCGATCAGTTCGACGTAGAAAGGCAGTTCGGTATCCTCAGCCAGACGGGTGAGTTTCTTTTGTTGGATCAGATAATCCCGATAGGTAGAGGCCATGCCGGAATAACTCGCATTATCTGCATTCAGAAATTCATATACAACGGACATCTCGTTATGAAAAGGCTGCGCCTGAAACCGTTTGACTGTGCTGGAACGCCAGCCATTCGTAAGGGTAACCTCTTCCATACTGCTCAGCGTAAAGCTTGAATGTACGGTGTTGTACTGATTCAGTCTGCCGCTAACATCCGCCTCGACGGACGCAACTGCATCACCTTTATCAATCACAGCAAGATATCCTTTGTCTCCGTAACTCATGCCGAACACAGGCATTCTCGCCTTCTGTTCCTTCTGAATCTGGGAGAGCTGGTTCACGGCACGATCGCCCCCATACAGAGCGGTACTATAAGGGGATACCAACGTTTTTTTGTTATTAAAATAAATCAGTGATCCCGATCCGTCCGGCACCAGACTATATCCTTTATCCTTCGGCCCGCTGGCTCCAAAGAATGGCAGCAGGGACAAGGATTGAATCTTCATCGTCTCAGGATACTGGATTCCGTTCTCCGGAATCGATACGCGCAGACGTCCTTCCTCCAGCCGATAGTGGACAGGCACAACGACACTTGTGCTTCCGCTTTCCTCTTCACCGTAGGCCGCTTTATCAACCGCGATCTGTGCCTCATCATAACCAACGGACTCAAAGATCCGGGTGACTTTGGACAAACCTACACCTTTCAGAGAAGAGTCCCGTCTCTCAAAACGTTTGTTCTTCTCATCGTACTTAAAGCGTTTCTCGATCTCTTTCTGGTCTCTTTCTTTCAGCTTCGCGAGAATCAACGTGTTAAAGCGTTCCTCGCTAATATATTTAGGGATAGCTTCAATATCACTTTTGACTTCACCCAGCGTGTATACGATATTGAGGCCGTCCGCTACTTTTTCAACTTCAAACTGACCACTCTCTACACTGTGCGTAAAATTATCGTATTTGAGCGCATTGCCCGTATTATCGTAATACGTCAATTCAAACTGCACATTCAGCTGGGATTTGTTATAACCGGTCGCAATGGCATCTGCTTCACGATCCTGCGGGTTAGAAAACCACATGGCACCGTTCTGCTTATCCTTGACTGCAATTTCTGTCGTTTCCGGCTTAAGATATAGAATCAAGCCATCCTTCTCTGCAACAGCTTCCATCCCCTCAGGGACAGCTACGGCTTTATTATTCTCTTGATTTGCAGATGCAACCTTCGGTTCTGAGCTGGTCGCAGCGGATGGTTCTGTTCCCTCACTTTTGGCATCCGTCTCTTTTGAATTACCAGATGTGGTTACCACACGTTCAGATACCGACTCCGCATAGTTGACATTTTGAGCCATGAACAAGCTTGCAACGAGGATGAACGCCGCTAATGCAGTACGCTTTTTTCTCATATCAGGCACCTCCTTTCCTCTCCTATTCGCGCAGTGTGATCTCTTGAAAGAGGGTGTAACCAAAACTGATGATCTGCTGGATCAGACTAAAGAAAAGCAAACCCAGAAAGATTACAACGCCCATAACAACCAGGGTCAGCAGCATGGTCGTAATCGTTTTCATCACTGAATACTGATGTACCGTCTTGGTTCCGATAAAAAGCAGCCACACAAACCAGATGACACCGAACGAATCAAGCAAGTAATAAAAAGAAGATTCGCGCAGCGTAATCACATTACTCAGCAAAATATTGGGGATGTTGACCAGAATAAGCGGAAGCATCGCATACCCTGTGGCCATCATAATGTCTTTGAACTTGCCTTCCCCGTCCATCAGCGTAGTCAGCGACCAATTGGAGATACACCAGAGAAGAAAAGGGAGCACAATATACTTGAACTCATTAATACTGTTGAGCGAGAGTGGATAGTTGTTATTCACAACATATCCGGCAAACTGTCGCTTCAAGATCATTGTTACTGTCACGGCGAGCAGCACCAGCAATGCCACACGCAGCCTGCCTTTATTTTCATACTTCAAATCCCAGTATCCGTCAAAAGGGCGTACCGCTACATGCAGAGAGTATTTGAGCTCCTTAATTAGCGACATCTCTGACCCCCCTCTCATTCCTTGATCTGGCGACTCGGCGCCAGACGATGATGCTGATTAGCAATGCAATCGCCACCGTCATATAAATGCCGAAATATTCACGCATGTATTCTCTGCGATATTTCGCTAAAGCTTTGGAATAATATTCGCGGTCATTCCCCAGCTTCAGATTGGTCATGGCTTCCTTGTACTTTCCTTCTCTCAGCATCGATTTGCCGATACCGACATAAGCCATTTCATAGTTGGCATCCAGGCGCAGTACCTCCTGCCACAACTTTGCCGCCTCGGTATGTTTGCCGGAGCTGTACAACCGATTGGCCTCATTGACCAAGCTTCCAAAGGTTGTGGACTTGAATTCTGTAATCCGTCCGAGATCCCGATCCAGTACATAGATGGCGTCTCCGTGGCTTTCAATGGCCACCGGATTTTTGAATGTACCGATCTGATTGCCCAGCTGACCGATGACATAGAGCAGATTGCCATCCTCGTTATACGTGAACACCCGTCCTCTCGTTGAATCCAGTGCACGGTAGACACCGTTACTGGACACTTTGATATCACTGAAGGAGGATCGATTGATGCTCAAGTCGCCGACCGGTGCAAATTCTCCATTGACCCGAAGCACGTCTATGCCGGACGGATTCAATCTTTTGACCGCGGAGGCTGTGTTTTTGTCCGCTGTCGTTGTATAGATAAAACCGCCGTCATCGATATCTGCGTTGTTGAACTCCAGCGGGATAAAACGAATCATTTTTTCTCGTTGCTCCTTGGTGGATACGGTTTTCCAGAACAGATCAACCGGATCGAACTGCACGCGATTCGTGCCCATAAATCCTGTAAAACGTCCGTCACTATCAAACTCGATCAAGCCTTCGAAGACCCCGCGGCCAACCACATAGATCCGGCCTGCTTTGTCCACGATGACCTTTCGAGGAAAGTACTCAAACGTATCACTCAGCACATCCGACTCCGGCGCACCGACGGCACGCACAAACGTGCCGTCCTGATTCAACTCTACGATTCGTCTGTTTTCCGTATCCGCTACGTAGATTTGACCCGCCTCCGTCACGAAGAGACCTTCAGGATTGTTAAAATTGTCCTGTTTACCGTCATGCTTAAAACCCTTGATGACACGAAGCGTTTCCCATTTCTCGTTCAAGACAACGATCCGTCCATTCCCTGAATCCAGAACATAGAGCAAGCCATCTTTTGCAGCATATAAATCCAGCGGAGACTGCCACGCTCCTGTTCCGGCCTCTTCACCTGTGATGACTCTGGAGGGAAGAAATGCGATGGGTGACTTAACCGCATCCCCCCAGTAGTTATAGGTATATCCCTCATACGGTGCCGCATGAGCCTGGTTATGTCCGAGTCCGGCAATCAGCAGGGAAGCTGCCAGAACGATCAGCCATGATTTCACTCTCATCTCTAACACCCTCTCTTAATCCTTCATGCCGGATGAAGCCATCGTTTGAATGACATTGCTCTGCGATAATACAAACGTTACGATGGGTACTGTCATCATGATGACAGCAACGGCAGCGCCTACCCCTGCCCGAGCAATCCCCCCTTGTACAATCTGTCCCATAGCGTAATGCATGGTTTTGAGCTGCTCACTGTAGATGAAGCTGCCACCATCCGTTCCCCACAGCATCTGCATCATCAGGATGAGCAAGGTTAACCACGCCGGTTTAACAAGCGGCATAACCACCTGTAAGAAAATTCGATACTCGCTCGCACCGTCCATTTTAGCCGCCTCCAGCAATGCATCCGGGATCTGCTCCATAAACTGCTTCATCAGATACAAGCCGAGTGGATAAGCAAATGCCGGAATAATGATCGCTTGATACGAGTCAAGCCAGCCGAGTGTCGACATGATCATATAGTTCGGAATGGCCGTGACATGTGGCGAGAACATCAGTGACAAAACAATCACCGTGAACAAAATCTTATGTCCGCGAAACTTGTGTTTTGCCAGTGGATATGCCGCCGCAGAGGCCAGAATAATATGACCGAACGTGCCCGCCGCGGTAATAAATACGGTATTAAAAATATATCTGGAAAAGGGAACCCATGAATTTTTCATGACCTGAAACAGATCCGAGTAATTTTCGAGCGTTGGATTCCGAACAAACAAGGTTGGCGGGAAAATGAACAGCTCATCCAGCGGTTTAAACGCATTGTTGATCACATAGATGAGCGGAACCGCCATAAACGCACCAAACCCGCCAAGCACAAGGAACAGCAGGATATCGACCTGCCAAGATCTGTTGATTTTTCGTTTCATACGCAAGGCTATCTTCATCCGCTATTCCCCCACTCTCTTCAGAAGCTTTTGTACAAGCAGGTTGGAACCGAGCATCAGAGCGAATAGTACGGTTGCAATGGCAGACGCATAACCCATCTCGAAGCGGATTGTTCCATAATCCATCAAGTGAGTAACAATGGTATGTGCGCCATACTGTACACTCGGGAAACCGGCCAGCGCCGTAGCCACTTCGGCAACCGCCAGGGACGCGGTAATCTGAATGACCGCACCAAACATCAGCTGAGGACGCATCGAAGGCAGCGTAATGTACCACAGCTCCTGCCAGCGGTTCTGTACCCCATCAATTGCACCTGCTTCATAGAGCGTACGATCCACTGTCTGCAGACCCGCAATGAACGCCAGGAAACTGGTTCCCAAGCTAAGCCACAGCTGTACAAGCATGATGATTGCCAGCATATACTTCGGATCTTGAAGCCATAGGATTGGCTCATACAGTACTCCTATTTTCATTAAGAATCCGTTCATAATGCCGTACGAATCCCCGGAGAAAATAATTTGCCAAATAAAAAACACATTGCCCGAAATCGAAGGCGCAAAAAAGATCAGTGTCATAAAGGCTCTCACCTTGGGATTCAGCTCATTGATCAGCCATGCAAAAACAAAACAGGCGATGTAGCTGATTGGTCCGGTGACCACCGAGAAAATAATCGTATTTTTGAGACCGATCAAGAAAACATCATCATTCCAGAGCAGCTTGGAGTAGTTCTCCCAGCCGACCCATTGCGGAAACTCCAGCATATTGAAATTGGTAAAGCTGAAGAAGATGGAGATGATGACGGGAAACACAGTAAATAGTAAAAACAACAACATATACGGTGATAGCAGGACATACAGATGTTTATCCCGCTTCATATCTCTGACAAAGAGTTCCCATTTGCCCGGCATGCCGGCAGGCGTGCGCTTGGGCTGAGAACCGGTTTTAGTCACCATGTTTGCCTTTTGCAAAAGAGTCCCTCCCTAGCGCATTCCGTCCAATTTAAACTCTTTTCGTTTCTGCTGAATTTCATAGTTAATTTCCTGCACATAATCATAGATGGCATCCGTGGAATTCGTGCCGTTATTGACGACCTCACGCAATGCATTGTCCAGATGGCGGCCTGTAAAGTAACCTCCGGGAACCTCTGGAACCCCCTGCACCCACTCCCACTGTTCTTCCAAACTGCGGTAATCGCGAATTGGCCACGGTAACTCTTGTAATGCTTCAATGTTGGCGGTTGGGTAACGTGCAGCAGCTCCCATCAGGCCTTCCATTTCCCGTCCGAATCGAACTTGTGCATCCTTGCTAACCCACCATTTCATGAATTCCCATGCCGCATCCTTATGCTTCGATTGTTTGAGCATTACCGTTGCCGTACCGCCACTCGCCACATCCCGTTTGATGCTTCCATCCTTCTGCTTGAGGCCTGGAACCGGAACGAATTCCCATAATCCCTTGATCTCTGGAGCAGAGACGGACAGATAGTTGTAGAACGTGTAATCCATAATGCCAACCGGCATTTCTCCTGTTCTAAAACGCATCGGAAAATCAAAGGTGAGCGGAAGCTTATAACTGGTATAAAAATTCGTCCACTCTTTGAACGCCTCCAGCCCTGTCTCGGTATCCATACCACTCTTGGCACCATGGTCCAAATAAAATGAACCACCCATCTGATACAGCAACATCGCATAGGCCCGGTTCACTTCGAGTACCGGTACACCTGTCGTTTGAGCAAGCGGCAGTGCCATTTCCATATTGTGCTTCTGTAGCACCGGAATCATGGCATACACGTCTTCCCACGTTTGCGGCGGCTTCAGATCAAGCTGCTCCAAAATATCTTTTCGGTAAAATAACATGTTGAAGATTTGCTGCTCCGGCAGCGCAAATACTTCATCCTCAAATTGATAAGGAACCATTGCACTGTCTCTGAACTGTTTAATTAACTCGTGATAACCCGGATACGTGGACAGATCCTCTGCCGCGTGCCGCATCCCGAAGTTAACCGGCACATCATTGCCTACTTGCATAGCCACATCCGGGCCTTCCCCTGCAAGCGAGGCACGAAGCAGCACGTCCGCATTGACCAGCTTGAGATTTACACTTATGCCTGTTAGCGGCGTAAATGTGTCATCAATCATCGCTTTTAATACCTGCGCCTGGTCGCGGCCTGTACCAATCCAGACGGTAACGGATTGTTCTTCATCCGCTGTACTGCCAATCGTGTCATAATCTTCGAAGAAGGAATGGAAGAAAGACGACACCTCATGTCCGACTTTGCGGAAAGCCGAATCATTTGCTTTTGGCAACTTCTCATCAGGCGAAGCCAAGAGCAGATAATCAATCTCCAGCGGTTGCTCACGCACTTCCAAGAGCCAAGAACCGACACTACCGACGTTGATTTTGAATTGAGACAACCGTTTCTGAACAGTTTCCGGTTTATCGGCCAGATCGGCCAGTTGATATGCGGTTTTATTCAAAATCGCCGTTTTATCGCTTTTCTCTCCTGTTAGATGAATTAACTCTTCAGATACCGCATTCAAAATATCACCTTGCTCACGAAACACTTTCACCATGTCCGGAATCTGTTTCTCTAATTGATAATCACGATACGGGTCAGGTACATTACCTGTGATCATCAGAATTTTCCGATACATCGCATTGATCTCAAGCACACTGGCTTCAACCTGACGGATCAGAGGCGCGATGGCTCCCAGACTGACCTCCAGCTGCAAATCATGTTTTCCTTTGGTTAAATAAAATAAATAAGGCTCTTCTTCGCTCCCCAAGACGTTCATCTGCCAATCGGAATCATAGAAGAATGGAATCTGTGTCATCTCTTTGAATGGAATTTTGTTGTCAATCTGTAGCGAGCGGGTGGAGTATATGCCCCTCAGCAATTCCTGTCTGCCTTTGATCGCAATCTTATATAAGCCATCCTCCGGTACATCCATTTCCCATGCAATCCATTGCCCCGGCACACGCCAGTTGTTTCCGCCAATGGTGTTCATTCTGATTTTGGAAACATCATACGGCTCGGTCGATGTGCTCGATCGATCTGTAATGGGATACAATGTCGGTGATGACTTGGTTGCAGCCTGTTCCCCTTGAACTTTGATCAAATGTCCACTGGTTGCCGCGTATCCCTTCAATTCGTACTCCTGCTTCAGTTCGGCATAGGATGGCGGTTCTTCGTAATGATGCAGTTTGATCGAATCAATGACCATCGGCTCCCGTGTAGATACAAGCTTTATGGAGTGTTTCCCTGCTGAAAAATAAAACTGGTACGGCTCTTCATAATAGCCTTCTTTATCTCTCAGGATGGACTCCTGCCACATCGGTGCTTCAATCTGACGCGGACGCAAGTCATTGCCTCGGTTGTCCTGCTCGATTTCGGACTTCTCGTTGACCCAAACCCGATGAAAGCTCATATTACGTGCACTATTGAAAGGGAGTTCCCCATCAATCCATAATTCACGTTCAATGGCAGAGCTCTTTCCTTGAATCGGATAATAGCGCAAGGTCATGTGATACATCCCGGATTCCGGAACATCCACGTCCCATTGCACTGAACCACTTTCCTCTGTTCGTATGAACTTGCCCGTTTCGCCGCCGAGCTCCATGATCATCTCGGGTTTCATTCCTTCAGCAGCTGTGTAATCCGCTCCCTGAATGACAATTTCCCTGGAAGGCCTTTTTTCGTTCTGGAATTGCTGCAGATAATAATCATAGCTACCCTCAGCAGCAGACTCCGATATCGGCATCACACGGCTCGGATCTGATGTTCGATTTCCGGTTTTCGAATTGCCGCTTGCACCGGAACTGAATATCGCATACACCACGACGAGCATTACCATGACGACGACAATCGTCACTCGGGATAATGTGAATTTCACCCAATGCCCCTCCTTTAACTGACTCTCGTGAACCTAATCAGATGGACGGCCCCGCATACTGTTTTCCGGCTAACGGGAACAGACATGAGGCCGTCACTTCAATCATTTCAAATCGTTACAATCGCTATTCTCTACATTATTTTTTCTTGTTCTGCTCTCCGCTTAACACTTTTTTCACGGCTGCCTGCGCAGGTGCAATAACTTGTGCAACACCTGTAGAAGGTGTAACTTCACCTTTGACAAACTTCTCCGTTACGCTGTCCAGCTGCTCCTTGATGCCGAGACCGCCGAAGCGTCCACCAAACAAGCGCTGTACCTTACCATCATCATTCATTGCATTTGCAATCGATGTTTCATCCGGCAAAATATTCTCAAGGGAAAGCCGGCGGTTATCTTGCCAGTTATCAAAGTCTTGCAACTCTTCCCAGATCTTTACGATTACACCAGCATCCTTAACTCCCTTAGGAATCACGTAAGCTGCTGTCTGACCGAATGGTTCATGATATGTCTTCGCTTGAGGTCCCTTCGGCATATAGACATAACCCCACTCATCCTTAAGCTTATCTACGATCCGACCTTCAACCTCCCATAGTCCTCCCGGATACATTGCAATGGTACCTTCTCCGAAGTATTTGGCTGGATCTTCCCAGTCGTTTCCTCCGTTCGCTTTGATCACTTTATGCTCATTGTATAGGCTATGCAAGAAGTTAAGCGCTTCCATTGCTTCGGGCGAATTAAACGTTACTTTGCCTGTCTGCTCATCGTACAGTTTGCCGCCATTACTCGCGATCAGCATCTCCGAAAGCACGTAATGTGCACCAGCCAAGCCATATTGATCCATTTTACCGTCACCGTTGCGGTCAACCGTTAACTTTTTGGCCGCATCCAGCATCGTATTCCAGTTCCAGTTATCCTCGTCCATTAACTGCTGTGGGTCTTTTATGCCCGCTTCTTTAAAAATCCGTTTGTTATAGAACATGCCGCTTTCATTCGGTGTATACCAGCTTTCCAGGCCATACACCTTGTCTCCCCCAAAGCGCATCGAGTCAACAACATCTTTTTCCACCCGAGTGTCTTTGAGATAATCATCCAGCGGTGTCAGAAAACCGCCTTGCATAAGTCCCCAGATGAAACCATCGGGAATACGGACAATTTCCGCAAAAGGCTCGTTGGCGAGCACAGAAGAAGATAGTTTTTCAGAAGTAGACCAGTATTCGGTGTTCAGATACTTAATCTTCACGTTATACTTTTCTTCCACCATTTTGATCCGTTCACGTGCTAGTTCATCCGACTCCGAATCGCCTTTTGGTGTGGCATCCCACCAGTGTGATATTCGAATGACCCGTCCGTTCAGATCAGGAGCTGGCGCAGCCTCTTCCTTCACTTCTTCCTTGGCCGGTGTTGTATTAGTCTCTGTTTCAGCTGGTTTAGCAACAGGCTCGGCCGGTTTGTCAGAACCGCTGCATGCAGACAAAAGCGTGATCAATGCGGCAAATAAAACAAATAACATCACTTTGTTAGACATCATTTTTTTCAACATGGGCTGCCTCCCTCGAATAAATGAATTTACTTGCTTTTTTCGCCCTTCAATACTTTCTGGATTCCTGCCTGCGCAGGTCCAATGACCTGAGCAACACCTGTAGAAGGAGTTACTTCACCTTTCACAAACTTTTCAGTTACACTGCCAAGTGCTTCCTTGACACCTAAGCCACCAGCCCGTGCTCCGTATACCCGCTCAACCTGTCCGTTGTCATTCATGGCGTTAGCAATGGACGTTTCGTCTGGTAAAATGTTCTCCAGCCACAGACGGTGATTATCCTGCCAGTTGTCAAAGTCCTGAAGCTCTTCCCAGATTTTGACGATAACATCGGCGTCCTTTACACCCTTGGGAATAACAAAACTTTCGGTACTGTTGACTGTATCCAGATAGGTTTTGGCTTTGGGACCTTTAGGCATGTAAACATAACCCCAGTCGTCTTTTAACTTATCCAGAATACGCCCTTCTACTTCCCATAATCCGCCAGGGTACATCGCAATGTTGCCTTCTGCGAAAAATTTAGAAGGGTCTTCCCAGTCATTGCCCGCGTTAGCCTTCACGACTTTATGGTCGTTGTAGAGACTATACAAGAAGTTAAGCGCTTCCAAAGATTCAGGAGAATCAAACGCTGCCTTTTGCGTTGCCTCGTCATACATTTTACCGCCGTTGCTTCCGATCAGCGATTCATGAAGTACGTAGTACGCACCAGACAGACCATACTGATCCATCTTGCCATCACCGTTCTTATCCACAGTCAGCTTCTTGGCTGCATCCAGCATCGTATCCCAGTTCCACTTATCTTCCTCCATTAGCTGCTCCGGGTCTTTCAAACCAGCTTCCTTAAATATTCGTTTGTTGTAAAACATTCCGCTGTCATTCGGGGTATACCACCCTGTCAGACCATATACTTTATCACTGCCAAATCGCATGGAGTCGATAACATCCGGCTTGATCTGCGTATCTTTCAGGTAATCATCCAGTGGTGTAAGGAATCCGCCCTGCATTAACCCCCAGATATATCCGTCAGGCACACGCACAATCTCTGCAAAAGGTTCATTGGCCATCACCGATGAAGAAATTTTCTCGGACGTCGATCCGTAATCTGTATTTAAATAAGAAATTTTAACGTTGTATTTCTTCTCTACATTTTTGATCCGCTCACGAGCCCGTTCATCTGCTTCCGAGTCTCCTTTGGGAGCCGCATCCCACCAGTTCGATATTCGGACAGCTCTGCCTTTCAGATCCACGGCTGGCTCCTGTTTCTCCTGTGCAGGTTCAACCGCCGCTTCTTTGTTTTCGTTCGCAGGCGGCTGATTCGCTGTATCAGCTGGTGTACCTCCACCGCTGCAGCCAGCCATGATGGTTACGAGTAAGGTAAACATCACTAGTGGACTAAACCTTTTCCTTCGCACAAACTTCATCTTACACACGCTCCCCCTCAAAGTTAGATAAAGATGAATCAAGCTTGCAGAACGCTCGGATGACTTCCTCGAATGACTTAACTCACCACAAGGCTGCCATAGATGGGAACTTGAAAACCTGTGATCACCCCTTCAAACAGAAAGCGCTTACCAAGTTGTCCGGAGTTAATGAAACGGATTTCATGAAACCCATTTCATTATAGTATCAGGAAAAGCCTTGGGTCAATACATATTCTGTTATTATTTAGAATATTTTGATCGTCCCCATTTCATTCCGCACAATTTCAGGAAAATAAAACACTTAAAGGGGATAATTCACCACAACCCTCTAACGTCAATCTAAATACCACGTTGGAGGGTTTCGTATAAGATATTATATTACCGCTACTTCACATGCCAGATAAGTTACTTAACATTCCGTCACTTAAAAGCGTCATGGGGCAAAAATGCGTGCACACCTTTTACACCATTCACAATTTGCGTGATACGCAGATCAATCACCGCGCTTCCAAGCGCAATCGCTTCTACACGTTGTAGACCATACAGCTCAACCATCAGGTTTAACATACCGTCCAACGCTTGAACGGTTGCCTCATTCAGATCCTCATCGAACCCAAAGGTAATCCAGCCGGATGGCGTATGCGCACGAGGATTGGTCAATTGCATATCATCTCTCACATTCACTGTGATATCTACTAGCTCCATGGCACATTCAATCGCCTGACAGCTGACTTCCCCATCGCCTTGCCGTGCATGACCATCACCAACCGCAAGATAACCGCCGTCTACAGGAACAGGTAAATATAACTTACTCCCCTGAACCAGTTCCTTACAGTCGATGTTTCCTCCACAATAGCGGGGCGGCCATGTTGTATGAATTCCACCTGATTCTGGTGGCATGCCCACGACACCCATGAATGGATTTAAGGATACGCTGTAAGACTTGCCCCCCACCTCACAGGAGCCGCTCATCGTGTGCCGATCAAGTGTCCAGTTGAGAGACAGTTCTTCTACCTCTGTTAGATGTAACTTTTGGTTCTGCCAGTTTGGATATCCGCCAGCGGAAGTGAAGCCGTAACTCCCGGGTACGATCTCATTGAAAATAATCTCTAGTACCTTTCCTTGCTTTGCCTCTTCGATATAAACCGGACCGATTAAGGCGTGACCCCCATCTTTTTCACCTTGCCGTGGAAAAGGTTTGATCCGTTCCGTATAACTTTCTCCCGTGCCCCAGCCCGCATCCAGCGTCTGAAAACGAATGGAATCACCTGATTTTACGTTCAAAACAGGCGATACCTCATTGGTAAATGAACCAATCAGATGTTCCTGAGCTAATGTAATCGTATGCATACTCATAACAATTCCTCCCTGGCCAGATATTGTTTTAACGGCTCCATATGATGCTGGTCATGCCATATAAAATCTTTAAGGTACTGGGAAATATAAAATACATTGTCCTTGTTCTCTGGATCCACATATCGTTGATCAAGTTGTTCCTCCGATAACCCTCGGATATCATTCATAATTTTATGACGGTACGTGATCGCCTTATGTACGATTTCGGACGTCTCTGTGCGGCTCGCGTACTCCACAGCTTTTCGATTGAATTCATCAAAATCCAGATGTCTCAGCGTAATCTGCTGTTTCAAAGCAATCTTCTCAATTGCTTCCTTGTAAAAATACCGATCCCATAACATGATATGGCTCACGATTGATTTGATCGTCCACTTTCCTTTTTCCAAGCTGGAGTTCCAGACCTTTTCTTCGAGATGACTCAACGTTTTGACAAACAACGTCCATTCTTCAAAAGCCTGAAGCAATTGTTCCAATTCTTTGTTCATAATCTACGTCCCCCTTCTCTTTGTTGAATTGGTATAAAGATATGAATATCAGATTCTTCACTGGAATGATATAATATTTGATACACCTCTTTTTGGTGGAGTTAATCCTCAACCAACGTGTTCAATCCTTCTCTGATTTCGTACGTTAAATTCTCACTAGCTAACAAGCTCTTGATCAAATCACGATTCACATACGTATTGCTCGTTTGTAAATACTCCATAATCAAATCCGCTTTCTCGGGTCTGCCCATCATGTGATAAGCAACGTACCATACCTCGGGACTTGAAACGTTCATACCGTGCCATTTTACATTTGGAATAGGGCATAGAGGTAACTCCAGTCGTCTTCCATCTACATCAAAAGCGAATCCTCCAATGACATCCACGTCTAATGACTTAATCTCCAGTCGATATTCACTTGCAAAAGGTTTGTCGCCACTCTCTTTCTCGATCCAGTCATATGCAGCAATCGCTTCTATGAATTTGGATTTTGGGCAATCGACCATCACATCCCAATCATTCACGGAATCGACCAAGCCAAGAACATACAACATTGCACTTCCACCCAGTGAATAGGCAATATTATTCTCTTCTAAACGTTTGATTAATGGTACGATCTCTTGAGGATTCATCATGGTTTGCCCCACCTCTAGCGCTAGATTTAGTTCAGATCATTTGTATCTAATTACATTAGTATAAAATCTCAATCTGGTTGTATACGTTCACAGGCTCCTGATCAATCAACACATTTGCATCACTCCGCTCGGTAAGTAACATATTCAATAGGTTTAGTTCATAGTACCATTCGCCCGTATCCTGATAGATATGCCTTCCGTTATACAATACTCTCCCATATGCATTCGAAGTTAGTCCAAATGCCCGCTCTGTCAGGAGTTGATATCGTTTGTCATACCGAACCGGTTTTCCACATTCCGGAGAGTAGGTGAAGGTTACATCATACTCGGTAGATTTGGATTCGGGATCCTTATTATCAATCACAATACAGCCCAATTTGCAATTCTTTGCAGTAGGTTTCAGAATAACACTTTTATCTTGAATCTTCTTAAAACCTTCTTTATTCTGCAAAATAACTAGTCTGTGGTAAGGAAAACCATAGGACGTGTCGTAATTGAATAGCGTATCTGGTAAACGGAAGGCTTTCTCCATATGATTTCGTGCAGTGGCAAAAGGTGCCCCTCTCACTTCCTTCTCCCATCGCAACGTAACGTATTGAAGAAGTAATCTTTCTTGGTCCAAGTGCCGTGCATGCTTTTCTAATCGCATCTCGGTTTGCTACTCCCTCCTGCTGTCGAACTGAAATAGTCAAGAAGCTGGAACATCATGCTTACGACGCCCCAGCTTCTTTTTGTCATTCTCTTCGTTTCATATGATGGAAGAACCCTTATTCACTTTTAAATAACGTGTTGATAATCATCTCAGCACATTCTTCCGGAGCATGCAGGCTCGTATCCACCGAATATGTATATTGAATGTCGGAAGCCATGATTTGATGCTGCTCTTCCGATTGATCTTCTCTCCGATCACCACGCTCAATATTACGCTGACGACAGATTTCGAGAGGACAGTACAACTCCACAATCTCCAGTGGATATCCTTCAAAAATGCTTTTCACTTGTTCATAATGCGGCGCAAGCTCCGGCCTTTCAACCAGAATTCCATCGATTAGTACATGTTTGCCATGGTCTGAGAATACCTTTGCTGTGTGATACATCATGATGATCGCTTCGCTCAGGTACTTCCAGTAATCCGTCTGGAGATGCTTATCTCCGATTGTATTTTCAAATAAATCATTCGCCACAACATAGAAAAACGGATCATCATAAGATTGCATCGCCTCTACAATAGACGTTTTCCCCGAACTCGTTACCCCATTTAAAAATATAATTTTGCCTTTACTCATATATGTTATCTTCCTTTGCTAAAGTATTATTATCAAAATATTTTACAACGCACTACGTCTGTCTCATTGTTTTTTTGAGCAACATAATCTGACCAATATGATACGCATTATGAGTACATAGATTCGAAACAACTCTCCACCAAGGAGCATTAAAAAAAGAAGGAATGGATTGGATCAGTTTGTTTTCGTCACTTTCCTCAAGCGCTTTGTTCCAATCACGAAAGACCGATTCCAGCTTATGTAGGGTCTCCATCCACTGCAGATCATTGATTTCAGACGGATCAACAACAAAGGTAGCATCATTTTGGGCTGAATAATTCCCTTCTATATGTTCGGATATATATCTTTCCAGCCATTTCTGATTCCAAAAAATAAGGTGGTTTACGATCCCCCATATGGAGTGACCCTGTTCACTTTGTACATAAGCTGCCTCCTCAAGTGTGAGATCGACCAATATATCATGAAGCGGCGTAAACCAGCTCGGATCGTCGTAACACGCGTTTAACTGGTCTAAAAGGATGGACTTATAACTCATCGTTACACCTCAATTTTCATCTCAAAATATCCCTATCAAAAGCTTGTCACTTATATTTCTCTTCAAACTCTTCGTCCCTCTTTTTCATTTCGGTAATTGAAGACGAGAAAAACTGACGAATGAAGGTGATCGTTCCAATCAGGATGCAGATGCCTGCAACCCAGTAATTCAGCCCCAAGTTCATCTCATAGCTACCTGGACTATAACTTCCCGCTCCTGCAGCCTGAAATGCGGCATATCCCAGTTTGGGAATGACCTCTTCAATCGTTTTGGTAAGTGTCGCTATACTGATTCCTAAAATGATGAAAATGAACGAAAAAATCATGGGGATTGGCTTCAACTCGAACCATCTCCTTTCCCAATGAACCTCGGATTGTTTGAAGTCCTTCAACGATTTCAGGTTAAGCTAAGTCTTCTATTGAATACTCCCCGTTCTGCAAAAGATAAAACGGTCATCGGGATTCCACACATGCAGATTATCCGCAGTGTATCCCCGTAACCATAACTCGTCATTTATACGTCTGAGATAAAAACCTTTTGGAAAGTAATCATCTGCACTAAGCGGTTGAGATGCTATCGTAAGTGAACCCGATGGTGCTTGGTTTCCTTTGTCAGAGCTTGATGTATATATCTCTGGTTGATCCAAATGCTGAATTCTAAGAAAGGGACCCAAATCGACCGGACATAATTGCAAACCATGAGCGTCTGCTGCTTGAAAAAGTTGCAAGGTTGTAGCTCCATTCAAAAACCCCAGATTTTCAACGGATAACTCGACGGTTTCTAGACTCCTCTTTGGTTCAGAAACAATAAATTTCTCGTCATCAAATAGTTTATGTCCGTATTCATTCATTCGAATTGAACAATGCTGCAGTTTATGTTTAAGCTGCGCTTTGCTTAGTCCCCCAACTTCTACAACTCTTATTTCCATGGGACAATGAGGATAAATTCCTTCATGGTTAAGCACTCTTATTCCCCCTTTTGATGTTATGATTATAAATTCAATTCACATTCTGGGCGCTCTCCCACCATTTCTCTACCAAGCAACCAAATCATAACCAATATAACCCACAATGTTCCATTTGCGAAGTGTAATATTGAAAAAAAGAAGCACCCTTGTTCTAAGGCTGCTTCTCAAGATTGACACATATTCTCGTTGTATCAATCCATTCATTACGAGTTTACAAATTATACTTCATTTTCATTCTTTCATATAAGTCAGAATTCGGATGACGGCTAATTAACTCCGCAATTAACTCTTTCCATTTATCCTCAATCCACTTAGGGCTCTGATCTTTCAGAATATCCTCGTTAAATTGACTATCTATATACTCCAGATCCTTTTTGAGAATCCCTACATCATTGAGCAGTTGATTCCTCGAATCTTTATCAAGTGACAACTTATTGGATAGTCTATCCTCCGATAGATCTGTTCTTACATACTCATAAAAATCTCGGAAGACACTATGAATAAGATTAGTTGATGCTGATCCATGTTCCTCAAAATCCGAAGCTAGAAAGATAAATGCTTCTTCGCCCACTTTTAACGATACTATCAGATTCCCTAATGTGAAGATGACGGTTTCTTTGGGAGAATTATTCTCCAAGCTTTTTATGACATAATCCAGAGTTTCAATGGATTGTTTTATACCAATCTGAAGACCATGGTTTAATTTTAAATTATAGTCTGTCTGCTGAAGTTCCTTATACCCTTTCAATTGATAATTGAAAAACAAACTTATGATCAGTCCAACCGTTAATAAGATGATTACGATATTTTTCTTCATTTTCTCTCCTCTATATATGTGTAATTTATCCGGGTGATACTGCAAGTAAAACCCTCGTTTGTCTTCTTTCCCCCCTCCTAATTCCATCTATAATTAATATAACCCAACTTGTTCCATATACGAACTCTAAAAATAATAAAAAGGCAGTCCATGGACTGCTCCTATTAATTAAACTCAGCTACGATCCACTACTATTTTTCATTTATTTCATACCAGATGTTATAACCCTCAATATTCATATCTGAGTAATCACTAGCATCAGATGTTTTGAAATACCTCGCGTAATAGGAATGTTCAATGGTTTCTGTATTCTCATCCGTATTAAGATTGAGGTAAATTTTGGATATTTCCAATCCCCATTTAATGCTGCGAGCAATTTCATTCATGTTATCAACTGTTGTAAATTTTTTGATTTCCGTAAGAATCGAATCCAGTTCTTTTTTACTTGGTTCCTGGCTCATGTCTACTCTGTAAGTCAGGTTTGGACGGGTAAATGTAAATTGGACTTTTTCGATTGACGGAGAAAGTTTCTTCAATTCTTTTGTTAATTCTTTAGTTGAATCGGTATGAATCTTATGAGTAGTACTACAACCTGTTAAAAGTAAGACGACGCCTATAAAAACAACAATTAGTTTATTCATTATAAGCTCCAATGATTGAGTATTTGTATATGTTGCTCTGAGCAGCGCAGCTTCCAATATCTATAACATATCCTTCTCATATTTCCTTGCTACTTCCGTAAGTGACCTATCCCATGTTGTAGAGATCATTCCAAATGACTGTGAATTGACCCCTTCAATCAAAGGAGAATAGAACACGATTACGTCAATTTCTTGATTAGCAACATTTAAGCCCTTAGCTTTGAAAAATCTTGCTGAATAATTATTCTCCAATGATTCCGTGGAGTGTTGCTCTTCATTTGTATTCTCGCTCACTTCAATGGATACTTGGAAATACTCTTCAAAATCGATCCGATCCTTCATTAACTTCCATCTGAATAAAGTAATATCCTGACCATAAGGTCTTAAAAAAGCATGACAACCCGTGCCATCCGCATGAAATTCTAATTGTGTATCTTCAAATGCATCATAAAAAAATGCCTCAGATGACCAAGTTCCCATAAGCTCATTTACATGAAAAAACGGCACTGGCTCCGTCATATGCTCCTCTAATCTTTCAATTGCCTTTCTATATTTCTCTAATCGATTGTAATCATGCTCGGTGGGATTTTTTATCCGGGATATATTCATATTTTCTTTAATATCAGCGATCTTCACATTTCTTGCGATTGGATTCATTAATGTCTTTTCAATAAATTGTTCGTACGT
Source organism: Paenibacillus sp. TSA_86.1 (assembly GCF_052691815.1). Lineage (NCBI taxonomy): Bacteria > Bacillati > Bacillota > Bacilli > Caryophanales > Paenibacillaceae > Paenibacillus > Paenibacillus sp. TSA_86.1. Next base: position 50,292 of record NZ_JBQZGE010000011.1, on the reverse strand, counting down.
ATCCTCTTTCGATCTTGTTAATAAACAGATTGCATGTAAAATTTCTTCCGAAAATCCGAATTCTCGTAACTCTTCAATCGTGACGTCTGTGTCTTCTATCACATCATGAAGAACAGCCACAATCTTCTCTTCCATGGTTTCAATCCTGTTCATAACAGCTAACGGATGTAAAATATACCGTTGCCCGCCTTTATCAAGCTGTCCTTTATGAGCCTGCAGCGCAATCGATATAGCTAATTCGATATTCATTAATATCAGCCCCTTATATAAAATTATACTCAGCTATATAGATCATTTAAACCAATAATTTTACTCGCCTTATTTTCATAATTTTGAATATGCAGACCGCTACGGAAATAAAACCGAACAAACCGTCGAACCCTAGCAGCCTGTATTGAAAGTAGCCATTGCATTGATTAGGATATTGCCATAACAGAAATGAAGCGTAGCGTACATAATATAGAATTTATATAAGAAAGTTGATAAACGAGAACAAGACAAAAAGGACAAACAAAGTTGCTTGCCCATTGATTCAGTGAGACACGCTCGAACGCATTTCGGGTATCCGGCATATGCGAGACACAGAGCTTATCCTCGCAGCATAACTATCATGCAATCCAATGTTTTTCTTTCTTGTTCATCTTTTTAATTCTAAATAATTCAGGTTGTACTCTTCTCCCGAGAAATTCAATGTTCCAGAAAAACCGCTGAATTCCCATTCGTCATTCTCATTAGGTTTGAAAATATATTCTCTGTTCCAGGACTTTAATTTTTCATCATCACCTACATACTCTTCTTTGATTTTCAACTTCGTTTCATTGAAAAATTCGTTATCAAATGTACTCTTATCAACAACCGCTTTTGTTATCTTTATCCCTTCATGGAAGACAGTCGGGTATAATATATTTTTATTAATGGATATATCTGCATTGGGCTCAGCATCCATATTATTGATAAATAATATAGATAAAATATCCTGTGCGCGGCTTCCAAACTCTGTAGTAAAAGATTTCTCGATTTCTTCATACTCCATTTTGGATACATTATCTCTCAATGCTAAGTCGACAATCATTTCTTCTTTCGTTTTCACCATTTCCATAGCAGTCTTTATATCGAAATCAGTCGTTTCCTCTTTTATCAGTTTGGGTTGTTGTGATTGTTGTGAAGATTGGCAACCGGCCAACAGCAAAATAACTGCAATACATATAAATAAATTCATTTTTTTCATAAATCAGCTTTTCTCCTTGGCTAAACTTTTTTGTTGTTAGAGCCAGTTCAATTCTTCGTTATTGTCATGAGCAACAGTGGTCTGACCGTCGATCTCAGCATCATCCGGGCAAGTGAGACCCAGAGTCAGCATGCACAACTATCACTTCATGATGATCAAAATATCAGATGTTATGCCAATAGAAAGTATAATGTGAATGCTGTTGAAATCCTAATGACTTATAGAAATCACTATCAGAAATAACATATGCTTTTTCAGCACCTAAAGAACGGCTTCTTTTTAAAGCTTCCAGAACTACTGTTTTACCAAGCCCCTTATGACGATACTCCGGAATTGTACATACAGGTTCAACATAAACATAATCCGTTTTCGGACTATACCATAAGCCACAGTACGCAACATATTCCCCATTTTCATTTTCAGCAATAACATGTAGAAATGTATTCAAATGGGTTGCGGATATCATTTCTTTTTGCTTACTCATCGTAGTTTCATCAACGGGTACAGGCCCTTCATTATCAAATGCCTTCCATAACATATGATGAAGTTTATATAAGTCATTTTTTATATCGATGTTTTTTATGGTTATGCCTTCAGGAATGCTACCTTCAAGGCTAACTTTCTCTAGTGCGAGCTCAAGTATATTTTCTGTCTGATCATGCTTCACAAAATGATGACTACGCAATAAATCTAAAATATGAGTATCTTTATCATTCACCGCAATCCCAAGACCATTTTGATTACTAAACGTAGCAATAACATATTCTAATATATCTTTTTCTAACTCTCTAAATTCCTCTTTAGTGGCAAAAAAAGCTTCACCGAAATAATGATCATACGTTGCTATAGCTACTAACTCATCATCAAGATACCATAATCCAATTTTATCTTTTAAGTCACGATCAAACTCAGGATGAAAAAACATCCATTCCCACCTTGCCCAATTCCAATTGATATGTTTACGATCCTCTTTTGATAATTCAATCAAAAAATCACAAACTTGTTTATAACACGAATCGTCGAAATTTCTAAAAACAATTTTCATTTTAATCCCCCCATATTATGTAGATCCTCTGTCTATTTTTTAAAACATTGATTGTTGAAAGACTCGACTTTTTCTATTAATTCAAATGATATTGGATGGTTTCCACATAACTTACAAACCAATGGATATGAATCGGTTTCAATTAGAACTAGCGTTTCCTGATCTACCAATATTACTTCAGAGTAATAGCATTTATTTGAATATCCCTTTATGTAACTTTCAGTTATATTACATTCAAGCAAGACCTTATAACTTCTTTCATCATTCAAACTAAGCAGTTCCTTTCATATAACGTTCCCTTATTTACGACTCAGGGCGTACGCCCACAGCGTAAATATTATGTTATCTGATTTAAGATGCTCCCTTGAATACGCCATTCTGGATATTTTTCGTCGTAATCCCAAAATAACTCTTCAAAATCTTCGGGCTCCTCAATTCTATAGCTTTTTAAATTGAGCCAAAAAGCTTCGAGCGCTGATTTTTAACTTCGTGCTTACTTGCCCACTTTCTTAAATCTTGTACGATCATAAAATCACTCGTTTCATAAAGTAATTTAAGCCTAACAAATGGATCTATTGAATCTCTTGTCCCAAATGGAACAGGCTCTATTTCAATCGTTTGAAGCCATTTCACACTCTCTCGAAGATCTTCGTAACTCACGCGAAATGCGATATGCCTTAATGATGGATGGTAAGATGTTTTATGCTCTTCGCCCTGCCATAGCCCCACCCAACTCTTTTCTTTTTCAATCCAGAAAAAAGCTGTATCTTCCTCTCTCCAAGCCAGCTCTAATCCTAGTTTAGAGTAAAATTTAATAGATTGTTTTAAATTGCTTACGGGTAAATGTGCTTCATATAATCCAAGTATCATTTTTTCTCCTTTCGATCTTGCCAATTTCAGATAACGTTTCTGTAATCTTGAACCCCAAAGGGGTTGTCTGCTGAAATTCCTCTTAATCCATCCGCAGACCAAGGCTCCTAAGGAGCCGTAGCGTGAATATAATGTTATACGGAGAACCGAGCTTCAGAGCTAAACCTAGAGTTCTTACTCTTCACCCATTTAAGTGTATTGACTCGATTTGCTCTCTATCAAAATTTATTATTAATATGTGATCAAGGAGCAAAGTGTCCCCACAAACGATTGTTGCACCATAGTCATCACTGCTATTGAATGTTATATCTACACTGTATACTTTTATTTCATTAAACCAATTCATATATACCTTTTCTCTAAGTTCATTCTCATAGTAGTTACGTAGTACAGTCTCACACACAGTAAACCAATACATATAACTCTCAATCGTATTTTTTATTGTTTCTAACTGGAAATCAATGTGTCACCTGAACCTCTTCCTCGAAATGCCTCTGGCGACCAAGGGGCCAATGCCCCGCAGTAGGAATGTGATGTTAGGTGATTTTATCAGACAGCATAGAATTAGCTCTCAAAAATTCTTTAGTTCTTTCGTTATATTCCTCCCATAAATAATCTTTGTTTTCAATAATTAATTTTGGTATATTCCATTCTTCAATCAATGACTTAATAAATTCTTGATTCGGTTTCCAATCTCTTTCAGCTTCATCTAATCCTTCTTGAGTATGTAAAGAAGCTATCCATTCTACACCTCTTATCTTACCAATTATTTCCCAATTTCTTCTAACATTTAATTGATAGATATAAACGAGAATAGGATTCATGTTTCTTAATATATCTACTAATTTACTAAATAGTTCTTCAATCTTTAACCGGTCCATTCCCCTGTTATATGCAAAACTTAATGTATATTGAAATAATACACTTTCGATTATAATAACTTCCGATTTATTTTTATGGGATTCTACAAAACTATTAAACAATTCAACTACTCGATTAAAATAATACTCTGCTTCCTCTTTATCTTTTAAGGTCGTAAATTTACGCTCCCATATAAATAGTGGGTGATTTTCAGTTAATTCATGATAAAATATATTGTTTATTTCTTGCTTATCCAACTCTTTAGATATCATTTCCGAAAGCGTTGACTTCCCGGATCCCGGTATTCCATCTACTATGATTAGTTTATGAGTCATTATATATTTTTCCTTCTTTCTGATAATTTCACCTAACGTTGTCGTATTCATGAACCCCGAAGGGGTTGTCTGCTGAAATACCTCTTCGAAATCCACCTCGCAGACCAAGGCTCCGAAAGAGCCGCTGCTTGAATATTATGTTATAGGATGGATCCATCTTCTTCGAAAACTCCTACAAGGTAGTATTATTCTCAACTCTTTAAATCTTCTCTCTTATTTCGTTTTCAATCTTCTTTTTTTTTTCGATCTCCCTATTCGTGTTATAATAACCTTCAAGAAAGGTGTGGTTATTCGTGGAACAAACCCTTAATCAGATTCTTCAAGAAATTCAAGCCCTCAGACAAGACGTTCAAAAATTGAGTCAGAATCAACTTCTCTTAGATCAGAATCAAAAACAAATGTCCATTCAAATCAATAGTATTTATCAATCCACTGTTCGATTAGAGAATGGACAACCTAAAGACACTTTTGCTCTTTTAGAAAAAATCCATCATAACTTTGTAGATAAAGATTCTGAAGTGGCCGCTTTGAATAAACGGATCTTTCGTTTGGAATCAGAGTTCGAAAAATTTAATAGACAATGATCATTTATAGTCATTCAATTTGATTGACTTTATTTTTTTGTGTTTTCGACCTTTCCTATAACATTATATCTACGAATTTCATATATACCCTTCATCTCAACCTCATATGCGAACTACATCTAATATAACCCAAATTGTTCCATCTGCGAAGTCAAAATAGAGAAAAGCAGTCCCTTCACTGCGTCGTTTGTTAGTACGAACTAACAAGCGTATCTACAGTTTCAATAGGACTGCTTTGCCTTATCTAAAACCTTACTGCCTCATACCTATCATCTTATTCCATACTCCTAAACCTTACTTCCCACACTCCATACCACGCGCTCGCTCATCGCTTTATGCTGGGCGATCAAGCAGAGTTCTGCGGCCTTGAATGCATGCTCCTGTGTCATTGCCGTCTCGGTGCGATCCAAACAGTCGCGAATGAGTTGACCGAAGAATGGATAACCGACTTTGCCTTTGACATTGTATCTGAATTCACCTTCATGGTTGACCAGATACACCTGATCCCCTTCCGGCTCGCGTGCAATGTCGATGTACTTGCGCAGCTCGATGTAACCGTCTGTGCCGAGAATTACAGTACGTCCATCGCCCCATGTGCCAAGGCCGTCCGGTGTGAACCAGTCTACGCGGAAGTAACCGGATGCGCCGTTATCACCGATCAGGGAAGCTTCGCCGAAATCTTCCAGTTCCGGGAACTGTGGATGATTGAAATTGTTGACCCGGCTGAAAGCTACCTGTGCATCACTACATGACGCAAAAGTCAGGAACTGCTCAATCTGGTGACTACCAATGTCACAGAGAATGCCGCCGTATTGCTCATGGTTGAAGAACCAGTCGGGACGTCCTCCCGCGTTCAAACGGTGTGGCCCTGTGCCCATGACTTGAACTACTTTGCCGATAGCACCTTGTTCAATGAGCTGTCCCGCATAGATTGCACTTTCCACATGCAAACGCTCACTGTAATACACCATGTATTTCTTGCCCGTGCGCTTCACTTCTTCACGCGCCAGATCTAATTGTTCCATCGTGGTGAACGGGGCTTTGTCCGTAAAATAATCCTTCCCTGCTGCCATGACTCTCATGCCAAGTGGTGCACGATCTGACGTAATAGCGGCGCTTGCTACTAACAGCACCTCATCATCCGCGAGCACTTCCGCTTCCGATGCGGCGACCTGTGCCTGAGGGAACTGTTTACGGAATGCATCCACTTTAGCCGGGTCCGGGTCGTACACCCATTTGAGCGTAGCTCCAGCCTCCAGCAGTGCGCCTACCATGCCATAGATATGTCCGTGATCCAAAGCCACTGCTGCGATAGTGAACTCTCCCGGTTCGCACACGACCTCTTTTGTAGCACTTTTGGGTGCATAAAACATTCCGTCTTTCGCCATGTTATCCCATCCTTATTAAAAGTTATATTCAAACGCATATTGATCAAGTTTGAAGTTCAAAGGTCATCCAAGTGTGCCGGGTAAATCTCCAGTTGAACTTATCTACATCATCATTTGAAAGTCTTGCTCAGATCGGCAGGCTGCCCACCCGCATACGCCTTGTCTTTCTTCGTTGTTGAATTGGCAATGCGCTCCTGCAAGTGCTCATAGAACAAGTCTTCATTAATCGGCAGATCAACCCAGTTATCCGTCCAAGTGGACAGCAGCATCGCGTTGGATAACGTTAAGCCGTGAATACCATCCTGCCCGGGAGCGATCAGCGGTGCGCCTGTGCGAATCGCATCAACCCAGTTACGGATTAAACCCGGATGTCCTGTCTCTATGCCCGTAATCGGCACATCACATTTCCAGCATTCGGGCTGTCCGAATCCTCCCGTAAAACGTTGATTGAACTCCCGCTCCGATTCACGCAGCCGCCAGAAGGTGAGCTGTCCGTCTTCGATGACGATTTTACCGCGGTCGCCGCTGACCTCAAAGCGGTTCGTTCCTGGTGCTTCACCCGTGGTGGTTACAAACACACCGGTTGCTCCATTTTCATATTCCACATAGGCAGTCACATCATCTTCCACTTCAATGTTCCGGTATTTGCCGAAGGCGCAGAAGGCACGCATACGCACAGGCATCATGCCAATCGTCCACTGCCATAAGTCCAGCTGATGCGGGTCTTGGTTAATCAAAACGCCGCCACCCTCGCCTGCCCATGTTGCACGCCAGCCGCCGGAATCATAATAACTCTGGGAACGATACCAGTTGGTAATAATCCAGTTGGTACGCCGCACCTCACCAAGCTCACCTGATGCAATCAGGTCTCGCAACTTGATATAGAGCGGATTCGTGCGCTGATTGTACATAATGGAGAACACTTTACCGCTTGCGGCTGCGGCTTCGTTCATTTCCCGCACCTGCTTGGTATAGACACCCGCCGGTTTTTCGATCATTACATGCAAACCATGTCGGAATGCCTGAATCGCTTGTTCAGGATGATCATAATGCGGCGTAGCCACAATAACAGCATCAATCGTTCCCGAACTCATCATCTGCTCCGCATCCTGCCAATACGTTACGGTGGACGGAAGGTTACTCGTTACCCAGCTCCCCATCTCTTCTCTCACATCACAGACGGCTACCAGCTCCGCACCCGGCACTTCTCCAGCCACCAATGTTCTGGCATGTGACGCTCCCATATTTCCAATACCAATGACCGCTACTCGAACGATACTCATGCTTGTTCCTCCTCATGTACGCGACGCTCAATTTCTGCAAAAACGTCGGCAAAATGCTGCAACATCGCTCTGGAATCCAAAGCTCCGCTAAAATCTTCAATGCCATAATAACCGTCATATCCAACCGCTTTCAGATCACGTACCATCTGCACCCAGTCCACCATACCTTCCGTAAGCGGAGCCCAGTGGCATTGCCAAGATGTGCTCAACAATTGTTCAGAGCCGCCGCTTCCAGCCAACGATCTCGCATCTGATGTATTCCCGGAGTTCTCCTTGTACCAACCCGCATTTTTCACATGCACATGGGCGAGATACGGTCCAAGCAGTTCAAGTCCCATCCGATGGTTCTCGTATCCTTCATGCACCATATTACCTGGATCATAGAGCACGCCAACATGCTCGGGATTCAGAGATTGCACAAGGCGATACGCAAGGGATGCCGTGGGTGCAATGGTTTGATGATGTGTTTCAATGATCGCTTTGATGTTGTACTGTTTTGCCATATCCTGAACTTCACTTAGATAACGAACGGCCTTTGCATATAACTCTGGATAGGCTGTTTTTCGGTCATAACCGGGAACTCCGACACGCATCATGGAAGCACCGAGTTGAGACGCAGCCTGGAATGCTTGCTCGGTTGCAGCCATGTCCCCGCAATTCAGATACGGCACAAGCGCAATAGACTGTCTACCTTGAGCCAAGGCTGCTTCCCGAAAAACAGGAACCTGTTCCGGCCATTTATCCGGATCAATAGAGCATCGATTGTTTCTCCAGAACGAAGGCTGTTCGGACAACGCATCCTCCGGTATTCCGCGATATCTCCACTCAATACCATCGATTCCCGCAGCCGCAGCTGCGGAAGCTAGCTCGGTTGCATCCAGATCCGGGACAGCAACGGTGAATATGGACAGTTTCATGTTCTTGAACCTCCCCTTTATGTAAACGCATTCATTTTATGTCGTAAACGCATTGTATCACTCTCTTAGACACTGCCATAGAGCAGAATGCAAACAGATGAATGACAGATAACAATCCGCACATATTCCCCATTCAGAGATAACCCTGAACATCCCAATCATGTTGCCTCACTAAAAAAAGCATCTCCAAATCAGAAATCCATTCTGATCAGAGACGCTCTTCATATGAACGTATTCAAGCAACTTATCCATACAAACGCAATCTATTCCCGGTCAAAAAATACATGCTCGGCCTGCAGTTTCCCATCTTCTGCCGTCATAATTCCGAACGAGAACCGCTTCTGGAATCGGCGATCTGTAGGTGAACCCGGATTAAATACAAGCAGGTCATCTACGGTATGCATTACCGGAATATGTGAATGTCCGTAAATCACCGCATCCAGCCGCTCTCCATCAAAGGTCTGAATGGCGTTCTGCTCTGTACCACCTGATCCACGGTGACCATGCACAAGTCCGAGCCTCAGCCCTTCTGCCTCAACAATACGGGAAAAGCCAAGTTTCTCCCCGATCTCGGATGGATCTGTGTTACCAGCGACGCCCTCAACCGGAGCGTATTGACTTAACAGCTCATACACGCTCCAGTCTGACCAGTCTCCCGCATGAAGAATAAGATCCGCACCTGACAACGCGTCTACCAGTGGTACTGGCAAAGTCCGTGCTCTTTTGGGTAGATGTGTGTCGGAGATGACTATGATTTTCATGTGACAACCACCTTCCTAGTTAGACTCCTGATTCGCCTCTAATTGCGCAGTTTGCATCTGCTGTGAGCAAGTACGCTCCATATCTTTAAGTGTGATCGTTGCAAAAAACTGCTCCACCTTGGACTCTGCGATCTGATACAAATTCGTCAGCAGGCCGTCCATCTGAATGCCCACTTCGCAATTGGGATTGCAGCCTCCATGAATCGGGAACAACGGCCCCTCATCCTTGGCAGCTTGATAGATCATATCAAGTGTAATTTCACTGGATGGCTTCGCCAGATAGAATCCTCTTGTGCCTGGTGAAGAGTTCACCAAGCCTGCCTTTTTCATGCCTCCCAGTATACGTCTGACAACGACAGGATTGGTATTTACGCTGCCCGCAATTTCAGCAGACGTAATTCGTTCAGGCGCGCTGATAGACAATAACAACAAACAATGCACACTGACCGAAAAATGAGTACTCATGGTTAACCACCTTTATTTAATATAATCCCGGATATGCCAGTGTTATTCTCTAAACAGATCCTGTTCAGGACGTGCTCTGACTTTGAGCTGACGCACTGTATATTCCAGTTGCTTCACAATCTCATCCAGTTGTTTACGATCAATCTTGTTCGGATCCTCGACAGGTTTGACCGAATTCTTCAGATCGCGAATGGTCAGCTGCTGTTCCTGCCATTTATCCATTAAATCCGCAATATTGGCATAAAAGCGCTCGTAATCCTTAATCACCAGATCCAGGTACGCATCTACCTCGTCCGGGTCATAACCCCGAAGTTTATAATTGAACTGTTTCTCATGAATAGATAGAGCATCCAGCTGTACACCCAGTTGTTTGAACAATTGTCTCTGTTTGTCCAATCTTCGTTTCATATGTTCATCCATCTTGACACCCCTCCATTATAGCCGAGCAGCGGTTCTATTCCTTGGAAGAGAACACACGGCAATTTCTCTCTCTATTTTTTATAACACATAATTCATCAGATATAAAACGAAACGGCCCGATCCCGTTCAAAATGATTGCTTCACTTGCTTTTCGGGTAAGAAGTCACTACAAACCCTCAAGCGGGAAAGGAGCATGTCCTTATGAGTACATTAACCCAAGATCAACATAAAGAATTACAACAAGCGTTGCTGAAACAGCGTGAGGATCTGCAACGTCATTTCGAATCCAGCATGGAGGACGGCGCACCAGCTGAGTCATTTAAAGATTCCACAGGTGAGTTGTCCTCTTATGATAATCATCCGGCAGACGCAGGAACAGAGACATTTGAACGAAGCCGTGACCTCGCCATCGACGATACATTAACCAATGAGTTTAATCAGGTCAATGATGCCCTCGAGCGCATGGAAGAAGGCACATATGGAACCTGTAGTACGTGTGGCAAGGAGATTCCTTTTGAACGTCTGCAAGCCATACCTTATACCGCCTATTGCATTGATGATACTCCCAATCGGGACGTAAGCAATGATCGTCCTGTTGAGGAAGAAGTCATGACGATGCCGCCGAGTGGCGCCGGAGAAGGGAGACAGCGTAATGCCGGCAAGTTTGACCAAGCGGAGGCATGGGAAGCGGTCGAGGAGTATGGTACATCCAATTCCCCTGCGATGGCCGCCAAACGTGATGTCAAGAACTACGACGAGAACATGTAAAGTAGCAAGTAATCCTGCCTAATCCAGATTGTGCAAATTATTGGGTCACCGAGGTTGCTAAGCAGAGTAATTATTGTAAACATGTTATTTAAGATTGTTCAGATTGCTTAGATCGTTCCCCGTGTGTTAGGACATTCAATAGTCTGGAGAAGCTTGATGATACACGCTGCCATAAAACAGACTCTCGCGATTGTATAACAAAAAGCCGCCAATGGCGGCTTTTTTGCTATGACTCCACGCTGCCCTATGTTCAACAAACTTCCTACATTAGTAATGAATTTACAGTTCCTACTTCTTACTCGGTCGCCTATATCCTGGATTAGAAAGAACTAATCTATATGAGTTTGATACAGCCATTCAAGCTATTCATCTGTAGACTCCGAAGCCTTAGGGCTTCCAGAACGTTTGTCTCTCTTCGCCGTACTCGGTGTACCAGGCGGTATGTCCGATGTTTTGGGTGCCTTGGCAGATGCCTTGGAAGCAGAATCTTTGTCCTTTTTCTGTACCGTTGCCTTCTTCTTGGACCCGGAACCAGCCTGCGGTGCAGCTTGAACTTCTTTGGACATGGCCGTGAATAACTGAAAAACTTGATGATCGGATGTCTGACCCTCTTTGGTTAGATAGGGTTTGCATAGCTCGACAATGTCCTGATATAACTTCTCTACTTCGTCCGCCGTAGCGTACAGCGTCATGTCGGATATAAAACGCTTTTCCTGCTTATCATGCTCTGCATGATTCATGAAACGCTGACGGCTCTGCTCAAACATCTCGTTCAGCAGCTTTAAGGTCTCGGACCGAAAAACCTGCTTCAATGGTGAATTCTCATCTTCTTCATCCTTGTGACGCAGATGAATTTCACCCGAGAAGGGTTCATAATATTTGGCGATAATGCCGTTGATTTCACGGGTCGATACCATGCTGAGGAGGCCGATCTTCTCCAGCTTTTTCACATGATAATGCACCTTCGCAGGCACTTCTCCCATCAGATCCGCGATTTCCTTCACGGTGGACGGTCGGCCTTGGCGATTAAACATATTCATAATCTGTATCCGGTAAGGATCAGAGTATATCTTGATCTCTTCAATCGTTGAAAGTACTTTATGCTGCTGCATACCTGAATCCTCATTTCCGGGGTACCTGCCTGCCCTTCGTTCCTTATATTATACCGTTCAGACAGGACTTCGGTCAAAAGGACTCACTTACATCTCCTGACGAAAACTTTTGCTGGCAAGCAGCAGAAGTGCAGACAATCCGAGCAGAACACCAAACAGAATGAACAGGATCGGCATCGAGAACCAGTCTGCAAGAACACCGGACAGAAGACTACCGAGCGGCGAAACACTTAACACCAGCATACTTTGCAACGCAGATACTCTGCCGAGCATATGGGAAGGAGTAACCTCCATCAGATAAGAAACCAGCGGTGTTGTCGCAAGCGGAATGCCGAGACCCATAAGCAGACAGAACACACCTGCAACTGGAAGCTGAAATGACGTCATGTAAGCTGGAAGGGCAGTCAATGCGTACCCGCAACCAAGCATAACAATGCCGGTGACGACCAGCACACTTTTGCGAAAACGAGCCCCGTTTTGTGACATCCACAGACCACCAAGCACGATGCCGCCAACTAAAAGCCCACTAAGCAGGCTTAACCCCCATGCACCCGCTTGCAGTGTTTCCATCACGTAAGGTGTGCGCAGCACATTAAATGGCATCAGGCAGAAGTTAACCCAAGCGAAGAGCGTCGAAGAGACCAATAACAGCGCATGTTTACGTAGAAAATGAAAAGCTTCCGCCATATCGGAGATTATACTCCTGGCGCCAGAGGATATTGCCCGTGGTGACATCCATTCCGGATAGTCCACCCGGCTCATCAGGATTGCACTCACCGCAAACAAGGCGGCGTCGATCCAGATCGTCCATGCAATGCCCATGGTTGCAATTAAGGCTCCGGCCGCAGCAAGTCCTGCGAGTTCAGCAAGCCGGGTGGCCGATGAGGTCATCGCATTACCCGAAAGCAGCATGGACTGAGGCAGTAACCTCGGAACGCTTGATACCTCCGCAGGTGACGTAAAACATTCCAGCAAGGAGTTCAAGATGGTGACTACGAATAGATGCCATACTTCAAGCTGACCCAGAGCGAATAAAAGTGCGGTAATACCAACCAACACTCCCCGACCGGTGTTGGTCATCACGATGACTTTTTTCGGGGATAACCGGTCAACCAGCGCTCCGGCATACAAGCCAAACAGGATATTCGGCAGAAAATTAACCGCTAGCAACGTTCCCATCAGCACCTTCGAACCGGTCAAAATATACACCATCCAGCTATACGCAATCGAATCGATGGAATCCCCAAACCGGGACACCATCTTACTCAACATAAATTGGATATAGGGTCTGATCCGAATTAATTCCCCCAACCCTTGTTTCCCAGCCACAGCACCTTCGTTCATCTCTCTCCACTCCCTGAAGTTAAAATATTTTTCATGTTAATATTATTTTAACGGGGTTTGTGGAAAAAGCAATACAAACGTGAAAATATTTTTAACGTTGGATTAAAAATAGGCTAGGCTGCATTGTTCAGCTGATCCAGGCATACAAAAAAAGACTCTCATCATTAGTGATGGAGTCCTTTAAAAGTCATGTATTTTATGGATTAGCCTTCAATTTATCAGCCATCCGTCCAATGTCGTATCGTTACAACCAGCTTCAGCAGTTATTCAGATTGGACTCTGATCCACCAGCACCCGTTGACGCGTGCGAGCAGATTCCAGACAGGCATCAATGACACGCATGTTCCGAATCGTGTTGTCCGGACCGAATGGCAACGGTTCTCCCTCAAGGGCCGCCGTCGCAAACGTCTCCACCTGAAGCACATACGAGTTGGATACCGAAACCCGTTCCTCCCGGCTCACCGAATCGGTATGAATGATAATCTGAGGCGGAATATCGCTATTCTCCCAACCGAACACTTTAGGCAGCTCAATGCGTCCTTCGGTTCCGAGAATCTCCATCTCGGCCCGTCCGGAAGCCCACATGCCACAGTCGAAGGTCAGGGCAACCGAGTTCGGAAACTCGATCAATCCCGATGCCATCATATCAACGCCGTCATGTTCCTCCGAGAACAGCGCATGTACGGTAACGGCCTCTGGCTCCTGTCCCAGATACATCCGGGCAGCAGAGATTGGATACACACCGAGGTCAAAGATGGAACCGCCGCCCATATGTTTTTTGAACCTCACATTTTCCCTGTCATCTGCGGTATTACACGTAAAATTTCCATGAATGGCTCTGACCGTTCCAATCTCGCCACTCTCGATAATCTCCTGCACCCGTCTGTGCTTCGGATGATAGCGGTACATAATAGCTTCTGAGAACAAAACGCCATGACGTTCACATACCTCAATCATCTCCATAGATTCCTTGGCATTCAAAGCCGCGGGTTTCTCACAAAGCACATGTTTTCCTGCCTCAGCAGCTTTAATGGTCCATTCTCTATGCATATGGTTCGGCAAAGGGATATACACCGCCTGGATGTCCGGATCAGCGATAAGTTCTTCGTAACTACCATAGGATCTGGCGATATTCATCTCTTCAGCCAACGTTTCCGCTTTTTCCTTCGAGCGACTGGCAATCGCCAGCACTTCACCGCGTTCGGACTGCTGAATCGCAGGAATGACTGCATTTCTGGCAATCGTTGAAGTTCCCAGTACACCCCACTGCAGAGGTCTGTTCATGCTCATCTTCCTTTCGTACCGTAATTATCCTCTTCTGCCTTGTGCAAAATACCGAGACAACGATCCAGATCTGTTTTCACCTGTTTCTTGTACAATTCTGCTTTGGCGGCGCCATCATCCGTAAAGTGATAGAGAACGATCTCCTGAAAATCCACTTTGGGATCATTGCCCTTTAATTTTTTGGTTCGATAGAATATTCCCTGTTGGACTAGCTCATGTAAAGCCCGATATACCTCACTTTGAGGTGGCACATATCCATAATCTTTGAATTCCTGCTTCATCGCTTCCAGCATCTCGTAGCCATAGCCTCTGTGCTGCTCCACCATCGTTATAAGATAAACCTTGATAAATGCCCGCTGTGCAATCATAAAAGCCATGCCCGTTCCCTCCTGTCAGAACCTGTCTATCTCTCATTATAAAACATATGTTCTGATCCTGCCATCTGGCTCCTGATCTTGCCCTTGTCCTTGTCCTTGTGACGGACTGCTATAGAGAATAAGCAAGATGAAAGATGGATTTAAACGGCTGGAGTAAGAAAGCAAAGACGTTTATTATTATGAATTTTTCATATGATGATATATTCACTTTGGAGTCGAAGCAGTCGCTTTACTGACTTGCGTGTGCTTGGGCACAACGCCCACGATCCATTTTCCCCATTTCAGACGGGAGATCAGCCAGGTCAGCATACAAGACACCCCAAGTGCTACAAGCCAAGTGACGATCATACGTACCGATGGATTCCATCCCCAAGCCACGTATAACCATTCGTCTGGGATGTAACTGTAACGGAGGACCAGGATATGCATCAGATAACCTCCATACGACATGCCACCGATCCATCCCAACCAATGGAGAACTTGACTTTGATGAAGCTTGCCAGCGAGTTGGTACATGACCATAATCGAAGCAATCAGGAACAGAATCATATCGGGCCTGATCAGGTTGACGGTATAAAAACGGATTTGAAGTCCTTCGGGTTGCTGAAACTCCAGCATTAATAGATAAATAAACCGTAACCCCAGGGTGATAAACACCGGCCAGTATACCCAGCGCAAACGAATAATCCATTCCTGCCAGCGCTGAACGGAAAGTCCTGCCGCCGCACCAAGTACAAAATAAAAGAAAAAGTAGATGAAATTACGGTCTGCATAGGCTGTAAAGGCATCGGTTAGCACCGGAATTTGCAGCCGCTCCATCCATCCGGCAATGTTCCTTAATTGATCGGATAGAACCAGAAACAAGACGCCTGAGACCAGCAGTGCGATCATTCGTCCCTTGGCTTGGTAACGATGGTACACGTAACGAATGCCACGCAGAAATAACGGAAAAAACACATAAAACTGAATCAGCATAATAATGTACCAGAAATGCGAAGCCGTCTTCCCCGTCACCAGTTTCAGAGCGAGATCAGGGATGTCCTGCCAGCCAAATTCTGCCCAGTTACGCGGAGCAAGTATAAAATAAATGAGAGTCCAGACCACATAAGGTAAAATCACGTCCATTACTCTTTTGCGCATAAACTGGCCATATTGCAACTGGTCTCCTGTGTTGTAGAACAGCACCATCCCGGTTATAAATATAAACAGCGGTACCGCAAACTTAGCGAGCATCAGTACCAAAGCCAGCACGACGCCATCCTGAAGTCCCGCTTGCGGAACCAGGGAGTAATGGGCAATGGAATGCTGCAGCACGACGGCTGCAAAAGCGATTCCTCTCAGTGTTTCGATTTCAGTAATGCGTTCTTTGCGAGGCAAATCACTCAACCTACCTTTCTTGTTTATCCTGGCATATGCAATCGTGCTTGCCCTGCTGTTGTATGTATTGGTATTCCCCGCCTGACAATGTAAAAAACAATGCTCTGATCCTAACATTGCTGTACCTGTAGAGACTCAAACATCCGTATGGTCAAAAACCGGCCTCCTCGGAGGAGACCGGCTGTAGTCCATTTTATAGATCACATGTATCATTTCACTAGTTCAAAGCCGCTAATGATAATGAGTCTACATGTGTTCTCTGTATTCACTCTCATGTGTCCCTTCCACCGACTGGTTTATCGGCTTTATAAAAAGGTATTGTTGCCGAAACGAGCAGCTTTGGTCTGCGCTTCCATGCGGCGCTCTTCCATATCCAGATCGGAACGAGCCTCAGCAGTGTTCACATCTTCACCGTGTACGGGGTCGATGTTCGAATGAGTCTGACGCTTCAGGTTGAACACATCGTATACCGTACTATCCCGGTCGGATGAATCAACCAGCAACAGAATTTTACCATTCTGCACATACTCCTCATACTCTCTCGCATCTTCTTCCGGAATGCCCAGCCCGACGAGTCCACCAACGAGTCCCCCGGCTCCTGCACCTACAGCTGCACCTGTGAAGGCCGCTGCAATGGGTCCTGCAGCCAGAATCGGACCGATCCCGGGAACAGCCAGCGCACCTATTCCGGCGAGCAATCCAGCTACGCCTCCAAGTACACCGCCAGTGGCCGCTCCAGCTGCTACCCCCTCCGGCGCTTTCGTACCGGTCTCTTCCCGAATGGCCTTCAGCTCATCTCTATCCTGCGTAACAACAGATATTTCATCAGACGTAAAACCTTCTGCTTTCAAACTATCAATAGCCTGCGATGCCTCACGTTCCGTATTAAACACACCTACGATTTTCTTCTTCATAGTGAATACCTCCTCATCATTTTGAGTGGTTCGCTTCGCTATGTTATTACCCGTCACTCCTTCTTTCAAACGTTCCCAGGCCGATAATTATATGCATAAATACTAATTTAGGTCCAAAGAACGAGCTTCACAAGAACGGGTAATGAAGAGACTGAAGTGCATCTTTTTACCGCGGTTTTGCCCGATTCGTTGCAATCGCTTCAAGGGGATTATCCGGCCAATAATGCTTCGGATAACGCCCTTTCAAATCTTTTTTTACTTCAAAATAGGTCTCGCGCCAGAAATTGGCTAAATCCCGTGTAACCTGAACAGGACGCTGCGCTGGGGATAACAGATGAAGTGTGACCGGAACCTGCCCGCCCCCGATGCATGGTGTCTCATGTTGACCAAACATCTCCTGTAATCGAACAGCCAGGATCGGATCTTCCGGATTACTGTAGTCCACCGGAATACGTGAACCACTTGGAACCCGAATATGGGTAGGAGCCTCTTCATCCAGTTGCTGCCGCTGCGTCCAACTAAGTCCGCCCAGAAGCACGTCATGCATCGATAGCCTCTTCAGATCAGCCGCGGAGCGCATGCCTGTTAAATAAGGTCCAAGCTGCTCGGACAGCTCATCCGTCAGATGATCCTCAATCAGATCAGGCCAGTCCGGCAAGTGCAAATGCAGAAAACGCATGCGATCCGCAAGTTGGCGGGATGTTTTGCTCCATGGCAGGATGTCCGATCCTTCCAGACGGATCCCTGATATAAGGGCTTCAAGCACCTGATCTTCTGGCGGCTTCACAATGGTGCTTTCCTTGATGATCAACGCTCCGATACGCTGCCGCTTGTGTGCCCGCACACTTTTCGTTGTGCGATCCCAAGCCACCAGCACCTCTTCGTGCAGGAGATGCTGTGCGGAACGCAGCATCGTCTGCTCCTGCACTGGCGCAGCCAGCAGGATGCGCGCATCTGCGCCCTGGTCGTCTGCCTCGGCTGCGACCAGATAGGCGGAACGGCTCAGCGACTCTGTTGCCGCGAGCCGTACCCCTCGGCCGCTGCTCAGCAGATAGCGGCCGTCCTCCCGGCGTTGCCCGATCCGGTCCGGATACGCGAAGGACAGCAGTAATCCACAGCTGTCCTCATCCGGCCGCACCGGATCGGCCGCCGGGCTGCCGAGCGCCGAGCGTAGCTGGCGGCTCTCCTGCAGCATGCGCCGCACGGCAGCGCCGTCTGCGCCAGCTGCTGCCGCTTGCGGTATGGCGCTGCTGCGGCCTGCGGCCAGCAGCGCTTCCACGCGCGGGCGCAAGTCCGTGCCCGCGCCGCCAGCACTTGCGCTGCTGCTGCGAGAGCCAGCGGGCTCCTGCAGCAGTGCCGCCAGCGTGCTGGCATAGCTGGCCAGCCCAAGCTCCGCCGCGCGGAGCAGCATGCTGGCCAGCCGCGGATGAACGCCAAGCGTGTTCATCCGCCGCCCAAAGGGCGTGAGGCGGCCTGCGTCATCCAGGCCGCCCAGCTGGCGCAGCAGCGCCTGTGCCTGAGCGTAAGCCGCATCAGGCGGGGTGTCCAGCCAGCGCAGCTCGGCCGGGGACTGGACACCCCAAGCGGCAAGCTCCAGCGCCAGCGGCGCAAGGTCCGCGGAGGTGATCTCCGGGCGCGCTGCTTCAGGCAGCGCGCCATGAGCCTCCTCGCTCCATAGCCGGTAACACACCCCCGGGGCGATACGCCCCGCACGTCCGCGCCGCTGATCGGCGGACGCCTTGGATACCGGCAGTGTCACAAGCCGGCTCATGCCCGTCCTTGGCGAGAAAGCCGACGCCCGGCTAAGCCCGGCATCCACCACCACTTTGACCCCCGGCAGGGTAAGACTAGACTCCGCTATGGAGGTGGACAACACGACCTTGCGCCAGCCATCTACAGCAGGCCGGATCGCCTCATCCTGCTTCTCCGCAGACATACTGCCATATAACGTATGTATGTTCACCTGTGCAGGAAATGAAGCTTGCAACACTTGCAACAATTCCCGTTCGGTACGATGGATCTCTCTCGCCCCAGGAAGAAAAACCAAGACATCTCCCTCTTCTTCACTCAATGCTCGAATGATCGTGCGAGCCGTCCAGTTCTCTAATTCAACTGCCGCAGGTTTAGGAACATATCGTGTCTCCACCGGAAACGTGCGCCCGGCACAGTTCACCACGCGGGTTTCTTCTCCCATCAAACTGCAGACCGGATCCGGATCAAGCGTAGCCGACATCACAAGCAGTTTCAGATCAGGGCGCAGCATCGCCCGGGATTCCAGCGCCAGTGCCAGTCCCAGATCCCCATGCAAATGCCGTTCATGGAACTCGTCAAAAATAATCATCGCCGTATCCTCAAGTCCCTGATCCTGCTGCAACATACGGGTTAACACACCTTCAGTGACCACTTCGATGCGTGTAGCCGGACTTACCCGGGTATCCATCCGTACGCGGTATCCAATTGTCTGTCCTGTCTTTTCACCCAGCGTTGCTGCCATTCTCGATGCAGCCGAACGGGCTGCGAGCCTGCGCGGCTCCAGCATGATGATTTTTTTGCCATCCAGCCATGGCTCTCCCAGCATCGCGAGGGGTACAACCGTTGTCTTTCCTGCTCCCGGCTCTGCAATCAAAATACCTGTGTCCTGATCACGGAACCATTCCTGCAATTCCGGAATAACCGCTTGTATTGGTAAATCAGTGTACATATCATCGCTCCTATGGGATGTCCTACCACTTTAATAAGACGATAAGTTCAATATTCGAATGTTAGCATTATAACAAAAAAAGCCGTTCCGAAGGAACGACTGTACAACATCGATGACTGTCTCATCATCTTCAAGATCAACTGAGCAGAGACTCCGCACCATCAATTACGATCTCCGCACCAGTAATATGTTTCGATGCACCGGAAGCGAGGAAACTCACCAGATCGGCAACATGCTCGGGCTGTCCTGGCCCGTCAGCAAGTGGCTGCTGTCCTTCGGGGAATTCGATCGGGATGATAATATCCTGCAAATCGTCCGCCTTGACTGTACTTTGATCAATATTCGTGGCAATCGCACCTGGACAGATCACATTTACTCTGATCTTGAACTTCGCCAGCTCCAATGCCGCCATCTTGGCAAAAGCAACCTGTCCTGCCTTTGACGTACTGTAAGCCGACATGCCAAAGCTCGAGAAACGCTGATTACCATTGATGGAACTTGTAATAATAATGCTGCCTCCACCGCGCTTTTTCATATGAGGCAATGCATACTTTACTGTAAAAAACGTTCCGTCAAGGTTCGTCGTAATAATCTGCTGCCAGTCTTGCACCTGAATCTCCTCAATTGGAGCTGACACCCCGTTAATGCCTGCATTGGCAAAAACGATATCCAGTCCACCGAACAGTTCCACCGTTTCCAGTACAGCCTTCTCAACCCGCGCCGGATCGGAAATATCCACATCAAATGCTCTGGCAGCTCCTTCATGGATCGCATTAATCTCCGCTTCCGTCTTAGAAATGCGATCATTCACCAGATCAAACAGGGCAACATGCGCCCCTTCACTCGCCAGCTTGAGTGCCGTTGCTTTACCGATTCCCGAACCTGCGCCCGTAATAATGGCCACCTTGCCCTGAAACTGTGACCTGTTGCTGTGTTGTGTCATCGCCCATTCACTCCTTCGATTTGGAAATTATGTAAGAAGATTCGATCCAACTTGAGTTCAATCATTTCTTCACAAGATTACCCAAAACGAGCAGCTTTTAAATCAACACTCGCAACTTTTTTCATTTCCCGACAGTCATGTACACCGAACTCGCTTGAGTATTGGGTCTTGTCACATAACTGCGTTTACCACTCCAATTCGATAAAAGCGGCATCATCCTCGAGTCCACCCGTGTGGGCAGCGTCCAACAACACCTGAATATGCTCGTCTGGAATATATGTACCGATAGCATCGAGATCATTCAGTCCATCCGTATAGAGCTGAAGGCGAAAGGATTCACTTCCTGAACCTTTCATTTCAAACACATGCGGGTGACCACCGACGGAACCTTCTCGTGTAGACCAGCGTTCACTCGTCTTGCAATGCTTTTGGAATGGCTCCGACTGCTCCTGACCATTACGCCAGAGCCGGATCCTGGAATCGCCTTGCCAAGCCAACCAGACTCGGCTTTTGCGTCCTCCAGACGTAAGTTCAATGCGTCCGCATACATACATGGCCTGGCTTCCCTGACTTCGCTTTTCCATCAGGACCTCCCGCAGCAAAAGCGGCGAGTTATCGAGCGGCTGCAATTGTGCCAGCTGTTCCGATGCAGACCCCGTTAGTTGTTGAAGGAACCGTTCGACTCCTTCGGCTGTCAGGGATGACGTCGTTTCCAGCCATTCCAGCAGCGCACTGCCGAGAAAACGTGCAGCAAAATCTCCCAGATAACTCATGCCGACTCCATCACACAAAACAAAATGACAGACATTGCCTTGCATGCGAATTGCAACAAAATCTTGCCCCGCGTCACCTTGATTTACGGTTTCCGCTGCACGTCCATACCCATATCTGCATTTCAGCTTGCCTTGGTAACGAGTTAACGGCTGTTCTCCGGTCTGCACGCTTACATACCGAAAATTGTCATGCCGTTGTTCGGCATGACCTCCTCGATCACTGGCAGACAATGTCGCCATACGCATCACTCGCATGATTCCCCTCCTATCTTACAGGTGTCGCAGCAGACATCTGGAATCCGATGGAAACCAGTTCTGCACAAGTACCAGGCAGCATCATAAGTGCTCCCGGCGCAAGCAAATAATCTGCCTCCACCAACATTTCGCGATAGCTTTCAGGCAGCACGGATGACATATTGCGCAATTTCTCCCCATGCTCATCCTGCAGGTTTGATTCTGGAGAAATGCCTTTCCAGCGTCTAGGCTCCGCAATAGGAGTTTCAAGCAGGTGATCACTTATAAAAATATTTTCAACCAATACGTTACCATCCGGTACGCTCATGCCCATAATGCGTTTGGCAATCGGCTCCGGGTCTTCTCCAGTCGCTACACCATCCGTCATATGACAGACGAGCGGAGCAGGACAATCCTGCATATTGGGTATCTCTGCCTGCAAAATTTTCTCTGCCTGCAAAAATGCCTTTGCCGAATCCGAGAAACGTCTCGGTGTCAGATCCGGCAACGAACCTACAGCGGCAACTTCATCAATCCCTTTAATTCCGTTCAATACATCATACACATCATCACTATAAGCCAAAATGGCAATACGGTAACGCGGCGTCAGCCGATTTCCTTTGGTGGAACGAAACACCATTTGGCGAATCGCCAAAGATAATGCATCATACACGATGTCAATTCGGCGACGATTATCCAGAACCATATTCATGGAGGCGCTGATATCAATTAAATATATAATAAGTGCAGGTGTACGCTGTGATGCTTGAATTGTGTAGTTCACTAGAGTGTGTCACCTCTATTATTCAATATAGATTTGATTTATAGGTCAGGCAGAGAATACTTGGAATTGCCTAAAAATTTGTTGATTGCACTCATCCGTGCAGCTACTTTTCCTACACCTTTGAAATACGAAGCATCCGTATTATAGAGGTTTTTGAAATCGCGGGCATATACGAGAGCATTATTTGTTTTTCTGCCTTTTTGCGCATTGTAAGCCTTGTTATAACTTGCAATCAGTGTCACGACGTTTTGAGCACGCTTTTTCTTGAGGGCTTCCTTCTGTGCCAGCTGCTGCTTGCGCTGGGCTTCGGCGGCAGCCTTCTGCTTGGCAATCCTGGCATCATTTTCTTTCTTCCAGACCAGATAAGCTTCGTACTTGGCTTGCTGTTCATATTTGGACTGCAGCGCTTTTCGCGCGGATTCCTTTTTCTGTTGCTCTTGCTTCGCCAGATAGGCCTCGTACTTAGCCTGCTTGTCATACTTAGCCTTCAAAGCTTTGCTTTCTTCCTCTTTTTTCTTCGTTTCCGCAAGCTTTTTCTTTTCCTCGGCCTCAAGCTTTGCCGCTTCCGCCGCCTTTTGCTTTTCCGCCTCTTCTTGTTTGACCTTGGCGTCTGCCGCATCCTTTATCGCTTTTGCTTCAGCCAGACGCGCAGCTTCCTGCTGTTTCACCTCAGACTGGTCTGCAAGAATTTTAACTGTAGGTACGCCCCCCGCAAGCAGAACGATAAGTACCGCCGAGGAGATCATGAATTTTCTGGATCGGTAAAAAGGAATCGGTACCGGTTCTGCGCTTTCGTTTTTCGCGTTCAATTTTGCATCCAGTTCCTTGATCGCCGCGTCCACTTCCGTCTGCATCGCACTGTTATCCGGAATGAAGTGATATAAAGAACGGTAAACTTCCAGCGCAGCGGCAGGTTTGTCTTCATCCTCCAGAGCTCTCGCTTGCAAAAACAGGCGGTTCACAACCGCTTCCTGATCCTTGGTTTGTTTTGCGCTTATTGTATTGCCTTCCACAGCATCTTGTTTCACAGCCTTTGATGCCTCATCATTCCCTTGAGCTGCAAGCTCGTCCGCTTCTGACGAAAACGCCACATCTTCTTCCGCCCCTGCCAGAGCGGCCATGTGAGCATCTGCCTGCTGAGTATTTGTAGCTGCAAGGGCAATGTACCATTCCCCAAACGTTGGACAGCTGCTCAGATCATGACTTTCCCACGCCCGAATAAACAGATCCGATAATTTGGAACCCCAGCGTTTCTCAAGGGAACTGCGCATCGTAAAATAACGCTCACTTGAGGTTTGCATCTCATGTTGGTCGAAATAGCTCTCTCCCCAGGCTTTTTCTACAATGACGGGGTCAGACCAGCACAACATTTCTGCGATAATAACAGCACCGGCAAAGCGATCTGCATAAGAACTCCACAGACCACTATGCACCGTTCGATGGGCTGCGTATCCAGGCGAACCTGCGAGCAGTGCATCCGGACGATCCATCTTGGAGCTATACATCTGCTCCACATCCACAAGTTCAACCGCAGAAGTCAATGCTGAGTTCTGCACTTCGGAAAAAAACGGAATCATTACATTGGGTGCGGACATATCACAATGTGCGAGTCCGCGTTGCTCCATTGCAGAACCTGTACCTGCAAGTGCTCTCGCAAGCTTCAGGCTTTCCTCCGCCGTCAGTTGCTTTTGATCACTGATCACATCGAACCAGGTCAGACCCTGCACCCATGGCATCAGTACCGCATACAACAGATCAGGATGTTCTCCAATAAGCGCTCCGTTTCTTTCCGGAGTGAGCACTTCACGCTTGCATACCTGCAGGCCTGGCAGTTCACTATATGGCTCCATATGCTCGGACTGATAGACCATCGCCGGGATACGAAATTTTGGAAAAAATACTTTTAGTGCTTTTGCCCCATGAATGGAGCCACGGCGGGGAATTAATTGATAGACAATTCCTTGCCTTCCGGCTTGGGCATAAGCAAGACCCGGCGCAGCCGGATGCTGACCTATTGTATAGACAATATCATTAATTACCACTTCATCCCCGGGATTCGGTTGAAAAGACATGCTCATCCCTCTCATTCTTTATGTCATAGTTGCGGCAAAAACCGGGTGTTAATCCACCCGGTTTTTGCCGTAATTGTGTAATCTTCAGCTTCTTGCCCGCATACATTCAGGGCGATTTCAAACGCCGCATCGTCCTGACCTATGTAAAGCAGATTAACGAGATTGGTCTGCTGTACGGAATTTGTTCGCGATTGCTGAAAGTTCTACGCTAATGCTGTTCAATGTTTGAACAAAAGATTGCATTTGTTTACTTGCTTCCTGGAACTCCTGGAAGAAACGTTGCTTTGTCATACCTTCCCATTGTCCTTCCATGCTTGTGATGGATTGAGTCAATGAAGATACGATCTGCTGGCTTTGCTCTCCACTTTGTTTAAATTGGTTGGAAACCTGATCCAGTTGTTCTGGGGTAACTAAAATACGTCCTGCCATTGTTAAATTCCTCCTTGATGTGTGCAATTATTTTGTTTGTTCAAATTGTACTATACAAGGATCACTCGGACAAAAGCCGAAGGACCTAATCCTATTTACCCCATTTTTAGCCTGTGAAACTTCAACTAACAGACTATTTACAATTTATTTTATGTTCAGTTGCACTACCTCTGTCGGGCAATCTATGAAACTACAGGTTCAGTTCCTCTTCTCTCTCGAAAAGAAGGGTCTCTGAATCTCCAAGCAACAGGCTCAGGCTGCATAGCCTGAACAAGTGTAGCTGGAGAACCATCAGGTGGAGCACTGTCCTGTATCCGATAGACAGCCGCCATAGCGGAGAGAGGGTCGGATACAACAGCTAAATCAGCAGCGTGAGCAGGCAGGATCTCCCCGCTTTGGCTGTTCTGTAGAACATTCAGCATATTGACGGCATTACCATAGGCCACATTGACATGACTCAACACGGAACGATATTCCATGTCTGCTTGTTGGAATAACACTGCCTTGCGTCCAAGCTGTACACTTAAGTCCATCAAACGACGAAGGGCTTCCTCACCCAGTCGTTTGCTGCGATTCCATTCGCTCATCACCGCTGCACGGGATTCAATATCCCAATCCAGCGAATGTATCGCTTGATCCAACACTGTCATTTTTTGCTGTATTTGCTCCGCTGCATACTGAATCTGCCTGCTCAGTGCCCGAAGCACATCCGGTTCCACACGAATGCGCATTTACCATCACCTTTCCTCTTCCCCTGCAGGCTGTTTGAGCCAGTCCAGCAGCATTTCGTGAAACTGTTCTTTTGTTGTCAGCGCTGCAACAAGCCAGTCATCTGAAGCCTTTGTACTCATTCGGAATAACCAGTTGGAGGCTGCACTGGCGGTAAATGCCGCCGATTGTGACTGCCAGCTCTCCTGCCCCCATACAAGTAATCTGAGCTCACCATCAGATTGCTTGCCAACCAGACAACGTGCTAATGCTAAAGAACCTTCCGGATCATTTGTCTCCTGTGACAGTTCTTCAGCCACGGTCTGTACTTCACAGCCTTTCAATCCATTCATGACATCATAAAACTTCTTCTTGGAACACATCAATGCCGGTTTCTCCACTGGAGAATGACCGCTCCACTTCATGCGTTCAATCAGGACATCAATAGCTTCACGGACATTCCCCAGATCACTGAGACGGAACGAATCAGGTACATCCATAGCGCGGGCTACTTCAACGACCCGTTCATCCGTGCAGTGTATATAACTTTCATACGACTTGCCGCTTATCGTATAGCGGAGCCAGCATGCTCTGTCGGACAATCCGGCAATGGCTACTCTGGAAAAAACGGTTGGTGTCATGATCAGCTCATCGGTATCTTGATCCTGAATCAAGTAACCTTTGTCCAGCAAGGAGGTTTTGACACGCTCCCATTCCATGGCGATATCTTCTGCCATATAACCGCGGAACGGATCTTCCACGCCGAGCAGTCGATCTGAACCGAGGATGCCAGCAAGGAAAAATAGTTCCTTAATCTGCAGCGTGACTACCTTTTGCTTAGAATCACGAACCGTCAACATTATGAGCCACCTCCCCTCAAACTACAACATGCCATCGGTCACGAATTTCTGTAATCCAATTATTCATATTCCAGCCGTTATCGCACGGAACTGCACCTTTAACCCTGGAATATTTGCGTTTTATATAATAACCTTGACCCGGTGGCAGTACCTTAAGCCCACCTGTGGTCCCTCCGGATTCCGAATAAGGTATACGGAAGAACGAGAGATCATTAGGGTCTAAAGTCCCTAAGAGCAATCCGCTTTGAGACGCTTTTACATCACTTACCCAATCGGAACCAAACGTTGGGAAGTCTGCCGGAACTCCGGAGAGTATAACATGAATCCCCCGATCCCTACCTTGACGAACAACAACTCCGAGCTGATCTTTTACATTAAAATCAGTGAGCTGTTTGGATAAGGTGTCCGCATCATCTATAACAAGCACGATTTCCGGCCCACCCTTAATCTCACCGCGTTTTAGAACTTCATCGTACAACTCCTGAATGACGGGCGCAAGCTGTTCTTCCCTCGATACATGTCCGCGGACATGGGGCAAACCGCTGATTTCTCCCAAACCACCTGAGCCATATCTCATATCTACCGTGTATATTTGCACATCCTCAGGTGAAGCATGATAGGCCAGTGACAACATCCAGGTTTGCAAGAAAGTTGTCTTACCGCCCTCCATTGGACTTGTCACCATAAAGTGTGGCCCTTCACGCAAATGAAGTTCAAACGGCTCCAAATCATCCGTAAGCAGCCCTACAGGTACATTCACCGTTGAAGTCTCCCATACTTTACCAAAGGAACCTGTACGAACAAGCAGGTCTTTAAGCATGATTTCTTCCGGCAGCGGTGCTATTTGCGGTGCCTCTTCCCCTGTCCACCCTTGACGAATTGCAGCAATTGTCCGCCGCAATGCGGATGAGCGTTCACCCTCATCCGCTCCGGAAGAAGGCAGCGCGGCCTGGAACATCAGCGGAGGGACTTGCCCCTTCACAAGACCTCTTCCTGGTGGCAGCTGGCTAGGAGCCTTGGAAGGACGTCCCACAGCATAATAGTAATCACTCGGATCAGACAGCTCAAATGAAACAGCGTTCTGAATATTACTTCTGAATTTCTCAAAGATATCCGTGACCCGATTCGCGGTCAGCACAAAGGTAATACCTAAACTTCCACCTTCTCGCAGGATGGTCTCCAGCGATTCATTTTCATCTGGATAAGCATTGCGGAAGGACATATACCCATCAATAACCACCACGATCTGTGGCACCGCTGCATGAGCGGTCCGGCGATAAGCCGAGATCGTTTTTACCCCGGCTTCCGAGATCATATCTTTGCGCTGCGCCGATATTTTCAGAATATAACGGAACAACCGCTTGATTCGATCTTCCTCCTCAGCCATCATCACTCCGCCGATCTGCGGCAGCCCCGCAAAATCTTTCATCATACGGCCCATGTCAATAATATATCCGTTCCATGGCTCTGTGCGCTCTGTACAGGCAAGAGACATTAATAACGTCTGAACAAAGGTCGTTTTGCCAAGACCAGGCATGCCGTACACGACAAGATGTCCTTGATCTACAGGCAGTGCCAGGGGCAGCTGACGCTGATTCGGCAGATCGTCCAGCATACCTACCAACGGTTTTAGACCATTAGCGCCACCATCAAGCAGAGGTTCCCTGTTTTCCTTTTCCTGCCATTCATGAAGACTATCCAGTTCCAGTGTCTCTGGCAACGGAGGCAGCCAAGGTCCAGGCAAACGTTCTATTCCTGCATCTTTAGCTGCTTTTGCAACATAATCAATAAACACTTGCAGCTGCTTCGGTACATCCTCTCCCTTCAGAACAGCTCTTCGCTCTCCCGTCAGCAGAGGCTCGCGTTTACCATTCAGGCGCACTTCCATTACAGGCAGAACCGTTGTTGAATCCTCCTGCTGGTTATAAGGTGCACCACTCCAGGCAAATTGCATTTCTTCAAAAACTTCGTCACTGCCGACCTGAAAATAACCTCGACCCGGCTTGGTGATCCAGGCAGCATTCGGAATTTTAATCATATCTCTGCTGTCTCCCTCACTCTGTACACGAAGGCAGATGCGGAAACGGGAGTTACTCCATATTTTATCATCGACGACGCCCGCAGGCTTTTGTGTTGCCAGAATAAGGTGAACGCCTAGCGTCCGGCCGATCGCCGCGATGCTGATCAACTCATCCATAAATTCCGGTTGATCGCGTTTCAGTTGAGCGAACTCATCAATGATAATAACGAGATGTGGCAGTGGTTGTTCATGTCTGGAACGCAAAATTTTATAATACTCATCAATATGCTGCAGGTTGCCTGCATCATTTAGAATTTTCTGTCTTCTGACCAGTTCTGCTCGAAGCGAAACATTAGCCCGCTCAATCAAATTGCCATCCAGATTCGTAATGGTACCTACGACATGCGGCAGATCAACAAAGGTATTGGACATGCCCCCGCCCTTGTAATCGATTAGCATGAAAGCCAGATCATGCGGATGGAACTCGGCAGCCAGTGAAGCAACGATAGATTGGATAACCTCACTTTTACCCGAACCGGTTGTACCCGCAATCAGACCATGCGGCCCATGCCCTTGCCGTTCGATTTTGTCGTGCAAATTAATGGAGATTTTTTTACCTCCAGCTCTTACCCCCATGGGTACAGGCAGTGTATCCGGATATCTGGTTTGTCCCCAGCGAGATACCACGTCCAGATCCTCTACATGTGAAGTGCTGAGCATATCAAATAACGGGAGCACTTGCGGAATCTCTGAAGCGGAGGAACGTTTCAGGCGAATCGGTGACATATAACGGGATAGAGCTTCTGCCGTCTCCTTGGAGATCACATCCGGTTTATACGTTTGTGAGATGACATCCGCATCTTCCGTCTTTTTAATGTAGACTCCTTTGTCTTTGGACGCCTCCATAATTAATTGACAATGCATGGGCAGTGACTGCTTACGGTTCGCCAGTACAATGGTGCATACATCAATCTCTTGCGCAGCCTCCAGAAGCAAAGGAAGTAAAGGTTCTTCTTCAATTAGCTGAGTCTCTGAAAGAATAACAACATAACAAGGCGTTTGCACCGCTTTTTTGTAGCGCTCTTCCTTATTATTACGACGGCGGTTCAACACGGAAAACAAGCTGTCCGCCAATTGATGCGCACTGCTGTGCCTGTCGGCCATATAACGCTGTCCCTGATCCTCATCCCAGATGTGGGGCAACCAGCGGAGCCATTCCCACTCCTTGGTGTCCTTTTCTTCATAAAATGCAGCAAGCTTCAGTTCATCCGGTGAGTGCCTTACCGTGAGTTGCGAGACGATAACCCGTAGCGAAGCCATCACTTCTTCCCGTTCGCCTACAAGTCCCATTACCTTGGATTCAAATAGAGGCAGGGTTATCGTAGCATCGGGTACCGTCTGAAATTCAGCAGCAAGTGCATGAGCAGCCTCAATCAATTCATCCTTCTCGTAGCCATCAATGCGTGGAACCTGGAGTTTGATACGAAACGGAATTTCCCCTGTCCCGACACGCACCTGTAGAAAATCTTCATCTTCCGGAGAACGCTCCCAGAGAGAGCTATGCCGGTTCTTTACAACCTGCAGGCATACAGACGGATCACCATGAATCTCATGCAGGCTTTTCACCTGCTCAGCCTGTGCTGCCTTCAACTCTTCACGATGTTTCTCCAGCTGTGCGAGATACATCGCTTTGCGTTCCTCGATCTTTTTGCGATACGATTTCTTATTGCTTAGATATACAAAGAACGGGATGGTATACGATGTAAGCATCATCATAACCGTCATCATCTGGAACATCATATAATTGCTGTTATTCATTTTGCCAGTCATATTGATGTATACGTAGAAACCGATGCTGACCATCGTCATCATCACGGGAACAACGATTGAAATCATGGAAAACGTAGGTTTGTTCGGTTCTGCAGGCGGCCTGAGGATTTCGAGGCTTTCTTCCTTCAAAACCGGTGTCATTCTCGGAGAACGCTGGTATAACACATTCACGAAGAAAAGACCTCCTTTTAGTTATTCAATTAATGATACGCTTTATAACCTTATTCGTTGCTCTCCTGCTGAAATAACGAGCGTCTTCCGTAGATCGGCGCCTCTTCAGAAGTCGTTGAAAATGCACGTTGTACGCGCACACAGCTTCCCTGGCGAAGCCCTGTCTCCATCAACTGCTGAGCGTTATGAGGAGTAAACCACAGCCCCTCCGGAAATTTAGCCTCCAATATATACTGAATGCCATCTCCAGGTGCTTGTCCGAATATTCGTACACCGAGTAATGTCTTTAGATGTTCAATGGTGCATTCATCCGGAACCTCAATGTCGAACCATTCGTCTTCCTCCCTGCCGGAATACACGGTTAGAATCATGTGAATCCCTCCCAAGGTCTCATATGTAAATTGTCCTAATGTCAGATTAAATCAAAAAAATGCGAGTGAAACGGTATTCCATCCTATTTTCTTATATAAAACCCTTGTTTGCAACGCATTCGCTGTAATTTTGTTACATATGACCCACGTATACATTAAAATATCGTCCGATAGACTCAGAACTTTCGTGTCATAATTCAATTTAAAATTTGCCACGATGCGAAAATTTCATTTTATTTCCCATTTAATAGAAAAATACAACAGATCATTCGGGACTTTTATTCCTTCGTCCACAATTGAATTGTGAACACTTTTCAAACTTTATCCACCTTTATGTTTTCATAAGCTGATTTTAAGGTAATTTTAAGCATTGGTATTTAATATTACCTGTATGAAATAACTCCGTGAGGTGATTTCAAGTGAGAACTCTAATAACTTTTCAAGACAAATCAATTCCTGTATATTTCAATCAAGAAAACAAACAACCTGTGCAAAAAACATTAAGATTGCTTAGCAGTGCCCTTGAGCATAAAATCAGTAACGGTAAACGCGCTTTGCAAAAATGTCTGCGCTCTTTGATTAGTATTGAAATTGTTGGCGGCGAAGCTATTCTTCACAGCCGCAGTGAAAATGACTCTCTTGCTCTATCCTTATATTGAAGAAGAGCCCATTTTCCAGCGTTTATACGTTACCGTGAAAAAGGAAGCTTCCCTCCAGGGACAAGCTTCCTTTTTCACGTTCTTTTACGCCGAGTTATCACAAGAGGTGAACTGCCGTTGCCATAGCTCCCCTAATGTGACTACTTGCTTCACGTTTTTTGCATTACTGTAACTTCTCCAACACATAGGACGCTTCATGCTCTTCCGCAATCTCGGCTTTCCGAATACGAATGACAAACAATCTAACCAGATTGGCACGTGTATGTTCTTCCTGACAGGTATTTAATTTCCTCAAAATAAAGCGGTCAATGGACATGAGTTCCAAGCCCCTTTGCCAAGATATTTACGGAGAATTTCGTTCCGTGTATCCATAAATAACCAGAACAAGACGTGCCTAAACCATTTTTTCATTCAATTGTAAGCCGTATTTTCATCTGTTGTAAAATGATGCAAAAGCCCGTCCCCACAGCGTTGAGACGAGCTCCATGCACCTCCTGTCGCTTCATTCCGAACCGACTCGGATCAGCAACGGACTGCATCTCTCCATTCATGCATATTCGACTTATTTCACGCCCGGATATTCCCGAAATTGATGCTGTAAACTAATCCAGCGTGTACGTGTAAACTTATCTATCGCCCAATCTCCGCCAAAACGACCGAGGCCAGACGATTTCTCTCCACCAAACATGACATGAGCCTCATCATTCACTGATTGATCGTTCACATGTACCATACCGGACTCGATCTGCTGTGCCACCTGATATCCCCGCTCCAGATTGCCCGTAAATACAGAACCGCTTAGACCATAAGGAGTATCATTAGCCAGCCTGATAGCCTGCTGCTCATCTTTAGCTTTCATGATGATGGCTACCGGGCCAAACAGTTCCTGCTGTACAATCGGTTGTTCCGGCTTCACGTCTGCAAGCACCGTGGGCATGAGCACATTCTCCTGGTGAGTACCACCTAACATTAAGTGTGCACCTTCGTCCGTAGCTTGTTTGACTAATTCGAGCAGCCGTTCCACTTCTTTTTTGCGGATTAGCGGCCCGACCAGTGTTTTCTCGTCAGACGGATCACCCGCTTGTATGCTTTTCGTTTTGTTCACAAACGACTCAACAAATTGATCGTAGATATTTTCATGCACAATAATACGGTTCAGCGCCATACAGATCTGACCCTGATGCAGGAACTTGCCGAATACCGCAGCCTGTTCCGCATGCTCCATATCCGCATCTTCCAAGACGATCATCGCATTGTTGCCACCAAGCTCCAGTGCGGTTTCCTTAAGGTGCTCGCCAGCAAGTTTGCCTATGCCTTTACCCACTTCCGTAGAACCTGTAAACGAGATCACTTTAGGGACTGGATGTTTTACAAAATAATCCCCAATTTCGCTGCCACTTCCGGCGACAACATTTAATACACCCTCAGGCAGGCCCGCTTGTTCAAACAGATCCGCAATCAGCCATCCTGCTGTTATCGGGGTATCTGATGCCGGTTTGATAACTACACCGTTGCCGAGTGCAATCGCGGGTGCAACTGAACGAAGACATAGATGCAGAGGGAAATTCCATGGCCCAATGACACCGATAACGCCTTTAGGCTCACGGATTACCCGATTTTCTTTGCCCGGCGTGTTGGACGGAAGCAGTTCCCCTTTCATTCGAAAAGGAAACGAAGCCGACTCGTCCACAATACGTTTCGCTGCAGCAAATTCCGCCTCTGCTTTGATTCGTGTGCTGCCTGATTCCGTAATGAGAAGCTGGATAATCTCTTCTTTTCGTCCATCCATCAGGGACGCCATTTTACGGAGTACCCCTTCCTTAACGGAAGGCAGCGTTGCTTGCCATTCCACTGCACTCTTTTGAGCGGACACATAAGCCTGATCGATATCATCTTGACTGGAAGAACGCCAGGTAGCGATCACCTCACCCGAATACGGGTTGATATTCTCCAGCATTTTATCCCCTGAGCCTTCCACCCATTTACCAGTAATATATTGTTTAGTCCACGTCGCGGTTGCATGTTGGTTCTCTGCTAAAGTCATTACGTACGCCTCCGATCTTAAGATTAGAATGTACATATATAAAGAATGTCTCATTCATTAACCTAGTTCGAAGTTAGACAAACGGTTAGCGCAACCTCAATGCGGTTCAGACTTGGACAATATGCCGCCGATCATTTGGACTACATATGATGAAAAGAAGTCAGGTCAGACCAACCATAGGCGACTTCTGCCAGATCTTTTTTCCCCATACGAATCCACTTTGTATGGACAGGAATGCCCCCTAATTTTTCATAAAAACAGCACGCCGGATTTTGCTGCAGAGCCCAAATGATCATACTCCGCATCTGGCATGTCTCAAGATGAAGAACCACCCGCTCGACAAGTTGTCTGCCCATTCCAGACTTCTGATAAGACTGCAACAAGTAAATGGCGTACAGTTCGCCATCATAGGGTAACGCTTGGCGTTCCTTACCTCCACAGGCAAAACCGACAATCTTCCCATCCAGATCCTCAGCGACGATCAAAATCTGATCTTTTTCGCTAGATTGTAACTGCTGCTCCCACTGGGATAATCGGGATTCTGTAGTCAAATGATCCAAAGCATCGTCTGGCACGATTCCCCGGTATGTTGTTTTCCAGCTCTCTGTATGTACGTATGCGATCCCTTGTGCATCCCCTTCACGTGCCAGTCTAATTCGCAAAGACTTCTACTCCCTTTCTTTTGAACTGGATTCTTTTCACATTAAATAGTGTAGTAACATTAAACACTTTCACTATCAAAGAAGCACAATCCGGCCTAAGGCCGGATTGTAACTCGTGTTCCCACAGATACTTTGGAGGACAAATCCAGCACATCCGAATTGTAC
The DNA here is from genome assembly GCF_052691815.1 of Paenibacillus sp. TSA_86.1. Lineage (NCBI taxonomy): Bacteria > Bacillati > Bacillota > Bacilli > Caryophanales > Paenibacillaceae > Paenibacillus > Paenibacillus sp. TSA_86.1. Next base: position 15,533 of record NZ_JBQZGE010000011.1, on the reverse strand, counting down.
ATGCGTATGCAGCCATGCGATACGGATTTGCCGATCGACCAAGGTTCATTGGTTCCATGAATACCGTAATGCGGTTTGGACAAACCCATCCAGAGCACACCAAAAGGTCCTCCTGGATTCTCTTGTTTGTTGATAATCGTAAATTCACCGCTTGGAGTACTGGTAAGCATCTTGCCTGTGGCTACGGGATACCCCTTCACGACGTGATCTCCATCCAGTAGATATAACATATGGTCAGACAAATCCACGATTATTCTGTAATTCGGCATCACGACATCCCTCCTGCCTTATCCTATGCAAGACAAATACGGATGCCCCGCCTCAACTCAGTCCTGTTCCCAATCTTTGCCCCGCTTTGCATGCTTCGGCTTGCGTGATTGGACCGGTTTGCTTGAAGCTGTACGTTTTCTCGAAGCCACCTCTTCCTTGCGCCGCTGATATTGCAACTCCTTCTGCATCTTGAGAAAATTATTCAACCTCTTCTCGTCCAGTTCACCGTTTTCAATAGCCTCTTTAATTGCGCAGCCCTCTTCCTTCGTATGACTGCAATCCATAAATCTGCACGCACCAGACAACTCTTCAATTTCTCCAAACGCCTGGGAAAGGCCTTCTTCTCCCTCGTCCCAGAGATGAAGTTCGCGCATGCCCGGCGTATCGATCAAGACAGCTCCCTGCGGCAATACAAACATTTCCCGGTGTGTCGTTGTGTGTCTTCCGCGGCTGTCTCCCTCACGAACGGATTGTGTAGCCTGCACATCTTTACCCATCATCCAGTTAACCAGTGTAGACTTACCACTTCCCGAAGAACCCGTGAGCGCTACGGTTACCCCTGGTTTCAAATAAGCTTCCAGGAGTTCTTTCCCTTGTCCTTCCACCGCCGAGATTGCCAGTACCTCCACGCCCGGCGCTATCCCCTCTACCTCGCTGATCCGTTCCTGCACTTCGTCACAGAGATCACTTTTACTCAGAACAATGACGGGTCTAACGCCTCCATTCCAAGCCATCAACACATATCTTTCAAGTCTTCTAAGGTTAAAATCAAAATTGAGCGCTGCAACGATCAGAAGTGTATCTACGTTGGCAGCAATGAGCTGTTCTTTCGTTACAGGTCCAGCCGCCTGTCTGGACACACGGCTTTGACGTGGCAACAGATGATGAATGATCGCTTCCCCACCTGACTCGCGTGTCACGGCTACCCAATCGCCAACGGCTGGTGCCAGTCCAGTCTCCAAACTATCATGCCGAAGTTTTCCCGACACTTTGCCCCAGCATTCTCCGTCGACTGTAATTAGGCGCAGCATGTGCCCGTGATCCGCTATAATACGGGCAGGTTGTCTGGATTCTGATCCCCATTGTTCCTCAGACCACTGCTTCTCCCAGGCCGCAGACCAGCCATAGTTTTCGATACTCTTCTTTTCAATACGTTGATTTAAAATAAATATTCCTCCCAGATGGTTATCTCACTTTTTTCGTTTCGTTCTTGCTCTACGACTTCTTCCAGCATCTCCGATTACAGATCTAAACAAAAAAACCACGAGGTTGTTTGCACCCGTGGCAATACATAGTTACACGAATAAAAGAAAGCTTCCAAAGCATGTTGAATAACGATTATTTACCCATTCCGTTATGCAAATGTCCTGGATCTTCCCCTTACAGGCATACAAAAAAGCCACGGGAACATCTCCCGTGACTTTGTCTGAAGGTATACTCATTATTCGCCAAGACTGGATATCTCTATCCAACTATAGCAAAATTGATATACCTTGATCCGTTCCGGAGACGCTGTTCCTATTCAACTCCACGTATACTGCCGTTAGATTTGTCATTAACATCGCCTCCCTTGTAGAATATGCCATTATGTTACACAGCCTGCTAAGCGTTTGTCAAGCCCGTTCTTTTTTTTGCTGCCGTGCTCTCTTTATTTGACCTGATCCCATCTTGTCCACATTTCTCGAGGATTCAACTCATATACTCCGTCTTCGCGATACATAAACTGATGCATAATAAACTCCCGACGAAGGGTTGCGTAGTCCTCATGATAGTTCTGAATAAACGTATTGATTTCTTTCTCGCTGTATTTGCGTCCAAACTCTAATTGTTCCATCAAATATTCAAGCACAACCAGCTTTTTCTTATACTGTGCTGGAATCTGACGCAGCCGGCCATCTTTGGAGAAAAAGTTTCTCATGATGGACGTTTTAAGGGTCTCATTCACATCTGTCATCTCAGGTTGCTCCTTTCTTTTGAATATAAAATCAACTGAAGCCTGAGCATGTTCACGGATAAAATAAGGGTTCAATGTAAAATAAACCGTATTTCTCTCTCGCCGCTCCTGAATGAGTGCAGCTTCTCTCAGCTTGGCAGCATGATGTGTCACCGTCGGCTGCGACAGATTGAGGCGTTCCGCCAGCCCTTGTCCATTCAGTTCTCCTTCGGAGAGCAGCAACAACATCCGAAGCCGGGTTGGATCGGCCAAGGCTTTGTGATAGGCCACAATTTTCTCCAGTTGCATCGTTATACACCTCGATTCAAATTAGATGATCATCTAATTAGATATTAGCCTTTCCTTTTTGGGAAGTCAATCCAATTAAATGTTTGAATTATTATCACATTGCAGTCCGCGTCAGAACTGGCATTGAAGTGTTATTTACGGTAGGATTATATTGCTTGTATGAAGGAGGATTAAGAACATGGAAGATGTCATTATTATTGGCGGAGGCCCATGCGGTCTATCTGCAGCCATTGAATGTGAGCGGGTGGGATTGTCCGCTGTCATTATTGAGAAACACAATATCGTACAATCCATCTATCTGTATCCAACGCACATGCAGTTCTTCAGTACAGCTGAGCTGCTTGAGATTGGAAACGTGCCGTTCAGCTCCCCGAACGAGAAGCCGTTTCGTTATGAAGCACTAGCCTATTATCGCAAAGTAGCCGAACATTTCGGCCTGCGTGTTCATAATTATGAGGAAGCCCGTGAGATCCAGCGTAAAGAAGACAACACTTTCGAGGTACATACGGTGAATCGGCGCGGTGAAGTCATTATTCATAAAGGCCGCCATGTCGTCGTAGCTACTGGCTACTTTGATCACCCGAATTACCTCGGTATCCCTGGTGAAGACAAGGATAAAGTGACTCATTATTTCCGCGAGGCTCATCCGTACACCCGCACACGTGTAGCCATCATCGGCGGAAGTAATTCAGCTGTCGATGCCGCTATGGAGCTTGTCCGGGTAGGCGCTCATATTGATATGGTCTACCGCGGCACAGGTCTGTCGGAGCATATCAAACCTTGGGTTCGTCCGTTGTTCGAAAGTATGGTTCAGAAAAATCACATTACGCTGCATCTGGGCTCCCGTGTCAATGAAATTCTGGATGACTCGATCCGTATTGTTCATACAGACGGCTCTGAGACTGAACTGGAGAATGACTTTGTGCTCGCCATGACCGGCTTCAGACCAGACCGTCAGTTATTAACTTCCATTGGTGCAGAGATGTCAGAAGATATGGATAAACCATTATACAATCCACAGACAATGGAAAGCAGTGTGCCAGGCATCTACGTGGGCGGTGTTATCGCTTCCGGACGTAATGCCAATGAAGTGTTTATCGAGTCAGGCCGCTGGCATGGACGATACATTGCCGAACATATTATTAGCAAAACAGAAGATCCGAACGGCAAAAATCGCGCTAAGTCTGAGGAGCAATGAAGTCGATGGACATGACCTCTCTCCTGTTGCTTGTGTTTGCGGCGCTTGGCATCATTAGCAGTAATACACCGGTAACTGTTGCGATGGTATTTCTGTTGCTGCTTCGTGTGCTGAACGTGAATCAGGCCTTTCCCTGGCTTGAAAAATACGGGCTCACGCTTGGCATCATCATTCTGACGATTGGCGTAATGGCTCCTCTCGCCAGCGGTAAGATGAGTCTACAGACCATCGGTGAATCGTTCCTGCACTGGAAGTCACTGCTCGCGATCGGGGTTGGTCTGCTTGTCGCTTATCTAGGTGGACGCGGGGCTTCACTGATGACTACACAGCCAACGGTTGTAGCAGGCCTCTTGATCGGTACCGTTCTTGGTGTTGCCTTGTTCAAAGGCGTTCCTGTTGGCCCTTTGATTGCGGCTGGCATCCTGTCCCTGCTTTTAGGCAAATCCTGATCCGCTCGGGAAGCATGTAGGCTTTTGCAAATTGGCTGTATTTCCCACCGCTCTGTGCTATACTTCTATTCATGCAATCAAGTACATGCATCTGCAACAGTCAATGAGCATCTTTCTTCTATTGTCAGATGAACTCTTTCAGCACTTCACGACGTTTATCGTCCTCAGGAGGATTCAGGAACCATGTCACGTCCCTTTGTTACCGAAGCCGTGATGGTGGCCATCTACGGTCAATTACTTTCGCCGCCGGCGCCTGTACAATATATTGTTCCTTACACCACCATCCTTGAACTATACGAATTTCAGAGCAGTGCTGATCCCATGATGGATAATCCCACAGATGACCAGCACGTTAAAACCAAAATCAATGAATTGATCTCCTACTTAGAGGAGCCGTTGAATAAGAAGAAAATTGAACGTGCCCTGGCTGTCCCTTGGGCAAAAAGCCCTTCCATCCTGTTTGGCGATCAAGCCTCCATTACGATTGTTAACGCGATGGATACCGCCCAATATGGAGAGTATTTTGACCCGATTGAGACAGAGCTTATTCTCACATCACAGCGTCTGGACATTCCCATCCTGACCGATCAAGTGGAACTCATTGCCCGAATCATTGAGTCGGAATCACCCGTGCAGGTGTTTGATATTGATGATTTTGATTTTGCCATGGACGACGAGCCACTGGATCAGGTGTAATCGTTAGAGGACATATATGCAAGAGACCTCGACTTCCACTATGTAGTGGAAGTCGAGGTCTCTTTTTGAGTTTACACGCTTCAGTTGCAGATTGTACACACTGCAGCTTCCCAATGCGTGCACCGAAATACAGACTGAAGTTTCATCCTGTCACTTCAGTATTCGTTCGTGTTGCTCCGAGGAGAAATATAACTAGTGTTTATATAAAAATATTACCAAATTCACTTCAAGCCGGACTGTTCCAGTAGCGTTTGGCTAATGTTGTTCATTGGAGGCAGTGCGTTCGAATCAAAAAACTTCAAACCAGCATCGCTGTTTACACGCGCTTCCACAAGGTTATCCTGAATAATTCGGGCTTTGAACAAAGCGATGACATAGTATTCCTCATCCCCGTTCGCATGCACTTTCCGCAATTCCGGGCCAGAGTACAACGCTTCAAAACTCATCAGCTCTGTTGTCCACCCGGTCTCTTCCCAAAGTTCACGATGCGCTGCCTCTTCGATGGTCTCACCAGGGCGCATCTCTCCAACAGGCATACGCCAATGCCCCTGTTCGGCATGCTGGATGAGCAGTAGTTTACCTTGTTCGTTCGCAGCCATCACGGCCGCTTTCACCACTATATTCGCACGTTTGGCAATATATTGGCGTATATCCCGCGCTGGCAGATCCACTCCTCATCCCTCCTTGATCCTCGTGTTGATGTGTTAATATTAGATAGTGTTACTACACTTCAGTGTAACGATATTCAATATCCCGGCCTTCATCGACGACATCCACATGCAGCTGATGCCCTTTCAGATACCAGTAGTCGTGATCTTCCATAAAGAACTGAATGCCGGATACTTCCGTTTGATCCGCAGGATGTCTAGGTTTTTCAACGGCGATTCCCAATGAAAAACCCGGATGAAGACCTCCACCAGAGCTGTAACGGGCAAAAAAGCGGATGCTGTCTCCCTCATTCAGGTTCAATTCTTCTTTGTACCAGCGAGCAGCTTGATCGGATACATGTATGGTACTCATATGATGTCAGCTCCTTTTGTATATATATGTTACATCATATCGCTAGAGCGTCTTGAACACAAACCCTGCAATTCATACATACGCTTACGATATTGTGAAAAATGTTTGACAGATTGTAAAATCCGGTGGTAAGATGCAAACATACGAGGTTTACATTGCATTTATTTCCATTAACAAGAAAGGGTGATTACGGTGTTTAAAAGACATAAGTTGGTTCATATTCACACACAATTGAATACCGGAGTATCCCCGAAATCATTTTTCCGTTCTAAGACAGCACTTCAGGTGTCTCTTTTTTATCAGACCCCTGCCTAGTTTGCTCACAATATCTTATGTACGGCGGCGGCTCTGCTCTCGGAGTCCATGCTGCCGTATGAAGAACCAAGACATACCGCCTGCGTGCGGTGTGTCTTTTTTTGTGAGCATTTATAGCCAAACTGAGCGAAAATCTGCATTTCTTGGACATTGAAAGGAAGGGATAACACTTGTTCTCTGTACTTAAAAACCTGGCCTGGTTCTTCAGGCTGGAACGCAAAAGATACCTCATTGGTGTCATTTTGCTCATCCTTGTGGGCATTGCTGAACTGCTGCCCCCGCGCCTTTTGGGGAACGCTATCGATGAGATCGTGCGCGGCTCCATTACCAGCGCCTCATTAACGCTTTACATTGCACTTATTCTCGGCACGGTCATCATTATCTATCTGACAACGTACATATGGATGCACAGATTATTCGGCGGAGCCAATCTTGTAGAACGCTTGTTGCGCTCTCGCTTCATGGATCATTTGCTGCGGATGACACCGCCCTTTTTTGAAAAAAACAGAACCGGCGATCTCATGGCTCGTGCCACCAATGATCTTCGTTCCATTGCTACGACTGCCGGTTTCGGCATGCTCACCTTAACAGACTCGACAGCATTTCTCTTAACTGTACTGTTCGCCATGGGTTTCCTCGTCAGCTGGAAGCTAACCTTGGCTGCGATTCTGCCCCTGCCTTTTATCGCCATTGCCATGATGATTTATGGTAAAGCTGTGCATCAACGTTACACGTTGGCACAGGATGCCTTCGGTGATATGAATGATCAGGTGTTAGAGTCCATTGCGGGCATCCGAGTTGTACGCGCGTACGTTCAGGAGCGTCTGGACGAGAAACGATTTGCCGACGTTACAGAAGATGTATATCGCAAAAACCTCGCAGTCGCCCGGATGGATGCCTTGTTTGAACCAACCATTAGACTATTCGTAGGCCTAAGTTATGTCATAGCACTGGCCTATGGTATTTATCTTGTATTCCACAATGAAATCACCCTGGGAGACCTCGTATCGTTCAACATGTACCTAGGGATGATGATCTGGCCGATGTTTGCCATCGGCGAATTAATTAACCTGATGCAGCGTGGTAGCGCCTCCCTGGATCGGGTGAACGAAACGTTATCGGTTGAACCCGCTGTTCAGGATAAAGAAAACCCTGTTCACATTACGCAGCCAGACGAAATTTCAATGAAAGATGTGACTTTCAGGTATCCGAGCTCCACTGTAGATAATCTCAGTCATATCAACGTTACACTACAGCGCGGGCAAACACTCGGCATTGTAGGACGTACGGGAAGCGGAAAATCTACACTGCTGAAACAGCTACTGCATGAATATCCTGCCGGTTCAGGTACACTGAGCATTTCGGGACATTCGATCGAGGATATTGCGAAGGATGACTTGCACAGCTGGATTGGATATGTGCCGCAGGAGCAAGTGTTGTTCTCCAAATCGGTTCGTCAGAACATTCAATTCGGTAAGCCGGATGCGTCTGATGATGTCATTATGGAAGCCATTCGAACCGCTGCCTTTGACGGTGATCTCGGAACATTGTCTGACGGCCTCGATACACTCGTAGGTGAGAAGGGTATCGCCCTGTCCGGTGGACAGAAACAGCGTGTATCCCTGGCTCGGGCCTTTATTGCTGATCCGGATATCCTCATTCTGGATGATGCCTTATCCGCCGTTGACGCTCGTACAGAAGCCAAAATCATCGAAAATATCCGCAACAAACGCTCGGGCAAAACAACATTGATCTCGACGCATCGCCTGTCCGCCATTGAACACGCAGATCGGATCATCGTGCTGGAGCACGGTAAAATTACGGAAGAAGGCACTCACCAGGAACTACTCGCCAAGAACGGCTGGTACCGTGAACAATATGAACGGCAGCAGGTGGAGTCCAATCTGTCCACGTAGGAGGTTAACTCATTGAAGTCCAATACAGGTAAAAGGCTGCTGGAATATGCCTTGAAAGCAAAAGGTACATTCATCGCTGCCTTGATCATGTTGACGATTGGTGTTGCGGCTGAACTCGCCGGACCCTTTATCGCCAAATCTATGATTGATAATCATTTGCTCGCCATTGAGCAGCCGTTTTATGAGACAGCCACTTCGAATGAAGCAGCAGTCTATCAAGGAAAAAACTATAAACGCGAAGGATTGTTTGCACCCAACGAAACAAAAGGAACCGAGGTGCGGGTACTGCAAGCTGGCAAAAGCTTTTATTTCGTTAACGAGCCGGTCAGCGCTCCAGAAGGTGACCGTTCGTATGCGAACGGAACCTTGACGGTAACTCGCGCGGGTGAAGTCACCGGGCAATACGCGGCTGTACCGCTGTCTGCCGGCGAACTCTTTGCCTTTTACAAACCTGAGATGCCAAGCATCTATCAATTGATTGTGTATTATCTGATCTTTCTTGTGATCTCCGTTATTATGGAGTTCGGTAAAACCTTCTGGCTGCAATCTTCTGCCAACAAGGTCATCCAGTGGCTTCGCAATGATGTGTACGCGCACATTCAGCGTCTACCCGTGAACTTTTTTGATAACCTGCCCGCAGGTAAAGTCGTATCCCGGGTCACCAATGATACCGAGGCCGTTAAAGATCTGTTCGTTGCCGTGCTGTCCAACTTTTTCTCTGGCATTATTACGATTACAGGGGTGTACGTTGCTCTCTTCATTCTCGATGTTCGCCTGGGTCTGATCTCCCTGTTCGTTGTGCCAATGCTCATTGCTTGGATTGTGCTCTATCGCAAGTTCGCTACCCGTTATAACACGATCATCCGCTCGCGGCTAAGTGAGATTAATGCGATCATTAATGAATCCATTCAGGGTATGTCCATCATTCGAGTGTTCCGCCGTCAGAAGCAAACCCGGCAAGAATTCGAAGAGCTGAATGAAGACTATATGAAACATCAGAACAAGATGCTGAACCTGAACGCATTTACCTCACATAACCTGGTGAATGTGCTTAGGAATATCGCCTTTGCCGTTGTGTTGTGGTACTTTGGGTCAGGCACAATAACCGGCACAAGTATTATTTCACTTGGTGTGTTATATGCCTTTGTTGATGTTCTGGGACGTTTGTTCCAGCCTATCATCGGTATGGTGAATCAGCTCGCAAACCTGGACTCCTCTCTTGTCTCCGCCGGCCGTGTATTTGAGCTGATGGATGAAAAAGGAGAACCGGTTACGGACGGATCGATGCCGAGATACAAAGGAAACGTAGTCTTCGACGATGTGTCGTTTGCTTATAAAAAAGATTATGTGCTGAACAATATTTCGTTCAAAGCATCGCAAGGTCAGACAGTAGCCCTGGTCGGTCACACCGGTTCAGGTAAAAGCTCCATCATTAACTTGCTGTTCCGGTTCTATGATCCGCAAAAAGGTAAAATTACGATTGACGGACAACATGTCACAGAGCTACCTAAACAATGGATTCGGGAGCATATGGGCATTGTGTTGCAAGACCCTTATCTCTTCACAGGTACGATTGCTTCCAACGTCAGTCTGGGTGATGAAAAAATATCCCGGGAACGCATTGAGCAAGCTTTGCGTGATGTTGGGGCAGAACGTATTCTGGCGCATCTGCCAAAAGGCTTTGACGAGCCGGTTGTTGAGAAAGGTAGCACGTTATCTGCCGGACAACGGCAGTTGATTTCTTTTGCCCGCGCACTTGCCTTTGATCCAGCGATCCTGATACTGGACGAAGCGACGGCCAACATTGATACCGAAACGGAAGCACTGATTCAAAACGCACTGGAGGTCCTCAAAAAAGGACGCACCACCTTCATCATTGCTCACCGTCTGTCAACGATTCGCTCCGCAGATCAAATTCTCGTTCTGCATCGTGGAAGAATTGTAGAGCAGGGTGCGCATGAGGAGCTGATGGCACTGAAAGGTCGTTACTATAAGATGTATCAGTTGCAACAGGGGGTTCAAGGAGAAACATCTAACGATGGTTCAGCTCGTTCAGCAGAATCCTTCAGCACAGCTTCTTCATCGCTCGCAGGCGGAAATGCTTAACCTTCTTTGAATCCAATTTGATTCACCAAATGTTATGCAACAGATATACTCAGCCACATATTTAACACATAAAACCCGCTCTGTGCAGCAGCCTTCCGGTTACTGTCCAAGCGGGTTTTGTTATAATCTACGGACTTCCTCTTTAAAGTTTAATTCCAGCCTCTCCGTTCAATATTTATAGATACGTTGGACGGGATGACTAGTGCTTATGCTTCCTCATCCAGTTTCCGTTCTTGTAGACTTCCAGCATGCATTCGTTCCAAAGCAGCCCTTGCCGCTGCAGATTCATCGTTTAATCCCAATGCTGCGATCCAGGCAGTTATATAATGCTGGAGCGTCATCTCCAGTTCCTGTGCACGTTCTTTGAAATCATCCAATTCCTTGATCATACGTGTCCGACCTTCCGGACTGAAGGTTTCATGAATGCGTTCCTTGAAATAATGATGCACGATCCGATTCCGCTGCTGCCATAATTCATTTAATTGGTTCGTTTCTTCTTCCGAAAACGGAAAATGATGCCGTGCTTCATGAATGAGTTGTCCCAGTGAGCTACTCATTTTCCGCTCATACAATTCCTCCAGATCTTCTTCGGATACAACCTTGCCCTGCGATATTTTAGTTAACAAAATTAGATTAACAAGTTGCTGTTCCAGCGCCTGTCCATAATATACGGCCAAGCCGTAATAGGCAAACAGTTCCTTGGAGTGTTCGCTGTCCAGCATGAAATCATTCTGGAAATCCGTGTTATGCATATGCGAGCGCTCCTTTCCATTCCGTGCATCTTGACTGTTTATTATGCCTCTATCGTAACCAAACCGCAAACAACATTCAAGTTGCCGGAAAGGGCGGCGTCTAACTTCGGATCTTCTTAGGGTGTATCCTACCCAAACGAACATGCTGCAGAAATACTAGGGAACCATCACATCCGTTCTGGAGCCTGCACACCCAGTAAGGACAGGTTGTAAGCCAGACGTTCAGCGGTGTGTTTTGCCAGCTTGACCCGAAAAGCTCTGATGTCAGCTGGTGCGTCCGCAATCCGTTCGGCGTGATAGAAACGGTTAAAGGCCTGTGCAACGTCAATCGTGTACTTTGCAATGACCGAAGGTTCGTTGCGAAGCACTGCTTTTTCCAGATAGGACGGGTAGTCACTAAGTAACTTCAACAATGCCCACGATGTATTGCCGACAACAGCCCCTGGATGGTTATTCATACGTTCCTGTTCCTCACTCGATACATTGGCGGCTTTGAGAAGCACACTTTGAATCCGGGCATGGGTATATTGCACATAAGGCCCGGTCTCTCCTTCAAAACTGACCGCATCTTCCAGCGAAAAATCGATATCGTTCATCCGGTTGTTACGCAGATCACCAAAGACAATAGCCCCCACACCAACGGCTTCAGCGACTTGCTCAGCTTGTTCCAGATTCGGGTTTTTTTCCTGTATAATCTGTAAGGCACGAGCGACTGCTTCATCCAATACTTCCTGCAAAAAGACAACCTTCCCTCGACGTGTGGACATCTTACGTCCCTCGAAACGCATCAAACCAAACGGAATGTGCTCACAATTCGCTGCCCAGTCATAGCCCATCTTGGACAATACCGTAAACACCTGATGGAAATGTAGCTTTTGCTCCCCACCAACAACGTATAACAACCGCTCTGCCCGCATCACATCATGACGATAGAGCGCTGTTGCTAAATCCCGGGTTGGGTAGATTGTAGTTCCATCCTTTTTGATGATCAGACACGGCGGCATGTTCTCTTCATCCAACCGTACAACGAGCGCACCCTCACTTTCCTCCAGCAGCCTTTTGTCCTGAAGCTCCCGGGCAACTGCGCCCATTTTGTCATTATAAAAACTCTCACCCAGCGTATGGTCAAAATCCACATTCAAACGTTCATACATCCGGTTAAACTCCTGCATACTCACATTTACAAAGAAAGCCCATAACCGCTGTGCTTCCTCATCTCCCTGCTCCAGCTTGCGGAACCAGTCCCTTGCCTCGATCTCCAGAGACGGATCCTGCTCTGCTTCATCATGGAAACGAACATATAGCTCAAGAGAATTACGGATGGGATCGGCTTGCAGCGTTTCTTCATTTCCCCACCGTTTATATGCCGCGATTTGTTTGCCAAACTGAGTTCCCCAGTCCCCCAGGTGATTCACACTAATGGAGGTGTAACCCGCTTCGTTATAAAGACGATACAATGCTGCACCAATGACAGTGGACCGCAAATGCCCAATGCCAAAAGGTTTGGCGATGTTAGGCGAAGACATATCAATCACAACGCGCGAGCCTTGTCCCAACTGCAGTTTACCAAATGTTTTGCTACCGATCTCCTCAAGCAATGGCAATGCCAGGGCCTCCCGGTCAAAATGGATGTTAACATAAGGCCCCGCAGCCGCGGCAAGCATACCATCATCCTGAAGTGCAGCTGCAATCTCACTGGCAATAGCGACAGGTGCTTTCCTTAGTGTCTTGGCTAACGTAAAGCAGGGAAATGCGGCATCTCCCATCTCCTCCTGCGGTGGAATCTCCAACAATCTCAATACTTCTTCCTCTGTTAGTCCCGTCAACGGGGCAATCTGAACGGCAGCCTGTTTCATTAACACGTCCAACACTCCTTCTCCGAATGATATATCATCTAAAATAAACGCAAAAAAGCTCTCGTCTCTTCAACAATAAGAGACGAGAGCTGTGTTCACAGTTCCCGCGGTACCACTCTAAGTGAACAGTCAACTGAAATGCATCAAACTGCATCGTCAGATAGAACTGTTCCGCTCGGTGCAAGTAACGGTTGCATCCCGGATTACCCTCAAATCCATCAGACATGCTCCAATTCGAGTCATATATGGCTTCGGATAACCATCTCACGGGTGCGCTTCACGCAGATTAACACATACCGGCTTACACCTGCCCCGGCTCGCTGTCATGGCCTGAATCTGGGTTACTCTCCCGATCACGGATATTTCTGTTTCATTCATTTCAGACCATTATACTTATCCTGGTAAGGATTAGCAAGCCTGTTATTTCGTCTAATTGTACATATTGATTAAGCAACCACTGCCATTAAGCGGCAAGCTTCGGCACATTTGCGGCAAGCTTCCGCGCAGGCTTGACAATGAGCATGCCCGTGTTTTCCACATTCGGCTGCGCAGGCTTCACATGCTTTGACACACAGTTCACAGATTTCACTAATAAAGTCACTTCCACGAGTCATTGCTTGTGCAGCAAATGCACAAATGTCAGCACATTCCCGGTTCAAGCGGATACAATCACGCAGCATCGCCAAATCATATTCTTTTAGACTCGATATGTAACATACGTTGCAAGCATTCATGCATTCCAGGCAAGCATCGATACATTGTTGGTATTGTTGTTGTGTCATTTAAAGTTACCTCCCAGGCAAAGTTTGCTATGCTTCTTAATACCCATCAGGAAGGAACTTTGAACCATTAGCCTAGTCTTGTTTTACCGCTTCCATTTCCAGTAGTTGTTCACGAATGGCAGTTTGATCAAAATGCTCGCCAATAAACACAGCTACATTAGGCACATCACCTTGGGGAGTAATCTTCATGTAATCCGATTCACGATAGGCATATTGAAACCAGAATCGGCTTGCGGTATCACTGAATGAAAGGATTCCCTTCGCGCGGTATACATCACGAGGCAAAGCAGCCACGAACTGTTCGAACGCTTCGCTGTTCACAGGCTTGTTGAAATAATGGGTATATACCATAACATGTTCATGTGACGTGTGAGGCTTGGATGAATGCTCGTGTTGGTCACTGTCACGGTGATCCGTGTGATCATGGGCAGGATTGCATCCATGCGTACGACATGCATCTGTATGCACATGAGGTTCTACTACAAGGTTTGACTCGTCACCCGCTGTCCCTGACCGCTCGATGTGTACGTCAGCACCGCTGTGCAGCAAATGTTCCATTTGCACATCGCATTTTACCGTAGGAATTACAGGAGCAAAGCCATTCCATTTATTCAAAAGCTGTTCTAATTCCTGAAGTTGCTCTGCCTGAACCCGATCTGTTTTATTTAAAAGAAGCACGGAAGCACAGCGAATCTGCTCCTGCATCAGTTTGAAGGTTTTACCCTTTTGCTCATTATACAGACCCGACAAATGTGCCGCATCCACCACGGTGATCAAACTTTTTAGCTCCAAGCGTATATATAACGAAGTCTCCGTTACCGCATCCAAAATTTCCATCGGATTCGCCGCACCCGTTGCCTCGATTACGATAACGTCCGGTGACTCTTCCTGAACGAGTTCTGCAAGTTGAAGTCCAAGATCACCGCGTACGGTACAGCAGATACATCCGCCCAACATTTCTGTCATAGGCACTTCCTCATCCACGATCTGGCCATCCAGATTCACTTCACCCAGCTCATTCATTACGACAGCTGGACGCAGATTCTGCTGCTTCCAGTATTCAATGAGTTTGACGAGCAATGTCGTCTTGCCGCTGCCCAAAAAACCGGACAGGATATATACAGGAATGTTTTTTCCTTGTTCATTGATGTTATTCATCATACACACACCTCTCTGCCAATCATGTAACTAGTCTGACTCTATTAAGCGAGTGTACACTATCCTTTAATTATTGTGCAATATGGGCCGTGCCTATGTCGTTCTATACAGCTACTCTGATGAAAACTTCATTGCTTGAATTACATGAATGGTCTATGCTATGAAGACATGTTGATTCAAGGAGGATTTGCAATGACTAATTCAGTTGAACAGCACCGGCAGGAGGCTCCACAAAAGGTAGCCTGCATGATTGTCACGGTCTCGGATACACGCATCAAAGAGACGGATACCAGCGGTCAGTTGATGCACGAGTTGTTGCACCAATCGGGTTATCAGGTCGTGGAGTATATCATTACTCCGGATGAGACCGAACGCATTCAAAGCATTCTGCAAGATGCCGTTGTGCGAGATGATATCGAAGCCGTGCTGTTAAGCGGAGGTACGGGCATCGCTCCACGGGATACTACGTACGAAGCTGTATCTTCTCTGTTAGACAAAGAACTGCCGGGCTTTGGCGAAATATTCCGTTACCTCAGCTATACGGAGGATATTGGTTCGGCGGCTATTCTAAGCCGAGCGGTTGCCGGAACGATCGGGCGTACAGCCGTATTTTCCATGCCAGGCTCTCGCGGAGCCGTTAAACTAGCCATGGAACGTATTATTTTGCCTGAGCTGCGCCATGTCATGCGCGAAATATATAAACCCGTCTGAATGTAAAGTGTACCCTTTGTAAAGGACATTTTGAAAAAAAACTAGGCAACTTGTTGAAGCTG
>NZ_JBQZGE010000010.1:0-182110 GCF_052691815.1 Paenibacillus sp. TSA_86.1 | reverse complement strand
CTTCACTCAGATGGCTTGACGTGATACTGCTATCCGCAATATGATTCGCCTGGATTGCACCTTCCGCGATATGAACGGATTGCACGCTCTCTTCGGTGATATGACTACTTGATACCGCACCTCCGGTCAGTTTACTGCCGTCCACACTACCATCCGCCAGTTTGGAAGCCGTAACTGCACCATCTTGCAGATGAGCTGTGCTTACAGCTTCTTCACTCAGATGGCTTGACGTGATACTGCTATCCGCAATATGATTCGCCTGGATTGCATCTTCCGCGATATGAACAGACTGCACGCTCTCTTCGGTGATATGACTACTTGATACCGCACCTTCAGTCAGTTTACTTCCATTAACACTACCATCCGCCAGTTTGGAAGCCGTAACTGCACCATCTTGTAAAATGACGGAACGGACAGACTCTTCCTCCAGATGTTCCGTTCCTATACTCCGCTCCTGAATGTGGTGGGAGAAAACAGCCCCATCCTGGATATGACGAGATTGAACTGCACCTTGCTGTAGGTGTGAAGCGCCCAGGGATTCCCCCTGCAGATGTAGTCCGCTGATCAGCCCTGGCTGCAGATGTGCTTCTGTTATGCAGAGTGGAGACAAATGTTCTGTCTGCACCGCTCCGGCTATCAGATGATTGGAAGATATCGCCTGCTCGGTAATATGCTCACTGCGAATGACCTCTTCTTTCAGATGAGTACCACTCACAGTCTGCGCAGCCAAATGATCTGATTTTATACTGCCGTCCGCAAGATGTATGGAATCAACGGATGATCGTTGCAGATGTTCGCTGCCCACTGCCCCGTACTGTAATTCCTCGCCAGATACCGAGTCGGTGGCCAGATGTTCTGTCGTCACTGTTCTTTGACGAAGCTTGCTACCAGGGATACTGCCATTTGCGAATAATTCTGGCGTACGCACCTCATCGGACAGATGCTCCAGCGAGATCGTATGCTGCTTCAGGTGATATCCACGAATCGTTTCAGCAGGGATATGTTTGGCAACAATGCTTTCAGCCATAATTTTAGTAGAAGTAATACTGCCGTCAGCCAACTTAGCCGAGGTGACCGACAGATCAGCCAGCTTATCCGTGGAGACACTCTCCGGCGAAAGTTTAGGTGATGTCACAGCATGATCTGTAAGGTGTGGTGGAAAGATCGAACCCCCCGCCATCTGTGCTGAAGTCACACTACCCGGAGCTATTTTGTCCGTAGTGATTGCCGCACGTGATATGGCATCCGTCTGAACGCTACCTGGTTGCAGGTGAGGCGCACCTACGGCATGCTCTGTCAGGTGCTCGGCTTTCACTGCATACGGCCTTAGTGCTTCGGAATCAACACTTCCGGGAGCCAGATGAGCAGTTGATACCGCTGCTTTTGCCAGATGGGATGAATTGACCGTACCTGAGGCTATAGCTTTGCTTGTAACCGCACTTGGAGCGAGTTTATCAGCCGTTACACTCTCTGATGCCAGCTTTGCAGTTGTGACTGCTTCATCCTGCAATTGGAATGATCCAACAGAAGATTCGGCCAGATGTTTTTCCAGTACAACACCTGAAGCCAGCGCATCCGCAGATACACTTCCCTCGGATAGATGTGTTGTCTCGATGCTCCCACTCGCCAGATGTATGGAATGTATAGCACCATTATCAACATGAACCGGTGTAATGCCCCGATTGGCAATATGTTCTCCACGAATCGAACCTTTGGCCAGATGTTTCCCAAGCACAGCTTCGTCTGATATTTTGGAAGCGACAACGCTTTGATCTGCCAGTTTCGAAGCCGTCACTGCCTGCTCCAGCAATTTAGCTGTTCCCACCGATTGATCCGCCAGCTTACTGCTGATGATGGCTCCATCGACCAGATGTTCACTGCCGATTTCGGCATTGCCGATCTGCTCGCTGCCTACAGCAGCAGCTCGAATCTGTACGGATCCGATCGAACCATCCACCAGATGTCGTCCATTCAAGGCATGTTCGGCAATATGCCGTGTATGAATCGAGCCATCCTCAATCTGTTCACTTCCGATGCTGCTTGCCAGCAATTGATTACGTCCAACGGAACCTTCGGCCAAATGAGACTGTTTCACCGAACCGGCCTGAATATGGCGCGCATCAATCGATTGCTCTTCAATCTTGCTGCCTGTCACCGCTCCATCACGAATCTTGGCACTGGTGACCGCATCATCCGCCAGTTTCGAGGTATGGACAGCCCCACCTGCTAAATGACGGGTCTCGATCCCGCTAATCGCGATTTTTTCACCAGTAACAGCTTGATTCTGGATTAATTCCTCTGTGACGAGCAAGCGACTCAGATGCCTTGTGCCGATCGAGCCATCCGCTATTTTAGCTGCATCAATGACCTGATTGCCTAGCTTCTGTGAGGTAATGCTCCCATCCCGAATTTTGTCTCCGGCGATGGATGCATTTCTGATTTTGTGACCTGATACAGAGCCGTCAATCAGATGTTCTTCTGCAATCGAAGCCTCCGCCAGCTTAGCCGAAACAATTGCACCGTCCGCAATATGAATGCTCGTTACTGCGTAATCCTGAAGAGCCTCACTTCCTACAGCACCTGATTTCAACTTGGAGGCGTCCACCGAAAAAGGAGCCAGCTTACTTTCCGTGACAGCAAACTCACTGAGGTCATCTGTATAAATATACTGCCCTTCATAGCCTGGCATCTGGTTCTGGTTTAATTGTTCAAGACGCTGCTTGCCTGTTAGACGGCTTGGGTTATCCTGTTCTTTCAATGGAAGGTGAGCAATGCTTCTGATCTGAAGCTCTTTTTCTGCGCTTTCCTTTTCCACACTATTCTTTTCTGCATTTAATGAGGAACTTTGTTGCTCCTGCACCTGGTTCTGGTTCTGGTTCTGATCCTGCTTTTGCTTCTGCTCCACATCTTGCACTTCCGCAACCACATCGGGTTTATTAATGAATGAATCGGACGTGATTTGTTCGGATGTTACTGCGGTATCAGCAATAACTTCCTTCGAGGCAGCTCTATCCGAAGTCGAAACCTCCTCTTTTTTCACTGTTTTTTCCGGCTTGCTGAATTCCAGTCGCCGATCCATCAGATCCAGTTCCCTGAATTTGGGACTGATATGACGTAGTTTAGGCGTCACAACCTTTTTTTTGCCTTTTTTACTCATGAGGCCAGCTCCTTCCCCTAACGTTCATCTCCGGCATCATATGCTTTGAGCTGGGCATCTGCCACTTTTCTGACCCTACTTTTGCGCATCCTTGATCATATACATGCCTATTCAGGTTAAAGTTATATCTGTCCTGACGTAAATAGGCTGTACGAAACCAAGAGACAAGGCGGCTGTCCACGCCCCATTTCCGCTCCTTTCATAGGATATGGTGTCTGAGCATAAACGGATGCATAGAAATGCATCTGCACACGGTCTGCGTTATCGCGATGTTGTGCCATGCATTGACAGGCCGGCGTGCTGAGAAAAAGATGGATGGTCGCGATAACCATGAAGGAGGAACGGTCATGCTCCAAGAAACGATCGGTATTATGTTCGATTCACGCATGTACCGGGGGATACCGGCCGGAAGGACCGGTCAGGAATCACTCGCCAATTATGAGCAGGCTGCAGCTTGCCACGGATTAACGCCTTGCTTTTTACGGCTGGAGGATATCGATTTGGATCGCAAGACATGCCTGGCTTATGTGAAAAAAGAAGGTCGATACGTCCGCGGGCGTATGCCGCTTCCTTCCGTGATCCATAACCGTTCTCTCCAGCTTCGCGGTACGGAGCAGCGACAAATTACCCGCCTGCTGCTACAAGGTATCCAGGTATACAACGTGCGTAATCGCTATCGCAAGGATCATGTGCATGATATGCTGCGGCAAGACCCTTTTTTAAGAGATCATCTGCCTCACGCAGTCAAAGCAACTCCCGAATCGCTCGCTTACATGATGGAACATTATAAGGATCTCGTCATTAAACCGTGCAGCGGCAGCATTGGTCATGGCATTATGCGGCTGTTCCAGCATGACGGAAATTGGAAACTAACCTGTGAAACCAGAGCATCACGCAAAGGCTGGGCCACCTTCAAGTTGAACCGGGGACAATGGCCTTCCGCTACGCTTCGGCGGATATTCCGCCATGCTTATCTGATTGAAGAGCGCATTCCGCTCATCCGGTATGAGGGAAGGCCTGTGGATCTGAGAGTATCCGTGCAGCGAGGAGGAGATGGGTTATGGAGCGTCACGGGCATGTTTGCCAAGGCAGCTCCGGCGCATACGTTTGTCACAAACATCGCGCAAGGCGGCAAAGTCATGACTGTTGGTGGAGCACTTAGTCTGGCTGAACCGAGTACCGAGCTGTTCCAGCTGCAAGCCCGAATAACGATGGTTGCCCTTCGTATTGCTCAAACGCTGGCTTCCAACTTGCCTCATCTGGCTGATCTTGGCCTCGACCTCGGCGTGACCCACAACGGAGGAATATACTTTATTGAATGCAATGGCAGGGATCAGCGATACGGCTTTCGTAAGGCTGGCATGCAGGAACATTGGCAGATGACATATAACAAACCAATCGCGTACGGACGTCTGCTGATCAATCACAACTCCAGCATTCCAAGGCAGCCCCAAACCTATGATCGTGGATTGTATTGATTTCATTCGTGATTTGTGTCAATATTATGCAGAATGGCCGCTTTTGCGGCCTTGAAGTTTGTATTAACCCTAAGGGGGATATTCATGGCAAAAACGCTGTTGCGATTAATGACTGAGCTTTCTTCGCGCAAATGGATCTCCCGGACCGTGGGAGCTTTCTCCAAAAGCCGGGGAAGCAAGGCGTTTATCCCTTATTTTGTCCGGACCTACAACATCCCTGTGCAGGAAGCCGAGAAAGATTGGAAAGAATATCGTTCCCTGAATGATTTCTTCACTCGCAAATTAAAACCCGGGATGCGCCCGCTGGACCTTTCGGAACATGCCTTGATCAGCCCTGTCGATGCCAAAATCACGGCAGCTTGCCCGATCTCCGCAGGAACGATTCTGAATGTAAAGGGACAAAACTATACACTCGCTGAATTATTAAACCACTCTCCACATCTGGAGAAGTACAAGCATGGTTATGGTTTTGTGCTCTATCTCAGCCCGCGTGACTATCACCGCATTCATGCACCTGTCAGCGGTCGCAAGATGGAGAGCGAACATATCAAAGGTAAAGTGTATCCTGTGAATGATTTTGGACTCACCCATATGAAATCGGTGCTCAGCCGCAATGAACGGCTCATTACGTATATTGAGCATGATTATGGTGAAGTTGCTGTCGTCAAAGTCGGAGCAATGAACGTCAGCAGTATTCAATATGCGGATGTTGACACCAAAGCTTGGGCTCAGGGAGATGATCTCGCCTATTTTGAGTTCGGCTCTACCGTTGTGCTGCTTATGCAAACCGATACCTTCGAACCGCTCCCTGATCTCAAACCCGGAGACTCGGTTAAGATGGGAGCCTTACTTGGTCGATTGAAACCCAAACGTCCGTAACATCATAGGAAAATAAAGAGGATGGTGCAGCACCTGCAATCAGGTGTTACGCCATCCTCTTTTATTCATGTCTTATTTTTCATGTTCATGATATGAAATGTTACTATTCTGAGCTACTGCGCTAAACATCATTTCATGTATATATGCATGGCGGAGTTTCACTTCGCCTGAATAGTCAGTTCACTAAACGTTAAAAACATATCTTCAAGCGTTAGAACCATACATCTTGCAGTTCTTCAACCGGTTTCAGCCTGCGCAGACGTTTCCGAAAAATGCTGCATCCTTTGATGGAATTTCTGCGGCTTCGAACCCGTCGTTTTCCGTTCATCATCACATGCTCCTCCTTATAAGCTCATCTGGAATGCTAGTTACTTACCCTGGCTATCCAGCATTGAAACGCTGTGATGAGTTGGAACCGAATATCTGATGTGTCACTAACGAATCTCTGACGGACTTTTGCCCGTGTACTGCTTGAACTGACGGCTGAAGAAAAAGATATCTCGATACCCCAGTGCATCTGCAACTTCGGTCACATTCATGCCGGTATGCACCAGAAGATGCTCTGCCCGCTCAATGCGCATACGAATAATATAGGATTGTACAGATGATCCGACCAGTTCCTTGAACTTGATGGAAAAGTAACGCGGTGACAGACCGGCCCGTGCGGCCAGATCTTCTACGCGATGGGTTATTCCGGGATGCTGACGAACATAATTCGCCACCTCCTGAATCACATCGGATAGCTGGTTACTTACCTTTTTCTCTACAGGCTCTTCCGTATCCGTACGCAGCAAATGAATCATCAACTGCTTCAGAATCAGCTTGCTCTCTTCATCCCGTCCATACACATCCGATAAAAACAACCTCACATATCGTGCCAGCAAATGCTCGAACTCCACCGTCTCCTGCACTTCGCGGTAAGACTGGGGCACTTCCGCAACCGGCCCGTCCACATCAAAGTGAATATACGTCAGCACAAGTGGTTTCTGTCTGTTATGCGTTGCACTGGTATGATCTCCCGGTCGAAACAGAAAACAACTTCCTTTGCCAACCTCGTAAGGCTGATCGTTCAAAATCACCGTGCCTTCACCGCTCCACACGTAAAATAAATCATAATTTTGCATCGGTTTTTCCCGCTTCTGCCATTTCCAGCCCGGTTCACAGACTATTTTAGCGACAGCGGGCAAAATTACAAATGATGATGGCGATGCCTGCAGCATGTCGCCACTCCCCCTTGACAGTTAATCTCTTTACACACTTCTCCCATTATACAGCGGAATTCACTGAAACGAAAATGTACACTTCTCCCACACCGTTCTCATTCGCTGTATGCCTTCGCGGATCTCCGTTTTATCCAGATGGGCAAACCCGAAACATATGGCGGAATTCCCCGGTATTAACCGGTACTGTTCTACATCACGGAACCATACTCCCTGCTCATGAATCCCTTTGGTAAACTGTTCATAACTCGAAGGATCCCCGTTCCAGACCGCATAGATTGTAAGCCCGGCATCCCCTGGCTGCATGGTGAACGCCTGCGGCATACAGCGCTTCATCTCCTCCACAAAAAAATCATGTCGCTCCCCGTATAAACGGGTTAATCTCCGCAAATGCCGCATATAGCCTCCTCTTGTCATGAACCTGGCTAGTGCACGTTGTTCCAGCAGCGCGGGCGATACCGGTTCATACAAAGCCTTGGCAGCGAGCAGTGGCTCCACCAGACTGCGTGGCAATACCGCATAACCCAGCCTGAACGAAGCGGGCATCGTTTGGGAGAAGGAACCGATGTAGATCACTCGCTGCTCACGGTCAAGCACCTTGAGCGGTTCAATTGGCCGTCCGCCCCAACGGAACTCACTGTCATAGTCATCTTCGACAATAACGGCATTTCGTTTGGATGCCCAGGCCAGAAGCGACCTTCTTCGTTCCAGCCCTAACACCGCTCCGGTCGGGAATTGCCGAGTCGGCGTGACAAACAACGTCTGAGCCTGCCAGTCTTGCGGGATGATGCCTCCTTCATCCACTTCTGCTGGAATCACCTGACCCCCGCAGGATCTGACTGCATGTACAATCCCTTGATAACCCGGACTCTCCAGAACCACAGGGCTCCCCTCTGTAATCAGCAACTGGGACAGCAGGGTGATACCTTGTATCGATCCACTGAAGAGTACGATTTGGGAAGAGTCTGCCTGAATGCCGCGTGTCCAGCGAAGATGTGCGGCAATCGCTTCCCGTAGCTCCGAATCACCTGCAGCACCGTCCGGCTCTCGCCAGCCGCTGCGGTGGACTGAAGCAAGTGCACTCTTCCACTCAGCTACGGGAAAATGTTCTGCCAGCAAACGCTGCATCCGAAAATTAATAACGGAAGCATGTGCCGGTTGAATCTCTTCGCGGGAACGCTTGTGTTCCGCCGTTAATGTACGCAGACGCTCTCCCCATGGAGATAAAGACAACACCGCTTCGCTTTGATCGTTATCATGGGCCGACAAAGATTCCGTAACATAGGTTCCTTTCCCCGGAAAAGCACGGACATACCCGTCCGCAAGCAGCATATCGTATACCTGAGCTACAGAGCCGCGCGACATGTCATACTGTCTAGCCAGGATACGTGTGGACGGCAGACGTATTCCCGCCCCCAGTGTACCCGAATGAATCGCATCCCGCAGTGCATGATATAACGCCTGATATTTGTAGCGGTGCTGAAGCTCGTACGAATCAAGTGGTAGCCACAATTCCATGTGATTCTCCCCCTTCGTTAACGCTTCTTCTTGACCTTTCTTTCACCCTTTCCAAATCCTCACTTTTAACTAACTGTGACCTCTCATCCGAATTGGCCTATAAAAATGAATGTAAATTGGATCTATTTTGGTGTCAATATTTGTTTTATGGTTATCTCCAGGAAAAACAACACCGCAATACACAATACATTTTCTCACATGTTTATGTTCTACTATTTTTGACATTCAGACATGTGCTAACACTCTCTAAAATAATGGGGGAAATGACATGAGACGCAAAGAATTTTCAATAGACGAAGAACAGGAAATGATCACGTTTCTGGATCAATGCTCCTTCGGCTTTTTGGGTACCGTCAGTCCGGATGGAGAACCGAGAGTGACACCGCTGAATTTTGTATATATGGATGGTTGCTTCTACTTTCATGGAAGTCTGGCCGGCGAGAAAATGAGACAGATCAAACAGAATTCGTCCGTAAGCTTTACTGTGGCAGAGGAGTTTTCGCTGATTCCTTCTTATTTTAGCGATCCTGAACTGGCTTGTCCTGCAACATCCTTTTTCAAAAGTGTGATGGCTTCCGGTCAGGCAGAGCCTGTGAATGAGCTTGAGCTTAAAGGCAAAGTGCTGCAGCGCTTTATGGAAAAACTCCAGCCACAAGGCGGTTATGTACCGATAGATGCGGAAGATTCTCGTTATACGGGGAGGCTTAAAGCTGTTGCTGTCGTTCGAATCGTACCGGAGAGAATTCATGCCAAGTTTAAATTCGGGCAGAATTTAACCCCTGAACGATTTGACCATCTTAGCGGTGAACTGCATAAACGCAACGAAGGTCGGGATCAAGAAACCGTTGAAATGATGCGAAAATATTGCCCGTTCCACCAGCAGTAAAGTCGTCTGATCCAGCCCTGAGATTCATGCTAATGCTACATTTCCAACCTGCACAACAACGCGGTGAAGTGATATAACTGTCATATTGCGTAATTTCCGTGACGGAGCCATGTCAAGGTGATATAATGTTAGGCAGTGAATCACAAAGACTTGGAAGGATGAAAAGAATGAATCCACTGGCTGAACAGTTGAACGAAAGTATTCAGGCCGGCAGCAGCCACGTCTACTCCATGCTGTCACAACTCGGCAAAGAAATTTATTTTCCTAAAGAAGGTATCTTAAGTCAATCTGCTGAAGCAGCAAGCCTGGCCAAGACCTATAATGCCACGATTGGTATCGCCTTGGAGGGTGGTGTGCCGATGCATCTTCCGGTGATTCAGGAGAAGTTGTCCGCATTCCAGCCGAAGGATCTGTATCCTTATGCGCCGCCTGCAGGCAAACCTGAATTGCGCACCGTTTGGAGAGAGAAGATGCTGAGAGAAACCCCTTCTCTTGAAGGTAAATCTTTCGGTAACCCGATTGTAACCAATGCACTGACTCATGGACTCAGTATCGTAGCCGACCTGTTCACTGAAGAAGGGGACGCTGTTATATATCCGGATAAAAACTGGGAGAATTACGAGCTGACTTTCGGAATTCGTCGCCATGGCCAATTGATTCATTATCCATTGTTTGATAATCAATTGAACTTTAACAGCAACGGGCTACTTCAGGCCTTGCTGGCGCAGAAGGACAAAGGCAAAGCCATCGTTCTGCTTAACTTCCCGAACAACCCGACAGGTTACACACCAGGGGGCGCAGAGGCAGATGCTATTGTAGATGCCATTCATCAAGCCGCAGAAGCTGGCGTTAATGTCGTTGTTGTTACGGATGATGCATACTTTGGTCTGTTCTTCGAAGATTCTATTCACGAGTCTCTTTTTGGTAAGCTTGCCAATATTCATCCGCGGGTATTAACGGTGAAGATTGACGGAGCAACCAAAGAAGAATTCGTATGGGGCTTCCGCGTTGGATTCATTACGTTTGCACACGAGGATGCTGCTGTACTGCATGCATTGGAACAGAAAACGCTCGGTATCATCCGTGCAACCATCTCCAGCGGGCCACATCCTTCACAGACATTTGTTCTGGATGCGCTGAAAGCACCGGAGTTTGAAGCACAGAAACAGGAAAAGTTCGAGATTATGAAAGGCCGCGCCAACAAAGTCAAAGCGATTCTCGACAGCAGCAAGTATGGAGAAGTATGGGATTATTATCCATTCAACTCCGGTTACTTCATGTGTCTGAAGCTGAAACAAGTGGGTGCTGAAGCACTTCGCAGTCATCTTCTGCACCAATATGGTGTAGGTACGATCGCACTTGGTGAATCCGATCTGCGGATTGCCTTCTCATGTATTGAAGAAAGTGATTTGGAAGAGTTGTTCGATACCATCTATCGCGGCGTGCAGGATCTGCAAACGACTTAATATACAGGTAATATAACGATCTCACATAGACGGTCTCAAGAATAGAACCCTTTGGAGCACAAGGCGAAAGCTAATGTGTCCCAAAGGGTTCTTTGGTCTATTCCATCTACATTTACAAGGTCAGAAACATCACTATTGCGTACCTCGTTCTGCTTCCACTAGCGTAACTGTCTCTTCTTCCAGACAAATGCCCAAAACACGGACGTACGGGCAAAGGCCCAATCAGCCTAACCTTATGGCACATAATATACGATGTACGCAAGGGCGTGCCAAACCATCACTCGAAAGGGGTATGACCCATGTCCCAAGTTGAAGATACAAGAGGCGGATACGGATATTGTGGCGTTGGAGGATTCACAAACATTGGTGCCATTCTCGTACTGTTCATCCTGCTCGTGATCATCACAAAATCGTTTCTGTGTTAGTATGCCTTCACCATTCACTCGCATGACATCATGAGTTTACATCACACATCAAAAAGAAGGGTATTTCGGGATACAGCCCGAAATACCCTTCTTTATATTATGCCTAAGACTCATTCACCTGCGATGGATAAGCACAGCGGCTTGGCATGAGTCGGCTCTACTCATCCTCTTCTTCTTTGAGCCATTTGCTGCCCTGCGAACGACGCATCAGCACAATGACCAGTATACCGAGTAGAAGAGCAATGCCTGTTATACTCAGTCCTTCCATTCCTGCCGCGAGCATCGGCAGCCACATGAGCAATGCAGCTATGGCATGCAGTTGGAAGATATAACCGAGTACCTGTGATCGCCTGCTCTCCCCTGAGATCGGGTAGATCATGACCCAGAAGGACTCACTATGACTACGCCGCAGCACCCCGAGTTGAATGCCTGCAAGCAGCAGGAAGAACAGATAAACCCCAATTCCGAAGTAACTGCCCGCCGTCCACCAGGACAGCAGCATACCAAGAATGACTAAACGCAGAACAATTGTAAATACTTCCGTTCGAATAAATGTTTTGGTCATGAGATACCGGTAGGCCTGTCCTGCATTCCATGGAAGGCCGTTCCCCCATTTGCTGAGCCAACGGCGGGAATTTACTTTCTGTCCGGACGACGGCACATCTACAAACCAGCCTAATGTGCGCATCACTCTGCCCGCCTGTGTCTGCTCCACTTGAATCAGACGTTCCCAAGCAACTCGATGTTTAACAGGCACACGCAGTGCAACGATATAAACAGCGGCAAGCAGCAACAGGAACCAGAGACTCCGTAGCGGCGGCTGCCATAGCCAAGCTGCAACGGCAAGGATAGCCAAAGCCCAACGAAGCACCCGATATCCCTTTGATGCTCCAGCCTGAACCATTCTCAGTTCTTGCCACGCACCGTAACTGGACAGCACTTTCCATAACACCAGAAACAGAATGGACCAGCCCAGCGGCTTGGCAGCTGTATCTGCTCTTACATAGAGCGGCCACAGTGTAATAAATACAAACAGAAGCCCCAGCATTTTATAAATGACGCCTCGAACAAAGCTGTTTTTTAAATAATCCTGCATCCGGTACTCCTGCGGCCTTAGGAAAACAATATCTGCCGGAAGCAGATATGTACGATAGCTGCTAAACAGCGCAAGCGGAGCCAGCAGCAATAGAGCAATCCAGCGAACTGGAAATCCCGCGGGAATATTCTGTACAAATGATGTATACCAGGCCGAGAAAGCGATGACGAGAAACAAAAAGACCATCGCTACACCGCTCTGGATGACATAACCCACATAAGGGAGAATTCCATTCCAGAAACCTGTCCGACGTTGCTTCCATAACAGCTTGAGATCCATACTTAATCCCTGCCTTGCACGAGGGAATAGAACATGTGCTCCAGCGTTGTGTCAGGCTCTCCGAACTGTGTACGCAATTCATTCAGTGTTCCTTGTGCAATGACATGTCCACGATGTAATACAACAAAACGGTCACAATAATTTTCAATCGTGGACAAAATGTGCGAACTCAGCAGAATGGAAGACCCGGCGGCTTTCATCTCCAGCATAAAATCAAGCAGGGAGCGAATGCCCAGCGGGTCAAGTCCCAGAAACGGCTCATCGATAATGTAGAGCGGTGGGCCTGCGACAAAAGCACACATAATCATAACCTTCTGCCTCATCCCTTTGGACAGGTGTGTGGACAGGCTTGTACTTTTCTCATTCATGCGGAACAAGTTCAGCAGCTTCTCTGTTCTTTGTTTAAAATCAGCCTCAGACACATTATATGCCCTTGCTGTGAACTCCAGATGTTCCATAACAGTCATTTCATCATATAACTCGGGAGATTCCGGTACAAAGGCCATCGCAGATTGGTAGATCTGCGCATCCTCATCCCGTTTTTTGCCCATGACCCGAACTTCTCCCTGCTGCGGAGTCATTAGGCCCAGGATATGTTTCATGGTTGTACTCTTGCCAGCACCATTTAATCCGATCAGTCCGACCATTTCTCCGCGTCCGACTTCCAGATCAACGCCATGAAGCACCGGTCTTTTGGCACTGTAACCTCCGCTAAGCCCGCTGATTTGCAGCACAGGCGATTGAACGTTCTCCATCTATCCCTGCACCCCTTTCATCCGATTATTCCTCAGAGCGCGGTGCTCTGTCTTTGCTCCACTTGGGTGCTCCCTTGTTTTTGCGATTCTGGTCGCTACCTGTGCGGCCTCCATTACCACTTGGCTTGCCGCCTGCAGGACGTTGACTCGCATTCGAAATGGTTGCTCTCGTGCCCGGTTTCCGGCTCCCTTGAGCTGGTTTGCGATCCCGGGACTGTCCAGGTTTTCGGGAGAACGAATGTCCTTCCGGGCGAGTATCCGGCCGTGGATCAGCCTCCAAAACTTTGCCGCCGAAGAGAGTACGCTCCTGCAATTCGATGCCGAGTTCCCGTGCGAATTTACGCATAATGAAAATTTGCGTTTCATCAACGATGGACAGCACGATACCTGAGCGCCCCATCCGGCCTGTCCGGCCAGCGCGATGAACGTAATGCTCTGAGTCAAAGGCAGGGTCGTAGTTGATGACCATCGGCAAGCCTTCGATATCGAGTCCTCTCGCTGCCACCTCGGAGGCAATCAGCAATTGGATTTTGCCATTACGGAAGGCAGCCAGTACGTTGCTGCGAGTTACCTTGTCGGCATCCCCGTACAGCGCAGCCGCATTCAGCCCCAAGTGGTTCATTTTTGCTTCTACCTCACCGATGTCCTCTGTTGCATTCACAAATACAATGGCACGATCCGGGTTATATTGTCGAACCAGACGACGCAGCATATCAATCTTGTTACGTCCCTCTTCTACAAAGTAATAATGTTCAAGTCCGGCAGCCGTTGCGCGATCCGGTTCGATGCCAATCTGCACAGGCTCTTTCATCTCGCGCTTGGCGAGTGTAGCCGTATGCTCATCAATGGTTGCGGACAGGAAGATTAACTGACGGTCACGCAATGCACTTTTCAACACAAATTCCACATCACTTACGCCGCCGAGCTGGAACACCTGATCCGCTTCATCGATAACAATAGTGGATATGTTGTGCATTTTTAACTTTTTGAGTGTAATGAGTTCCTTCAGTCGTCCTGGCGTACCCACAACAAGTTCTGGATGCTCACGCAATTTTTCGATCTGACGTTTCACAGCTGCACCGCCAATCAGACCTTGTACTCCGATGCCCCGCTCCGCGCCGTAACGCTGTGCCTCACGTACAATCTGCATCGCAAGTTCCTGGGTTGGCGCAATAATCAGTTTCTGGGTTCCTTTAATTTCACTCTTGATGGATTGTAATAGTGGCAGCAGATAGGCCAGCGTTTTGCCTGTCCCCGTCTGAGACTTGGACACCACATCCTTGCCTTCCAAAATAACCGGAATGGTCTGCGCCTGTACCGGTGAAGGTTCGTTAATGCCATGCTGAGCCAGCAGCGCCTCCAGATCCTGTTCCACGCCTATTGATGCAAAAGTTTGATTCGTCATGTATTCCATCCTTTAAATTTATTCGTATTAAAACAAAGCCTGTCATCACATTACCTTTCATTATATGCGAAAAAAGCCTGCGTACCAAATCTTATTCCGGAAATGTTCAAGCCCACGCAAAAAAAAAGAAAAGCCCCTCGGCGGAGCCCTTCTTCATCCGGTATATGGTGCACTTGTTACATTCTACTTCTGATTCATTACACCGTGAGACAATCGATCGGTAAGCCGCGGGAATAATTGATAAAACCAAATGCCAACGGATGCCAGCCTCGGCAGATTCACTTCTTCCTTGCGTTTCTTCATGGCACGAATCATGTGGCCTGCTACATTCTGAGGTGTCAGCATCAGCCAGCGCACATTGTTCACGTAATTCCCTGAAGGATCCGCACGATCAAAAAACGGTGTATCAATAGGGCCTGGATTAATCGTCGTGACGGTAACACCCGTCTTGCGCAGCTCCTGACGCAACGCGTTGCTAAATCCGAGTACAGCATGCTTTGTGGCCGTATAAGAGGCTGATTTGGCAGTCCCGATTTTGCCAGCCATCGAAGCAACGTTTATAATCTGGCCTTGGCCGCGTTCCAGCATATGCGGAAGTACCGCTTTGGTACAGCGGACAATGCCCATATAATTCACGTCCATCATCTCGTCAAATTCCTGCACAGACATATCCGTCATTGCGGCAAACTTTCCGTATCCGGCGTTATTCAGCAGAATATCGATTCGTCCGTATTTATGTAACATCGCATCTACAGCCGCCTGAACCTGCTCACTGTCTGTCACATCCAGCGTAAGCAGTTCATGCCGTCCCTGTAGTGAAGCACCAATCTGATCCAGCTTGTCCCGCGAACGGGCAGCCAAAATCGGGATGGCTCCTTCCTCGATCAGCATTTGCGCACAGAGCGCACCAATTCCACTCGATGCTCCTGTTATAAAAACAACCTGATCTCTCAGCATGGTTAATATCCTCCCGTAATAAAACACATTTGGCCTGATGTAGGCCTATGCTTCTATTTTACGAGATCATCACCTGAATATCCATCTGTCCGATCCCATCCATCAACAAAGGAATACTGAGCGCTTTCGTTGCGGTAAATGTGGATAAAATTTCGGACTGCATGACTTGAGGAGGAGTAATATCCACCACAACGCCTTGGTTGGACAAAATTGTACTTGCATTACCACTGATCATATTGCCCAACTCAGAGATCGCACTTTTACTCATATCGTCCATCTCGGTGATGACAAAACCACCCATCATGGCTGAAACAATTTTCAAAGCAACCGTTTCTTGTATACCAAAAACAATATTTCCGCTCAACTGCCCCGTCATTCCAATCACGATCCAGACATGGTCAGCAATGTACTCTACATTCTTCACGCCAAGATTCCCGGTGGAAGGCGAAACCTGGATGAGCTGTTCAAATACGTTGCGTGCCGATTCCAGGAATGGGTTAATTACTTCCGCTTTCACTGTGTATGCCCTCCTCAAACTGGGTTATTGGTCACATACCAAAAGTCCCATATTCGTTAAATTTATTATACTTTATCACGTACGAGAATTCATTAAGAATTCATTAAACCTTGTGTACTATAATTTATCGTCATTCGAATAGCAAATGTTTATAGCTGTTTTTGTCGCTTTTCACTTCTTGAAAAGAAATATTACACCTTCGTTCAAGCTGCAAAAGGAGAATAGGACTTTTATACCGGTTTTGTATATAGTTAAAATTCAAATTTATAGTCCTCTTCATATTTACTCCATTTATTAGTCCGTTAGCCTACTTTCATATAGACGTATGCCCTTCATTGCTCTGATCTCCGTAATCCCCTATAATTTAAGATAAGAGAAACATAACCCGTCACGGAATTCGCTGCATGATACATGACATCATACAGAGGATATTTTGCCGCAAGGAGGCCGTATATGAACATAAGCCAACTGGAAACGCTGATTACGATTTCCAAAACGATGAGTTTCCGCAAAGCGGGAGAACTCCTTAACTTGACCCAGCCGGCTGTCTCGGCCCAGATCAAAAGCCTGGAGGACGAATTCAACACAGTGCTTGTCGATCGGAACCAGCCGGTAACCCTCACAGATCGCGGCCAGGTTTTTCTGGAACATGCTGAGCGGATGTTAGATATTGTGGATGAGTTGAAACAGAAGCTGTCTGATCTGGATGAAACACCGCAAGGACGCATTGTGCTTGGAACAACAACATCAATAGCGATTCAGATTTTGCCAAGAGTACTCTCTTACTTCCAAGATCAATTCCCACTCATCAAAACAAGCATTCAATCTCTGCCTTCCTCTCAGATCTATACACAGGTCGAGAATGGTCTCGTGGACATTGGAATCGGATATCTGACCGAACGGAATCCTAATCTCAGTACGTCGGTGCTGTACTATGATACCTTCGAACTTGTTGTATCTCCCTCCCACCCGCTGGCGAAGAAAAAACATGCGGCGGTTGATGTGCTGCGAAGCACACCTCTGATTCTCTTGTCCCCGGATACGGTCGGACGCAGGTTTACAGAAGCTGTTTTCAAAAAATACAACATCGACCCCAATGTGGTCATGGAGCTGTCGAGCAGTGAAGAAGTCAAACGGATGGTAGAGATTGATCTCGGTGCTGCTATTATCTCTAAACAATCTGTAGCACATGAACTGCGGCAAGGCACACTACGAATGATACCTTTAAGTGAGCTGGAGGTCAGTCATCCTGTAGGAGTGATCTATAAATCCAGTCGTTATCTTAACTCGGCAATGCATCAATTCCTGAGTGATCTCAAGGGCATGCCGGAAACACAATTTATAAGCTCCGAATAAGCCTAGATAAGTTGAACTATTCTTTTACACGTGAACGGAGAGGACAGAAAAAACCTGAAAAGCGGAGCGCTCGCCTTTATCACCGGATTTTCCCTTTCGGAAAGGGAATCAAAAAAATCTGGGGATAACAGCGATTGGAAGGTTGTTCTGTCATCGGAGTGGATTGTGTAAAATCTTCAGTTCAACTTAAATAGATGAAAAGAAAGGGTAGGGATTCCATATGAAATTTGATCTTCACACGCATCATTTCCGCTGCGGTCATGCGGACGGTAACATCAGGGATTACGTTGAAGCAGGCATTGAGGCAGGACTTCAGGCCATCGGAATCTCGGATCACACCCCTTACTTTGGCAGTGAACTGGAGCAGGCGCATCCACGAATTGCGATGGGTAAATCTGAATTACAACATTATGTAGCTGAAGTGCTCGCGTTAAAAGAAGAATATGCTGGCAAAATTGATGTTCTGCTCGGGATCGAATCCGACTACTTTCCGCCTCATGCTGAATTGTACCGGACAACGCTGGGGCAGTATCCATTTGACTATATTATCGGTTCCGTCCATCACACAGAGGATGTGAGTATTTTCAACAAGACCCGCTGGAACGGACTAAGCACTGCTCGTAAAATTGAAGTGAAAGAAGGCTACTATGCATTGATCGCGCAATCGGCCCGCAGCGGCATGTTCCAGATTCTTGGACATATCGATGCCATGAAAGGCAATTATCCGCCATTCTCGGAAATTATTGCAGACCATGCGATTGACGAAACTCTGCAGGTCATTGCCGATGCCAACGTTGCGATTGAAATCAACACTTCAGGCAAAACCAAGCTTAGCGGCGGCTGGTATCCGTCCGATGCCATTTTAGAACGTGCCAATCATTACGGTGTAAAAGTCACCTTCGGTTCAGATGCTCATATCCCAGGCCGGGTAGCGGATGAGCTTGACGATGTACGCACACGTCTGCGGGAAATTGGTTTCACGGATTGGGTGTATTTCAAGCAGAAGCAAATGCAGATTGTGCCTCTATAAAAGCTGGCGAAACGCAAAGATCCCCACGTAGCATAAATATGCGTGAGGATCTTTTCTTGTTTTATTCACTAACTGAACAGATTAGTGCTATCGCTATATGTCTAGACAAAAAAAATGAACCCGCTCATCGCGGGTTCCAACTGCATTATCTATTATCAAAAAGGGGGTCATGAGATAAGTTTACCCCTTGTCTGTTAGAGTTCAATTGCAGCTATATTTCAATTGTGTAACAAAAGATTGAAGTTCGTTTCAGAGCTGAAACTGTTCTCGATACATACCATATACCTTAACATCCATGGAGCATTCAGACGCTTGATCCTCTCCATCATTCAGGCCATAGGATGGGAGATTGCGCTCATACGTCATGCCCATTTTAAGGAGTACCCGCTCGGAGGAACCATTGGCCTCATAACATCGTGCTTCAACGCGCCATAGATGAAGTTCGTCGAATCCAAATGTCAGCAGGCGGTGAACGGCTTCAGTCGCCACGCCTTTTCCCCAGCACGACCTGTCCAGGATGTAACCGATCTGTGCAGTCCCTTTTTGATCGTTCCAGTGCTGAAAAGAGGTAATGCCGATCACTTGCTCCCTCCCTTTCCAACAGATGCCGTAATGCAACGAATCCAGCTTGGCACTGCTGCTCCGGATCTGGTTAAGCAGTTTCCTCGCCCGAATAGGTGGAGGCTGGCTCCCTCGATTGACATATCGAATCACTTGAGGATCGGATAATAGTTCAGATAAAGTCATATAGTCACCCTGACGTAATGACCGAAGTACAAGACGTTCTGTCCATAAGGCTGGCAGACCTTGGATTAACATGTCTCGGTTAAGCATGACAATCACTCCTTTGTCTAACGGGTTTTAGTCCGGTAAGACAAGCATGCTCTGAAGATGATCCGGCATTTTAGAATTGATTTCGTGATATAAATTGTAGTATATCCTCTACTCGCTCAGCCCTATTCTGTCACGATGCATATTTACTCCTGTAATCCGCGATAGATGCCTGAACGGATCTCACGAACATAAGCATCGAGTGCAGGAACTTCTGCTTTCTGTGCGATCTGTACTTCATGTTCAATATCGTAAGGAACTCGAACAAATTGAAGGTTAAACGGCTTCTGGTTATCCTCGCCGTATTCCCCTTCGAGGATACAATATGAGGCTTGCGGAAGATCAAGCGGATTGCCTATGCTTCCTGTATTAAACAGCATTTTCCCATCCAGATATTGCAGGAATGCATTATGCACATCACCATAACCCACCACATCGGCTATTCCAGCCCCTGAATCGTCCGTTGGAGAATTAAACATCGCCAGTCGCTTATCCATCTCATCCCATGGCTGAACACGATGGTAGACACTTTGGGGTGAAGCATGAACCAACCGAACCACGCGTCCACTTAATTTAAATTCATGACTGAAAGGTAGACTCGCCAAATAAGCCACTCGCTCGGCTCCCAGCCGCTCAGCTTGCCATGTGAAATCACGTACATCTTGGTTCACAGCGACAAGTTCATCCCAGTTGCCGCGAATGATCACTTCACATGCTGCTCTGACCTGATCCACCACTTCAGCTGGCTGTGGCCCCTTGCCTACAAGGTCACCCAGACAAAAGATTCTGCTCAAGCCGCGATGCTGAATATCTTTCATCACGGCTTCCCAGGCAGTCATGTTGCCATGAATGTCGGATACAATCGCTATTCGTTCCATCGGGTTAACCTCCATTCATGTTTATTAAGCCTTAAGTTCGCTCTCATCATCCCGGCCTAAATGAAGCACGGTCAGTTCAGGTCTGCATAGAAAACGAATAGGTAGCTGCGTCATACCAAACCCCCGATTCACGTACACCGGCATCTGGCTCTGAGAGGTGTAATGTAATCCCTGGATGTATTTGCGCGATCCGCGCGGAGTTGTCATAGCTCCGAACCAAGGGAAACGAACCTGGCCACCATGGCTGTGACCTGAAAGCTGCAACCCAAATCCATATGGAACGGCATAATCAGCATAATCCGGTTCATGCATCAGAAGCAATTTCCATACGCTCTCATCCAACCCTGTAATGGCTTCTTCCGGGTCTGGCTTACCTGTTAACGCATCATCCAGGCCTACTACCGCGATCTTCTCGCGCCCTTGTTCTATAATGACATGCTGGTTACACAGCAACGTAAAACCAGCTTCATGAAACATGTCCCGTATGTCTTGTTGCTGCCGTCCACGATAGTCATGATTCCCCAAAATAGCAAATTTTCCGTATCTTGCCGCCATGGAGGCCAGAACTGGCACACACTCACGCATAGGCTCCGCTTGTCTCTCAACGATATCCCCGGTAAAACAGATGAGATCCGGCTGCTGCTTCTCGATTTGTGCTGCCAGTTTACTCAACTCGTTCAGCCCTGTATGAAAACCAAGGTGTGCATCACTGAAATGAACAATACGCAATCCATCAAATGATTCAGGAAATGAAGGAAGCTTGAGATCAATGTGATTGATCTGTAAACGCTTTGGCTCCCACAGCGCGTATCCCAACGTCAGCACACTGGCTACCATGGTCATGACGTTTTTTCGTAATTGGAACATTCGACGAGAAGGGTCGTGATCCTTTTCTTCTCCGGGAAAAAGAGGTGCATTGGATCCATTGGACCTGTTCAAGTGCCGGGACGGCGGAGTACCGTTGTTCAAACGAGGTGCTTTTCCCATCTTTCCCCTCCTCGGATCGTGTTTCTTAAAAGTTGTTATAAGCTTTATCCATCCCTGTAGTATATCATATTCTGCATAGGTTGCCCGCTTCCTTCGGTGGATGACAAAAGAAGCCGTGCCCCCTTAACGCTATACGGGATCACGACCTCTTCATGAAGCAGGGTGGATCTCTGCTTCTACGTTACAACTTTATACACCCAGCCAACGTTTGAACATGTGCTTGGTGGTTTGTTTATTCATCTCTGCAATGGACGTTGTAAGTGGAATACCTTTTGGACATGAACGCACACAGTTTTGTGAGTTTCCGCATCCTTCAATACCGCCATCTTCCATCAATGCTTCCAGACGCTCGTCTGCGTTCATCTCTCCTGTAGGGTGAGCATTGAACAGACGTACCTGGGATAACGCTGCCGGACCAATAAAATCGGTCTTTTCGTTTACGTTCGGACAGGCTTCGAGACATACGCCACAAGTCATACACTTGGACAGCTCATAAGCCCACTGACGTTTCTTCTCAGGCATCCGAGGTCCAGGACCGAGATCATAAGTGCCATCGATTGGAATCCAGGCTTTAACACGTTTTAAAGCGTTAAACATCCGTGTACGATCAATGACGAGGTCACGTACAACCGGGAATGTTTTCATCGGTTCAATACGAACCGGCTGTTCAAGCTTATCGATCAGCGCCGCGCACGCTTGACGCGGTTTGCCGTTAATAACCATGGAACATGCGCCGCACACTTCTTCAAGACAGTTGGATTCCCAGCATACCGGAGCAATCGACTTGCCCTCCTGATTAACCGGATTTCTCTGAATTTCCATAAGGGCACTGATCACGTTCATGTTCGGACGGTACGGAAGTTCAAACTCTTCGGTGTACGAAGATGACTCCGGGCTGTCTTGACGGGTGATAATAAACTTGACGGTTTTACTCACTGTTGCTTGTTCCGCCATATCGTTGTCCCCTCCTCTGGTGACGATGATTGTATTGCTGGTGCGCAAAGCAATGTTGGTGCTCGGGTGGACGCTTCGGTCATGGAATGCCCTTTGGATCGCCATTATCCTCGAATTTTTTGATCCACCCTTACTAGGGTGAAAATTCGATGATAAACGCGAACGCTTCGCTTCTTTCGGGCATTTCCACTCCCTCCGCTACGACTTGCACCTCTGCTGCTTTGCTGGAACTGCAATCCATTCATCTGGATTGCTGTAATTTTTGTGGAAGCCTGCTGATGCTGGGCTTCCTTGAATTTTAATGAAAGTGCGCAAAGTAGCTGTGTTGGTGCTCGGGTATGCGCTCCGGTCGTGGAATGCCCTTTGATCGCTGTTACTCCCTCATCCGATTAGTCTTTCGAGTAGTCCCGGATACGTGGTGGAATCAGGGATACATCGATTGGCTCGTACGAGATTTGCGGGCCTTCCTTCGACCAGCTTGCGATGGTCGTTTTCAGGAACTCTTCATCGTTACGCTGTGTAAATTCCGGTTTGTAGTGCGCTCCGCGGCTCTCGTTACGCAGCAATGCGCCGAGTGTCATCGCTTCAGCAAGCTCAAGCATGTTCCACAACTGACGGGTAAATGCCGCACCCGGATTGTTCCAGCCGGAGTTGTCATACATGTTGATTTTGCCATAACGCTCTTTCAATTCTTTGATTTTACCGATAGTCGCTTCAAGTTTGTCGTTGTAACGAACCACGGTCATATTAGCTGTCATCCACTCGCCCAGCTCTTTGTGAATCACATAAGCATTTTCTGTACCTTGCATTTTCATGATGCCTTCGTATTTGTCGGTTTGGCGCTTCGTGTAACCATCGAATACAGAAGAAGAGATATCAGCAGATGATTTCTTAAGTCCTTTGATATACTCAGCTGCTTTCGGTCCAGCTACCATACCACCATAGATTGCGGATACGAGTGAGTTTGCACCCAGACGGTTTGCACCATGATATTGGTATTCACATTCGCCAGCTGCGAACAGCCCTGGAATGTTGGTCATTTGGTTATAATCTACCCACATGCCGCCCATGGAATAGTGGACTGCCGGGAAGATTTTCATCGGAATTTTACGTGGATCGTCACCCATGAATTTCTCATAGATTTCAATAATTCCGCCCAGTTTAACATCTAATTCCTTCGGATCTTTGTGTGAGAGGTCGAGGTATACCATGTTCTCACCGTTCACACCAAGTCCCATATCTACGCAGACGCTGAAGATTTCACGTGTTGCGATATCACGCGGAACAAGGTTACCGTAGGAAGGATATTTTTCCTCAAGGAAATACCAAGGTTTTCCGTCCTTGTAAGTCCAGATCCGTCCACCTTCACCACGCGCAGACTCGGACATCAGACGCAGCTTGTCATCTCCTGGAATCGCTGTCGGGTGAATCTGAATGAATTCGCCGTTAGCATAATTCACGCCTTGCTGATACACCGCACTTGCAGCAGTACCTGTATTAATAACGGAGTTTGTCGTTTTACCGAAAATGATACCTGGACCACCGCTCGCCAGAATAACGGCTTCGGCAGGGAACGTCTGCACCTTCATCGTTTTCAGGTCTTGTGCCACAATACCGCGACATACACCTTCATCGTCGATAACGGCTTGCAGGAACTCCCAGTTCTCATACTTGGTAACGAGACCTGCTGCTTCCCAGCGGCGTACTTGCTCATCGAGTGCATACAACAGCTGTTGACCTGTCGTTGCACCTGCAAACGCCGTACGGTGATGCTTCGTTCCACCGAAACGGCGGAAATCGAGCAGACCTTCCGGTGTCCGGTTAAACATAACGCCCATCCGGTCCATCAGGTGAATGATGCCAGGTGCTGCTTCGCACATCGCTTTAACTGGCGGTTGGTTAGCCAGGAAGTCTCCGCCGTAAACCGTATCGTCAAAGTGAACCCATGGGGAGTCTCCTTCCCCTTTGGTATTTACCGCACCGTTGATACCGCCCTGGGCACATACGGAGTGGGATCTTTTAACAGGAACCAGTGAAAATAAATGAACGTGGACTCCGGCTTCAGCCGATTTGATCGCCGCCATCAATCCCGCGAGACCGCCGCCCACAATAATTACATTCGATGATGCCATTGCTAGTTCACTCCCTTATAAGTAAGCCTTAATTCAAAATTACAAACAATATTCAACAAGTTTAGACCAGAACTGATTTTACGCTGTCGATCATTGAAGTAGCTGTCTGGAAATCAACGTTCCGGAAAGCAAACAATGAAGCGATAAACATAATGGAAATAATAACGAACATGCTCATACATACGTAAGAGGATACACGCTGCGCACGCGGACCAACTGTGATACCCCAGCTAACAAGGAACGACCACAATCCGTTGGCAAAGTGATATGACGCCGCAACCACGCTGACCATGTATATTGCAAAGGTTATCGGATTCGTCACAGCATTATGAATGACGCCGCCAATCTCTTCATGTGTTACATTACCCAAAGCAATTTGTACACGCGTCTCCCATACATGCCAGATCACGAAAACAAAGGTGATGATCCCGCTGACCCGTTGCAAGGTATAACGCCAGTTGCGTTCATTGCCATAACGCCCAACGTTAGGCTTGGCCTGATAAGCAATATACAGACCGTATACACCATGATAGAACAGTGGCAGCCAGATGAGGAGCGCCTCAATAACAATAACAAGAGGCAAACCGTTCAGAAATGCAACGGCACCGTAAAAAGCTTCTTTGCCGCCTTCAACTGCCGTGAAGTTCGTCACCAAGTGCTCAACAAAAAACAGACTGAGCGGAATGACGCCAAGCAAGGAGTGCAGCTTTCTGGAGTAAAACCCTTTCATAAAATGTCGATCCCCTTTCGCTAAATACAACGTTTTCATAAATGTTAATACTCATACCTTATCACGACTCGAACACTTTTCCATGAAAAGGTTCGACAAATTGTTCCGTTTTCATCAGGTGTGAACAACTTGTGTCACGATTCATGTTACTCCTTTTTTTCTTATAAGGGAATTGCAATATAATTATTAAATGTTATAACCTATAGGTATAAGCTTTGAAACAACGGGTTTCTAGGCCGTACAATCTTATAACATCCGGTCAAAAGGCCATACAATAGGGCAAACGATTAATCAAGGGCAAGAATCACATACATAAGAAAAGAGGGTTGTGTTCATGTTCGAAGAATTAAACGCATTTGCGGCGGTTGTAGAACAATCCAGCCTGAACCGCGCATCCAAATTACTAAATCTGTCCCAGCCGGCACTCTCGCGCAAAATTGCCAAGCTGGAGGGCGAACTGGGCGTGTCCCTCTTTCACCGCCGCGGTAAACGGCTAGAATTAACAAACGTAGGTCAACTAGCTTACACTTTCGCCGTCGAGCAAAAACAGCAGCAGCAGAAATTTCTCACCATGCTGTCTCAATATAAGGATGAGAAACAGAGTATTATTACTCTCGGAGCCAGCCTCACGACACTCCAGACCACCCTGCCTCCGCTCGTCAACGCTTTTATGGAGAAACATCCTCATGCTGAATTGAAGCTCTTAACAGGCAAGACACATGAGATCGTATCTTTTGTACGTGATAAAAAAGCCGACGTGGGTATTGTGGCCTCGTCCATTAGCGAAACAGGTCTCAATTGTGTGCCTTTGTTTGATGATCACCTGGAACTGGTTGTGCCGCTTACGCACCCTCTTGCTGACAAAGAGGCCGGGATGGAGCATTTGCAGGATCTGCCGATGATTACGTTCTCCAAAGGAACATGGTACCGCAAACTGACAGACGATCTGTTCCAACGCTGCACTGTGATGCCTGACATTCGTATGGAGATCGATTCCTTTGAAGCGATTATTCGCCTGCTGCCGACCTGCAAAGCTGCTGCCCTGCTTCCCAAATCCTATCTTCGCCCGCAGTTGCTGGCAGATAATGATCTTGTTGCGGTGCATTTACCCCAATTGAAACAGACTCGAAGAACAACCTGCATGATCTATGGGGAAAAAGAAAACCTCAGCGAAACCTCCAGACAATGGGTCAGGGAGACAGCTGCATTTTTTACAGCAAAGGCGCCATTGCCCTCACGGAAGACAACAACGCCTTGATATCATGCAGAAGAAGCAGCTTACCTGCTCAGCTTTCTTGACTAATAACTTCTTCCTCAAATCGGTCGATATCATTATTATTACCAATAATGACCATGATATCCCCGGTTTGCAACGAATCCATTGCCGTCGGGGCAATAATGACCCCGGCTTCTTTTTGCAGCGCCACGATGCTGCAGTTGAAGCGTACGCGTGCATTGAGGGTGGAGAGTGTTTTATTGTGTAGACAAGCAGGCACTTTCATCTCAACTATGCTGTAATCATTGGACAATTCGATGTAATCCAGCAGGTTTGGTGTAACTAATTGGTGGGCAACCCGAATCCCCATATCCCGTTCAGGGTATACGACGCGGTCAATGCCCAGCTTGTCGAGTGCCCGTCCGTGAAGAACGGAGATGGCTTTGGCGACAACCGTTTTGACACCCAGCTCTTTGAGTAGGATGGCGGTGAGGATACTTGTCTGGATATCGTCGCCAATCGCAACGATGCCGCAGTCAAAATTACGAATGCCCAGGGAGCGCAGCACTTCCTCATCCGTAGCATCTGCCACAACAGCATGAGTGACCAGATCACTCATGTCTTCGACGAGTTCTTCATTTTTATCGATACCAAGCACCTCATAGCCTAATTCCATTAATTCCTGTGCCAGACTAGAGCCGAACCGGCCAAGCCCGATCACCGCAAACTGCTGTTTTTTCATTGTGCCTCACGAACCCCTCTATCCAAATAATCATTAACAATCACTAACCAATAATCATCTTGCCTTCCGGATATCTATATAAGTCCTTACCCTTTTTCTGCCCCAGTGCATACGCCAGCGTGATCGGCCCAAGCCGTCCTGCAAACATCGTAAAACAAATCATTAGTTTGCCAAACGTGGTCAGCTTCAGCGTCAAGCCAAGTGAAAGTCCTACGGTACCGAAGGCGGAAGTCGTTTCAAATAAAATCATTAAAAAAGTACTGTCCTCTGTTGTACTCAGCACCATCGTGACTGTAATAATGAATAACAGCGCCAGCAACGTAATCGTAAGCGCCTTGAAGATCCGTTCCTGCACAAGCCGATACCGGAAAAAGACGATATCTTCCCTTCCACGCATCATGGCAATGACCGCTCCGGCCATAATCAGGAATGTCGTTGTTTTGATTCCGCCTCCCGTTGAACCCGGCGAAGCACCGATAAACATCAATATAATCATGAAAAATTGTGTGGCCTGCCTCAGTCCAGCGATATCTACCGTGTTTGCCCCGGCTGTACGTGGTGTTACCGACTGGAAAAACGAACCGATTATTTTACCGCCCCAGTTCAGGCCGCCCAGCGTCCGCGGGTTGCTGAACTCAAACACAAAGATGACCAGTGCGCCAAACACAATCAACAAAGCGGTCATCAGCAGCACAACTTTGGAATGCAGCGACAGCTTCTTTGTTTTATGATAATCCACCAAATCGGACAGCACAACAAAACCAATTCCTCCGGAAACGATCAGAAACATCGCGGTAAAATTGACAAGCGGATCATAGACATACCCGGTCAGACTGCGAAAGTCACCAAACATATCAAAACCGGCATTGTTAAACATCGAAATCGCATGCCAGTACCCATAATACATCGCCTGCCCAATGGGCATATCAAACGACCAGCGCAATGCAAACAAAGTGCCGCAGATCCCCTCCAAAATCAGCGAGTAGATCACAACCTTGCGAATCAGCCTCACAATGCCTTCCATCGTGCTCTGATTCATCGCTTCCTGCAAAATCAAACGCTCCTTGAGCGATATTCTTCGTTTGAAGGCAATCGCAACCAGCGTCGACATCGTCATAAAGCCGAGACCGCCGATCTGTATCAGAATAGCGATAATCACCTGACCGAATACCGAAAAATAGGTTCCCGTATCCACAACAACCAGTCCTGTCACACAGACAGCTGACGTCGCCGTGAAGAGTGCATCGATAAAGACCAGACTTTCACCGCTGCGGCTGGATACCGGAAGCATGAGCAGTAATGTTCCCAGCATAATAATGCCAGCAAACCCCAAAACCAGAATACGTGGCGGCGATAATCGCATCCATTGAACATTCGCTTTCACTTCTGTATCATCCACCTCTGCTAAAAAGAAAATAACTCCACCCTGTGGAGCCCATGTATCAATCATAAAAAAGCAACATATAATTGGAGTTAATATACATCTTGTTCATTTTAATAACTCTGTACGTTCTATAATTCAGTTTGTTCTCCCTATAGTTCAGTTGGTTCTACGTTCTATTCGTTCCCTTGTTAGACTTGAGGCATGCGGATTTTTGCATATTTGCTTCAAAATTATAAGCGCTGTGGCGATTACAGACAAAACGATTTTTGTGTAAATAACATCGAATTCGAGCAAAACGGGAAAAAAGTTCATGTCCGGACAGCTGTATCCGTTTTTTTCGGTCATTTTCATTCTTTTTCAAAGATTTACACCTGTTTTCGTGATGTCATTGGCAATGGGTACATGCCCTGTGCTATCTTTACTTAAATATGTAATTGAATAAAGGAGGAACACCATTTCATGAATCCCTTAGGGCAGC
Source organism: Paenibacillus sp. TSA_86.1 (assembly GCF_052691815.1). Classification (NCBI taxonomy): domain Bacteria; kingdom Bacillati; phylum Bacillota; class Bacilli; order Caryophanales; family Paenibacillaceae; genus Paenibacillus; species Paenibacillus sp. TSA_86.1. The sequence continues at coordinate 153,354 of NZ_JBQZGE010000010.1, read as the reverse complement.
CTTTACAGCTTAAGGCTAACTTCAAACGTTTGGGGTTGCTTGCGGTGATCGGCCTGATTTTATTTTTTGTCTTTCAGATCTTACCTGCAACTTCATCACAAACGACAGAAATCTCGTCAACATCCTTCATTAGCAAGGAACAAGCGATTCAGTCTGCACGTTCATTTGCAGCTTCTGTTGATGACTACACACTTCCGAGCAGTGACAGTAAACCTCTTGTAACCTATCAGACCCATTCCGATATTTACGGATATATGGCGAAGACCAAGCAGCTCAGCACGTACAATCAGAAGTGGGAACCAGCCTATCCTTACGATGTGTACCGCGTTCGCTTGCTTGATCAGGACAAGGGCGGTTACCTTAACGTTGACGTACATATGAAAACAGGAAAAGTGGTCGCTTTCAAACGTGTACAACCTTCCTCGCTCTATACGGCCGTTGAAACTCAACAAGAGCAGGGCATCCAGAGCACTTCCGAGTCGCTTGCGGAGGGCCACATGCCTTTGAACGAGAAAGAAAAACTGGCGGCTGGAGTATTAAAAGAATTTGGCTATGACGGTCCCAAGCTTCAACTGGATACACGGGATGGCGAGCCGGGTCTGAAGTACACAGATGCAAGTAAAACGATTGGCAACTCCAAGTTAGAATTGAATTTCACTTTTGAAAACGGTGCTGTCCGTTCGTTCGATCCGGGTTTCTCCGTACCGAAATCTCACACGGATTATGTTAAAAACCAGACCCAATTGGCCAACTGGTTAACTTACGGTGGTTACGCCTTTCTGACATTTATTCTCGGCGTGCTTGCCATCATCTACAGCATCCTGGCTCGGGCCAATACATCGTTCAAACGCGGTGTGGTATTATCGCTGGTGTACTTTGCAGCCTCCATGATCGGTACACTGAACATGTTACCTCTCTTTGAGGCACGGGGACTTTCCAGCTTCATGTTAGTGTTTCTCATGCTCATTCAAACAGGGATTACAATTGTGATGAGTGTCACCATATATCTGTCACTTGTAGCAGGCGACGGTATGTGGCGTAAAATCGGATTCAATCCATGGCCACGTGCCAAGGAGCCAGGTTACGGCAAATATGTGCTGCACAGTATGTTTACCGGTTATCTGTGGGCCTTCATTCTGCTAGGTGTGCAATCCGTGTTGTTCTTTATTCTGGAACGCAGTATTGGCACATGGTCCACAACCTCCGCGGATCAATCGACGTATAACATGACGTATGCATGGATCTTCCCGATCATGGCCTGGATGGCTGGTATTGGCGAAGAGGCGGTATATCGACTGTTTGGTATTCGCATGATGCAAAAGGTCGTGCGTAATACGTTTATCGCCTGCCTGATTCCTACAATTATCTGGGCACTTGGACACACGCTGTATCCGATCTATCCGGTCATTACACGGCCGATCGAGCTAACCGTCATCGGACTGTTATTCAGCCTGATCATGCTGCGTCACGGCTTCATTGCTGTCGTTTTCGCACATGTCATCTTCGACAGCCTGCTGATGGGACTCAGCTTGATTTTCATGGGAGATGCACTGAACATGGGTGCCGGAATGTTCTGGATTGTGTTACCGGCTATTGTTGGATATGTCGTCTACCGTTTCAATCCAAAACAAAAAGAGAAGCCGTATGTCACGACTCCTCATCACGAAGTGCTGCAATAATCTGAGTTGCTAGCTTATCTCCAATAGATAGAGGCCGGAAGTCTTCGACGCTGGCCTCTTTTATTTTGCGTAAAGAGCCAAAATGCTTCAACAGCAGCTTGCGCCGTTTCTCTCCGATGCCTGGGATGGAATCCAGCCGAGACGTAACCATCGATTTACCGCGTTGCTCGCGATGAAACGAGATCGCAAATCGGTGAACCTCTTCCTGAATCCGCTGCAGCAGATAAAACTCCTGGCTATCCCGCGGCAGGGAAATCACCTCTGGTGGATTGCCAATCATCAGCTGTGATGTTTTGTGTTTGGCATCCTTGACCAATCCACAAACCGGAATGAATAACCCCAGCTCGTTTTCAAGCACATCCACAGCAGCCGAAATCTGCCCTTTACCACCATCGACCACGATCAAGTCAGGCTGGGTCAAATTCTCCTTAAGCACTCGCTCATAACGACGGCGGATGACTTCCCGCATCGTTTCATAATCGTCCGGCCCTTCCACAGAACGTACTTTATATTTGCGGTATTCCTTCTTGTCCGGTTTACCGTCAGTAAATACAATCATGGCAGATACCGGATTCGTACCCTGAATATTCGAGTTATCGAATGCTTCGATCCGACGCAACTGATTCAGACCGATCCAACGCCCCAATCCCTCGGATGCTTTGGAAGTCCGCTCTTCATTACGCTCGATGAGACGGAACTTCTCCTCCAATGCCACCCGTGCATTGTCGAGTGCCATCGTAATCATCTGGCGTTTCAATCCGCGCTGCGGAATATGGACTTTGATCTCCAGCCACTCTTGAAGAGAGGCTGCCATCTGGGACGGCTCCTCCAGCTCGGATGGCAGCTTGGCGTTTGATGTTTCCAACTGATCGGCTGTATCGTTATTTTCTACCTTCATTGAATCCGTGCCATAAGTTGTACGTGTCTCAGCCACAAGTGGCTCGGATCCTGAATCGATAACATCCTCTTCAGAGATCAACTCTTTTGGCATCTCTGGCAACAAAATTTCCTGTGGCAAAGCTGGATTGTCACTATAATATTGTGTTACATAAGACATGAAATCACTGTAGGCCTCACCGTAAAACGGAAAAGTGGACACATGGCGTTCAATCATTTTCCCCTGACGCATATATAGAATCTGGACACACATCCAGCCTTTATCAATTGCAAATCCAAAGACGTCACGGTCTCTGGCATCCGCCATCGTAATTTTCTGTTTTTCCATGATCGCGTCGATCGCGATAACCTGGTCACGCAGTTCTTTGGCCCGTTCAAAATACAAATCTTCGGCCGCTTCCTGCATTTTGCGCTGCAAGTCCTTTTTGATCTCCTCATGCCCACCGCTCAGAAATGATCCGATTTCTTGGGAAATCTCGTCATACTGCTCTTTGCCTACTTCTTTTACACAAGGAGCGAGGCATTGACCCATGTGGTAATACAGGCATACTTCCTTCGGCATTACGCCGCATTTGCGGAGCGGATACATCCGATCCAGCAATTTTTTGGTTTGGTGTGCCGCATACGAGTTCGGGTAAGGACCGAAATATTTGGCTTTATCTTTCAGCACACGGCGGGTCACTTCGAGCCGCGGATGTTTTTCATTCGTTATTTTAAGATAAGGAAATGTTTTATCATCTTTGAGCAATACGTTGTAACGAGGCATATGTTTTTTGATCAGGTTACACTCCAGAATGAGTGCTTCCATATTGCTGCCTGTCACGATGTATTCAAAATCTCGAATATCTGCTACCAGACGTTGTGTCTTTCCATTATGACTGCCAATAAAATAAGAGCGCACACGGTTTTTCAGCACTTTGGCTTTACCAACGTAAATAATGGTACCTTCACTGTTTTTCATCAGATAACAGCCCGGCATGTCAGGAAGCAGTGCGAGCTTGTGGCGAATTTGCTCCAATGCCTTCTCCTGCTCATTTAACTCTTGCATAAATGGATCCATAATTCGGGAGTCCTCCTTTCCGAGAAAAGTAAAATTAATGGTTACAAAGAATTCACAACGACCACTCCAATGACAGAACAACCTTCCAATCGCTGTTTTCCCCAGATTTTTTGATTCCCTTTTAAAGGAGAAGCTCCGGTGATAAAGGCTATAGCAGATGCATCCGATGCAGCTTTCTTTCAGAAAGCTTTTAGCTTCCCCAGTTCTTTTCTAGCCTCTCCGTTAATCATGTAAATTTCCAGTTTCATTTCATATTCAATTATATAATACAAATAATTTTTTACGTCATTTATATATTACTTTTATATTGTCCTGTATCAAGCTTTTCGACGCAAAACGCCCCCGGCATGTAAACCGGAGGCGATGTGTCAGCCTGCACTTATTAATGTTTTGGCTTGAAGTTTATTGATGTTTTTCGATGATTCCTTTGAGAGCTTCTTTGGAGTTCAAACCAACCACTTTATCAACGGGTTGACCGTCTTTGAAGAAGATCAGTGTTGGAATACTCATTACACCGAAACGGGAAGCAGATTCTGGATTCTCATCCACATTTACTTTAGCAATTTTTACGGAATCGCCAACTTCTGTGGACAGTTCTTCCAGAATTGGAGCGAGCATTTTGCAAGGACCACACCAAGGCGCCCAGAAATCAACCAGAACCGTTCCTTCTCCTTCGACTTCCGTGTTAAAGGATTGATCGGATACGTTAACAATAGCCATAGAATTGTCCTCCTTATATATACTTACGGTTTTATTTTAACCTGTAACGTCGTGAACGACACTTCCAGTATAACACATGTGCGTTAAACTTGTGAAATGAACAGCTAATGTTCATCTTCCCAACATGAAATCTTCATAATTACAGGTGCAGCAGGTCATCTGCAAAATCTTTACAAACGCTTTCTTTTCCAAGTATACTAAAATTACTCCGGATTGTAGCCCTGCTTGCAGGCCAAGCTATCAATCCTCATAAGGAGGCAATACGATGGATGCTAATATTCGGATGACCGACCCACGTGAACATGTGAACGAGGAGCCGCGCAACGACCTCTTCGATCTGATTATGGGTGTTGTCGGCATGGGCGGCCTGATGACTGTCATCTTCTTTGGGATGGTAATTTTCAAATTCCTGACCGAATAGGATGTTCAAGCTCACTCAGACTTCCACAGACCAGAAAAGCCCGGTTTTCGCAAATTGCGAAAGCCAGGCTTTTCTTGGTATATCTGTGCATTTAACGTAAGTCACACGGACTCAGGTACTGACGCGATAACCCTCTTGAGCATGATGACAACTCGACTTTTCCACAAAATCAGTCCTTGCCTCGCTGATTCTCGCCCCGAACCTGAATAACATCCACAAATGGACGAATCCGATCCATCAGTCGTTGGCCTTTGTTCATTTCCTCGCCATCCCGGTTGGTAAAGCTCAAGTGTTTCTCAAGCCCTTCCAGGTTGTAATTGGACGTATAGAACGTCGGCTTGCGATTCATTCTATAATTGAGAATTGAGCCCATCACATGATCCCTCACCCACGGGTTCAGGTTCTCAGCCCCAATATCATCAAAGATGAGCAAGTCACAGCTTTTCAGAACATCTGTCATTTCCTTGAGCTTCTGCCCTTCACTGATCATGGATTTCAGATCCTCCACAAAGTCAGGCATATAAATGATCACACCCGTATGACCTGCAACTGCAAGTTCATGCAGCAGATAACACATCAGAAACGTTTTACCGGTTCCAAACGAACCTTCCAGATATAGTCCTTGCGTTGAAAGTCCGTTTGCTTTGGTCTCGCTGATATAACGAAGCACCCGGTTCACCGCTGGCGCACGCATGCGATCTTTACCCATAATCTCCACATCATTATATCCTGCACTAAGTGCACGCTCATCCACATAGAAGCTGCGAATGCGCTGCTTGATGATATGTTCATTTTGCCGGGCGATCTGTTTCGAGCAAGGTGCTTTAATATCTATAATTTCGGGTTTACCGTTGAAGTTTTCTACTTCCAGTTTGCAAAAATGACCCTGAAAATCGTTGGGACAGTTGTCGAGTCCCGGACAATTCGCGCAGTTCTTCGAATCTTTGGCATACTGAAACAGCTTGCTCAGATCGGGCATAAGCTGTGCATCTTTCAGTTCAGGATGACCTGCGCGGAACTCGCGCACATACGGGTCTTCCAGCAAATCCGCCATAATTCGCCGCGACTGCTCACGAAACGAAGGGTTCAGCTGCTGAAGCAGTCCTCCCAAGGATTCCATGACTTCAAGCCCCCTTTAATAGTATCTGTATTAGTGAATAACGGGACATAATTATCGCCTTATGTTCAATCATTCGTACTGTTCATTCTATAGAAAAGCCGACAATAACTCAACTGATACATTTGGAAAAACTACCGCACCGAATGACTCAACGGCTACTCTAATTCGTATACTCGGGATGATCATGTCTGGAGCACCCGAATAAGTAACAGCTTGAACTGGGAGATGTCGTGAATTGGAATGGTGGAACAAAATCCGAGGAAATCTGTTCGATAATCTGCTCGTACTCCTGTTTCTCATTTTGCAATTGAATCAGATATGTCGCCTTGTCACCTTCTGTCCAATTCTCATCACACTCTTCTGCCTGTTCTTCCTCCATATCATCTTGTTTGAATTGAATACATTCTTTCGTAATTTCAACCGCTCGTTCCTTTGCATTTGTCTGAATTAAAGCGTAAATATATCTACACACCCAATCCGGCGACTTATAATAGGTGGCCCACGCTTGTTCAAACCAACGCACTGCTTCAGAAAAACATTTCAACTCCAGGTACAGTTCTGCGACATGAACTTCTCCGACGAAATCATCATCCGTTTGCGAGAAACCATCCAGTTTCTGTTTTGCTTCATCTGTTTTGCCCATCTTGATCAGACAGTGGATATGACTATACATCGCATAATCAGAAGGCCCGGCACTTTGCAAAAACAAAACCGAAGCCTCATCCCACTCTTCCAGATGGTATTTGGCAATCGCGAGGTTATTGCAAGCCTCTTTGGAAGGTTCCCTACGGATAGAGTTCGCTAATACGGTCTTAGCTTCTTCCCATCTTTCATTAACCAGAAGCATTTCACCCAGCAGGCTGTAAGGAAAATGGGAGGTTGGGTTCAAACCCACTGCTTCTTGAGCCAATTCTATAGCCGCCGTTACATCTCCCTCTTCGTGATAATAGATCCAAGCCAGGTTTGTCAAAGACTGAACATCTCTCGATTCGTTCAACGCTTCTCGGAATAGAGCCAAAGCCGCATCATAATCATTATTTTCAAGACATTCGATTGCTTTTTGATTCGTACTCAACGGAGTTGCTCTCCCTTCCAATTGAATTGTGGTCCTCTAATGACGTACTGCTGCACGCCGATGTAAAAAAGCGAGTCACCTCTCACAAGGGACCCGCCTGTATTATGCAACTATAATGTTCCTTTTTGCTTGCTCGCCTGCATCTCCTGGGCAAAACGCATCATCTCTTCGAACTCTTCCTCCGAGACGCTATCCCCGCCATGACTTATGTCTTGTACGATCGGAATTTCGGGTTTCGCTTTGGTTCCTTTGCCGTATGTACGGGTACGGGTTCCAGCTGCTCCTGCAGCCTGCTTGCCTTTTACCTTCGCCTGATCACGGATGTATTGTACAGCTTTCTCGTAAGAATTCACCTGCTTGAGCAACATGTTAGAGGCGATCGCCTCTACGAAATTACGGTTAATACGCTGCTCTCCACCGGATACAAGCAGTGCCATCAGATAATGGATCAACACGTTGATTACTTCACCGGGCAACTTGTAACTCAGATCGATTTTTTCGAAAATATCTACCAGGTTATCCGGCACAGCGCCAGGGAAAAATGTCTGTAGCAAACGTGTATAAGGCTCATTGCGCAGCATCATATTGTATTGATGAATATCACACTTGGTTGAGAACTGCGGCGGTACCTCGACATAATATTCCATCTGTACAACATGCTCGACTGGTGGCTCACTAGAGTCTGTGTATGGCTGTGGCTCCTCCATATGTTGCCGAAGAGCAACCACCTTGGCGGCTTGTACCGTCTGCTGCTCCTGACGTTTCTTCGTCTGTCTGAATTGCATGCTTGCCTTATGCTGCAGATCATCCAGTAACAGCTGCCCTTGCGGGCCGAACACATCATCTTCATCCAGCAAGCGGCATACATCTTGCACACTAAGGTTAAACTTGTTCACCACATAATTGACGATCCCGAGCTGCTCATGATCAAAACGCAGCTGTTCGACATACCGACGGTTCACGGACTCACGCGGGAATCGTAAAATAATATCAGCATAATTCAGCTTGTTCTCTTCAGCAGCATCATTCGTGCCTGTTCGCTGCGCCGACGAGGACACTTCGGATAAGGCCTGCTCCAGTTCATAATCAATCACATGTGTATTGAGCTCAAATATATCGTAAAAGGGTACTGAAATATTTTCTTTATTTGCTGCCACATAAGGCGTGTCCCCATTTTCTACAGCTGAAAAACCGGCTCGCAAGGATAACACAGCAAACTTGCCAATCTTGTCTCGAAGCAGCAATGTCAGATGTTGTGTGCGGAAAAACTCTGCCGGAGAGAGTGGCGGCTGCAACTCATACTCATAGATGTAATCATCATTTTCCGGAGTGTAAAGCCTTGAGGTTTGAAGTAGCCCTACCGCTTCCAGCTTCGACGCTTGTTCAACCAAATATTTGCGTCCCTTCTCACTGGGTTCCAGCCCCAATGTCATAAACAACCGCCGTTGCTGCTCAAGCGGGGAATAACCGACCTGTTCTCCGGGAAGATGCTGAAATAACAGCCGATACAAGCCAACCGCAAAAGCACCTACCATAGGCTGGTAAGCTCCTGTGAGCATGCGGTCGTCCAGGGCGCTTAATCCAAACTCCCTGTATACGCAGTAGCGATGATGTTCCGTAAAATGATGCAAATTCTTCATGCGCATAGCCTGATCTCCTTCTTCCCAAACGTTGTTTTTCTATTCTATCATAAATGTCCGATCCTCAAATGCTCAAAAACAGGTAAAAAACGAACCCGTTCTCACTGCATTTCGTCCTAGGTCGACATCGTTCACGTTTTCGCAAAATTGGGCGAATTTTCAAGTGGGTCACTCCAAAGAGTCGCTAGAATACTATAAAAGCTGCAGTACGAGATTACAAGCAAAATCGTTTAAATTCATTCATCTTATACATATGATAAGAAGCAAACAAACATTCCCCTGTACCGTTCATCACAGCAAAAAAAGCCTTCTCTTTGCACGCGTAAGCGTTTGCGTCAAAGAAAAGACCTTTTCAAAACTCAGTGCCGCAGCTGCCTTCACTTTCCAGCCATCAGAACATACGATATCCGCCCAGTCGCAGCTTCTGAATCGTCCAGCCACTAATGATCGCACCCGCGAGACCTGCAACCCCAGTCATATAATCGACCAGTTGAAATGATCCCAGATGTGACATGAGCGTAGACGAATGGTCCCATAAAGAATATACCACCACAGGCAATATAACGATGACGAACAAATAGGAAGGAAACCAGGTAGTCTTCATAAGCATATTCAATATGAAACCGATACCAAACATCATAACAAAAAATAATACCATTAATACGAGCACCGGTATAAACTGCATCGGCTGACGTTCACCTCTTCTTTCACACTTTCGGTTTTCCCTTCTGGATAGTAGTAAGTTTACCGCAAAAAATGTGGCGAAGCAACGAACTTTATGGACAAATCTGCCGATTTTCACGAGAAGATCATTTGCCCTTCTGCTTCATGTTGGGATACAATATAACGATAAAGCACTAAACTGTCCCTTACCGGGATTTGGAAATATAACCTGTAGGAGGAACAAAATCCATGAACGAAGCCGCATCAACCCTGGAGGGCTGGTATGCCCTGCATGATTTTCGCTCAATGAACTGGACCGCCTGGAAAGCAGCCGATGATGAAGAGCGTGCTGTTGCCCTGGACGAGCTTCAGGAGTTTTGGAACGAATGGAAAAAAGTCGAGGAGGCTTCTCAAGGCAGTACCGTTGTTTATACAGTTGTAGGCCAGAAAGCAGACTTTGTAATGATGCATCTGCGCGAGACGCTGGAAGATCTGAAAGCAGTAGAGAACGCTTTCAACAAAACGACGTTTGCCCAATATACAAACAAGTCTTACTCATATGTCAGTGTAGTGGAACTGAGCAACTATCTTGGCAAAGAGGGCGAAGATCCGATGCAAAATCCGGAGATCGTTGCCCGTCTTAAGCCCGTGCTACCACAGCGCCAATACATCTGCTTCTATCCGATGAATAAAAAGCGTGAGCTGGACGACAACTGGTACATGCTGTCTATGGATGAACGCCGTACCATGATGCGCAGTCATGGCATGATCGGCCGTAGCTATGCAGGTAAAGTCAAACAGATCATTACCGGCTCGGTTGGATTTGATGATTGGGAATGGGGCGTTACCCTGTTTGCAGATGACGCGCTTCAATTCAAAAAGCTCGTTTACGAGATGCGTTTTGATGAAGTCAGTGCACGTTATGGCGAATTCGGTTCCTTCTACGTAGGAAGTCTGCTGAACGAAAGCACGCTGGAAGAGATGCTGAAGCTGTAAAGATAGGCTAATAATCTAATCACTATAAAAAAAGCACCGCGGATATCCCTAAAGGAATAATCCGCGGTGCTTTTTTTAGTTTTTCCGTATTACCTTACTTCAAGCATGATTTAGATTTATTTAAGTTGAACGAATTGTTTACACAAAAACGGAGAGGACAGAAATAAACTGGAAAAGCGAAGCTAAAAGCTTTCTGAAAGAAAGCTACATCGGAAGCATCTGCTATCGCCTTTATCACCGGATTTTCCCTTTGAGAAAAGGGATTCCAAAAAATCTGGGGATAACAGCGATTGAAAGGTTATTCTGTCATCGAAGTGTGCGAGTAAACTCTTTTTTAGAACTTAATAAAATTTCAATCCTGCTCCTCTTCATCAACCGCTTTCAGAGATTCAAGAAACTCGGCAGTTGCACGGTCACGGTCACGGCTCTTTTCCTTAAGCCGTTCAATCGCCGGCAGAATAAGAATGTCTACTTCTTTTTGAACGATGTACGCCAAGTCATATTGGTTCTGTTCCTCAAGATAACCGCCGACCTGCATCAGGCTATTGTAGCGATCCAGTTCCTCACGGGTTAACAGACCGCGAACCTGTACACTGCAATGTCTCATCCGAAAAACCGCCCTTTCCTTAGAACCAGCGGAATGCCTCCAATGATGAACAAATACCGCAGATCAACCAGTTTTTTCAACTGCGCTGCCTTCCAGCCTTTGTATTTTTTGCTGCCGACCACAGCAATCGCTTCTCCCTTACCCAATGAGGCCACCGTGCCTTTGCTCGTGAATTCAAAAGGCTGAGGCTGCTTGTTGCGAATAGCCGCGACAATGTTCTTCGCACAATTCACACCCTGCTGCATCGCAATCTGAGCCGTCGGCGGGTAAGGTCTGCCTTCCTCGTTAAATACAAGGGAGTTGTCTCCGATGACATACACATGCTCATGTCCGGGAGCACGCAAATATTCATCCACCTTCACGCGGCCACGCATCACTTCAAGACCAGCCTGCTCAAGTAAAGAATTACCTCGAATTCCGCCCGTCCATACAACCGTAGCCGCATCAATTTTCTCACCTTCACCGACAATTACACCATCAGGAAGACATTGCTTGATCGGAACACCGATTTTAAACGTAACTCCTTTTTTCTTCAGCACATTCATCGCATGATCCACGAGTTCCGGATCAAACCCCGGCAATGCCGAAGGCGCGGCTTCAACGTTATAGATGTGTACATGTTTCGGGTCCACGTCAAATTCCTTACACAATTGCGGAATACGGTCTGCAAGTTCCGCGACAAATTCCACTCCACTGAAACCAGCCCCGCCTACAACGAAGCGAATACGGTTTCGTTTATTATCGTTTTTGTACATCGCGAATTGATATTCGATATGTTCTCGAATCAGCCTTACGGAGTTAATACTACGAATTGTCATCGCATGGTCAAGCATACCGGGTATACCAAAAGTTTCCGGCTCCCCGCCCAGTCCAATAATCAAGTAATCGTAAGACAACGTACCGTCCTCCAGAATGACTTTACGATCCTGAAGACGGATCTCCTTCACCGATGATTTCACCAGGTCAATCTTGAACTCATCGATCAGTTTCGAAATTGAAACTCTCGCGTGTTCTATTTTATCCGTGCCAGCTGCCGGCATATGTAGATGAGTTGTAATATAATGATAATCATGCCGGTTCACCAACGTGACATCGGCTTCGTTATAGTTCAGTTCCTTCTGCAGCCGCTGGGCTGTCAGAATCCCGCCATATCCCGCTCCGAGAATGACGATTTTGGGAATGCTGCTCATATCTGTACTCCTTCCGGTTTTGCTCCTATCCTTCCCTTTAACAGGTGGAATGCAAAATACTCTTACTTACAAGTATTGCTCAGGTCTTATCCATTATGACGACAAATGTAAACTTCATGAATGGTTTTGAACTTCTATACGCATATCATCGATTTAAGTTGTGAAATTAACCACAAGATTACACAAAACGCGCGGGGTGTCTCGACTTGACGCCATCACTCTAATTTTGGCAAAAAAACACATAGTACAGGTCAAGGATATCTGGATTTCTCGCAAAGATCAAGTTTTTTTTGTTATTTTTCATAACCTTTCATTTCCAATTTCATCCTATTCTCACCAGATCTTCATCAATTATTCTCAGATTAGTGATCCAGCTAACTTTGCAACCCAGATTACACCGTTTATAATAGGAAAGACAGTTTACACCCATGCAGATTATGTGACGTAATTTGCAATAATAAGTACTGGTCTCTACCTATTAAAATAAGAAAGGTGTTGTTGATTTTTGACTGCACAGACATCCGGTCATGAAATGACCGATTTGCTTATTATCGGCGGCGGCCCTGCGGGCCTGTTCGCTGCATTTTATGGAGGTATGCGTCAGGCATCCGTTACGCTCGTAGAAAGTATGCCTCAGCTTGGCGGACAGCTTGCTGCCCTATATCCAGAGAAATACATCTATGATGTAGCCGGCTTCCCAAAAGTCACTGCCCAGGAACTGGTTAATAACCTGATCGAGCAGATGAACCACTTTAACCCGAACATCCGTCTGGAAGAAAAAGTGGTATCGGTGGAGAAAATAGAAGAACAGCATTTCATCGTAAAGACAGATGAGAATGAATATCATGCCAAAGCCGTTATTATTACAGCTGGTGTCGGTGCCTTTGAACCTCGCCGCCTTGAACTGGAAGGTGCAGCAAAGTTTGAGAAAACCAATCTGCATTACTTCATCAGTGATTTAAACGCTTTTGCAGGTAAAAAAGTTTTGATCAGCGGCGGCGGAGATTCCGCTGTGGACTGGGCACTTATGCTTGAGCCAATTGCTGAGCAGGTTACTCTGATTCACCGCCGGGACAAGTTCCGTGCACATGAGCACAGTGTGGAAAACCTGATGAATTCCAAAGTTAACGTGGTCACACCAACCGAAATTACGGAACTTCACGGAGATGAAACGATTACGAAGGTTACTCTCGCGCATGTTAAAACGAAAGAAACACAAGAAATTGAAGTGGATGATGTCATTGTAAACTTTGGTTTCGTCTCATCTCTTGGTCCGATTGCCGAATGGGGTATCGAAATTGATAGCAATTCCATCGTTGTGGACTCCCGCATGGAAACGTCCATACCTGGCATCTTTGCTGCTGGTGATATCACTACGTATCCAGGCAAGCTGAAACTGATTGCCGTTGGCTTCGGTGAAGCTCCAACGGCAGTGAATAATGCGAAAGTTTACTTCGATCCGGATGCCAAATTGTCTCCTGGACATAGTAGTAATATGAAACGCTAATTCAAAGAAATCACATAATAGGGTACAAAAAAGGGTATCTTACTCCTGAGCAATCTCATAATCAGGAGGGATACCCTTGTCTTATATATGCCCGCTGTGTAACGGTCTGGTTGTTCCGGAGCAGGCTTGTCCCCACTGCCTCCAGGGACTGTCAGAATGCGGCAAATTGGTCGACTATACCGGACCATACAGCCCCTACGAACTTCAGGTTTCCTCTGACACGGCAGACGAAACTGAAAACGTATGCAATCACTTGATGCACTGTCACCATTGTCAGACAAGCATGCTGCTACCAGTCTCTTTATGGGACATGTCCGGAAACCTGTAATATTGCCTGCAATGAGGATCTCTAGTGAAGTATGGCAGATACGTTGGTACCCAGTTTGCGCTTATGGATTTCTGCCAATAGCAGCGCGATGAAATCTCGTTCGAGATCCAGTTCGATCGCCTTATGGTAGGAATCCAACAACATCTCATCGGATAACATAGCCATTTCCCGCCACAACCTTTCCTTTATTTTCCTCAAAACTATCATATCAGAGATTATCAAAGAGAACAAGCGTTCTTGTTATCCACAACAACATGTGGAAATCCTGTGCATAGTTTGTTGATAATTGGAAAAAACATAGATTATATACAGTGGATAATGTGGACATTATTTATACACAGGACGGATGGAATCTCTATAAAAGCCAAGATCAAAAGAAAATTTCAAGCTATTTTCATATTTTCCGACGATACTCGGGATGTATTACCCCAAAGTGAAAATTTTCAAACGTTTTTCATATGATATCTCTTGTATATACTATCGGTTTTTCATAAGGTTTCTTTAGTCTTTCCAGCGATTTTCATTGAGGTCTGGTATTTACTTCCAGAATCCATATTCTGCCGGAGTGATCCAAACCATAATCAAATCCTAACTGACCTATGCCTGGAAACTGCGTTTCCATAATATGTGTACAAGTCAGCGTCAATGAACGCATCTCCTGCCTTTTATGCCGATTAGCGATATGGGGCAGCGATAAGGCAAGTGCTCTTTTGCCTGATAGCATCGTTCCTCCCTTACACAGATTCGTTACACACAGACCTGGACGAGCAAGTCTTCCGACCAAAGAACGAAATACCCAGCCCTGCGCAGTCTTGACCACCTTGACTCTGTAATCTACAGGTCTTCCATGAATCGTCGCAAGATGAATCCCTTGTTGAATCAGATATCTTCGTCTGGCCTTCACCCGCACAAGGGAATGATACATCTGTTTAAAGCTGGCGAATGAACGACTAACCTTCATATGTGTGTATCTGTAGGCTCCGCCGTTCCTGGATACCCGGATCACGCCATACCCGCCACCGCCCACCACCGGTTTAATAAATACCATTCCATAACGCTGCAGCATGTGCAGCAGATTACCTGAACTAAACGCCATGGTCTGCGGAATATGGGCAGCAGCCACCGGATATTTTATTAACGCAGCTGTCTTCCGCCATTTGCTTGCTAATTGTCTCGACATGGGTTGATCTCCTCTCTGAAACAATGCTCCTTCCTTATACATACTCAACCCTGGGATCGTATTCTTGGATGATTGTCCAAGGCAAAGGCCCCTTTTCCGTGGAACCTGTCCTGCTTATCGAAAGGCAATTTGGGACAATGCCCACTTTACTTTTCAAACGGTTCAATCTGTCGTATGCTACTAAAGAATGATTTGTATTGGCTAAAAATGAGGACTTAAGGAGCGTTCAAAAGACATGGAAGTATTTTTCAAATCACTTTATGGCGTGGCCTATTTCGCAATGTCCATTGTACTGGTCGCGGTGACGGTACTTCTCTTCGTGATCGGTATTCGTCTGTTTATCAAAAAACGCAATCGCGGCTTTGCCGTAAGTTGTATTTTATTTGCCTGTTTCATCGTCTTTATCATTGTCGTTATGTTCACCACGCCCTTCTCTGCCACGCCTCCAGGCTCACCGGAAGCCATGGCTGCCCTGTTGCATTACGGGTAACTGATCTTTGTAGAAGGAGATGCTTATGACACAAAATAATAAAACACTTGGAATTGTTGATATCGGCTCTAACTCCATTCGTCTGGTGATCTATGAGGTGAATGAAGACGGAGCGTACCGCATTATTCATGAAGACAAATATGCTGCCAGACTAAGCGGGGTTGTCGAACCGGATGGCAGCATTCAAAGGCAGTCTTTAATAACCGCGATGACTATATTGCGGCAATTCAAAGCCACCTGCGAAGCTTATCAAACGGGACTGATTCGGGCAGCAGCGACAGCAGCTATTCGCAATGCAACCAATGCCGCGCAGATTATTGCCTGGTTAGAAACTGAGACTGGACTTACTATTGAATGTGTTTCGGGAGATCGGGAGGCTTATTACGGATTTTTGGGCGTGATTCAGTCCATTGATCTGAAGGACGGTTTTGTCGTGGATATCGGGGGCGGCAGTACGGAAATCACTGTATTCCGCAATCGCGAAAGATTGCATAGCGTGTCCCTGCCGATCGGCGCCGTGAATTCCCATGCCCGTTATGGAGGCGAGGATCAATGGATCGAAGCCAATGAACACGCACTTTGCAATGAGGTCATTGAAGCGCTACAGGGATCGGACTGGATTCGGGAACATCCCGGTTTGCCGTTGATTGGACTGGGCGGTACGATGCGTACACTTGCAAAAGTAGAACAAAAACGGACACAATACTCTCTGCCGGTGTCACATCATTATGAGATTGGACAGGAAGCGATGGAAAATATCGCACATTCCTTGCCCTATCTTACTTCGGCCCAACGCAAAAAGGTGCCAGGTCTCGCCAAGGATCGGGCTGACATTATCGTACCTGGCGTACTGATCCTGCGTACCATCTTCCGCATCATCCAAGGAGATCGTTATGTGGTGAGCGGAGCAGGACTTCGTGATGGTCTCTTGAGAGACTATCTCGCATCTGGTCAGCCTGCCGCACCGGATGCACTGAAGGACAGTATCCGCAATTTTCTTCATTATGGCCCGCCGATCCCCGAGAAACGTCTGAACCGGATCCATCACGATACGGTTCACTTGTACACCGCCTTGCAGGAGGCCGCACCGGATGAGTCTGATGAACGAATTCTGTATGCCTCCTCCATGCTGCACATGGCTGGTAAACAAATTAACTATTTTAGGTACACGCAGCACTCGGCATACTGGATTATGAATGCAAGCATCTACGGTCTTTCTCACAGGGAAACGATCCTTAGTGCCATTGCAGCTGACTATCATCCGAAAAAAAGAACCCCCCAACTGCTGCAGAAGCATGAGGATATTCTAAAAGATTCGGATGCACAGCATGCTCACCGCATTGGCTCGTTGCTACGTGCAGCCGAAGCGATCAACCGTGCGGAGAGCATCGCCGCCATTCACGCAGTCAAAGAAAAAGACTCGCTGCAGGTCACATTGACCTGTACAGACGAGCCTTTACTTGAACTGAACAGTCTGGAAGATGCCGTTAAAGATCTGCAGGAAGCCTGGGGAGTTACGATAAAACACTCCACTCAGCAGGCTTCCAAGGGATAATCCCCATCGCCTCCGTCTGACTTCTCAGCGGGGGCTTTTCATTTTTTACAAATATATAATTCCCGTTTGGCATAAGTTCTCTGGCCTTCACATTGTCATTCAGCGACAGATTCAGGATATCCACCAGCATCTTTTTCAATGAAGGATCAAATACAGGACACATGAGCTCAATGCGCCGGTTCAAGTTACGCGACATCCAGTCTGCACTGGAGATGAAAACATCCGGGTTACCGTCATTTTCGAAGTAAAACAACCGGGAATGTTCAAGGAAACGGTCTACAATGCTAATCACACGAATGTTCTCGCTCAGTCCTTCTACACCTGGACGTAAGCAGCATACACCGCGGATAATCAGGTCAATCTGCACCCCTGCCTGCGAAGCTACATATAATTGATCGATCATTTCCTGATGAGATAAAGAGTTGATCTTGGCAATGATACGGGAACGTTTGCCTTTTAATGCATACTCTGTTTCTCGTCGAATCAGTGTGAATAATTCGTCCTTCATGCCATCCGGAGCAACACGGAATGCTTGCAATGCTTTCGGACCAGAATAACCGGTAATCTCGTTAAACAGTTCGGATGCATCCTCCCCGATGACCGGGTTAGAGGTAAACAGACCCACATCGGTATACACTTTGGCTGTGCTCTCGTTATAGTTGCCCGTCCCCACATGTACGTATCGGCGCAGCCCTTGCTGCTCCCGACGTACAACAAGAATTATCTTTGCATGTGTTTTCAGACCGACCAGACCATAGACGACGTGACAGCCTGCTTTTTCCAACTTACGGGCCCAGGCTATATTCCGTTCTTCATCAAATCTAGCTTTTAGCTCCACAACGACGGTAACCTGCTTGCCGCTCTCTGCGGCGAGTGCCAGCGCTGGGATTAAGCGTGAATCACCATTCACCCGATAAAGGGTCATTTTGATCGCCAGAACCTGTGGATCTTCTGAAGCTTCCAGAATAAAATCCGTCACCGGCTCAAACGACTCATATGGGTGATGAACCAATACATCCTGTCTGCGAAGCAGTTCAAAATGACTTTCCCTTGGCAGGAACTCCGGCGGATATACAGGTTGTACCGGACTGTATTTGAGATGAGAGAAACCTTCAAGGCTATCCACAAATCCAGCCAGGAAGCTGAGATCCAGCGGTCCGTCGATTTCAAAGATCGGGTCCTGAATTTCAAATTCATCTTGCAGCTCCTGCAGGGCATCGCTACGAAAATCCTTGCACACTTCCAGCCTGACAGGGGCTCCGCGACGTCTGCGCCGCAACTCTTTTTCGATAGCCTCCAGCAAATCCTCCGCTTCCTCTTCATTAATGGAGAGATCTGCATTGCGAGTCACTCTGAACTCCTGCACAGCCAGCGATACATATCCGCTGAACAGGGTATGCACATGTTGTTTAATCAGATCTTCGATCAGAATGAAGCTTTTTTTCTTGCTATTGGCCCTCAGGGGAACCTTCACAATGCGAGGAAGATTGGAAGGTACCTGCACAATGGCCATAAACGGCTCGCCATCTTGCTCATCTTCTTTTTGCAGCATAACGGACAGATAAACGGACTTGTTATGCACCAGCGGAAAAGGCCGGCTCTGGTCGATGGCCATCGGCGTAAGCACCGGAAAAATAATATCATGATAATATTGATCCATCGCCCGTTGCTGCGTCACATTAAGATCCACATACTCCTGGATATGCACGCCCTTCTTGGCAAGAAGACGAATGAGCTCACGGTATGTTTTATATTGTTCCGCGACCATGGTCCCGGTTCGTTTAATGAGTCTGCGGTACAGCCCCGGAGGAGTATAACCTGTGAAATCCTTTTGCGTGAATCCAGCCTTGATCTTCTCCTTGGTCTCTGCGAGTCTGACACTGACAAACTCATCCAGATTGCTGGCAACAATACCAAGGAACCTCATCCGCTCCAGCATAGGCGTTGTGGAATCCTGAGCTTCCTGAAGCACTCGCCGATTAAATTCAACCCAACTCAAATCACGATTAACATAATTGCCTGTTTTAATATCCTTATGCATGTATGGCCTCCGAATGTGATGCATGTCAATTCTTATTGGAACTCTACATATAATTGTACTATTCGAAATCGACTTCAAGCGTCATCGGAATGTTAACGCAGTGTTAAATTTATGTAAATGATAACTCATGACCGTAACTTTTTCCATCCCTTTACAAAGAACAATAGACAAGGTAAAGTGAACTACAGTGTGATTTGGATCGGCTGTTGTTATTATCCCAAATTTATATCATTTTAAAGGAGTATCTCATGAAATCGAACAAACCTAGAACGTTACAGAAAAACATCGAGTTTTTCACTGCTGCCCTATCCCAATGTGTGGTTACCGCATGGCAGGAAGATCCTGCAGGTGTATATTGTGAAGTCGGCCACGGCATTGTCGAACAAATCAGTGATGACAGTGTGCGGATACGTAATGAGGACGGTACGAAGAGCCATTATGCACGGGAAACGACGATGTTTCAAACTGAAAAATAATTTTGCGTAAATATGAAAAAAAGACTAGCTTTCCAAAACAGAGTGTTGTATACTCTTGCCACAAGGAAAGGAGGTGCGTCAACATTTCTAATGACATGTTGAACGTGTCCCTTACCCGATCCACTACTTCCAAATAAATTGGATGGTAATGGAGGCGCGGGATACGGATCAATGTTTAAAAAAGCGCCACGGGTAGAAAAGCCGTCTTCGGACGGCTTTTTGTTTTGTCTTTTTTTTATATAATACATAGGGATGTAACATGTGAAAAAGATGAGAAGTTAAGAAAACAACCAAAATATTGGAAACGGACCCTTTAGCACCATGATTTCGTGAGGCTATAATGAGGATGCATCTCAACTTATAACCAAGGAGGCATGTTGTCATGTTTAGAAATGTAAGGGGTTTCAAGGTGAGGATTTTATTAGCTTTTGTTTTGTTCTTCACTTCTGTCCTGCTGCCTGTAGGCCAGCACGCCAGCGCCGCACCGAGTTTTGCTAAAGGAGCCGATATCAGCTGGGTCCCCGGTATGGAAGCTCAAGGGTACAAATGGAAAGATAAAAACGGGGTACAACGCGACATCATTGATATTCTGAAAAAGGATTACCAGATTAACTCCGTCCGCATCCGGGTGTTTGTTAATCCTTCGAATGATTATGGTAACGGTTACATGAATAAGGACCGCGCCGCTGCTCTTGCACAACGTGCCAAAAATGCGGGTATGAGCGTCATGCTTACACTCCATTACAGTGATTCCTGGGCAGACCCGGGCAAACAAAATAAACCTGCCGCCTGGAGAAATTATTCCTTCCAACAGTTGATGGACGCTGTCTGGAACCATACTCGTGATGTGATGACAACGATGCAAAGCAAGGGCGTTACCCCGGACTGGGTACAGATCGGTAACGAAACGAACAACGGGATGTTATGGGAAGATGGCAAAGCTTCGGTCAACATGAAAAATTATGCTTGGCTCGTGAACACAGGACATAATGCTGTAAAATCCATAAGCAGCGGTACCAAAACGATGGTGCACCTTGCAAACGGAGACGATAATGCTTTGTTTGTCTGGAACATCGGAGGACTGATCAATAACGGAGCTAACTTTGACATGATCGCGATGTCCCTCTATCCTTCCGCTTCTGGCTGGAACACCGCGGTGACGAAGACGGTCAACAACGCCAAGGATATGATCAACCGTTATGGCAAAGAAATTATGATCTCTGAAATTGGTATGGACAACAATCAGGCAGCGGCAGGTAAAAACTTTGTCGCAGCGATGAAAAATCAAATTCGTAATTTGCCAAATGGCAAAGGAAAAGGTGTATTCTACTGGGAGCCACAAGCTACTCCAGGTTATAATGCCGGTTATACCAAAGGTGCTTGGCAATCCAATATGATGCCGACGGCTACCATGGAAGGGTTCATTGACTAAGCACGGGAGTTAGAAGCCTTTTGCGCGGATGGAGCTGCGGGCGGACGTTCCGGGGGCGGGTCGTTCTTTCGATCGCTGGTTGTCCTCGGATTTCAGTTTGAATTCCCCTCGATAGGGGAAATCCGAGGTCAAACGCGAACGCTCCGCTTCTCCAGAATCGATCCCGCCCCCTCCACTACGCGCTGCTCCTTAAGGAAGGGCTTCTAAAACGTGCTTTGGCTTTTCACGGGAGTAAGAAAAGATTCACAAAAGGCGCTCACCCTTAGGGATGGCGCCTTTTGACGTTGAAGAGCGTTATTACGCCCTTATAGACTGGGTACTTGGAGGGAGCTACGTTTGGACGTTCCGGAGACGGGTTTAGATGATTCTGATCGAAATCATATCAACACCATAACAGCTATAAGAGACACAAAAAGACTGAGGATAGCAATAATCGCTTGAATACAACTAAACGATATATTCTCGATCAGAATCATGTGTTTCCTCTGCATAACATACGAATATACAAATGCAGGAAGGATAACCGGAAGATATCGGTGAAAATCCGCACCATCTGTACTTGGTAATATTGTGCCAAGATATCCGTTTGTCGTTTCGTTCACGATTAACCACGTATAGATCATCCCAATGATTACTGAAAAAAGAAACGGAAATATGAAACGAATCCTGTTTTCCGGTAGCACGAAACGACCTGGCTTGCGCTCTGCCAACTCATCATTAACCATTATAATTCTCCCCCTAATTCATCATTTGACGATGCCAATGTATTCAGCAAGCCATGCCAGCAAAGATATACAAAATACGAGGACTTCATAAACCTATTTCTCCGTTTCTATAGCTGGCTTTGGAAAAGCGTGAGTGGATGCTCTTTTTTAGACATTACATTATCCGTAATCCGCATCATCACTTCCCGATCTCGCAATTCCAGTATATCCCCATACTCCACTCTGCCTGAGGGGAAATTCCAGGTATTCCGTACAGATGCTTTGTTCTCTTGGATGATAAGCACTTTACCCTCATTTACGATCGAAACACTCACGACGATTACAATTCCCTGCTGCTTCGTCATTCTAACTCCACCGCCGTCCGAAAAAATATGAATCTGCTTCTATAATTAGAACATACGTTCCTTAATTTGTACATGAGAAGAGTCGTCTACATTTTCTTTTTCAATATTCAACAAGTTATAAAAAAAGCCCTCCCCATCCCCCGGGATGGAAAGAGCCGCATAGCAGAAAAATCAGATACCTTTACTCTTTCAACACTTCTCTGATATCACATCATTTTCGTAATTATACCGACTTCGCCAGTTTAGTAGCACGCATGGAGGCAACAGCATAGACGATAAGGGCTGTCCATATCAGTGCAAAACCACCCAGTAGCACAGGTGAAACGGATTCCTTAAATACAAATATGCTCAAGATCAACATAATAGTTGGACCAATGTATTGCACAAATCCGAGCGTGGACAGCGACATGCGGGCAGCTGCACGTGCAAAGAACAGTAGCGGCAATGCGGTTACAACGCCGGAAAGCAGTAATTCGAAAAACATGGACACTGGCAAAGTCCAGGCCGTTGTTTTGCCAACGATGCCAAGATAAATCCAGTAACCTAATGCAACAGGCAGCACAACTGCTGTCTCGGACAGCAAACCTACGGATGCGTCTTGCTTGATCTTTTTCTTCGCAAGACCATATAAACCAAAGGATACAGCAAGCGAAATGGAAATCCACGGGAAACGTCCGTAGTCGATCGCGATAACTAGCACCGCAACCGCTGCAATAGCAATGGCGACCCATTGACCCCGGTTTGGTTTCTCATGAAGGAAAACAACAGCGAGCAGCACATTGAGCAAAGGATTCAAGTAGTAACCAAGACTAGTCTCCACAACGTGGCCGTTGTTAACTGCCCAGATAAAGATCAGCCAATTGATCGCAATTAACAGTCCACTAGCTGTGAGTGACAACAGGAGTGTACGGCTAGTCCAGATACGTTTTACATCACTCCAGCGACGCTGAATCGCCACTAAGATTCCCATAAAAACAAATGACCAAACTACCCGATGTGACAGAATTTCGCCAGCTGGTACGTCGTTAAACAGCTTCCAATAAAGTGGGAGAATTCCCCACATGACATAAGCAATAATAGCATTAATTAATCCGTTGTTCATGAAACGTACCCTCTCTTTTTCTCTCTAATATGTCTCCATTGTATCTGTAATGTCTCAACGGATTATACGCCTCGGTCCTTACATAAGTAAAGGCATACTTATAAAATACATATATGTAACAATATTCATGCGGGATATAATCCATCTGGCTTTATATAAATCCTCGCTTCAACTCAAAATAGAGTATAGTAATATAAAAATTGATCTAGGAGGCTAAAACGATGTCACAAGATATCTGGTTTAACTTGCCGGTCCAAGATGTCGAGAAGGCAACTTCTTTTTTTAATGAAATAGGATTCAAAGCGATGAACGTTGGTAGCGAGAGAGCCATGCTCTCCATAGGCCAAACGACAATTATGCTTTTTCCCTATGCAACTTTCGAGAAATTTACCGGAGCCAGAGCTGTGGACACTTCGCATAGTGCAGAGGTTATCATTTCCATTGGTGCCGAGAGTAGAGATGAAGTGGACTCCTTTGTTCAGAAAGTAGAGCGTGCCGGAGGAAGTATCTTTGGCAAGCCAAGCGAAACGGACGGCTGGATGTATGGAGCTGGCTTTGCAGATCTGGACGGTCACCGCTGGAACCTACTCTACATGGATGAGAGCAAGATGCCTAAACGCCAATAATAAGACGCTGCCTTTGAGTAAAATGTTTTATGCCGTATTTGCATTTGTCTTTTGCATCGTACAACATGGATTGCTCAGACTTCCGACAAACGTGGAGAAAAAAACATCTGGGTAATGAATCACTCTTGACGGGAGGCTATTAATAATTTTATATCCACAACAAAAGGACACAGCTTTTCCAAGCTCAGTGTCCTTTTGTTTTTTTGTTTATTCAACAATCATCTCAAAACATTTATTTCGCTTCGCCAACTACAGTAAAGCGTTCATTTTTATGCTGTGGGTTCTCAATCTCATCCACAAGCGCAATCGCATAATCGGCATAGCTGATATAGCTGTTGCCTTCACTGTTAACCATAATCACATCGTTGCCAGACTGGTATTTTCCAGTACGTACGCCTTCCGGATTGAAGAATCCAGCCGGACTAAGGAATGTCCATTGAATGCCCGAAGATGCTTGCAAGTCTTGCAGGTTCTTTCCTTGGCTCGTTGCTGTTGCTTTGTACGCATCAGGGAAGCCCGGGGAATCAACAACACGCAGGGTTTTGGACTCGTCTGTGAACAAACTCCCCGCACCACCCACAACGATCAGGCGTGTATTAGGAGCATCTTTTAAAATGTTAATCAGGGCTTGTCCCACCTCTACATGCAGGTTTTCTTTACCCGCTGGAGCTCCAAACGCATTAACAACAACATCAAAGGCCTGAACATCTGAAGCCGTCAGATCAAATACGTCTTTTTCCAATACATTCAGGCTTTTGTCTTCTAATTTGGATGCATTACGCACAATCGCTGTTACCTCGTGCCCGCGATCTGCTGCCTCTTTCAAAATGATACTTCCCGCTTTACCTGTTGCACCAATAATTGCAATGTTCATCGTCAATCTCTCCTTCATTCTCGATTTTTTTACTATTATGTTAAGGTTGTTTTCCTAATTCATAATGTAACTATATATGTTACAACTTTTCTTGTCAATATGTTTTCTTTTATCTTTTAACCATACATCCACGAAATAGGTGGAGCTATAATGAAGCTCATCAGATACCAAAGGCTAAAGCTGATCTTGATACAAAAAACAGATGAATATCCTCCTGCCAGTATCCTTAATGAATGCCATAGTAAGAAGCCTTGTTCATCAATAAACAAGGCTTCTTTATTTCCAGACATCCACACAATTTCGTCCGTTTTATGAACCTCTCGTATCGGAACACAATACACATCACGTATTTATTGAATACCTGGACCTTATTTTCTATTTTCCTTTTTTCCTTACTTGCCTTATTCTTCACACCCATCAACTTAAGCGCTCTTACGTCCCATTTTCCACGGGGAGACCTGAACGAACTCTACTGGCAAAAATGCCACTGGGGTGTCACTCGAACTTGAAAACGTTGATCCTGCAGGGGCTCCCGGTGTGATGACACCAGCATTATAAGTGCTTACCCCCAGAGGAAATACATAGTTGCGACCCCCGTTGTTGTCCCAAGTACCGCTTCCATTGTTGAAAACGGCCTCAAGTCCAGTGGCTGTGCCTACATCAATTATAATTTTATTATACCCGGGCAACTCTGATGCTGGGATTGGAACACCCGGAGGTGTCGTCCAAGTCCCTCCTTCCGGTCGGTAATGAATGTTAGGCTGCGAGTATCCCTGCTTATAGTAGAGAGTGACACTGTAGCTCTTTGGTGCAGCATCGGTCGTAACACGGATTACCTCACTCACTGCCGATTTGTTCTGCGCTGCATCATAAGCAACAACATGGTAAGCATAGGCTGTTGAAGCCTTCAATCCTGCATCCACATACGAAGGTGTTGTGCTTGTGCCAATGTTGACGCCATCCCGAAATACTTCGTATCCGACTACACCTGATTTATCTGTTGATGGATCCCAAGCAAGTGATACACGATCGGAAGCTTTCGAGGTGACTGTCAGATTTGTGGGTATGCTCGGCGGAGTCGTATCCGCTTGCGGCGCACCTTGAGTGATGACTCCTGCATTGTAGGTGCTTTCTCCTAATGGAAACTGATAGTTCTTTCCACCGTTGTTGTCCCACGTACCGCTTCCATTGTTAAAGACCGCTTCGAGCCCGGTAGCTGTGCCTACATTCACTGTCATTTTCATGTATCCCGGAATTTCAGCTCCCGACATTTTTACACCCGGTGCCGTCGTCCAGGTTCCACCCGTCGGACGATAATGAATGTACGGATTGGTGTAACCCTGTTTGTAATATATGGTGACCACATTGCCTTCTTTGGTCCTGACCGTTACTGGCTCACTGGGTGCCGAGACATTTCCTGCTTCATCGACCGCTTTGATCGTGTATACATAATTGGTTGCAGGAGCGAGAGAAGAATCGGTATATGTCAGCTGGGTTGCTTCTCCCACTTTACTCCCAGCACGATAGATATCATATCTCGCAACTCCGTAATTATCCTGGCTTGCTACCCACACCAACGTTACAGTGGATGAAGTAGACTCTTTAATCACAACGTTCGTCGGTGCTGTTGGTGGCTCAGTATCTGCAACGAGTGTCTGCACTTGTAAAGTTTGACTGGCAACAGATATGTTATTGGCCTTATCTCTGGCTTTAATGCTGTACGTGTAGGTTTTGGCAGGTTCAAGTCCGGTATCTGTATACTCCGTCGTCTGGGAACTGCCCACTTTGGTGCCATTCCGATAGATATCATATCCATCGACACCAACATTGTCCGTAGCTGCTGTCCATTGAAGCGTGACACTGCGATCCGTTACACGCGTGGATTTCACCTCGGTTGGAGCGGAAGGCGGGGTCTGATCCACCACCAGGAATGGGTGGGTGCCTTGAATTGTTCCGTTTGAGTCTTCCACGATTTTACCGGAAGCATCCTTTTTGTATTTTCCCGTACCTACGTATACCGTCTGAATCTCACTGCGAGTGATATTGCCGTTACCGTCTACGGCCTCGATATAATAGTCAACCAGTTGATCCCTAAAATCATTGAAATAGGTATAATACATATCTCCGATTTCTTGAGCCGGTACACGTGTAAACATATCTGTACTGCTTGGTTGCCAAGCCACCCCATTAATGTCAGGCTTCAAATCACGTTTAGTCATCGGATATTCCTCCCAAGGGCTCACTTTTGCAGGATCGATATTGGATACACCCTTGGCTTTGAGCGCTGCCGGATCATATACACGGAAAGTATTGTCCTTCGCATCCGCCTGCTTATCCCGATGAGTCCGTACTTTCACTTTGATATCACGAATCCCACTCACATCATAAGCGTAGGTGTAGATGCCAAACGTATTGTCAAAATAATGAAGCGTCCATCCCTCTGCCTTACTGACATTGGCACTGCCTGGGTTATAGGGATAACGCTGCGGCCACCAGACTGATGGTCCTGTACGATCCTTAGCTAGCTGGCCGTTAACATATGGCTTGGAGAAAAACAGAGACTGATTAAATGATAGTGTCGGCTTCACACCATCATCCACATTTTCATCATAGTATCCAAAACCGGAATCCAGAGCAGGCATAAGAAAATACCAACTCAGCTCTGCCGGGTTCGCTCCGCCCTTATAATTGTTTGCCGGATCTCCCTTGACTGGGTAAGCCATCATCCATGGATTCAGCTGATTGCCTTCATAGGTGATCTCCCGATCCAGTGCTGTAGAAGGTTTCCAATGGTTCGGGTTGGCATCCAGCCACATTTGTTCGGCTGTCTTTGCATAGTTTAGCGCTGCTTGTTCCAAGGCAAAGTTACGCTCCAGATAGTGATAACCGTATTCAAAGGATACCGTCATGCCTTCCTGAACCCCGTCCAGATTCTTCTTCGGTTCCAGATTAAGGCCCGTCGCCTTGTTGAACGCATCAAACTGTCCTTTCCAAATGCCAAAAGGTAGACGCCAGTGATACCATGTCGGATCGGAAGAGGAGTCACGCGTGTCGATCCACGAGCCATCCTGCACATGAACTACATCTTCGGCTTTCGGCGTATTCGTACGCAAGTACTCGTTGATGCTCTCTCCTTTTATCCCGGGTTGTGCATAAGTTACATTCCCTGCATTGCGCCAAGTATCCTCAGAACCTGCACGGCCTGAAGAATTATCCCCATCATGCGCAATAACAAAAAACTGCTTCTGATCCACAAGTCCCTCAAACGGTTTGAGTACATCTGCCTTCACCGAGCCTTGGTAACCTTCTTCCCATGATTCTGCCTGGGCTACAGGAATGCCAACAACCTTCTTTTCCGCTCCGGTTTCTGGATTCACATGCCGCACCCAGTGCGGTGTAGAGGCGAACGGGTATTTGTTGTACACGACCTGTTTTTCGTTGAACATCGGTGCAGACACCCATGAACCAACACTACTGGTATTTTGCAGATCGGCTCGATTGGGTGGAGATACCATCGTATCCTTGCCCGGATCGTTCAACAACGGATAATCCTTAAGCGTACGTGAAAAGTGATTGTTGCCAATCACAGACCACTCGATGCCGAGTTGATCCAGTACCGGAATAATGCGTTCCGAGAAGCCAAGCTCGGTCGGGAAGAAGCCTTTGGAAGATTTGAAGCTGTCCCCCAGGAAAAAGGGCTGAGCCATGACAACATTTTGATAGATCAGATCCTTGAGCAAATATTCATTACCCGCAAGTGGCCCCATGGAGTGGTGCCCGGAAAAATGAACGAGGTCCATTGTCCGCTCACCGTGGGTCGTTTTCAGATTGTTGTACGCGTTCTTCCAGGGAACACCCCAAGCTTTATTGTTGTAACCGTTTACATTATTCGTATACATAAAGCTGTCCACATTGTTCAGGAGAGAACCTGACATCGTTACCTGCATGCCTGCGGCTGGATGGTTATTTTTGAGATCACCTGCCACTTGCCATGGCCAACTGAGATAGGCTCCGGTTTTCGCATGGTGTGTGTAATACGCGACCAGATCATCATGTGGCATCGGTGCACCACCAGGCAGAAAATACGGATAACCTGCTGGAGGATTCTTTTTCAATTCAATGACTTGCCCGTCATAAGTGTATCGGATGGGTGATCCTACAGGTGTGGAAGCATACTTGGATGTATCGTAGTAAGCCCAGAAATTCGGCATATGGTTATGGTACACATGGGAAGCGGAGATTTCGGCATAAGCTGCTGTAGTATGTGTGGAAACAACAATGGATAATGCCAACAGGAATGCGCCAAGCCTGCGCACAAGCTTCATGTTTTTCCTCCCTTATCTGTTTCCCCTGTGGGGATCATGAATTTGAATTCATTTGAAAGTCATTATAACCTTGTTAACGAACCCTTTGTTTGAATTTGAAAATGAGCCTGCTATCGCGCCTCCTCTCTCCTGTGATTCTTTGATTCTCTGGTGAAATAATCTTCGTGGCATCCAAGCAAGATGATGTCTTTTG
Source organism: Paenibacillus sp. TSA_86.1 (assembly GCF_052691815.1). Taxonomy (NCBI): domain Bacteria; kingdom Bacillati; phylum Bacillota; class Bacilli; order Caryophanales; family Paenibacillaceae; genus Paenibacillus; species Paenibacillus sp. TSA_86.1. The sequence continues at coordinate 124,088 of NZ_JBQZGE010000010.1, read as the reverse complement.
CACAAACGTTTGCATATTGAAGAAATGAATAACCTCTTATACATCAACATTTTATCGGGTAATCAACTGGATATACGTTAATGATTACCCTAAATTTTGCAAACGTTTGCACAAAATAATATACCTATACATGGAACAAAATGTCAATAATGAAAATACGTATTCACTTCTCCCCACTTCAGGCTGGATTAGAACACATATAACATGACAAGAAGCACAAAAAGCACACTTCCAGCGAATCCTCTTCGCCGGAAATGTGCCTTGACCGTTGTATCTTTTCTGTACGCTTTAATGATTCCACACGCTCAAACCCATACTATATTGCAGATTAACAATCTTTATCCGGGACACCCGCTTCTTCACGCGTACGGAAGGACGAGCCGCAGCCGCAAGTGGCTACTGCATTGGGATTGTGAATGGTGAAACCGCCGGACATGCCGGATTCTTCAAAATCAATCTCAAGTCCATTCAAATATTTCACATTTTCTTTCTCTACAACGACTTTCATGTCCTGAATGTCCATATATATATCCTCATCGGACTCTTTATCATCAAAGCCCATGGCGTACGAAAATCCGGTACAACCGCCCGGTGCTACGCCCAGACGAAGGAACATTCCAGGAGTCTCTTGCTGTGCAAGCATCTCTTTCAATCGGTCAGCAGCCGTTTCGCTGATATTAATCATGCCAGGTCACTCTCCTTTTCATCACTCTTCCCTAAATTATACTCCACCCCGTCAAGGGGTCAAGTCATGTTTGCCTGTTTCCGCCTTCCCCCTATACTCCTTTTTCTTCCCAGTGTATTGAACCCCCGGGACACGAGGTTTATAATGGATAGGTGGTCACTCTGAAAATGTCAATATTTTGCCATGACTTGTTCGGTTGATGGTCATATATGGAGTTGTAATTTTTTTCACATTTCGAGACTGGTTTTCAGTCCCCAATGCATATAGAGTCGTTTGACTCATTTGAAAAAAAGATTTTTTCGCATGCAGCACACGCTGCACCGGGTAATAAGAGTTAGTCTTTCACAAGAAGGCGGCAGTTGACCGCATCTTTGCTATGTAGTTCTGCTATCAAGTCCTACACATCATAACTCGAATTCCGGTAAAGAACAGGAGGAAACAGCATGTCTACATTGGTAACACCGTTCACAGACAAAAGAATGGCTGAAATCGTTGAGAAAGTACAGAACGGCGTAAGGTTGAGCGTTGAAGATGGCGTCTATCTGTATGAAACAGATGATCTGCTGACTTTGGGCCAACTGGCCAATGAGGCCAATCTGCGCAAGAACGGCAAGAAAGTATATTTTATTGAGAACATGAGCCTTTATTTCACCAACGTATGCGAAGCTCACTGCGCATTTTGTAATTTCCGCAAAGACCAGGGTGAGGAAGGCTCTTATACGTTATCCGGTCCGGAAATGATCGAGTATGTGGAGCAGCATATTCATCCAGGTGTGCGTGAGTTCCATATCGTCGGCGGACATAATAACCATGTTCCTTTTGAGTATTATGTCGATTCCCTGCGTGCTTTAAACGAAAAATATCCGGATGTTACGCTGAAAGCTTACACTGCGGCAGAGATTGATTTCTTCACCCGTATCAGCGGCCTGAGCATCAAAGAAGTTCTGCAAGAACTGCAAAAAGCGGGTCTAAAGTCCCTGACTGGCGGCGGTGCAGAAATCCTATCGGATGAATATCGCAAAAAAATGCGTGTAGATAAAGCCAATGTGGATCGTTATCTTGAAGTACACCGCACCGCTCATAACCTGGGCATGCGTACACATACCACCATGTTGTATGGCTCCATCGAGTCCTATGAGGATCGTGTGAACCACATGGTACAGATTCGTGAATTGCAGGATGAAACCAATGGATTCATGGTATTCATTCCGCTGTCCATGCAGCCAAAAAGCAAATCCGCAAGCATTATGCGCCGCAACTCCGCTTATGAGGATCTCAAAACGATTGCGATCAGCCGCCTGATGCTGGATAACATTCAACATGTAAAAGCATACTTTATTAACATTGGTCCACAGCTGACACAGGTCGCCCTGAGCTTCGGTGCATCTGACGTGCATGGTACGATTGTACGTGAGAAAATCAGCCATGCTGCCGGCGCACTGACACCGGAAGGATTGACACGCAAAGAGCTGATCTGGCTTGTCAAAGGCGCAGGCCGCATCCCGGTAGAACGTGATACGTTCTACAATGAAATTCAAGTTTACGAGTAGACACACTCGCACCTAGGGTACCTGACACAGCAGTGGCAGCTGCATCACTCTTCCGAACGAAACTTGTTTAAACCAGGAGAATGTTTTGCAACGAGTGATGCATAGCTGTGACCCTATATCTCAAATTTGCACTTCCTATTTTTAAATTAAGCAAATGAAAATGAAATTCTTAATCTCATCTATCTTTTATTAAAAACAACAAGCAGAGCAGCGATGTCCTAACATGGCTGCTTTACAGGTTGCAGCCCCAGCAGTGGGACTGATGCAGAAAGGAAGCCGAGTCATGAAAAATTTCGTCATTCTTGGAGGCGGTTATGGCGGCCTCACGATCATCAAGGAACTTTTGGAAGGTAAAATTCCGGCAGACACGCAAATTGTATTGGTGGACCGGAGTCCATTTCAGGGATTAAAGACCGAATATTACGCACTCGCAGCAGGAACGGTATCGGATTACGACCTGCGTATCCAATTTCCGGTAAATGAGAAAGTGACACACCGTTTCGGCGAAGTGACTGCCATTAATCTGGAGCAGCGTCAGATTGAATTCGAAGGTCAGGAACCGCTTGAATATGACAAGCTGGTCATTGGACTAGGTTGTACGGATCGTTTTCATAATACACCCGGTGCCGAAGAATACAGCTGTACCATTCAAAGTTTCAGCAAAACACGCGAGACGTATCTGCGCCTGAATGAAGTGAAAGCTTATGGTCATGTTCACATTGTGGGCGGTGGCTTAAGTGGAGTTGAAATGGCTGCCGAATTACGTGAAAGCAGACCCGACCTGAATATCAGCATTCTGGATCGTGGCGAACGTGTATTATCCGCATTCCCCCAACGTCTCTCCTCTTATGTTCACGAATGGTTCGGCGAACATCAGGTTGAAGCACGAGGACATATCGCCATCTCCAGGGTTGAGCCCAATGCAATTTACAACCGCGATGAACAGATCCAGACCGATGCTGTTGTATGGACGGCAGGTATTCAGCCGGTGAAAGTGGTCCAAGACCTCAATGTGACGAAAGACCCGCAAGGTCGCGTCGTATTAAATGAATATTATCAAATTCCGGAATATACTGACGTTTACGTGGTAGGTGACTGTGCGAGTGTCCCTTATGCACCAAGTGGTCAGGCTGCGGAGGTTCAGGGTGAACAGATCGCTCATATTCAGCATGCCCTCTGGAAAGGCGAAAAGCCCAATCCGCAACCTCTTAAGCTTCGCGGCACACTGGGCGCACTTGGCAAGAAGGCTGGATTTGGGCTGATGGGCAAAACGTCCATGATGGGACGGGTGCCTCGTATTTTGAAAAGCGGCGTGCTCTGGATGTCCAAGCGTCATCTCGGTTAATTGAGGTTAATCGAGATCCAGCGCGTCCCAGGCGTCTGCTTCGGCAATTTTGGCCAAAATGGCGTTATACAGATCCTCCACTTTGTCCGTGGTGACCACTTCACCATTAACTAAGGCAAAAGGTGTCATATAACATTGACCACAATTGGTCAGACAGCCGTATTCGATCACATCATAGTCTGGATTTTCATCCAGCTGATCCATGATTTCATCGGTGCCAAAATGCATATTGTTAGCACAAAATTCAATAATTGGTCTCATTTCAGTTCACCTGCTTTGTTTGACCATTTTAATTTATGGTCATTTGTAATATAATATAAGAAGGAAAGGAGTTGAACAATATGAGCGAAAACGCACAAAGCACCATGTATGATGAGGTATCTGATGTGCTTGATAAACTTCGTCCGTTCCTGCAGCGCGATGGCGGTGACGTGGAACTGGTCGACGTGGAGGACGGCATCATTAAGCTGAAACTGGTCGGTGCCTGCGGCAGTTGCCCAAGCTCCACCATTACCTTAAAAGCCGGGATTGAACGCGCCCTTCTTGAAGAAGTCGAGGGTGTACAAGAAGTCGTACAAGTATTCTAATCAATCCTTCACGAAATAAACCTCAGAGAGCCTTTCGCTTCGTCAGAAGCGAGAGGCTCTTTTTTTGTAATTCCATCAGATTGTAGGCCTGATCGGATCAAGCCCGCCTGATACATCCATAATGTTGCCTGTTATAAAATCCGAATGATCCAGACACAGATACGTGATCACTCGCGCAATATCTTCTCCACTCCCCGGCCGCCCTCTCGGCGTTTCCTTATCGGGTATCCCTGCAATATCATCAATCGTTTTCTCTTTGTTCGCACCACGAATATCTCCGGGGCAAACCATATTGACCGTAATCCCATTGGGTGCTTCTTCAACCGCAAGGGTCTTGGTAAACGAAACCAGACCTACCTTGGCAGCAGCATATACGGCACGATGAGGCCAGGATCTTGCTTCACCCGCATGACTGAAGCCAAAATGAATAATCCGTCCCCATTGCTTGCGGCGCATTTCGGGCAGGACGAGCTGATCCAGAATCATCGGTCCCAGCAGGTTACCTTGCACCAGCATTTGCACTTCTGCTTCAGAATAGTCTGCGAACACCCTGCGCTCACGCACAAATGGACCCGCGTTATTCACTAAAATATCAATATGACCCAGTTGTGCTTCCACCGCTGTAACGAGTGTATGAATCTCTTCCGCCTTGGATATATCAGCCTGAACGGCAATGCAACGTACCCCTTTGGCGATAATCTGAGCTTGCAGCGATTCAGCTTCTGACCTGCTGTGCACATAATTAAGGGCAATGTGACATCCCTGATCCGCCAAACTGAGGGCTGTCATTTTACCAAGGCCTTTGGCACTTCCCGTTATGAGGGCAATCTTTCCCTTCACGTTCATCCCCCTCTTCAAAGAGCAGTCACTCATCCAGTATAAAAGATTTAGGCCCCTCTCACAACTTGTAGCCCTTCACAAACTATTCCAGTTATTTTATGAATACAAATAAGTCCTTATTATCCAAATTCATCTTGCTTAAGCCAAACACCTATGATAATGTCTTAAAGTCGTTTCTTATCTAAAAAAGAATATTATTTTCATTTTTGAAAGGATCGTGTTCAATGAAGAAATGGTTCAAATCTGCTTCATTTAGACTCACAATGGCGTTGATGCTAATGCATTCTTTACTCTCAACCGGTGATGGGCTTGTCTCTGCTGACAATGAGAATATTACCTCGTCCAATGAATACCAATGGGTGGTTGGCCCGAGTACTGTATCCTTGGACGGGAAGGCCTCACTAGAGCTTCCAGCAAACTTCTCATTTCTAAGTAAAACGGATACACAACGTTCGATGCTGGATACGGGTAATCAGCCGAACGGGAATGAGATCGGAAGCATGTATAGTAACGACCCTATGGGTTCATGGTCCGTCATATTCGAATACGTACAGAGCGGGCATATTCATGACGATGACGAGAATCAATTGGATGCTCACGAGTTATTAAGCAACTACATCCGTTGGGAAGTCGAACATAACCGTGATGCAACCGAAGAAAACGAGCTTCATGTAACGGGATGGGAGGTTGAACCTGAATATAGTCCTTCCAGTCATCAACTGATTTATGCACTTGGCTTCAAAGATAGCTACGAACAAGCCTTGGTCAATTATAATGTTAATCTCTTAACTCGCGAAGGTTATATCACTGCGATTCTTGTAACCCAAAAGGCTAATTTGGAGCAAAGTCGTGCTGCTTTTGAAGAAACGGTACTTCAGCATCTAACCGTGAATCCCGGATATAAGTATGAGGATTATAATGATAAAACAGACCAGACATCGCGTCTAGGCCTGAACAGCCTCGTTCTGGGAGGCATTCCTTTTACCGCTGAAGATGAAGGAATATGGTCATTTTTGAAACATAGATGGTACTGGGGTCTAATTGGTCTAATATTATTATTCAGCTGGGTCAGATACCAACAAAAGAGAGATGCATTACATCAAGAGGAAACACAGTACCCGGTGACCCGAGAATATAACTATGAAGAACATGAGCAGCAGCATAGTGCAGAACAGAATGAATTAACCTACTACCGTTCATCTGACACACGTTCTAAAACAGACAATACATAATATATGTTCATGATCAAAACAGCAATGCGCAAAGGCCGCTATTCTCCAGGTTAGAGAGTAACGGCCTTTTTTTGTCATAACATGGATCAGCAGTAATTATGCTGTTTTAACTTATTTCACCTTAAAATGCAGGTTCAACTGCACCTTGGTAACGTTCTTTGATGAATTTTTTCACCGTTTCGGAGTGAAGAGCTTCGGCCAGTTTTTTGATCGCGTCGGCGTCTTTGTTATCTTCACGGGACACGAGAATGTTCGCATATGGGTTGCCTTGCAGATCTTCGATCAACAATGCATCTTTAGATGGATTGAGGTTTGCTTCCAGCGCATAGTTTGCGTTGATAAATACCAGATCGGCTTCATCCAGCTGGCGAGGCATCATGGCTGCATCCAGTTCGATGATTTCCAGGTTTTTCGGATTCGCTGTAATGTCCTGTTTAGTGGATGCGATGTTTGTATCATCTTTGAGGGTGATCAGACCTTTTTTCGCGAGCAGCAAAAGTGCACGTCCACCATTAGATGGGTCATTCGGAATAGCAACCTTGGCGCCATCTTTCAGTTCATCCAAGGATTTAATCTTTTTGGAGTAACCGCCAAAAGGCTCTACATGGACTGGAGTTACAGAAACCAGGTTAAAACCGCGCTCTTTGTTCTCGGTATCCAGGTACGGTTGATGCTGGAAGAAGTTTGCGTCCAGTTTCTTATCAGCCAACTGTTGGTTGGGTTGCACGTAGTCGTTAAACGTCACCACTTGCAAACGAATGCCCTGCGCTTCAAGCTCCGGTTTGATGCTTTCCAAAATTTCGGCATGCGGTGTAGGTGAAGCGCCGACTTTCAATTCTACAGTACGCGGAGCGCCTGCTTGGTTATCCGCACCGCTGTCTGATTTCTTGTTGTTGCCGCATGCTGCAAGCACTGCAATCATCATCAAACTGATTAGAATAATAGACCACTTTTTCATCTGTAAAACCCCTTCGCTTTGTATTTTTTCATCTATCTGTTATTTCCTGGTGAAATAAATGACCAGACGATCGCCAATCATCTGCAGAAGCTGAACCAGAATAATCATAGACACAACGGAAATGATCATGATCTCATTCTGATAACGATAGTATCCATAGTTAATGGCCAGTGTTCCCAGACCTCCACCGCCAACCATCCCCGCCATCGCCGTATAAGACACCAGCGTAACGATGGTAATCGTAACTCCGGCAAGCAAGCCAGGTAACGCCTCGGGCAGTAACACCCGTCTGACGATCTGTCCTGTGGACGCCCCCATTGCCTGTGCTGCTTCAATGACACCGCGATCCACTTCACGCAACGTATTCTCCACCAGACGTGCAAAATACGGAGCGGCCGAAATGACAAGCGGTGGAATGACACCAAGTACACCTGTCGCCGTACCCACAAGCGTACGTGTAAACGGAATAAGAGCAACAATTAATATGATGAAAGGTACAGATCGCAAAATATTAACAATGATCGATAAAATAACGTAGGTTATTCTTGATTTCGGTGAAGCCGAGCGGCCTGTCATAAACAGTATTACACCAAGCGGCAACCCCAGAATGACGGTAAACAAACCGGCAGCTGCTAAAATCTGCAGTGTCTCAATGGAAGCCGTGCCAACCTCTTCCCAGCGTACTTTGGAAAAATCCATTATCGCAACACCTCCACATCAAGTCCTTCTGCGGTTAGTTCAGACAAGGTCTGCTCCATCGCACGGGAGTCACCTTCGAAACGCACCGTCAGTTGACCATAAGGAACCTGTTTGATGGTAGAGATGGTGCCTTGCAATATAGCAAAATCCACACCTGTTTTGCGAACCGTTCTCGACAGAATCGCTTCATACGTTTTATCTCCGAGAAATGAAATCCTCACCAGCTTGGAGGATACACCTACTGGCAGCTCCGTTCCGGCATTCGCCAAAACCGTCTCTTCCAGTGCCAGTCCACCTTCGCTGTCACGTGAGACAAAATCTCTTGTAATCGCATGCTGCGGTTTCAAGAACACTTCCGTTACTGGCCCTTGTTCTACGATACCGCCTTGATGGATAACAGCCACTCGATCACAAATGTTCTGAATGACGTGCATCTCGTGAGTGATCAGCACAATGGTCAAGTTATACTTCTCGTTAATATCCAGCAACAGCTTCAGAATCGAATTCGTTGTCTGCGGGTCAAGTGCTGAAGTTGCTTCATCGCAGAGCAACACACTTGGATCACTTGCAAGCGCCCTCGCTATGCCTACCCGCTGCTTCTGTCCACCGGACAGCTGTGCCGGATATTTGCTGCTATGCTGCTCCAGACCCACCAGAGCCAGCATTTCCTTCACTTTGCGATCAATCGCATCCTTAGGTGTATTCACCAGTTTTAATGGAAAAGCGACATTGTCGTACACCGTTGCAGAAGACAGCAGATTAAAGTGCTGAAAGATCATCCCGATCTTGCGTCTTTGCTGCTGCAATTCGCCTTTGCTAAGCTCGGTCAGGTTCATACCATCCACCCAAACCTCCCCCTCCGTCGGGCGCTCAAGCAAATTGATACATCGAATCAAAGTACTTTTCCCCGCACCGGAGTGACCAATTACGCCGAATATTTCACCCTTCTGAATGCTCAGATCAAGGTTTGACAACGCAGTCGTTGCTTTGGCACGTCTGCCATATGTTTTGGTTAATCCAACCAGTTCAATCAATAGTACTGCTCCTTCCCCATCACCTACATATATCTTTACCCGAAGGAAGGGAAAACTCCCCTTTCTATGCAAAAAAGAACCCCTTTGCAGATACAAAGATGGCTCTTCACGTGAAATGACCTTCTCATCTGCCAAAATCATGCCACACATGATTCTGTAGGAATTAGCACCTAACACCTGCAATGAGAGGCATTATGCCATCATCACAGATCGGTTGCCGGGCTTCATCGGGCCTGTCCCTCCGCCACTCTCGATAAGAGAAATATAAAATTGTAGGTTTATATAGTTTCATGTAGTTCATCATGTATAATGACCGAACTGCATCAAATGCTGTATTATAGACAAGATTCCTTGTAAGTTTCGATCTGGAACTCAGTATAATTCAAAGTATTCCGATTTGTCAAATGGTATTATTTATTTCAAATACACGCATCCGTTTAACGTTTCATCATCTGTTTACGCCAGATTCGATTAATGTATCGATATGCCATATTCAGCGTCTCACAGACCATATCCACACCCTGCTGCATCTCCAGAAGATGCTGATCCAGATCCTCGAGCTTTACTTTTCCGCGCATCGTCTGATGTAACTGCCACAAGTCATCCTGCATCTCAGAGTTCATGTAGTGAATCTCCATATTACGTCTCTTGCGCAGTTTGCTCATCGGCTCCCGATAGGCTTCCTTAATCTTAATTAATTGCTGTGCCAATTCATGATGGTCGCGGTAATAATCAAATTGCCTTAGAACGGTATAATAGGAGAAATGAACCTTTGTTTTAGAGGTGTTTAATTGGAAAATCTCATTTAATACGGTACCTAATTTATCCAGAATAGCGAAACAACGAATAAATGCATCTTTGTAAAAATAAACGTACCGAGCATACTCCGCCTTTTCAGCAGAGCTCATATCTCCCGTAGAACCAGCTACCACTTTTCTGCGAAAATGGGCGGCTGCAAAATAACTCTGCTCCAGTTCATCCAACGAGGATATAAGTCCCTGCGTCCATACATACAATTTCCGATAATCGTGGTTCGGATCATGGTCTATATACATCTGTTTCTCAAAAGACTCGAGTGTGAACGCCATGGTATCCATAGCTTCCTTCAATTTCCCCTGATTCACTCGTGGCTTTTCTCCTAATAAAGTACGCAGCATAGATGGCCTCCTCTTTCCACTGATGAAGCAAAATATATGACTTCACAGCTGTTGAACAGCTGAAGATGCAGCTTAAGCCTATACTTAAGCAAAAATTTAGAAATAGCGTTCATCATTCGCTGATCAGGACAACTTGGTTTAGGTTGCCCTGCAACCTTCAACATCAAACAAAAGTCCACCTCTCCAATGATCTACATCACCGGATGGTGGACTTTCCAACATGGCCCAGCGCAGTTTCGGAACAATGCACTAACCTTTCTTGGTAAATACAAAATTCATAAGCTGTTTAGAAACGGTTCGCCGGACGGTGCAGCTTGTACACAAGGAAGCTCATGTACGTCAGAATACCAAACAGTATGGCAATGTCCAGCATATGTGCCAGCGCAACAAACATGTAAATTTCCGGACGGCTGATCGTCCACATCATGATCATACCGATGACCACTTGCATCAGGATCAAACCGACGGATAACACACCCAGTGTCCGCAATTCGCGATTATCCGGATGTTTACGATAAGCAAAATGTCCCAGGATCGCAATCACGATCACGAGCGACACCGCTGCCAGACGATGTGCAAAAGCAACAGCTACTCCGCCAGAGAGTTCTGGAACAATCTGTCCGTTACAGAGCGGGAATCCGGAACAACCGCCTGCTGAATTCGTATGGCTTACAAACGCCCCTGTGTATACGACCAGATACGTATAGATGGTTGAAAACCAGACCAGGTTGCGGAATCCTTTGCTGACGCGAGGATATTGATTCAGACGTTCCAAGCCGCCATGTTTCGCCTCCTGCCGAATGCCAAGAGCCATCATCAACGAGCTGGCGAAGGCAATAAGCGCGAATCCAAAGTGAAGCGCCATAACCGCTGAAGACTGCGAGAAAACAACGGCAAATGCACCCATGATTCCCTGAATGATCACAAATATAAGAGTGAGTAACGAGAATAATTGCAGATCACGACGCTGTTTGCCAAATCGTAAGAAAGCAACAAACGAGGCGATGGATAGCAGCCCTGCCAGTGCACTGACGGCACGGTGGGAGTATTCAATCAGTGAGGCCACAGTATGTGCTGGCACAAGCTTTCCGTTACACAAAGGCCATTCGGTTCCACAGCCAAGGCCTGATTCTGTTTTGGTCACAATTCCACCGCCAAAGGTAGCCAGAAACATGACGAGACAGGTTAATACGGTTAACCATTTAAATAGTGTTAAGTGCTTCAATTTTTTCTCACCCGCTGTTGGTTTAAGATGGCGAAGAAGTTCTTCGCTTGATAATCATGCTAAATTCATTCATTTCTTCACTGCTTGATGCAAAAAAAACAGTCCTTGCACCAGCTTGTTTGATAACATTGACACTAATTTCACAACTAAATTCATTATACCGGATAAAATCATCATTGACGCCGCGCTTTGTGACAAAATGTTAACGTCTGATAAAACTTTGACCCGGAGGTCATTATATTTGAATTTATTTATTTTCAATTTAATTATGTAAGCCTCGAACAAACTCGATAGCCTGAAACTCCTCATTAATCAGCTTAGGTTCGTCAAATTCACTCCTCAGCTGTCCGATTACAAAAAAACAAGGCTGTCTTAAGCCCAATTATGGCTCAACCGACAGCCTTGTGTTTGCATACCTTTTTCATAGTCTACCCTATCTTAGGTTAATTCATTCCTAGCTGAGTTTCGTCATTTCGCAGCTACGCGTATCTACAACTCGATTCAGCTCACCTTACTTGTGAATGGTGTTGTATACCTCAACCGCGCGATCCAGAAATTGCTCGATCTCTTCTCTCGACTTGCGCAGTTTGTTTACGTAACGCACTAATTCCCGTCCGTCTGTGTAGGCTACAAAACTGGGAATGCCCAGAATGTTTTGTTCCTGACTCACTGGTCCCACTTGATCTACGTCCACTTCAATCAATGTCAGCTCACGTTCATACTTCGTTTCCACCTCAGGCATAAACGGATCGATGTACTTGCAGTCCCCACACCAATCTGCCTTGAATACGGCTACCGTCAAACGTGGGGATTGAATCGCCACATCAAATTCCGGTTTGGATGTAATCTGTTCCATTTGTCACATCTCCCTTTCTGTACCTTGTCTACATCTAAGTGAAGCAAATTGGTGATTGGAAGTCAAATGTTCGGCGCATACTTAGAATAACCACAAGTTCTGGCTCATCAAACACAGTTTTTCATGAAAGGATGTTCCATTCATGACTTCCACCAGAAGCGACTCTTCGGAAACGCATCACCAGGGTTCCATTATGCAGATCGTTCGCTCCATTCCCGGAGCAGCCCTGGAAGTATGGCGCGGCAAACAGGCTGCCTGGCATGCTTCCTCCCAGCTCAGACACCCTTCACGTGACCTGAACTGGAACGCAGATACTGCTGCTGCTCTGCAGGCTGAAGTAGAGCGGTTAATACCTGTAGCAGGCAAATCATCTCCTACGCGCAACATTCACGCACAAAGTGCACTGGTCTGTGAGGAGGATTGTATCATTCTCGAAGAAATTAAAAACTTAACGCAGCAGCACAATCGCAGTAATGTGACCCGCACCGCTGCTTATCTGGAATGTTATGAACAGTACCCCGAACTGCACTGGGCTCTGCTGGCGCACATGGTATCTCGCAACGGCGGATATCATATGACCGACTTACAGAGCGACCTGATGCATAATCTGCAAAATCAGGAGGACCGCGAGCATATGTATCGCCTGCTGGAGCGGTGCAATGCCCTTATTTTTCAAGATGCATATCCTCAGTTGCAGCTGTATATGCACAGCCGGCGGCTTGGGCGAAGTTGCTTCCATCTGTTGTCCCACTTTCACGTATCGGCGTTTATGACACCGTTCTGGGAACGCTTTTGGCTGGAACGATGCAGTTCCATACTCAGTGTGGCCTTAATTATTAATGAGCAGAACTATATTGAGAGCCGGGTGGTACAGCATCCGTATTTTCAAAAAGAGGTGCTCTCCAAGCCTGCTTTTCATCTGCATAATCTGGCTGGCCTGAACCACATCGTTTTTCCTCTTGGACAAGGAGGCGGACTCGCCGGGCGGGTCATCGAACATTTTGGCAAATTAAATGAACGTATCCAGTTCGGCAAAGGACTGTATGCCTTGTTATTCGGTGCCCAGCAAGTGCTCCAGCAAGTACTGGAGTTCGCACGAACTGTACCTCACCGCGGCTCAAGAGCGGAATATTGGCCAGGCCTGTTTACCAAGCACCACGAGGGGCCAAGAGACCGTAACCTGTATACGGAAGCTTTACTGAACGAAGAATGGTTGCCGGAAGGTCATCGTCTGTACTCTCCCGAGTTACTTACCGTCTGGGGTGACACACCCTATGAGCCGATTACAAGGCATGACTGGCTTGAGACGAGAGATTGCCTTGGATACCTGACCTCGCCACGCAGACCTTGGCTGTTTGAAATGAGTCATGAGCATCGGTACGGTATGTTAAAGACAGCGCTCGCCCATGATGTACAAGCAATTACCCACTAATCGACGGCAGAGTCATACAACGACATGGATCAAAAACAATCCAAGCACTCGCCACTGCAAGACCAATGCAAAGATAACATTCACCGTCACGGAAGCCAGCTCCTTATGCAATAACAATAAAAAAAAGCGCCGTCCGCCACCAGAGCAGACCGCGCTTTTTTTTCCTAAACTTATCCCCGTTGTCCAGCACCGCGTTGCAGACGCATAAGTGGACGAAGAATTTTTTGCAGAATTCGCGGATAACTACCCAGCTCGTCCTTACGCAAGACACGAAGCACAACCATCAGAACGAGGTATACCACAACGACCAGCACCCCAACGACCATACAGGTTAACAGGAACGCCACCCGTGCAGGCAAGAATGCACCGAAGATTTGATTCCCCGCCCAGTTGGTCGCAAACCCGACAGCTCCTGCCAGAAGCACGGTAAGAATAAATCCAAGCCAGCGATCTCCCATAATCGAGAAATCCACAATTTTGCGCAACACACGCAGGTTCAGATACGTGATGACCAGGAAACACAACGCAGTTGCAATGATAATCCCGTATATGCCAAAGATCGGCGCCAAAATGAGACTCGCAATCAACTTCACGATAATACCTGCCGCTACACTGATCATCGTAATTCTTGGTTTTCCCACCCCAAGTAAAATGGAGTTCGTTGTCATCATTGTAATCTGGAAAATGGTACCGAACGTCAGCAGCGTAATAATCGGCGTTCCGTCCAGACTACTGAACAGCAATCCGTTTACCGAATAAGCCGCTGCACACAATGCAATCACAATCGGCATCCCGGTCAGGATGGAAATACGCATTGCCAGGGTAACCTGATTTTTCAGATGCAACTCATCCTTGCGGGCAAATGCTGCCGAAATAACTGGCACAAGGGACTGACTGAGGGCAATCGCCAGAATAGGCGGAATTCCCGCAATACTTTGAGCTTTCGCACCGAGAATCGCCAGTACGCCTGTTGCTTCGCCCAGACCGATCCGTCCACTAAGCAGCGGAACAACGAGGGAAGAATCGATAAAATTAATTGCCGGAACAGCAAGTGAAGATAAAACGATCGGAATCGATAATTTGAAAATATCCGTATATATACCACGCATCGGAAGCTGCTCCGCACGCTCATAGTGAAGCTGTGCCGCGCGATCAGTCTTGCGCTGCTTCAATGTGAAATACAACATCACGGAGAAGGCGCCGATACTACCAAAAACACCACCGAAGGATGCCCCGGCTGCAATCGTCTGATCATCGTAGTTCCATTGTAACATCACATAGGCTACCAGAATCGCTATACCTACGCGTGCAAACTGCTCTACGATCTGCGAGATACCGCCTGCCGTCATATTACCGCGTCCCTGGAAATAACCACGCATCATCGCGATCGCCGGGAAAAGCAACAAGGCCGGAGCCAGCGCCCGAATGGCACTTACCGATTCCGGTACTTTGGAAATATGGGTAGCATAGAACGGTGCCGCGAGCCATAACAGAACAGACATGACCACGCCGGCCACCGCCGCGAAGATCAGGGCTGCACGGTATATCTGCTGTGCTTCACCCGCGCGCCCGAGCGCGTAGCGTTCCGAAACCATTTTACTCAGCGTACTCGGTATACCCGCCGTTGCAACAGTTAACAGCATTAAATACACCGTGTTGGAGATTGTGAATGATGCGTTACCGATATCTCCGAGGATATGCTCAAGCGGCACGCGCTGCACCAGACCAAGCACCCTTGCAATCAGTGCGGCAGCAGCCAGGATGAGCGTACCCTTAATGAATGTTTCCTTCTTAGACAAACGAATTCCCCTTCTTTCCCCCACACCGGATCTCTCTCCGGCCCTAAGCTATTCCTGACACCTATGCGAATCGAACCACCCAAATAATGAATAACACAATCATTACGAGTTGCAAAATAATTTTCATCACCGTGCTGGTAAACAGCCCGACAACAGAGCCAAATCCAACTTTGGATGCTTTGGAAGGCGATGAACCGCCGATCAACTCTCCGATAAATGCACCGATGAATGGCCCCAGGACAAGTCCAAAGGCCGGAATCACAAACGGGCCAATGATCACACCAATGGTACTTAGCGTTGTTGATAGCTTGGAACCGCCGAACTTTTTGACACCCCAAGCACTCACCACGTAATCCGCCACGAATAGCACTACCACGATCAGAATCTGGATAATCCAGAACCAGACCCCAAACGGATCAAAGCTGAAGAACCAGCCGTAGACCAGAAACGCGAAGAAAATCGCGATTGCACCAGGCAGAATCGGATACACCGTACCTGCCATACCTACTGCAAACAGCAGTACAATTAAAATCCAGCCAACGGTTGCGAGCAACGTTTACTCCCCCTTCAAAATATGTTCACGAATCAGATGGGCAATGCCATCCTCATTGTTGCTTCCAATAATTAAATCGGCCGCTTCCTTAACCTGCTCCTGTGCATTACCCATTGCCACACCCAGACCGACCGCTTCAATCACAGCGAGATCGTTCAGACTATCGCCTACAGCGACCACCTCAGTCATCTCGATACCCAGCAGCTGGCACACTTCGGCTACACCAGTAGCTTTGGATACATTCTCCGGGTTTACTTCAATGTTCACAGGAGAGGAATTGGTCATTTGCAGGCCGCCCATCTCTTGTAGTTCCATCATGATCTGATGACGAATCGCATCGTCCTCGGTGGTGAATCCGAATTTCAGCCACTCCAAACCTTCGATGTTATCCGTCCAACGATCCCGGTTATACAGTTCTTCCACGGAGTATGCCCAGTACCAGCTGTTATACTTCTCCCCGATCTCATGCATTTTACGGATCAGATCCGGATCCATCAGATGACGCATGTGAAGCTCATGTGGAGCTTTCCAGACCTCACTGCCGTTGACGGTTACCATTGGTGTTTCCAGTCCAAGCTGCACCGCATATGGCATAGCGTGGTATACTGCTCTTCCTGTAGACAGGCACACATGCACCCCGCGGCGGATCGCAATCTGTATCCACTTGGCCGTATCCTGTGTAATTTCATGATTATCATTGAGCAATGTGCCGTCCATATCCAGGGCGAGCAGTTTATACTTCAGTTCACTCATGCTGTAAATCCTCCTCCAGTATTTCTCTCTTTCTCTTAAACAACAAGATCGCCCGGTATCCGCCAATGGCGGACGCCCCGGACGTCGCAACTAACGCCATTTTACCACAGATCATGCATATGCAACAAAATAACCCGTATTCGAATCTTTGACACTGTATTTCAGCTTTTATTTGAAATTCACGAACGCCAAAAACCGCCTGCGAAGCAGACGGTCTCTTGAATCAACTGATTTGTGCAAGTCCAAGTTAAAGGTACAAGTCATGCATAAAGTGATATGTCACTCCTGAACCTTAATCACCAGTGCTCATCGTGCCGCATATTTACGACGTACATAACGAAGCACGATACCATGTTTTGGTGACAGTAGTAATGCAAGTACAAACAAAATTCCAGCTACAGCCACCATACATCCTGCAATAGAAGCATCCATAGCATAAGCCATCAGGTAACCACCAACAGAGGAAGCCGCACCGATCAGGACAGCGTACAGAATCATTTTGCCAAGCTGATCCGTGAGCAGATAAGCCGCTGCCGCAGGTACAATCAACATGCCCACAACGAGAATGGAACCTACACTTTCAAAAGAAGCAACCGATGTCATGGATACGAGACCCATAAGTAGATAATGGAACAAAACGACCGGTATGCCGCAAGCTGCAGCCAGAGCGGGGTCGAAGGCACACAGTTTGAACTGTTTGTAGAACAGTCCAACAACCACAAGAATGACGAGTAATGTAATACCCAGCATCCACACTGCTCGTGGTCCAACATCCATCCCCCATAGAGTTAACGTATCCCATTGCACATAAGCAATCTCTCCGAACAATACACAGTCCAGATCCAGATCGATATGCTGTGCGTTCAGACTAATCAGGATGACCCCTACGGCAAAGAGTGCTGTAAATACGATGCCAATGGAAGCATCGGAAGACAGCCCCCCCGCCTGCAGACTCTGAATAAAGAATACCGTCAATAATCCGAATACGGTTGCACCCAGGAGCATCCACAGGGAGTCTCTGGAACCGCTCCACAGAAATGCAATCGCAATTCCTGGTAATACAGCGTGACTAATCGCATCCCCCACCAGGGCCATCCGGCGAAGAATCAGGAAACAACCGAGGATGGCACAAGCAGAGGATACTAATATTGCCGTTAAAATAATCCAGAATGTGGCCATCTACATCTCCCCCCGTTTCTGCGCTTGAGTCTGTGTAGAACACATCTGCAACGCAGCCTGCTCTTCACGCATATACGTTGATTTCGCCTGCATACTCCGCAGCTTGCGGGCGAGCAACCCGCGTCTCGGTGCGAACAGAACAGATACGGCAAACAACACCGTAGCCGCAAGCACCGTTACCGGTCCTGTCGGCAGGTTAGGAACAAACGTGCTGAAGATCGTTCCTGCTGCACCACTTAATGCACCGAACAATCCAGCCAGCAGCACCATAAGAGCGAGCGAATCGGTCCAGCATCTTGCCGCCGCTGCAGGGGTCACCAGCAGTGCTGCAACTAATACCACACCGACCGCCTGAATTCCGGCCACTACGGCAATGACAGTCAGCAATAGAATCAGCTGCTCCAATAACCCAACCGGCAACCCCATACCTCTTGCAAAGCCTGGGTCAAAGCTCACGAGCTTAAATTCTTTAAACCAAACCAGGCAGGCCACCAATAGTACAAGGCATACTCCGCCCATCACATACACATCCGTTAACACCATCGATGCCGCTTGCCCGAACAGGTACTTGTCAAGTCCGCTTTGGCTTCCGCTGGCGCTATGTTGAATACGTGTCAACATTACCACACCGATCCCGAAAAATACGGTCAGCACGATACCCATTGCTGTATCCTGCTTGATCCGGGAAAATCGGGTGATCCACGAAATCCCGAAAGTTGCTACAATGCCCGCAACGAGTGCACCGAGCAAGAACAATGCAATCGATTTGGTTTCCGTCAACATAAACGCAATACAGATCCCCGGCAGTGCCGCGTGAGCAAGTGTATCTCCCATCAGACTTTGACGACGAAGAAAGGTAAATGATCCGATAATACCGCTACTGAAGCCAAGCAACAGACAGCCCAGCAATATCCAACGTGTGTTCGGATCTGACAGAATAGAGACCATCCAATTCCACATGGACTACACCTGACCTTTCTCCGATCGGCTGCCGATCATCGCGATTCGGCCTCCGTAGGTCTCCTGTAATGTCTCCGCTACAAATACTTCACTCGTTGGTCCAGCGGCAACCAAGCGTCCGTTAAGCAGCAGTACATGATCGAAGTATTCCTCCACTGTAGCTAGGTCATGATGAACGACCAGTACCGTTTTACCCTGCTTTTTCAGCTGCTCTAATAAGGAAATGATCGCTTTCTCTGTCGTGGCGTCCACCCCTGCAAACGGCTCATCCATGAAATAGAGATCTGCATCCTGTACCAGTGCTCTGGCGAGAAATACCCGCTGCTGCTGTCCGCCGGACAGCTGGCTAATCTGTCGGTACATGTAATCCCCCATGCCAACCTGTTCCAGACAATGAGCGGCCAGATCCTTTTCTTTTTTCCCTGGACGGCGGAACCAGCCCAGATGTCCGTATCGTCCCATCATGACAACGTCTAACGCATGGGTCGGAAAATCCCAATCCACAGACTCCCTCTGCGGCACATATCCAATACGCCGGCGTGTTTCACGATAAGACCGTCCAAAGATTTCTACGTCACCGTGCATTTTCGGCACAAGCCCCAGAACCGCTTTGATCAACGTAGACTTGCCTGCACCGTTCGGTCCAAGAATGCCGACAAGCTGTCCTTCAGGTATCTCAAAAGACACATTGCTCAGCACCGGCTTTTTGTGATAAGCCACTGCCAAATTGCTTACACGAAGAGGTGAAAGTGTAACCTTGGTTCCTTGTCCGATCAGATCACTAGCTGCCTTCTCTACTGGTTGTTGTATTGCATTCATATCATTCATTATCGTCGCTCTCCTCTCTTCTGGATCATTATTATTTCAAAGCAGCCGCGATGGTTTCGACATTGTGCCGCACCATTCCAATATAGGTGCCCTCTTCGGTTCCCTCGGCTCCCATAGCGTCAGAGAACAGTTCGCCACCGATTTTTACGGTATGACCCTTCTCAGCTGCACCGGCAATGATGGCTTCCATTGCTTTCGCAGGTACACTTGATTCGATGAATACCGCTTTGATCTGATTTTCTACCAGAAAATCACGTAGTCCACTTACATCTTTGGCTCCGTATTCCGCTGCGGTACTGATGCCTTGAAGCCCCATCACTTTAATCCCATAGGCTTGACCAAAATAACCAAAAGCATCATGTGCTGTAACCAGTACACGGCTCGCTTCAGGAATCTGTCCGATTTTCTCACGCACTTCCTTATCTAATGCTTCCAGCTTCTGCAGATAATCTCCCGCCTGTGCCTTATACTGCTCCGTATGATCAGGATCTGCTTCAATCAATGTGTCACGAACAGCTTCGGTGGCAATCATCCAGTGTTTTACATTAAACCACACATGTGGATCATACTCCGTCCCACCTGTCGCTTGACCGGAATGCAACTCCTTCACAGGAATTTTTTCGGCAACTGCGGTGACAAGTTTACTTTTGGACATTTTCTCCAGAATATTTGTCATTTTGCCTTCCAGATGCAGTCCGTTATAGAAGATCACTTTGGCTTGCTCCAGTTTGCGAATATCCCCTTGCGATGCTTTATACAAATGCGGGTCTACCCCCGGTCCCATCAATCCCGTAACCTCAACATAGGCACCGCCCACCTCACGTGTTATATCAGCGATCATGCCCGTTGTTGCCGTGACCTGCACTTTGCCGCTGGCGTCTGTTCCCGGTGTGTTAGCACAAGCCGTGAGCACGATAATCAGAACAATACATGCCAGCGTAATGACTCCGCGCTGGATACTCCTCATCTTGACTTTTAACAATTCCGGCCTCCCCTTTCCCTCCACTAAAATATTTGTCCATAACTAATTAAGTTGTACAAGGTATCTAATTTTAAACATGTCTAATAATGTTTCCCTTGTGCAAATTTTAGCCGATGAAAAAACAAAAGGCAAGGGATATTTTCCCTCGCCTGTCCAAAAGTTTATGAAGTTTATTTAATGCAGTTTAATTTAATGCAGTTCATCAACTATTTTTTTATGAGCGCGCCATTGTACGTTCGTCGTTCGCTCTTCGTTTGTTCATGTTTAGCGATCCGATAATTTACTTTGCTCCTGATCCTTCTTACCCTTTGGGATGCCGTTCAGGCCATACACTTCATCATATGCATCAAAAATCTTGCGTGCGATAGGCGAAGCACTCACCGATCCAAACCCACCTTCAGGCACGACGACCGCTACAGCCAGCTTTGGATTATCCCGCGGGGCAAAGGCGATAAAGACACCGTTCTCCTTTTTATTCGGCCCGGTCCCTTGCTCGGATGTTCCTGTCTTTCTGGCAAAATCATAAGGGAACCCGTCAAAGGCACTCACCTTGGTGACCATACCCTTATGCACTTCGTTCCAGTGTGCATCGGCGAACTGCACTTCATTAAGCACCTTTGGCTTGAATTCCTTCACCACATTGCCCTCTGCGTCCCGGATTTCCTTCACGAGATGTGGCTCCATCCGTTTACCTTTGTTCGCCAGCATGGTTGTGTACTGGGCAAGTTGCATCGTCGTATATTTGGCTTGCTGACCAAATGACGCAAACGCAAGACGTGTCAGTGCAGATTCATTATTGTCTGCTTTATACTCCAACTGACCAAGGAACTCTTTGGGCAGATCAATGCCTGTCGAGACACCTAAACCAAAATCCTTCATGTATCCGTCCCACTTATCAAGGGCTTTTGTGGCACCATAATTATTCAGCAAACGCTTGCCCACCATATCAATCATAAAAGCATTAGACGACTTTTCAATCGCTCTCCGTGCGGTAATATTACCGTTGTAGGCCGAATGTGAGTTCTTCACTTGTCTTCCATCCTTGCCGAGTACAGCATAACCTTTATCATGATAAGTACTCCCCGCAGTGAACAGTCCCTCTTTCAGACCGATGAGAACACTCAGCGGTTTAATGACCGACCCAAGAAGAACAACGGACTCTGCGCGACTTGGCTTATTATCGTTAGGTGGAAAAGACTCTGTCGTTCCGTTACGGAATACAAATTTGATTTTGTCATAATCCCAGTCATTCGGATCATAGTCTGGCATACTTGCCATAGCTACCACATTGCCTGTGTCCACTTCCATAGCTACGGCGTAGCCCGTAATAGCCTTCGGCAGCTTTCGTAATTCATCCGTAATAGCCTGTTGTGCCGCAAGTTGAACCTCCTTGTTAATGGTGGAGATTAGACTATAACCTTTCTCTGGCGGGGTCAACTCCATCGCGCCCGTAGGCAAATTGCGAGAGTCAATATCAATCGATTGATATGCGCTTCGTCCTCGAAGCTCCTGCTGATATTGCAGTTCCAGACCATCGAATCCAACTCTCTCATCCTGTGAATACACTAATCCTGGATCACGTTGAGAAGCCGATTGCTCTATAATCGTTTTGTATTGCCTTAATGCACCTGCTCCCTTAAATTCTCGTGTATATCCAATAACCTGCACAGCGACCCGGTCGGGGTCATATCTTCGTACATTCTCTTCCAGCACCATCACGCCGGGATACTCCGTTTTTTTCTCCAAAAAAAATGCAATTTCCTGGGTCGTCAAATCTGACTTGACCAGTCTAGGAACATAACCGAATGTTTTCTGATGATCCAGATCCAGTCGTTTGATGATTTCCTCTGTGTCCGGTTGATTCTCGTCTCCCGGATTGAATCGCTTGAAAATATCTGCCAGTTCACGAGCCAGATTCTCCGCTTCCTGCCTGCGGTCATCATTGCGATAATCCTCATACAGCAGTACATAGAGCGACTGTACTGGCTCCGAATAAGCAAGCGCCACTTTCCCCGTCGCATCATAGATCGGTCCGCGTACAGGAGCAAGCGGAATTTCTTTCGTATTGCGTGTCGATTCCATATATGTCAGTTCAGGCCCTTCGACAAACTGAATAAATGCCAGCCGAAAGATCAGAATGCTGAATATAACAAAAGCCACGAAAAAAAATATATTCAGCCTGGCGCTGGAAGCTGTATTTACCGCTCTCTCGTCTTCATTCGGCGGTTTATTCCTGAGACGTTTAAACATATGCGGCCCCCCTGCGTGCGTTAACAAACTCTCACCTCTTAATTTTAACAAAAGGTGACTGTAACGTCTTTCTATTTTTGGTTACATTTTAGTAATATGATCCTTTCATACATAAACCAGCGTTGCATTACTCTAACTCTCGGCTAGCACTCTTCCCTCTATATAACGTAAGACGAAGGATTGGGTTCCATAAAAAACAACAAAAGGCCCCCGGGCCATTCCGGGGGCCTTTTTGTTTATTGCGTGGACGATCTCCATCACTGCATTACTGCGTACTCGTTTCTGTTTCTTTATTTTTATCCTTTTTTGGAATACCATCTAAACCAAACTCTTGATCGTAAGCATCAAAAATCGCGCGTGCAACCGGAGCGGCACTGTTGGAACCAAAGCCCCCTTCAGGGATCATCACAGCAACAGCCAGCTTTGGATTGTTACGAGGTGCATAAGCGATAAATACCCCGTTATCCACCAGTTTCCCTCCAATATTCTGTGTTGACGTACCTGTTTTTCTGGCAAAATCATAAGGGAAACCGCCAAAGGACGAAACCTCCGTAGCCATACCACGCTGTACCTCATTCCAGTATGCATCACTGAAGTCTGCTGTGCTGAGCACCTTCGGTTTTACCTTCTCCACCACATTGCCTTCCGAATCCCGGAACTCTTTAACAAGCTGCGGTTCCATGCGCTTTCCTTTATTCGCAAGCATCACGGTATACTGCGCGAGCTGCATCGTTGTATATTTTCCTTGTTGTCCAAAAGAAGCATAGGCCAGTTTGGTCAAGGAGCTTTCTTCACTTTTGATATACTCTTTATATCCTGCATATTCATTCGGCAAGTCCACTCCTGTTTTTATACCAAGACCAAACTGCTCCATATACTGATCCCATTTTTCAACGCCCTTAGCACCATATCGCGAGTACAGCTTCTTACCAACCTCGTCAATCATAAATACGTTGGAGGAATGACGAATGGCATCACGAGGATACATCGCGCCGTAAACGTGTCCGGATGAGTTCTGTACGCGGCGGTTATCTCCGCCAAATGTCGTTGAACCTCGGTCGATATACACCGAATTAGTGGTGAAGAAACCTTCCTTCAAACCAATCAATACACTCAGTGGCTTAATCGTTGAGCCGAGCAATACGACAGATTCAGCCCTTTTCTTGGATTCACCTGGCAGGAAGCCTCGGATTGTACCGTTCTGGTAAATATATTTGATTTTATCGTACTCTTCATTGCTTATGCTGCCCGTTCTCCACACATTGGTGTCGTAGTCAGGCATACTGGCTGCAGCTACAACTTTGCCCGTGTCCACTTCCATCGCTACGGCAAATCCGGTTTTTGCATTCGGATGTAATTTACCGGATACCGGATTACGATGTAGCCAGCTCAGCTGATCCATAATCGCCTGCTCCGTTTTCACCTGTACGTTTTTGTTGATACTGGAGATCAGGTCGTAACCTTTTTGTGGCGGCGTTGTACCCGCTACACCCTCAGGTAAGTTCCGTAAGTTCACATCAACCGACGTATAACCACTTTTGCCTCGCAGCTTATCCTGATACTGTAGTTCAAGACCGTCAAATCCGACAAACTCATTCTCCGTGTAGATCAAGCCCGGATCCATCTGTGATTTATTCGCCTCATCCACTTCTTTATACTTGTTCAATGCTTTGGAGCTTTTGAATTTCTTCAAATATCCAATGGACTGTACAGCAACCGTATCCGGATCGTAATAACGCACACTTTCCTCTACGATTTGCATGCCCTTGAATTCATCCTTGTGCTGGAGGAAGTAGGCAACTTCTCCTTCGGACAGATCACTTTTGATCAGACGTGGCATGAAACCATTCGACTTACGTGAATTCAGATCCATTTCCTCCATAATTTTCTCCACCGTTAACGATTCAGAGTCTTTGGCTTTATATTGTTCAAAGACATCATGCAAACGCTGAGCCGTCTCCTGAGCTTCGCCAATGTTCGGATTCGGCTGACCGTTCACATCCCCATAGTTTTTGTACAATGTGAGATACAGTGATTGAATCGGCTTGGAATACGCCAGCTTCACCGTGCCCGTAGAGTCATAGATGGTACCTCTAACGGTTGCAAGCGGCACATCCTTCGTAATGTTACTCGCTTCTTCCTGACTCAGCTCAGGGCCCTCAACGAACTGTAAATAAGCCAAACGCACAATAATAACACTAAAAATAACAAAGGAAGCGAAGAAAAATACGTTCATCCGGTAGCTAAAGCGCCGTTTGTCCGCAATTTCATCCTTCTCATGGGAATGTTTTTTCATTCATCCTACCTCTTTCATGACTTGATGCATACCGCAGAAAACATCTATTTCCGGCATAATGACCTGGCAACGTCATCCTATTTCGAACCTTGTCCGGTACAATATCAGGCTGACTGGTCTTTCAGATGGGTGTCGGCAAAATTGGGCGGATTAAACCAGTCTCCACTGACAGCCCACGTTGGATCAAGCGGAACCCAGCTTTGGGAATCACTTAAATACACTTCATTCCACGCATGAGGGCCGTAACCTCCCTGACCGTTGTATCCCAGACCTGTAACAACCTTGACATCAAGCCCTTGGGAACGAGCCATTACCGCATAGAGACGGGCATAATCTATACATACCCCTTTGCGTGTATCAAATGTGTTCTGCGGGTTCTGTTCATGCCATATCCCCTTCTGCTCGTAATCATCGACTTTCCCATAATCGTATTGAACCCGGGTGCCGACCCAGTTATACAAGGCCCTTGCTTTCGCTTCATCCGTGGACTGCCCTTTGACAATCTCCTTCGCAGCTTGCTCAATATCTGCAGGGATATTGTGATCAATTACTTCATATTTCCGCTGCAGAATACCTCCAAGTTCCTTCTGCACGGCCTGTGTAAATACAGGAAGCTTGTCCTTAATAAAGGTACCCGACAACGGCTCGATAACTGATTTAGCACCTTGCATATAGATTGGGGAAGCCTCTACATAACGGCTAAACATGCTGCCCGGATAGAGACTGACGATCATAAATAATACCGCAATCACAATCATTCCGCGTACTGAACCAATAACGGTTCCAATCACGGCACCTGTAAGACGACTCATGATGCCTTTAGGTTCAGCCTGTTCATGTCTTGCGTGTCTTCTGCTGAAAATGAAGGATGATACAAATCCAAGAATCATACGAATTATGCCATAACTTAGTACAAATAATACGGCGAACCGCATGAGCGGAAAATCCGCAATCGCTGTAACCAGCGTATAATACAACTGCTCCCACCGGCTTAACTCACGATTAGGCATAGACCCGGCATGTACAGACAACCATTGCTGTACATATGGCGCGAGCCATAACGTTAAACCGATGGATAACAAAATACCAATGACCGCCATAATACCATCCATCAGGAAACCAAAGAGTCTCCCCGCAGAACGTGAAGCCCCTCTGGCCCATCCCTGTAATAAGGAAGCCGCTACGATCAGCAGCAGTAGAATCGTAATCCCGTTAAACTCCTTCAGGCTGTCCAGCCAAGTTTGCAGCACGTCTTCATTCCTCCTTTATAACTACGAAGCAGGTGCTGTTTTGTTTTTTTGTGCCTGTTCGACAAAGGTTTGGATCGTATCGTTGCTCAGCTTCCATTCACCAACAGAAATGCCGCGGAATATGACATCGACTTTATCCGACTTCGTGCTCCCCTTAATCTCGACGTTAGGACTGGTAATCGTAAATTCACCATTCTGTCCAGCTCTATAGGTGGCCTTGGAAGCTTCCTCCAGCATAATGCTTGTTGCCTCTTTCTTGAGTGTGTCCATCGTGCTCGATTGAACGTCCGTGACGGTCTGTTTGATCTGTTCAATGGAGATGCCGCTGTATATCAACAGAGCCGCAATAATGATAATAGCAATCGCCCATTTTAACATCGTTTTGACTACATTGAGAACAAAGAACAAAATGATCAGCGCAACAACGATCACCAGCCAGTTCTGCATGACAAACTCTTTAATTACTTCTATGTTCATGATTACACCTTCCGTATTAGAGTTCATTTATGACTTCCCGAATATTATACATGATTTCCGAACCTGCTGTCAGCTTAGCCCCCTCCGTCAAAAATAAACGGTCTAAGTTCGTCCTGCGGGGCGTACAAGTAGTACCATGAGGATTCGTTCAACGAACGTAGACACGTTCAAGACCTGTGAAAGAACAGGCATCGCCTAACAAGGAGGGGCTCTAGTGAAAACGGCCATCTGGCTATACCTGTTTTTGTTTCTAGCGGTGTTCGATCTGCATGCACAGTATCCCATTCTTACGCCTTTTGCCATATCGCTCGGTGCAGCTCCCACCTTCATCGGCTGGATGATGGGCATTTATTCCTTAACCCATCTGCCTGGCAACTTGATTGCCGGAACACAGATCGATAAACACGGCAGCCGTCGATATATTGTGTTCAGTCTGATAGGTGCAGGTATCATCCTGCTCTTTCAGGCTCATGTTCACACCCCTTGGCAGCTGCTTGCGCTGCGCTCCATCAGTGGATTTGTATTGGCGTTTCTGTCTCCCGCATGTCTGGCGCTTCTCGCACAGCTCTCCAGTGATCCGGTGAAACAGGGCAAATACATGTCGGGTCATGGTGTTGTTCATACGCTGGCCTCCGTGGTGTCACCAGCCGCAGGTGCGGTTATCGTCGGCACCATGGGCTTTTCCGCCACCTTCTCCAGTCTCGGTTATCTGCTGATCCTGACAGGTGTCATCGCATTGTTAACAATGCCGCGTGGCCTTGTTCGACAGCCGCAGCCATTGACGGAACCCGCGAAGCCTGCTTCCGCGACTTCTGGCTCCGCTAACGCCAGTCATACGCCGCCCGAGTCGGCCAAAGCGTTTCTGCCCGTGTCTTGGCGTTATTTTATTTTGCCGCTGGTTATCGCCTGTGCTCAGGGTATTCTGTTCTTTGAACTGCCTCTCCGGGGAGGCGGGCACTCATCTATGATGTCAACGGGTTTACTATTCTCTATCATTAGCATCGGTGCACTGTTCACACTCAGCATGCTGTTCCTTAACCGTTACTCAGCCAAACTGCGTTTAGTTGCCGGGGTGCTGCTGATGTCCCTCAGTTTTTTTGTTATGGCAGCCATACCGCAAATTTCATTATCCGTCGTATTATTTGTGCTTGGGATGTCCAAAGGTATTATTTTCCCTGCCATGGCCACCCTTTTTATCCATTTAAGCGGCGGCAGCAAGCTTGGACGCATTTTCTCATTGCAGTCGATTGCAATCTCTATTGGCTCGTTCATCGGTCCGATTACAGCGGGACAACTAAGGCTTGGCGTATCTCCTTACTTTATTGCCTTTATCATACTAATGGTTGGTATCCTGTTGCTCCCATACTATACGACCAGACCGACTGCATCCCTCTCATCTTCCGATGCCAAAAGCGTTCTCGGGTAACAAACTTTGCATCATTCCCCCATTTCCAGATACACTATAAGTACATTCAGTCGATTTTCGCTGTAACATTTCCCGGGGAATGTCGACACCAGCTCTCGAATCAGGGGTGAACAAGATGCCTATTCATGTCATCGTCGAAGGTAAGAATGATCGTAGTAAACTCAAACGTTTGGTTGGTCCAGAGATCAATATTTTGTGTACATTTGGAACACTGAACTCCCTCAAACTGGAGTCACTGCGCAAAAAAGTGGGGTATGATGAAGTTTATTTATTCATGGACAATGACAGCTCAGGTAAAAAAATAAGAGGTGTACTGCGTGACACTTTCCCGGATGCGGTACAAATGTATACCAGACGCGGGTATGCAGGGGTCGAAGGCACGCCTGACGAATACATTATAGCCCAATTGGAGAAGGCCGGGTTAGAGGAGTATATCCAGTATCCCGACCAAAATTCGTATTAAAAAGCAACTAAAAAAAGGCTGTTTCTGGTTAATTAACCGGAGACAGCCTTTCATTTACCGCTATTCTTTAATCAGTCTGCGAATGTCCTCGGCGATGGCTTCCGGCTTCACATCTTCTGTATTAAAAGCATTATATACTTTGCGCAACTGGTTATTCTCATCCACCAGACCAATCATATTCATATGAGCAAAATCATCTTTGTTCTCGCCTTCAATCAGAATTTGAAAAGATTCTTTGGCGAATTGTTTCGTTTTATCCATATCTCCTCGCAGGAAATACCAGCCGGAATAATCCGCATGGAAGCGGTCGGCAAACGTTTTGATCTTCTCCTTCGTATCCACTTTGGGGTCAAAAGAAATCGATACAAAGGACGCCTTGTCCCCAAATGTGCCGTCCTCTTTCAACAAGTCCTGCACCTGAGATAGAGTAAAGGTCGTAATCGGGCAAACATCAGGACAGCTGGTAAAATAAAAGTAAAACAATCGCACTTTGCCTTGCGTATCCGCCAGTGAAACGGTACGTCCATCCACATTTTCCATAGAAAACGATTGGATCTCACGAATCTCGGGTAATTTCTCCTTGCTGGCAAATGCCGTGTTCCACATTAAGTAAACCGCCATAATCAAAGCAATGCCAAGCAATACCCATGTCCATTTATATTTCTTGATGACCTGCATCCCTTTTCCCATCCCCTCAACGTTATACTGGTGAATACGCATACATACTTAACCACGTATAAGCCTCTGTTCAGCTGCACACCTTGTGCCTTCAAGCGCAACGGAATTATTGAATGTGTTGCCTTCAACTTTGCGTTATCGCCTCGGTTCAGTGATACATATGTATAACATAGTGCCTTCGTTGCCGTACATACCTCGGATTTTATTAAGAGTATGATGTTCCAAAAAAAGCCTTATGGCTACATGTTTAATCCCTTTACTCTGCTTCCGATATAAATTTTATCACAGGAACCGGGGGAATTGTTTGACAATGTTCGTACATTTGTTGGGAATTGGACAGATTGTTCCCAGAGCTCGGCATGTTTTGCATCCTTGCTGGCGGATAATATACACTAGATATGGGTATCACCTAGATAGAGAAGTTTAATGTTTTGAAGACGATACACCTTATAAAGGAGACGTTTTATGGATACCTCTACACATTTTGTCATGGGCATTGGTCTGGCGGGTCTCGCCTATGTTGATCCTGTCGTTGCAGCCGATCCGATGCTCGCAGCCGCTGTTATGGTTGGTACGATCGCTGGCTCTCAGGCGCCAGATATTGATACTGCTCTGCGTTTTAAAAGTAATTCGCTCTATATTCGAAATCATCGGGGATTGTCCCACTCGCTGCCGTTTCTGTTGTTATGGGTACTGCTGCTTACGGGTGTGATCGGATTGATTTTTTCGGGAGTTTCGCTCGGGCACGTAGCCCTCTGGACTGCCGTAGCTGTAGGCGTACATGTATTCACCGACTTGTTCAATACGTATGGAACTCAGGCTGCCCGTCCTTTTACAGAACGCTGGATTGCCTGGAACATCATTCATATTTTCGACCCGTTTCTGTTTACAACTCATGTTATTGCAATCCTGTTATGGGCGTTTGACCTCATCGCACCTGCTCCACTCTTCACTACGCTGTATATCCTGACTGGAATATATTATATATGGCGTACCATTGCTCGCGCGCTGGTGGTTCGAAAGGTGAGACGTATGGATAACAGCCCGGAACCAGCCAAATACATCGTCATTCCAACCATTTCCTGGAGCCGCTGGCATGTTGTCAAAACGAATAAAGACGGAAGTTATGAGCTTGGTAAAATCGATGGGTCTGAGCTGACCTGGAGTCTTCATGCCGCTTCATCCACGCATGCAGCTGTTGTCGCTTCACGCAAAGCACCGGAAGTCAGCGCATTTCTCTACTTCACTTCATATGCTGTGGCCGAGGTAGAGGAGCTTCCTGCCGGCTATAAGGTTCGCTGGGCGGATGTGCGGTATCGACACCGGAAACAGTATCCATTTGTCGCCGTCGTGATTATGGATCGAAACTTTGAGACGATTGATACGTATGTCGGCTGGTTGAGCGATGAGAAAATGGATAAAAAACTTTTATCCGCTCGCCCTTGACGCAGCTATGGATTGCAGGGCACAATCAGATATAGGAATGATTGCGCGGGAAAAGCCCGGGGCGTTTTCCGCTCCGGGCTCTTCATGCTTTGGTATATAAATTATTTGCCAGACCCAGCCAGAGACTGCTCAGCGATTTGTACCAGACGTTTGGTGATATATCCACCCAAAGATCCTGTCTCACGGGAAGTGTAGTTCCCGTAGTATCCGTCTTGTGGAATGGTTACACCCAGTTCTTGTGCAGCCTCCATTTTCAATTGTTGCAGGGCTGCTGTTGCTTGAGGTACCACCAAGTTGTTAGAAGAGCGAGATCCTTGAGCCATATTTAAAATCTCCTTTCAATCTGTGTCTGTAATGTATTGCAAGCTTGCAAGATTATTATGGCTCGTACGCTTCAGGTTATACGAGAATTCATTAAATTTGTAGATGGAGGTTTTATCCAATGAGCAAAGGCTTATCCTTATGGTTTGCATTCTCTTCAATTGTGTTGTTAACGGTTACAGCGATTACGATTTCTTACAATGGCTGGCTTGCCGCCCTACTGTTTATCTTGTCCATGGCTAATGTCGTTTGGGGATTTATCATTCGTGCTAAAAAAGAACGTCGGGAAAACCGCTCGGCTTCCGAATCAACAACCTAAGCGAGGTTCCGCACCATTAGTTAACAGAATGAATTCAAAAAGAAGAGACGGATGCTTCATCCGTCTCTTCTTTTTTTCCATCCTATATAATTCCTGCTTTTCATGAAGAACGATTCACAATCGTATTAGGTTAAAAAAATTAGGTTAAAAAAACTGCTTAACCCGTCCTAAACGGATTATAATTTGCGTCTGGGAACAAAGCCCATCCTTTCTTTCACTGCATCCAGTGTCTTCGCAGCAGCCTCTTCGGCACGAAGTGCTGAAGTTTCCAATACATCTGCAAGCTCACCCGATTCACGAATTTCATTGTATCTTGCTTGCAGCGGTTCAATTACAGATACAACCACTTCGGCGAGTTCCTTCTTGAATGGACCATACATTTTGCCTTCATAACGCTCTGCAACCTCGTTCAATGTCATACCCGCACATTCCGCATAGATACTCATCAGATTGCTGACTTCCGGTTTATTGGCCGGATCGTAGACAACTTCACGACCGGAATCTGTCGTAGCACGACTTATTTTTTTGCGAATCACATCGGGCGGATCTAACAGAGCGATATAACTTCCGGCGTTGGGATTACTTTTACTCATCTTCGAGGAGGCATCATCCAGTGACATAACACGAGCACCCACCTGTGGAATATAAGGTTCAGGAATGGTGAAATATTCTCCGTACCGATGGTTAAAGCGCCCTGCCAGGTCACGAGTCAGCTCCAGATGCTGCTTCTGATCTTCCCCAACAGGTACAAGATCCGCATTATACAACAAAATATCTGCAGCCATCAGAGATGGATATACGAACAAACCTGCGCCTACAGAATCTTTACCGGATGATTTGTCTTTGAACTGAGTCATTCGTTCCAGCTCACCCATCGAGGTTAGCGTTGTCATCAACCAGCCGAGTTCCGCGTGCTGCGGTACATGAGATTGCAGAAATACATTTGATTTACTCGGATCGATTCCCGCCGCGATAAACAATGCTGCTACCGCCTCGGACTGCTCACGCAGTGCCGCCGGTTCTTGTGATACCGTGATGGCATGGAGATCCACAACCATAAAATGACACTTGTAATCATGCTGCAACTTCACAAAATTTTTAATCGCTCCGATGTAGTTGCCCAATGTAAGCTTACCGCTTGGCTGAATTCCTGATAATACTGTTTTCATACTCTAAACGCCTCCCTGATTCATCTTGATCCTCTGATTCTTCACTTACCACTCCAAACAACTTCGCTCTGCGGACACAAAAAAGCCCCACGTCCGCAAGGGACGTGAGACCGTGGTGCCACCCTTATTCGCTCTCCTCTCCGCTGACCTGACATACAGGAATAAAGCAGAAAAGAAGAAGCCTTCATTGTTCCGTAACGTGGAATAACCGGCATATCCTAGTGAGATCACCCTGCACAGGTATGATCTGTTCAGCTATACACTCAAGGGTCCATTCAAAAAAGAGTTCACACCAGTTCACATCAACCCACTGGCTTTCTGAAGAGAATACTCCTCGCTTACTTGTCCCCGTCATCGCTTTAATATCATTCAATTCTTTAAAAAGACTTCCAGAATTCTATCTTAATGTGCACAAGCCTGAATGTCAAAACAGGATGGTTTTTTTCCTGATCCACGAAAATCTGTTATGATGGTATTGCTTATCCTGTGGAGGCTTTGAAGTAACTTGCAGGATGTCACAAAAAAAGTTGGCTTGATCACAATGACACGCCTGCAGCGGTTCGGCAATCATAACTGCCTGCAGACAGATTTCAAGTGGGAAAAGGAGCATCGATATGAAACAAGTGACCAAAGGTCAATGGAATGGTTACGACACGTATATCCTACATAGCCGTGAATTGGAAATCACCCTGCTGCCTCGTCTGGGAAATAACATCATTTCGATTCGCGATTTGGTGCAGAACCGGGATATCGTTCGCCGTCCGGACGAAAACGATCTGGCTTTCTATTTGCAGAAGCCTTATCATTTCGGAGTCCCGTTACTCATACCACCAGGACGGATCCACCAGGGACAATTCGAATATGAAGGCGTACGTTATCAATTCGATCAGAATACGGCGAATGGCAACCATATTCACGGTCTCCATCGCAGCCAGTCCTGGTGTGTCAGTGATATTGAAGAAGATGAAGATGGATGTGCAATTACAACGGAGTTATTAACTGAAGATGATAAGCACTGGATGGAACAATTCCCCATTCCCCTGAAGCTTGAAATGACGTTCAGTTTGCAAAACACTGTACTAACGCAGCGGCTGCGTGTCACTAATCTGAGTTCAACCCCTGCTCCCTTCGGGATGGGATATCATACATGGTTCTTGCTGGACGGTAAGCCTGCTGACTGGACGCTGCAGTTACCTGTTTCCGGATTGTACGCGCAAAACGAAGAACAGTTGCCTACGGGTAAAATAGAAGCATTGCATGATGAATGGTCCTCCATTAGTGAAGGGATCAGTATGCAAGGACGAGACTGGGACACGCTGCTTCGTGCTGCAGAAGGTCAGCCTGCAGTCGCTCAATTACGGAGAAAAGATGGATATACACTGAAATATTCAGTGGATGAAGCTTTTTTCAAGCACTGGGTTTTGTATACCAAAGGAGAATCCGATCAATTCTTGTGTATTGAACCTTATACCTGGTTGCCAGATGCTCCTAATTTGCCAATGCCCGATGAAGTTACAGGACTGATTCGGCTCGAACCGGAGCAGCCTGTAGAGCTATTTTCACATATTGAGGTTGTTTCACCAACGGATTAAAAGAGCCTTATTTTATGAGATGAACGATCTTGTCTGTTGATATTTTGGTACCTGTTCAAAACGAGCCGTTCCGCATTGGATCGGCTTTTTGAGTTGACATGTCATCCTTTGGTCATCCATATATTCCCTTACGCCATATCATGTATATTTCCTCACTCTCGATCCATACTAACATCACCAACCCACAAGGAGGTGAGACATATGTACGGAAGTCAAAACCAAGGTGGCGGAAGCCGCTCCAACAATCTGGTTGTTCCTCAAGCGAACGCAGCATTGCAACAACTGAAAATGGAAGCTGCGCAAGAGCTGGGTGTAACAATCCCGCAAGATGGTTACTACGGTAACTATACTTCCCGTGAGACTGGATCTCTGGGTGGATACATTACGAAACGTCTGGTACAAATCGCTGAGCAGCAATTATCGGGTCGTTCGTAAGCTCGTAATTATTGCTTGAGTGTGGCTTGAAAAGAGAGGCGGCCTTCTTCGGAAGTGCCGCTTTATTTCTTTTCGCATGAGCTAAATCATATCGTTCTACAGGTTTTGCTAAATTAGGAGCTTGATCCCGTTCCCGAATCCAGATATGTATTCGTTCTAGGATAGCGAATCATCAAGTTCGCCATGTTGTAATTAGATTCCATTGTTGCATCAATCATAATCATGCCTTGCCTTACAGTGAAGTCATAACTAATTTCGCCATGTGTCCAATTACGCTTGAATTTCAATGTCTCCAATGCCATTGCGCGGAAAGAAGTCCGCTGAGCTTGATTAAGCCCATCTCCCTCCATCTCGATCCGCCCATCTCTCCCCGATATCGGATTATGTCGAATACCAAATTTCCCAATAATGTTATTTCGTATTTGCACAAAAACCACACCTGAATCTAATCCTGACAACTCCTGATCTAGCTCTTTGAACACCAAATCTAACTGTCTTGCTAATGAAAGTTGATCCATTTTCACGATAACACTCCTCATAATATGCTTTTAGTCCTATACAGTAAGGACTTACGACTCATTATATGACATCATATGCGCTTACTCAACAAATATAAACAATTTTGGGTAATTATTACTACATTTTGCGCAATTAATTGCCACTCCACTTCCTTAAAGCGAGTTTTTTCATTTATTTACGACAAAATATACATATATCCTAAAAGAGATATTACAAACTAAAAAGAAGCCATCATTGATGCCTGTAGGGCAGTTCATGATAGCTTCTTTTTGTTCATTCATATTGAAGTTGTTTTATGATGTTATTTTGCAGCAGCAGTCATCTCTAAAAATTGCTCTATATCGGCAATAACCAGATTCGCAGCATTTTGCCAGAAATCCGGTTGAGTCAGATCTGTACCCAAGTGTTTCTGAGCCAATTCCTCAACCGTCATTCGTCCAGTATCACGCAGCAAATCATCATATTTATCCGCAAAAGCGGTACCTTCCTGCTGTGCCCGGGCATAGATCCCCGCACTAAACATATACCCGAAGGTATACGGGAAATTATAGAAAGGTACACCTGTCAGATAAAAGTGCAGCTTCGACGACCAGAAATGGGGATGATTCGACGCAAGAACCCCGCAGTATGCCTCCTCCTGTGCCTCTTCCATTAATCTACTTAACTCATCTGCACTTACTAAACCTTTCTTGCGCTGCTCATAGAAGCGATTCTCAAACAGAAAGCGCGCATGGATGTTCATAAAGAATGCTACACTGCGCTGTATTTTATCTTCCAGTAGCGCCAGCTTCTCCTGCTCATCACTCGCGGTTTGAACCAAAGCATCGGCAACAATCATCTCCGCAAACGTAGAGGCCGTCTCAGCTACGTTCATAGCGTAACGTTGATTCAACGCAGGCAGCTCTTCCATAATATGCTGATGGTACCCATGACCAAGCTCATGTGCGAGCGTGGATACATTCGATGGCGTTCCCGAGAAGGTCATAAAGATTCGGGTCGCTTTGCTTAGCGGCAGTGAGGTACAGAAACCTCCTGGACGTTTGCCCGGACGATCTTCGGCTTCAATCCACCGTTTCTCAAAGGCCATTTCCGCAAAACCGGACAGCTTGGGACTGAACTTCGCAAACTGCTCAACAATCGTCAGAGCCGCCTCATCATAAGTCAATTTTCCAACAGACTTGCCTACTGGTGCTTCTACATCGCTCCAGCTCAGCTTATCGACACCGAGCAGTTTGGCTTTTCGTTCCAGATACTGCACAAGCACCGGCTTGGTTCCATTGATGACCTCCCACATGGTATCCAGCGTCTGAGGTGACATCCGGTTAATGGCAAGTGGTTCCTTCAGAATATCTTGCCAGCCGCGTTTCTCGTACAATTTCAGACGGAACCCTGCAAGATGATTCAACGTATCTGCACAAAAATCTTCAACATCTGTCCAGGCTTGCTCCCATGTCGCAAACACACGCTCACGCACTTCACGATCACTGTCACTAAGCTTGTTGGCAGCCTGTCCTGCGGATAGCATAACTGTCTCTCCATCCTGTTCAAATGGAATATTCACTTTGCTTACGATTGTATTATAAAATTTGCCCCAGCCGTGATAACCATCCACAGCCAGATCCAGAGCAAGCCCCTCCAGCTCAGGTGCCAACTTTTCTTTGGCTTGTGTACGACTTTCGTTAAGAACAAAGGACAACGGCTGTATGTCCGGGCGTGCAAGCCATTCAGCCCATACCTCCTCCGGTGTCTGGCTTAGCGTATTGTCGAATTTGGACTTACTGCTACTGAGCATCGCTGCAATCGAACTGACAGCGCCTTGAAGTTGCGTTGCTTTCTTATCCTGCTGATTTTGAGCGGATAGACAGGATACAAACGCTGACCCTTCAGAGATTCGCACATAACAGCTCTGTAGAAGTTCAAGAATAGAGTCAAAAGCTTCTGTATCTTCCAGTGTCGTTGGAATAGCCGCCTGATTTAAGATATCCTGTAACTTTCGTACATCCGTTTCGAGATCGTTCAGATATGCGGCGAATGCTTCGGAAGAAGAACCTCCACTAAAGATGGACTCCAGATCCCATACGGGATGTAATGGCATTTTCATCTAATAAGGCACCTCTTTCTGTAGATTCGATATAAAAAATTGAATTAAAAACTGGTTTTATACGCAACGTATCTCTATACTAGAGAAATAATGTAGCAACTTTTTCAGGAGGTAAGTGTATGAAACCTTTACAAGTATCGGCTGAAACGGCCGTCAAATTAGCAGCATCTCTGGGCGTGCCTCTGGAACATCTGATGCATATGCCTCAACATATTCTCATGCAGAAGATTACAGAACTGGCCAAGGAAGAAGCGGCTAAACCTTCTGACAAAGAAGGCAACTCCGAATGATCCCTTTTGAGAACAGCTGGCCATACGATGTCATTATGGGGGATATCTATGTACAGCAATGCCCTTTTTGTGGTGCAAACAACGTTCTGTTGCCCCTCAAACCCAAGGAACTCATCCGCATCCATGAAGGAAAAAAGAAATTACTTGTCTTTCCGTGCTGTAATGGTAGCATGACCGTCATTGATACCGATAACGATTATCTGTTGTCCAGTCGTCCTGTCCGATAAATATGCTTAGAATACATTTACAGGGGGCTGCGCTTCGCAGCCCCTTTGTCTGCTTCCATCATCTCTTCAGGCAGCTCCAGATTTCCTGATATCATCTGTTCACGCAGCAATGCCCACTGTTCTCTGGAAGCACGGATCATCGCTGCATCCGTAATCCGCTTGTCATGAATAACTCGGCCGAACCACTGGACTGCTTCGTGAAACCGGCCTAATCTGCGATTCAGTTCTCCGAGCAGATACAGCAGCTTGGCTTCATTGCCACCTGTTCCTTCACGTTCAAAGACTTTGACATAAGCCCCCAGACTGAATTCAAGAAAACGATGCTCCTGCGTATGATCCTCCATATACCGGTATAACCAGGCAATATGATGAAGCAGACCAGCAACAACCCGATCCTTTTCCTGAATAACCTGAGCACACAGCAAACCTAATTTGTATGTAGCCAGTGCCTGCTCCAGATTTCTTGCCCCACTATAATCCCGCTTGACCCAGCGGTTTCCGATCTGCTCGATAAACGCCTTGCGTTGTATCTCATTCAGATTCCCCAATGAATTTTCGGTTGAAGCGAATCCACACGAAGGACAGATTCGGACTACATAAAAATCCGGATTTTCCTGTTTGTAATACGCACAAAAATCAGAATCTGTCCGGTAAGGCCGCTTCAAACTTGGTCTTACCCGTGAAGTTTCAAATTCTGCCTCGCAATAATGACACGTCACCTTCACCTTATACAGCGGCTCTAATTCCACTTGTTCCATCCCTCTCCCGTAAGGCTCTTCATATATTTGGAACTATGGCGTATTCACGAAATGGTGAGCAGGTCCTGATAAACGCTGTAAAATAAACGAATGCAAAGGTTCCTCTACGCCAACTTGTGTTAACGCCTGATTCATACAAGCAAGCCACGCCTCCGCTCGCTCCACCGTCACCTCAAAATGCATATGACGAGCACGCATCATCGGATGTCCAAAAGCTTCAGAGAACAGCGCCGGGCCTCCAAAAAATTGAGACAGGAACATGTATTGCTTGTCCATTACCGGCTTGATATCTTCCGGGAAGAGCGGTGCCAGCTTTTCATTTTGCATTACGATTGGATAAAATGCCTCAACCAATGCACGAACACCTTGCTCTCCGCCAAGATTGTCATAAATACTCAAACTGGAATTCATGCTTCTTCCCCTTCCTACATGTCGAATTTTGCAATATAACACACGTTACATGAACATGGTAACCAACACATCAACAAGCTTGCCCCTTAAGGCCAGCATCTTCATTCTATCAAAAAAAACCAAAAAGTCCTATATCACATGAAAGATCAGATTTGACCAGACCCTTATGTATCAAGGCGTTTATGTCTTAAGAATGACAAAAAAGCGCCAACCCCAGGGCTGGCGCACCACATATTTCATTAGTAACTTCGCCAATCTTCCTCTTCAGTACGCACCAGCGAGGCACGTATCACATACACAAATGCACAGACCAGGACTCCGGCGACAAGACTCATGATCATCACTCCATCCTTATTGATTCCACCTTGATAACCATTAGATGACGTTCAGGCGTTTTTACCATTTTAGCATACATCATTCAAAAACACAGCCACTTTTGCAAGCGCTTACCCATTATTATTTTGTACTGTTTGTCCATTTTTTTTCATATATTGATGGCAGAAGCTCCATGACTGACTGCGGTTTAACCATCTTAACAATAAAGGAGAGAAACTCATGGCTGTTCCTCAGCGCATCATGCAAATTCTGATTACACTCGCTCTCCTGATCCTCTGTGTTCTGATGGCTTCGTATCCAGCGGAGACCTGGCATGCAAGCGTGAGAGGTCTGTCCATCTGGTGGGATGTGTTGTTCCCTTCCCTCTTCCCCTTTCTGGTATTGTCTGAGCTGCTTCTCGGCTTTGGTATCGTACATTTCCTGGGGACATTGCTTAATCCGCTCATGCGCCCCATATTCCGCGTCCCCGGGAGCGGTGGATTTGTCTTTGCAGTAAGCTGCGCTTCAGGTTATCCCACCGGTGCCAAGCTGACGGCACAATTATGGGAACAGAAACTGGTCACGAGGGAGGAAGGAGAGCGCCTCGTCGCATTCACCACCTCATCTGATCCAATCTTTATGATCGGAGCCGTATCTGTCGGTTTTTTCCATAATACTTCCATTGCCCCAATCCTTGTAGCATCCCACTATTCAGCTGCTTTTCTTGTAGGTGTACTCATGCGGTTTCATGGCCATTCCACTTCAAGCGCTTCAACTCTGCCGCCAGAGCGCCAGAGCGCCCCCGGAGAGCACCGCAACCGCAGCCGATTCTTACGCGCCATCTATGCGATGCACGAAGCGAGGCAAGCAGATGGACGGGCATTGGGAGAACTGCTGCGATATGCTGTATCCTCTTCCCTTCGACTTATTATTATCGTAGGAGGGCTTGTTGTATTCTTCTCTGTCATTATGGAATTATTGGTTCAGACTGGCTCGCTTGGCGTATTATATGCACTGACGGAACAAGGACTTCAACTTGCAGGTTTACCACCGTCTCTATCACACAGTCTCGTCGGCGGATTGTTTGAGGTGACGCTTGGAGCCAAAGAAGCTGGATCAGCAGCCCATTCCGTACCTCTAGTCTTCAAAGTTGCTGCTGCCTCCTTTGTACTTTCCTGGGGCGGACTATCCGTCCATGCACAGATTATGAGTGTGTTAAGCAATACACCAATGCGATACGGCCCATTTTTACTGGCCCGAGCCATTCATGCTGTAATTGCGCCACTGCTCGTCATTCTGTTATGGCCATTGTTAATGGGTAATTCGACTTCACCTGCTTTTTTGGAAACTAC
The DNA here is from genome assembly GCF_052691815.1 of Paenibacillus sp. TSA_86.1. NCBI lineage: Bacteria > Bacillati > Bacillota > Bacilli > Caryophanales > Paenibacillaceae > Paenibacillus > Paenibacillus sp. TSA_86.1. The sequence goes on along the minus strand of NZ_JBQZGE010000010.1, from coordinate 83,339 downwards.
GTTAATCTCCACCCTATCTACATACACACCCGGATGGATGCTTATCGGCATAACAGGAATACTGGTGTTTACCTGCTTGCTCATTGTCCTGTTATGTCTTGCCTGGGTTCGTTCGCAGTTGTTGCCTAAACGGGGCGAAAAATAGAGTCCTGTGCAAATAGTTTGCCCGGAAGTTGAATCGGACGTTGTGTTCTGGCCCGGAATTGATTATCATCGGTAGTATAATGACCACAAAGGAGCTTTCATCTTGAGATACTATGTTCAAGACCGCGGAGACCAGTTATCCATTGATCTCAGTCAGCAGTTTCACGCGCTGGCGAAAGAAGAAGGGTTCAAACTGGATGCAGAATCGCCGGAGATTGTCATCTCCATCGGAGGCGATGGAACGATGCTTCAAGCTTTTCACAATTTCATCGACCGCATTCCGGATATTTCTTTTGTTGGGGTTCATACAGGCCATCTTGGTTTCTATGCTGACTGGAAGAAAGAAGAATTAAGGGAACTGATCAGACTTATGAGTGGTAAAGGTGATCCGGGTCTCCTCAAACCTCGTATTGTACAGTATCCATTGCTGGAGCTGGAGATTCGTAAAAAGTCTGGTAACTCCTCCTACATCGCACTGAATGAATTTACGCTAAAAGGGGTAGACGGTACGGTCGTGGCTCAGGTCGACATTAACGACGTTACATTCGAGATGTTCCGGGGAGACGGCATCTGCGTCTCCACACCTTCGGGTAGTACAGCGTACAACAAGGCGCTTGGCGGGGCCATGGTGCATCCAACGATTGAAGCGATTCAGATTGCGGAGATTGCTTCCATTAACAACCGCGTGTATCGAACGCTCGGTTCACCCGTCATTTTGCCCAAGCATCACCATTGTGATATTTTCTCACGTAAAGACCAGCGTTTGCTCATGACCATTGATCATGTCAATGTAATGGTAGAGGATCTGATCTCCGTTCGCTGTCAAGTATCCGAGCAGAAGGTCAGCTTTGCGCGTTTTCGGCCCTATCCGTTCTGGAACCGGGTTCGCACTGCCTTTCTTGACTAGGTCAACGCTGCTGACTCCCAAGACTTACTTAAACGCACCAAAAAAGCGGTCCTTATCAGGAACCGCTTTTTGCTTTTGCTTGAGGCTGCTCTTTGCACTTCTGAAGCACAAAGTATGCACAGCCAAAGTTGCAATACTCGTTGATGTAATCCACCATATAAGAGATGGTCGAATCCTTGGTTGCCTTGGGATGGTTATCGCGATAAAAACCTTTAAGCCTCAGCTGGCTATATCCCCAGTCCCCAATGATATAGTCGTAACGCTCCAGCACTTCGCTGTAGCGGTCACGAAATACCTCCGGGTTCCAACCCTCTTTATGGTTTTGAACAATTTCATAATTTTTGCCGCCGACCTGTACAATGACAGGTGCTTTGGGTTTCTCCTGAACGGATTCCTCAACAGATTCCTGAACCGATTCCTCCACCGTCTCTTGCATCTGCTGCTCGTTCTGTTGCTGTTCTTCCTTATTTTTATCCTGTTCCAATCCGGATTCCTCCATCACGCGTGTGTTGCCGCCTGTTCCGTATGCTGGTTCGCTGATTTTACCTGTTCATGCGCATGATAAGAACTGCGTACCATCGGACCGGATTCGACGTGACTGAATCCACGCTTCAATCCTTCCTGTTTCAATGCCGCAAATTCTTCAGGCGGATAATACTTCTCAACAAACAGATGTTTTTCGGATGGCTGCAAGTACTGACCAATTGTCATAATATCACAGTTCACCGCACGAAGATCATCCATCGTTGCTAAAATTTCATTATATTCCTCACCTACACCGAGCATAATACTTGATTTCGTTGGGATGTTAGGCTGCATCTCTTTGGCACGAGCGAGCAATTCCAATGAACGTTTATACTTCGCTTTGGCACGTACTTTATCTGACAACCGTTCAACCGTTTCGATGTTATGATTCAAAATATCCGGTTTGGCATCCATAACGATTTGCAACGAATCCCGATCTCCCATAAAGTCCGGAATAAGTACCTCCACGCTGCACAGTGGCAAACGTTTGCGTACTGCCTTCACGGTCTCGGCAAAAATCGTGGCTCCTCCGTCTTTCAAATCATCCCGAGCTACACTAGTGATAACGCAATGTTGCAAGTTCATCTGTTCTGCTGCTTCTGCCACACGTTCCGGTTCCTGTAAATCAAGTTCCGTTGGTAAACCCGTATTGACCGCGCAAAACCGGCATGCTCTTGTACAAATATCACCCAAAATCATAAACGTAGCTGTTCGATTCGCCCAGCACTCATAAATATTCGGGCACCGTGCTTCCTCACATACCGTATGCAATGTTTTGGAACGCATCATGTTTTTAATTTCCTGATAGTTATCTCCGGTTGTCAATTTGATCCGAATCCAGTCCGGTTTCGGTTCTTTAACACGTTTAGCCAATGCATAAACCTTCTTTCTACTGAAGTTAGGCTGTTGCTCGGAACATATTATACCATGAAAGGCTTGGAAAAACCCCCATTTGTCACATCTTGTGCATTCACAACAATACGGATAAAAAAAGAACATTTGAAGAACGCTAGGATATAGCTTGATTCATCGGGCACAAGTGCATCATCTTAATGGAAAGGGGCTGCTTCCCTGTGCGACAGCACCGGTCATTTCGTAACACCTACGGCTTATGGTTCAAAACCTTACTCGCAGGCGCTCTGCTTCTCCCGTTCCTGCCTGCTGAGGTTTACAGTGAGTCTGCCAAACTGGCGGATACTGCAACACAGGCTGCGGAGCCAAAAGCATCCGACATTTTTGCAGCACGTCGCCATCTGTATGAAAGCATTGGTCAGATGACCCAAATTCCATGGTTCAGGCTGGCCGCCATTGATCAGTATGAACGAACGATTACACGGGCTCATCCCAAGGATCGCAAACACCCTGAACGGCTGACCGGGATTTTCTTGACTCCTCCCGCTTGGAGAGGCTGGTTGAATCCAGATGAAGCAGACCAGAATCCCCAGTCGATTCTTGTTTTCAATGGAAAAGGGCGCGATGGGTCAGGAGACGGGATAGCTGACTCTAACAATGATCTGGATGTGCTTTACAGCATGGCGTCGATCATGCAGCAATATGGAAACAAACAGGAAGACTTCAGCATTGGTCTCTGGGAATACTATCACAATTCGAGAGCGGTGCAGCGAATCCAGCAATTTGCGAAACTATATGAGCATTTTGACAATCTGGATCTGTTCGGACATGCCTTTCCTGTTCCACTAGGTACCAATTATTCCTATCGTAGTACATGGGGAACAAAGCGCAGCTGGGGCGGATATCGCATTCATGAAGGAACCGATATCTTTGCTCCACACGGATTGCCGGTTCGCAGTACCTGTTACGGCATGGTGGAGATTAAAGGATGGAATCCGTTCGGTGGCTGGCGGATTGGTATTCGGGATCTGAACAATCATTATCACTATTACGCTCACCTGTCCGGCTTTGATAAAGGGGTTAGAATCGGTGATGTGGTTACTCCTGGTCAGGTCGTCGGATGGGTTGGCAGCTCGGGCTACGGCAAACCTGGAACTCAAGGTAAATTCCCGCCGCATCTTCATTACGGAATCTATCGCGACAGCGGTCTGCATGAATGGTCGTTCGATCCCTATCCATTGCTTAGACATTGGGAACAGGAAGAGCGCAGCCAGCGGAAGAAAAAGAGTAAATAAACTACGTGTTGCCCAAACATCATGATTGTTTTAAGTAGGTATTGTTCATAGTTGCGTTGTTGCATACTAGCATAGATAAGGGAACCTCTGTAATTACGGAGGTTCCCTTTTGTATAGTTCTTTGCTTGATGTGGCTCACAACTCACTTGCTCTTAATTCGTCTGTCCAGACTGAAAATTTCCGTTCAGATCAGGTGGATCCAGTTCAAGCTCAAGCCCGTTCTGCTGTGTATGGTTTCCCGGCGCTTGCTGCGGGCTTTGGATCTGTGGCTGATTGCCAGATGTCTCGCCGCCATGGTTCGTACCCGTACCACTCCCGTTGCTACTGCTAGTACCGCCGCTCCCGTTCCCTGTATGACCATTGCCGCCACTTGATACACCCGCCTGCCCCGAAGGTAGTGCAATCGCAGGAGCATTACTGCCATTGCTACCAACTGGCTTGCCTTGATTATCGTAATAATACATCGGTACGTCACCAACAACGAGCAGATAGGAGATCGGGATTTCCGTATCTACCGTCTCTGGTTCCATGTCAAAAGGCACAACCACGGCAACCTCGGCAATAATGTGGATATATACCTCAACCAAAATCATGTTAATGCCCGCATTTTGCTGGCGGGTATTCAGGTCAACCTTCACCGCTCCCTGCGGTTCAATTCGGACGGGTATGCTCGGGCCAAACGAGGCCATTACAGGACTGCCCAGCGCCTGACCAAGCGGGATTTTTTCTTTCAACATATGCACGTTCTGAAGGGTAGACTGCACGACATTCATGGTACTTGCCGTGATGCGCATATGTTCGTTATAGTTCAGCATAAAACCCGAAACTTTGCCTGCCGTATCGGTTTTCCAGTCAATTAACCCTTCTGTTGTCTTGCCCTCAGCAACCTGAGCCGTAATCGCTTTATTAATCGCCTCCGTGGCAATCTGCTTCACCCGGATCTTGGCCAGATGCATAATGGGCGGCTTCATTTTTTTGTCCACATATGCAAAGCCCTGCATCAAACAAAATATGGCTACGAGCAAAACAATTAACCATATCTTGCGCTTGCCACTAGGCGGCTTCGGCGGCCGCCGTCTTCGGCTTCGCCATCTTTTTCGCATCATCGGAGCGTCCCCCCCTGCGAGATGAGCCATAGGCTTATATGTTATGCATATGCAATGTTGTCCTGAAAAAGAAGGACAGCACTCCGTAATCCACGTTGGAGTAGGCTGATCGGTGAATCCGTAGGATGTACAAATCAGCCTACGCCAGGCGCAAAAAAACCTTCCGCCCTTAGCAGATATAACATCTGCACAGGCGAAAGGTTTACTTTTCACACTAGAAAAATCTTTAGGGTTGTTCTAATAAATAGATTAGTTTTTCTCAACCGCATGTCCACCGAATTCGTTACGCAGGGCTGCAACGACTTTACCTGTGAACGTATCTGTTTCCAGGGAACGATAACGCATCAGCAAGGAAAGCGCGATAACCGGCGTAGCCGTTTGAAGGTCAAATGCTGTTTCAACTGTCCAACGGCCTTCGCCGGAAGAGTGCATAACCCCTTTGATTTCATCCAGATTAGCATCTTTGGAGAATGCACGCTCTGTCAATTCCATCAACCATGAACGGATAACGGAACCGTTGTTCCATACACGCGCAACTTGTTCAAAGTCGAAATCAAATCCGCTTTTCTCCAATACGTCGAAACCTTCACCAATAGAAGCCATCATGCCGTACTCGATTCCGTTGTGCACCATTTTGAGGAAGTGCCCGCTACCCGCTTTACCCGCATAGAGATAACCGTTCTCTACAGAAGTATCTTTGAAAGCAGGCTCAACGATCGCCCATGCTTCCGGATCTCCACCGATCATGTAACATGCACCGTTACGCGCACCTTCCATACCGCCTGAAGTCCCTGCATCCATGTAGTGAATGCCTTGTGGTTTCAACTGTTCATAACGACGGATAGACTCTTTGTAGTGAGAGTTGCCTGCTTCGATGATAATGTCACCTTTGGACAGCAATGGGCTCACTTCAGCCAGTACTGCATCTACAACGTTGTGAGGAACCATGATCCAAAGTACACGTGGAGATTCCAGGGATTCCACCATTTCTTGGTATGAAGAAACGCCTTGAGCGCCGTATTCTTTCATTTCTTTAACCGCTTCTGTATTCAGGTCAAAGGCAACCACTTCGTGTTTGTGATCAATCAGGTTTCTGCCCAGGTTCAAGCCCATTTTTCCAAGTCCGATAAGTCCAAGTTTCATGATAAAATCCTCCTGTTATGCGATTGTTTTGAGTATGAATTATTCAATAAAAGCAGTTCCTTGCCATGCAGCAAATTTCCGTTCCGGTTACGAATCGTTCCTTCGAGCGCTGTTATCCCCAGATTTTTTTTGATCTCCCTTTGACAAGGGAAAAATCCGGTGATAAAGGCGCACGCTTCGCTTCTTCGGAATCGATTTCGTCCCCTTCACTCTCTTTGCTGTCAAACGAAACACTTTAAACAGAACAATTATCTATATATAAAATGTTTGCGGCCTTTCGGCTTAGAAAGTCGAAAGACCTTATGCAAAATTGAAACGGTATAATTTAAGCAAAATAAGTATGCGTTACTTGACTGTAGAGTGTGTAACAAAGACGTGCGGAATGTTTCCTCGGCTTACCACCAACGGAATCCATTCTCCGCAGTCAGACGATCTGCTGATTCTGGTCCATTTGAACCTGCGCTGTACGTATCGAGTGGAATGGTACCCGCCGCAAATGCTTCCTGAATCGGCTGTACCCATTGCCATGCCAATTCAACTTCGTTCCAGTGTGCGAAGAAGGTGGAGTCTCCACGCATCGCATCAAAGATCAAGTTCTCATACGCTTCAGGAACCTTGCGTTCTCCTGAGTTAAAGGTCATATGCATCGGCTCCACCTCACCGTGGTTCAGTGGGTTCTTCGCATTTAATTGCAAGGAGATACTTTCGCCCGGACCGATTTCCAGCGTCAACAGGTTCGGAGCCATCGTATTTTCAGACTCGTGACCTGTTTTGAGCGGAGCCTTGAATTCAACGACAATTCGGGTTGATTTTTCAGCCATGCGTTTACCTGTACGAATATAAAACGGAACCTCGCTCCAGAATGGATCATCCAGCCACAGTCTTGCAGCCACATAGGTCTCGTTCTGTGATTCTGCCGGAATACCAGGCTCGTCCAGATAACCGACAACATTGGAACCTTGAAGCTCACCTGCGCCATATTGAGCACGAACCACTTCTGATGCCACATTTTCTTGGGTCAAAGGCCGCAAAGACTCTGCAATTTTTTTCTTCTTATACTGAATTTCTTGCGGTGTGCAGCGTTTCGGTAAATGTAGTGCAATCATCATCAACAATTGCAGCATGTGGTTCTGGAACATATCGCGGAGCGCTCCACTTTGATCATAATATGCAGCACGTTCCTCAACACCAACGGTTTCACTTGCTGTGATCTGTACGTTCGCAATATAGCGGTTAGACCAAAGCGCTTGAATAACCGGATTGGCATACGTGAGAGTTTCAATGTTTTGTACCATGGGTTTACCAAGGAAGTGATCAATGCGATAAATTTCTTCTTCCGCAAAAGTATTGCTCAACTTCTCGTTCAGTTCACGAGCAGATTGCAAATCATGGCCAAACGGCTTTTCGATGATCAGTTTCTTCCAACCTTTAGTATTGCCCAGACCGCTCTCTTGAATGTTCAGTGCGATGGGTTCAAAAAATTCAGGTGCAACCGACATGTAGAACATGCGGTTTTCCGGAATATTCAATTCTTGTTCACGCTGCTGCACCAGTTGAAGCAATCGGGTGTAATCCTCAAGCTTGGTATTATTCAGCGAGCAATAACGGAAAGCTCCGATAAAATCACGAATTTGTGCTGCTTCCTCTGGCTTTTGACGGGAAAATTCATGCAGTGACTTTTCCACATTCGCCTGGAAATCGGCATCCGACAGTTCACGGCGTCCCAGACCGATTACGGAGAATGCCTTTGGCATTTTCTGATCTACGTACAGATTGTATAATGCAGGGTAAATTTTACGTTTGGCTAAATCGCCTGTTGCCCCGAACAGGACAAATGTCATTGCATCCATTGGAGTGCCTCCTATGATCTGTGCAGTATAGTATATGATGTTGCAAAATGGTCAAATCCAAGCATGACAAAAGACGGAATAAGTGGGCACGCCGCCCGCCTTGTCTCCGTTTATAAACACGGCCTGAATCCAATCATGGGAACATTCCTTCTCTCCACAACCTCAATCAACTTCAATAAGGTTATAAATTGTAACCATTAGATTTAACGTTACCCATATTACACCTGTCGTCACAATTCGTCAACATTCGTGTCGAACCTGTGAACTCCAGTGTTTACAGGGGTTTAGTTGAATGTTAACGCTTTATGTGGTAACTTTAATAGCAATTGGATTGTGACATTAAATACATATAACCGATGGACAAGAAGGTTACAATAAGTATACTAGGTATATTACAAGTAACAATAAACCAAAGGAGTACCGTTATGAACGATGATGAGAATGCCAAGCAAATGTGCTCAAAAGTGGAACAATCTTATCAGATCATTGGCCGGAAATGGGTAGCTTTGATTATCCACGCATTAATGGAAGAACCCAAACGCTTCAGTGAAATTCATGCTTTTATTCCCGATTTGAGTAAACGTGTATTAAATGAGCGTATGAAAGAATTGGAAGAAGAGGGGCTGATTGTTCGGCATGTGGTTACTGAACGTCCCGTTCGGACTGAATATATGTTGTCCCGCAAAGGAACCGAACTGGGGCGAGCGTTAAGCGCCGTAGAGCGATGGGCGGAGAAGTGGTTATGAGTATTGTGTAATGATTATTAAAGTGTGATATCAAAAAAGATACCTTAGCACGTGATCCGAGCTAAGGTATCTTAACAAATTTCTTGGTTTTCACTTATTCCTTTATAGCAGTCGAAGTGCTCATGATTTCTTTCCTTTAGCGACGGATTTCCTTAAGCAATTGAGACCGCTTCTCGGCTGGCACCTTTTTCAACAGCTCTAGTAGTTCACTTGAGGTTCTGTTGGGAATTTGGATTTTCGCCTCCTCTGATAAATCCATTGAATAAACTCTAGATACATCGGGTAATTTAGTTGTGTTTATTACTGTATTTGCGACTTTCGATATCTGATCTTCCACATTCATCTGGCTCACCTTATAAGCTACCTCTTTACAGTTACTTTCAACAGAGGTACTTCTTATTAAAAGCTCTAATGAGGATTTAACATCATCTTTAGTCCATTTTGGTAATGGAAGGTAATCTGCTACTTCGAGTTTTTTAGCGTATAAGCCATTCAAAGGCCGATCAAAACCATTTCCTAAAATCAATTGAGGAACTCCTGCTTTCATCGCTTGTCCCATGGTACCAATTCCACCGTGATGAATTAATAGCTTAGCTTGATCCATGACTTTCGAAAAGGGCAGAAACGTCTCGTGTCTAACCACAGATTGAAACATTGCAGGTATGACTTGTTTGCTCTTAGACACGACTACGCTTGGATACTCCAGTTCAACACAAGCTGAGATGCATGAAGAGTAAAACGAGTCGGAGATCGCAGGTGTTGTACCATGACTAATGATTACAGGGCGACTCTCCTCAAACCAATGCATAAGCTCATCTGAAACAACTTCCAGATTGTTATGCAACAAAAAACCAGCATAAGTGATGGGAAGATCTACTTCTGAACGATAACTTGCAAACCATTCCGGCCAAAAAGCAATGGCTTGATTATAATAATTCAACATTTCTCTCCAATTTTGGATTGGCTCTAATCCAACCTTATTTCGGAGATAATTCAGCTCTTTAGCAAGGTACTCCATAATATATCCCGGATTCTTGATGATGCTCTCGAGAAAGCTTGGAGCGAGAAACACTGTGATATATCGTAAACTTAACTTTTCCGATATCATTTGTGCTAAAGCTTGCGTTAAACTGTGGGCAATGACAATCGTATCCGAATCACAAACCTCAATTATTTGTCTATAAGCTCTTTCTAGTTTAGGAAATAAATATCTCTTTGTGAACTCTACATATACCTTTGGATCTTGCATTTTCATCTGAAATTCATCATTCATCACTATCTGGTATTCCAAAAGAGTATCAAACCCAACAAATTTGAATCCGTACTTTTCTGCATTTTTTTGATAGATGCAATGCGTCACTAAAGTGACCTCGTGCCCTTCCGAGATAAGGGCTTTACCTATCCTTAGAAAAGGATATAAATCTCCTCCCGACCCAAGCGTAAGCAGCAAAAATCGAGCCATCTACAATCCCCCCTTACATGAATTATTCATTGTTTATAAAACTTTGTTCAATAACTCTTGCAGCTCTTCTTCACTTAAATTCTCAAGTTCCTGTACCAATTCAGCCAGCTCAGCCTCATCGGGCTGTTCCGATAAAATACTCTCCATAGCCTCAGCAAGACTCGCAATTGTGAAATCCGTTGAAAACATAATACTAGGCGGAAGCTCAATATGAAATTCTTCTCTAATTCGAAGAATAATCTGATGAGACATTAGAGAATGTCCCCCTAGAAAGAAAAAGTTATCGTATACACTAATACGGTCAACTTTTAACAGCTCAGACCAAATTTCAGCAAGCTTGTCTTCAATCAAATTACGCGGTGCCACGTATTCAGTCACGAAACGTTCGATATGCGAAATGGAACTACTCTTTTGAATAGCCAAAGCTAGCGCATCGATATTCATAAGTTCCATAGTGAGTTGGGTGTGGTCTTTTTCAAACTTTAGATTTTTTTTCCTCTTGTTCTTATCTCCTTCTATCCCCTCTACATTTTTGCTTGCATCCATTTGCACACCTTTACGAGCTACAGCCATCGCTTCTTCTATCGTCAATTCAATAGATTGAAGATCATCACTGTCATGGATAGATGAATCATTCGCAATGGAGTTAACAAATATCAAAGCCGGTGTATTTTTTCCTGTTCGATTGAATTCAATAACAAGAGAAGCAGCACCCTCTTCCGATGCCTTTTCACCAATGGCTTCAAGTATTTTGTATTCAACCCCTCTGCCTAATACTCGGCAACTTAGCAACCAGTTTTTCACGTAATAATGATCTTCAACAATTTCGCAAAATAGTACACCAACCAATCCATAATCACCGAATCGATCTCGAACACTCACTGCAAAATATCTAGTCTCATCTCTGCCAATTAGACTTAAAATTTCACGTTCCGTCTGTTTTATGCCTGTAAAATTAAATTGATTGGTACGAAATGTTAGTTGAGATACCCGAGATATATGCTCCTCTGATACGCTCTCTACATTAATCTCAACATGAAGTTCATCAAGGAATGTAGCAAAGTTATATGCATTCTCATCCTCCACCAGATGGGTTAAAAAGCGTTCTCTGGCTCGATTTTCTTGATATAATTTAGTTCGATTCGAATCCTCATCTGTAATAGTCGCCCGATCGAATAACCACAAGCGGTCGATCAGATTACTAAAAGAACCGTATCGTTCATCATTCACTTGAATCGTTTGCACTTCGGGAATTTCAAGTTCAACATTGGTACACTCTACGGGGTTATCATCGAAAAAAACAAAACTATCCAACGAAAGAGAGAGTTCTTGCGATAAATCAACAATATTATTCGGTTTAGATGCCCAGTTGATTCTATATGCTGTAATATGGCTCTTCTTCAAGATCATATCTTCTCTAGTTTCAAAAACGTTCCAAACATCCTCTTCGTTATTTTTGCTGCAAAGACAAATGATCATGCCCTGCTTATACTGCTCCACGACGAATCTCTGCAAACCTAAACTTCTCTCGTCTAATACAATTCCTTCGGCACCATCTTCGGCACAAATCCCTTGCCATAGTGTATTATCGCAATCCAGGATAATCACCTTATGCATTGGCTCTGAAAGAGAGCTTATTTTTCGGCATATGGAAGTTCCGATCACACAGAAAAAGGAGTAACTATAGGGAATCTGAGCAGTATGGTCAGCATATTCATCATAGTATGTTTCAATGTCGAAACCATTTTTAATTTGGTTTGTACTTACATGGTGCACGTATTTAAGGTCAGCTATTTGTGATTCCAGTAATCCCTCTAAATGAGCAAACAGCTCCGAATTTTCTGCAATGATCTCAGGGGATTCAGGACATATACATGTAATTAAAGGCAACGGATTGTGCGAAGAAAACCGTCTGATAGCCTGGACCAATTCTTCCACATTTTGCTGGAGCTGATCACTCTCTTCTACAGAAAACTTAGAACTTCTTGCTCCTGTCAATAAATCTGATATTCGAACAAGCAAGACATTAACACCGTTTGGATTGGATGAAAGAAGACTAGACGGGTCTAATAACTGCAGAAAAACTTGATGAGATGGTGCAAATTCTACGTGTGCAGAATACTTCATTTTTTTATTCCAGTACACGATAGACTCTTCTACCATATCTGGAGTGAACGTGGAGGCTATCACGATATTAGAGATACTTTGCTTTCTTTCATGAATTCTTTTCAAGAGAGAAACTCCCTCACCCTGAAACTTTAGGGCTGGGTTATCCATTCCTTTCTCCAGAATATTGATGAATAATTCAGACAACTCTTTAATCGTTTCTTGAGCAAACAAAGCTGCATTGTATCCAAAACTTCCTACGAGTTCACCTCCAACATTCTCGGTAAGCGTAACAAACAGATCAAATTCTGTATCACACTCTGAATAAGCTACCGATTGTACGGACAAAGAAGAAGATGAGTAATCCGCCATATCCACTTTCAAATAACTAAACATAACTTGGAAAATCGGATTATGATGAATACTTCTTACAGGGTTTACCATCTCAACGATCTTCGAGAATGAAATATCTTGATTGGATAAGGCCGATAGAACCGTTTTACGAATACGTTGAAGTAATATTTGAAAAACCGTATCTTCTTCGACAACTATACGGAGTGGCATGGGTTGAGCGAAAAAACCTATCGCTTTTTCAAATTGTGGGGACGATCTCCGATCCAAAGGAGTACCAATGACTAAATCATTTTGGCTTGAATACAGCTGCAACATTGTTGCAAAAGCAGTCAGCATGGTGACATATGGCGTTACTCCTTGTTCCTTACAAAAAATACGCATACGATCAGATAACTCTGCGGGAATTTGGAACGTATGTTGCTTGCCTTTAAAGTTACGGATTTCAGGTCGCTCATAATCCACTGGCAACTCGAGTAATCGTGGTGCATTCTTCAAATGCTCTTTCCAGTAATGAGCCTGATTCTCCAGATTTACACGCTTCATTCGCTCTTTGTCCCAAGAAAGATAATCCGTAAATGCAACGGATTTAGGCAACTGAACTTCTTGTTCTGGCGAACTGTATATTTGTAGCAAATCATTCATCGCTATAAACAACGATTTCAAATCTGCGATTAGATGATGCGAAACAAAAAGAAGCGTAAATTCGTTACTCTCACGTTCAAACACAGTGATTCTGGTCAGTGGAGCCTTTTGTAAGTCAAAAGGTTTGCTCGCCTCGTGGACTAGCAATTTCTCAAGATCATCACTTTCGACACGGTGATGGGTGAAACTGCATGCCATATTTTCTTCATTTGATACTTCTTGAAATACAACATCATCTTCCATATAAAAAACAGTTCTAAAGGTTCCATGTCTTCTCAAAAGTTTTTCCCAACTTTTTTGTAATCGTGGAATATTTAAATTGCCTTTAATCTCGAATACAACCGGCACCTGTAATTTAAAATCACTTATACTCTCAACAAACCAAAGCCTTTTCTGATCTTCTGACAACTCGAATTTAGAGACGTCTTGCAAGGGAATGTCTACATCGATTAACGTCAGCTCTGATGACATAACTATATGGATTAGCCCATGAATAGATAACTCTTCCGAGAATAAAGTTTCTATATCCAACCTCACACCAAATTCACTCTCAATAAGCGAACGAAAATTAATCATCTCCATCGAATCAAGACCAAGAGAAGACAGAGGTAGCGAGCGTTCCAAATGAGTCGTTTGGACCCCACTTTGCATGAATAGATGTTGTAACCGTTCTCCAATATATTTTTGCCGATCCGTATCATCTAAGCTTTGAAGTTTTTCTTTAGTCAGACCTTGCTCATCGGTAGTGTGTTTAGGAAATAGATCTACTTCTTGCTCCATATGGCTTTGGATCACTTTTAACTGTTGTGATTCAAATAACTCTTTACAAGCAGAACGCATCACTTTACCGCTGGATGTTTTAGGAAGTGAACCTTGCTTAATAAAAATAATGCTGTGAGCCTTAACACCAAAATGTGATGATAGTGCCTCCCTCATTTTGTTTGCTAATGGATTTGTGGACTCCTCCCGGTATTGGCGAGATAGTTCCTGAACTATAACTAACCCTTCTGTCGCTTCTGTGGTTGTAGCAAAAGCAGCACAACCCATAGAAACAAATGCCTTGTCCAAAGACTCCATTGTAAATTCGATATCGGATGGATAATAGTTTTGTCCTCTTATTATAATTAGGTCTTTTAGTCTGCCGGTGATGTAAAGTTCATTTTCATGAAGAAATCCTAAATCTCCAGTCTTATAAAATGCTCCCTCATTTTTAACATTCGTACGATCTTCAAACATAGGCATAACATGTTCTTCGTTATAATACCCTTTAGCAACACTCTCACTTCTTACACATACTTCTCCAATTTCCCCTTCAGAACAGATCAGAGAAGATTCCGGGTCTACTATTAGTAGTGACTGGCTTTCATATGAAACTCCACAGCTTACTAGAGGAACCGTTTGGGGATGGTCAGGTTCAGTCGCTGAAAACTTACCCTTCTTCAAATCTTCACGATTTGCATACAACATTTTGGAGGAATCATCCAAGTGGCCGCCTGTAACATATAACGTTGACTCAGCCATGCCATAACATGGTAAAAAGGATTCAAACTCAAATCCACATGGAGCAAACCTCTCGGCAAACTGCTTTAAGATGGAAGCTTGTATGGGTTCAGCACCTGTAAATGCAACCTTCCAATGACTCAAGTCTAAAGGTGACAACAGGTCATCCGGGATTTTTCTAAGACACAGATCATAAGCGAAATTCGGCCCGCCACTTATCGTTACTTGAAGCTCACTGATGGTCTCCAGCCACTTGATTGGAGATTCAATAAAATCGTTTGGAGCCATTAAATATATAGGGAATCCTGTATATAGAGGTTGCAAAATCCCACCAATCAGTCCCATATCATGATAAGGCGGCAGCCAAACCATACCAACACTATCCTGACAACTATTAAAGGCATTCTGAATCACTTGCGAATTATGTAACAAATTTTGATGACTAATCATAACACCTTTAGGATTACCTGTTGACCCTGAAGTGTACTGAAGGAAAGCCGTGGCCTCTCTTTCGATCCCTCCAGGTACCCATTCACTGATTAAAGATTTCGTATCATCGATACGATCAGTAGTCATATTAATCAGACCCGTGCCTTGAAAAGCAGCATTTATTTTAGACGCCCATTTTTCAGATGACAATGCGACCTTTGCACCCGAATCCTTGGCTATCTGCAACACTCGATTTGAATATCTTTTGGTCAATGGTGGATAGGCTGGAACGGCAATAACTTTCGCATACTGACATGCAAAAAATGAGCAGATATACTCCAGGCCAGGCTGTTGTAGAATTAGGACACGATCTCCCGGCTTTACCTCCATCAACAACGAGGAAGCAATCCGTCTCACCCGTGATTCTAACTCTTGATACGTCATTGGAATCCGTCCATTATCATCTATAAACGTGTAAGCTATAGAATCGGGCTGAACTTTTGCCCGATAGCTGATAATATCCGCAAATGATGAGAATACGCTGTTTATCGTTGAAGACATATAAATCACCTCATTAATTTTTTCAAATATGGAATGACAGCTTTAAAAGCTCTATATGCTGGATTTTCATTGGTAATTCAACCTCCCATATTATGATGGAAGAGAAAAGAACTACTTTAATAAGGTATTCATGATCAGCTTAGATACTTGGCTTATTTGGCTAAATATATAAAAGTGGTCTCCAGGAAAAGTCTTTATTGTACATTCTGAATTGAAATACGTTCCCCATTCGGACATCTCAGACTCCATAAAAGGCTCTCCTTCACCGTATAACACAGTAACTGCACTATCTAGAGGCTCTCTATTTATGGGGGATTCAAACCATTCCAGAGCCTTGAAATCTGCTCTCAAAATAGGTAAATAGGTATTCCGTAAAACATGATCATCAAAAATCTCTCGCGAAGTTCCGCCAAGTTTATAAACCTGCTCAAAAAATTGCTCGTCAGGTAATTGATGAATCCGATGTGATTTCATGGTATGAGGTACTTTGGCGCTTGAAATAAATAAATGTTCGGGTAAACGTCTACTCTTCGTATATACTTTATGAGCCATTTCAAAAGCAATCCGGCCCCCCATGCTATGTCCAATAAATGCAAATTGCCCTTGATTCAACATTTGTTTTATATTTGCATAAGCATCCTCCAACATATCTTCCATATTATCCAGAAGAGGTTCGGAAAATCGGGTTCCTCTACCAGGAAGTTCCACTAAAATCAGATTCACAGGATGTTTAAGTTCTCTTTTTAACAAGTTATATGACATCGTCGTTCCACCGGCATGGGCAAAACAAAATAAATTCATGTTCTAAAACCTCTATTCTTGTGAACATCAGATTGGGCAACAGGGCTTTTTTAAAACTGAAACTTTCCGCGAAAACCGCTTTTATTTCCCCTGTAAAGAAAGAAGATATAATGTTTTGATTCCTTGTTTAGAGAACCACGGTTTGATCGCTCCATTCCACCAATAATTAACAGAAATCGTGGCCTCGCGACTAATCGTATTGACCCAGTGCCACCAAAATAAAGGAATAAACAACATTTCCCCTGGTTCGAGCGTGCATTCATAATAAGGAACATCTTTATACTTGGAATGTTTACTGAAATCAGGGTTCAATGTGTTGATTGGGCTTAAGTTTGCATTTTTGGATCTAACCGATAGGGCATACAGATTGCGAGATTGTGATGGTTCAAAGAGAATAACTTTTTTCTTTCCTGTAACTTGTGCCAGGAAGTTTGATGAGAAATCATAATGGATTGGAGTAATATTCCCCCCTGAACCGATCCAAAGATTAATCGTTGGATTGGGGGATTTGATATATATAGGAGATTGGATGTCATTCAGTAGTTCGGGAAACACATCCGGTAAAGATTTGTGTTGTAAATAATAGATCTTATTTAATTTTTCCGGATTCTCTATCATGCTCAAATAGTCATAAAAATCCATTTGCTCATAGTCTGTTGCTTGCCAGCCCAGTTCCGGCTTTGACGGGAACATCCCATTTTCAGACACGGCTACCTTTACCTTCTGATTGCCAAGAGTTGACTTAAAATAGTCGGTTCCCCATTTCGACATAGCCGGCCAATCTTCCATCACTCCAGTGAGAACAACAGGTTTACTTGGTATTAGATATTCTTTCAAAAACTGCTCATATGAAAGATTACTCCTTCTGCCAATTTCATTTCTGTTCAATGGATATCCTCCTCGTGGATTGAGTTTTGGTTACCTGGATATTTATAGTGCGACTTGGAGAAGTTGCTCCCTTATAATTCATATCCGGAATGACCTCCAATCCTTTAATTGACAGAAGAGATGAACTTTGCAACAAATGTTGTAAAAATAAACAGACTTGTATTTGAGCATACTGTTTTGCGACACACATGTGATTTCCCACACCGAAGCCAATAAGAGAATTAGGATTATTCATTTCTCCAACAGATCGCTCATAGCGTGAGGGATCAAATACGAGTGGATCATTGAAGTACTGCTCGCATCGGTGACTCAAATAAATGTTAGCCACGGCGATACTTCCTTTGGGAATAGAAAAATCGTTGTATTGTACTGTCTCCATGGCATATCTAGCTACATAAGGAACAGGTGGATACAGCCTTTCTACCTCTCTTACAAGATTTAAAGTATACGGCATTTGGTTAAAAATCCGTGACGTGTCTAAAGAGCTGGAGTTTACTTCTTGACTCACACGATCCATAATATGCGGGTAAAATACTAAGGCAGCAACCGCATAAGTAAGCATGTTAGCCAAATCTCCTTCTCCAAATTCAGTTAACATATAGGCGTAACCAATGAAAGTTTCCTCGTCCAATTTATCCTCTGAATTCTCGTACGCTTCTAGTAATGAAGTCAAAGCATCGTCTGACGGATTGTTTCTTCTTTCTTGAACTAATTGTTTGATAACATCCCATATCACATCTTTTGCCCGCATGGCTTGTTGATACGTACTATTTGTTTTGTTGCTCTCCTTTCCCCGGTTGAGAAGCAGCCAGTATCCCTCCATATATCTCTGATGAAGATCAGTACCTGGTTCGATTCCAAGCATCGTTCTCAAAACAATATCCAAGGTTAACTCTTTCATTTCCGCAAATAAGTCAATTTCTCCATCCCAAGATGCAATTCTTTTCTTCATTAATGGAGACATCGAGGCAACATATTTCTCCAATTGCTTTGGTCGAAAAGCGTTCATTACAAGCTTACGATGTTGTTTATGTTCAGCTCCATCCTTCGAAGCAAGAGATGGAGGGCCTGCCTCAGCGATGGGCTGACGCTGGAATTTCTCCACGCCGGCAGTCATCACAAATTTACTAGCATCGATGCCATTCATCAGTGTGTACTTCTGGATTTGTACGATAGAGCCATATTGATTGTGAAGATCGTTCATCAAATCAAGCACGTCTTGTCGCCAGATCAGACGAGATAAGTAAAATAAAGTTTTGAGAGCCCCCGGTCCGGGGGCTTGCTTCACTTTCATGTTTTCCATTTGTTTACTCGTCATCTCGACTCCTCCATGCTTTTAGTGACATCATGCATGTTACGGTGGAAATAACATTCCAACCGTTCTTTAATTAAGCCTACCAATTGTTTCGCTGATGCAGTCTTAACATAGGAGGGGTGATATTCAAGCGTAATTAGTAACTTCCCATCACGGCTAAGGATAGCGTTTAATTCGATAAGATGTGACAGCTTATTACGTTCATCCCATACAGAAGCAAACTGTTCATTACACTCCTGTAAGCAAAGAGATTTAGGTACACTATCATTAGATTGCTGCGCATCACCAAAGTAATTAAATAAGATTTGAGGCTTGATTTGCTTCAATTGTTCATTCCGATGGTAAGCAACAGCTAGTGTATAAGGAAAACCGTTGGATGGAATCTCACGACGTTGCTCTGAGATACTGTGGATCATGTCAGAGAAGTCGGCATCATTCACTTTGAAAACTGCAGGATACATTGTGGTAAACCAACCTACGGTGCGAGATACATCTACTTCAGGAACGATACTTTCTCTTCCATGTCCCTCCAAGTCGACCAAAATCTCTTCGAGTCCATAAGCGCCTTTTACCCCTTCTAATAATGCCGCTAGTAAAACATCATGTAGGCTTGTACCCTTGTGGTACTCCATAACTGAATGTTGTAATGCTGTTGTCTCCTCTTTTGTAAACTCTACATATTCAAGCTGGTATTCTTGCAATGTCCCGTTAAAATCTCCATCATAAATTAAGCCTTTATTCGAATCGATCTGCATCCAGTAGTTTACATCTAGCGGGCTGTTGTTAGCATAACGCTCTAACTCTGTGCTCCAATCTAAGAAAGAGGCTGTCTTTAAAGGCAAAGAATTGGATATTTGAGATTCATATAACTTTATGAAATCCTCAATAATAAATCTCCAGGATACCCCATCAATTAATAAGTGATGTACAAAAATAAACAATCGCTTTCCCTTTTCGCAAAGATCAATCACTATAGGCTTAAATAATAAATCATGATGTAAATTGGTTTCCATCTGCATCTTTCTTGTTAATTCCAACACATAATCTTCTCTATTGTCTTTTTCTACGAAGGAGAGGTCGACATATTCCATTTGAAGGGATACATCGTCATAACGTCTAATATATTGTTTAATTTCACCTTGCTCTTCATAGAAGCAAGCTCTCAAGACGTCATGATGCTTAACAAGAGCCTTAAATGTGCTTTCCAGTAAGTCAAGATCCACATCATCTGTGATCTTAAACATATGTGCCATATTATAGTAATGCGGATTAGGGTGTTGTCTTTCAAAAAACCATCGTTGAATAGGCGTTAGTGGCACAAACCCGTGAACTTCGTCTTGCTTGATCCACAGCTGTTTTTCTGATTGCATGTTCTGAACAATGCGCTTGATGTTTCTATATTTGAAAATATCTTTTACTCTAACCTGCATGCCTTGTTCCTGCGCCCTTGGCACGACCTGAAGAGCCTTAATGGAGTCTCCTCCTAAATCAAAAAAGTCATCCGTTATGCCAATGGAAGGGATATTTAAAACATTGCACCATATTAAAGCAAGTTTTTTCTCGGTTTCATTCCTCGGTACTTCCGAAATCTTCCTTATTTGATTCAACTCCTCTGGCACAGGAAGAGCATTACGGTCTACTTTACCATTACGAGTTAAAGGCATGGTCTCCACTTCGATAAATTGATGTGGAAGCATATACTCAGGGAGAGTTTTGGCAACATGCGCTCTGAGCTTCTCATCTGTCACTTTACTTCCATTTGTTTTGTAGTATGCATACAGTTGTTTGGTATCTCCTTGACAACCTCTATCTGTAACATAAGTTTCCTTTATTGCTGGATGAGCCAACATGACTAACTCAATTTCTTCCAACTCAACTCGATATGATCTGATTTTCACTTGTCTATCTTTTCTTCCTAAATATTCTAGATTCCCATCAGGCAAGAATCGTACCAAGTCTCCCGTACGATATGCTTGGACAACCTCTTTTCCAGGGGGGTGAAAAGATATATATTTTTCTTGCGTCAGTTCATCATTTTTGAAATATCCTCTAGATAAACTACTTCCCGTAATAAGGAGTTCTCCTACAACACCTATTGGCACCATTGTCAGATGGTCATCGACCACATAAATATTCGTATTTGAGATCGGTTTACCGATCAAAGCGGTAGTGCGACCACCGAAATTATGTTCATTTAAATCAAATACGATACAACCTACTGTTGCTTCTGTTGGGCCATATTCATTGTAAATTGACTCGGGTCCTCTATTTAGAGAAAAGGCACGTCCTAACAAATTGGTCGTCAACGCTTCTCCTCCAACGATATATCTCGAAACCGGGACTTCACATGGCGCTTCTGTTAAATACGAAAGGTGAGCAGGTGTTAACTTCATGCAAGTGATGGGTTCATCGAAGCTTATTTTTTCTAATACTTCATCAAATTCTCCATCGAACACCTTGATCGTTCCCCCACCTAACAAAGGAGCAAAGATGCTGGTTACGGTCAAATCAAAGGTTAATGGAGAATACAGTGGCATGATAGGCTGTATTCCATCACCGAAATAGTGAGAAAGAGACCAGGAAATATAGTTCACGATACTTTTATGTTCAACCATAACTCCCTTTGGTTTGCCTGTGGAGCCAGAAGTAAATAGGATATAGGCTAAGTCGCTCGCCACGTGCTGTCGCTCGAAATGCTCTTGTTCCGTAAAAGTTAAAAGTTTACGATCATACTGTTCTTTGTATTTTTTCCCGCCGTTGATGGATTGAAGGTTTTTATCAAACGTAAGAATAGCATCATATCTAAAGAGCGTCAGTTCATTGTCAATCGTGTAGATTTTATCACTTATTTCAACCGATTTTAGGGAAGCGAGATCGAGTTGCAGGTCATAGATGTACTCTTTCGCGATAAACAGTTCCGTTTCCCATTCTGTTTTTGTACGATACTGTGCACCATGTTCCTCTTTAAAAATCGCAAGAGTGCTGATTAGTTCATCCTTTCGATTTTGATCCATAATATCTCCTAGAAAGATTATTCCCGTATCTTTTAGAAGTGGCGTGGCGTCCGCAAGTACATTTCTTAAATAATTGTGACCATTGAAACAATGGACAACACTATTCAATATGACAATATCGAAGGATTGCTCCATGACTTGAGAGATTTCATGAGCAGCCAATACCTTGAAGTCAACGTGATTTAAGTTTAACTCTACGGCTTTTTGCTTGTTTTTCTCGATGATTGCCTCGGAAATGTCTGTTCCAAGATAATAGCCTACTTCTGGAGCCAACTTAAACAATGTCAGGCCAGAACCGCAGCCAATTTCTAATACTCTGACTTCAGGATGGAGATATTTCTCAAGTTTAAACATAACGTTATTTTTGTATTCTTCCATTTCGGCTGTACTCAGTAATTCACCAGTATAACTACTGACCCATCCACTGCCACCGATTTGATCATGATAAGTCTCGGCAACATAATCCCAAATCTGAGTGTTCATCAATTCACTCTGTGCCTCTTCTACTTCTTGATGTATGTCAACACTATCCAAACAAACGTACGTGCGGAAGTTGGCACACTCCCATTGGAGTTTATTGATGGCTGCCAAAAACTCTTTTTGGGTCAAGATGAGCTTTATTTCTGTTTCTTCAATAATTTGCTTGGAACGAAGCAAAGGCTGTTTGGGATCAATCGGGACATATGCTGCACCCACAGAGAGGACAGCCATTAGCGAAACAATCATATCTACGCTATTGTTCATATATATACCGATAATATCTCCATTTTTCACACCAAGTGTGTTGTGCATTGCTTTTGCAAGCTGCTCCATATGTTGATGCAATTCCTGATACGATATCGAAGTTTCCCCTTGCGTAATTGCAGTCCGATCCGGATGTAACTGTACTTGTCTTTCGAACCATTCGTCCAGCGTCACTTTATCGATCTCTGTTGTTGAACCGCCCGAATAATTGAGCAATAGCTCCAATGAGCTTGGAGAGACGACATTAAGCTTTTGTAGAGGTTCCGCGGGTTGATTAATCAAATTCTCAAGTAAAGTCAAGTAGTTAGCAACGAATGACTCTATCATGTCTTCACTATAAATATCTGCATAATATTCAAATGTACATAATAATGCGCCATCCTGCTCCTCTATAAAATCAAACTCCATGTCCCATTTCGTACTAATATGTTCCACATCGTTTAGAACTTTGCTTTCAATATGAAATGCTTGATTATCGCTTTCTTCAAGCTTTATATTTTGCAGAACAACATTGATATTAAATAACGGCGATCGGCTCGTATCCCTTATCAGGTTAAGTTTGTCAACCAATAAATCAAACGGGTACTCCTGATTTTCGTAGGCCTCAATTACATTTTTCTTCACTCGTTGTAATAAATCCTCAAAAGATTGTGTCACATCAACTTCAGTACGCAGTGCAAGCGTATTGACAAAAAAACCTATAACGTTTTGATAATCATAATTCGTGCGTCCTGAAATCGGAGAACCAATGATCAGATCACGTTCTCCCGTATACTTATGAATTAGAGCAAATACAGATGACAACAAGGTCATGTACAGAGTAGCCTTGTTTCTCTTTGAAAGTTCAATTAAGCTGGCAGCTTTGCTCGCTGGGATACGAAAAGGATACCTCGCTCCCTTAAACGTAAATACGGGAGGACGCTGTTTATCTCCTACAATTTCGCTTATAGGTAAGTCACCGGAAAGTTTCTCTAACCAGTAAGACTCAGCATCAGAAAACACGTTCTTATCAAAGATTTCCTTCTGCCATATACTATAATCCTTATATTGGTATAAAATTGTATCCAATGGTTTTTCTTGTCCAGAGATCACCCCCTGATACAAAGCTATCAAATCATTGTAAGCAATATGTAGCGACCACCCATCTGCAACAATATGGTGGATGGATACGATGCAGTAATTCACATCTCCGCTATGAATTAACAAAGCACGAGCTAAAGGCCCCTCCAGTAGATCAAATGGTTCATTTCGGAATTGATTAATACGGTCTAGCACATGTTCAACACGTTCTTCATATTCGAAAGAAATAGGTGTTTCATCTAATATGATCTGCACCAGGTCTCCATTTTGTTCTGAGAAAACAGTTCGGAGGCTTTCATGCCTTTGTACAAGAAGGTACCACGCAGTTCGAAAAGCAGAAACGTCCAGGTCGCCTTTTAGCTCGTACACTTGAGAAATGTTATAAGCGATCCTCTGTTCTTGAAGCTGCTCCATAATCCATAATCTCCTTTGTGCAAAAGAGACGGGATAATGTTGCTGCCCAGATACAAAGTCACTCTCTGTGAATGCTGGTTTTTGAACTGTATCCTCCAGAATCATGTTTACTAAATCGTTCACTGTAGGGTTTGTAAACACCATTTCATATGCAAAACTTTTTCCGAAATTTTTATTAATTGCATTCATTAGCTGCATTGCAAAAAGAGAATCTCCACCAAGTTCGAAGAAATCATCGTCATATTTAATGGCCGTAACACCCAATATTTCTTTCATAATAGATACGACTTTCTGTTCAATATTTGTTAAATCAGGCATAGTAGAATTTGATGAAATTTCTACTTGTGCTTGTTCTCCAACTTGAAATGGAAGATTTACCGGGTTACCTTGCTCAACCCAATGTCTTTTTCTCTCCAATGGATATGCTGGTAGAGGAGTACGAAAATATGCGCGATCTTCTAGAACCCATTTTGGAATTCCACCACGGATATATTCAACTGCTTGTTTTTCATGAGCTTCGTCTAAATCTCCATCCCCAGAGGATAACATTCCTTCAGAAAAGAAGACTCCAGCCCCTCTCAATACTCCTGAGCTAACCAAGGATTGTAACTTTCCTTTTAAGTCTGCTTCATCCATTGCAATGATCGCTAGACGGCATTTGTGATGATGTCTTCCCGTCATCAACGTATAACAAATGTCACCCAAATCAGGTCTAGCTTCATACGAAGAGAAATACCTTTCGAATCTAGCAATATATTCTGTTAACATCTTCTTATTTTTGGCTGAAAGTACGAACAGGTATGGGGAACTATTCGAATTCTTTATGGATATTCTTTCAGGAGCTTCTTCAAGAACAATATGCACGTTGGTACCGTTAAAACCAAATGCGCTAACGCCTGCTCTACGAGGTATCCCGTTCTGCGTTTCCCAGGGAGTACAACGATCCACCACATAAACTGGAGACTTTATAAAATCAATAAGTGTATTCGGATTCTCGACATGTAAAGTGGGTGGAATCATTTTATGTTTTAATGATAAAACCGTCTTAATAAGTCCAGCAATTCCTGAAGCACCATTAATTAAATGGCCGATATTACTCTTCACTGAACCAATTCCACAAAACTGCTTTTCCGAAGTAAATTGGGCAAATGCTTTTGAGATGGCATTAATTTCAATAGGATCACCTAATTTCGTCCCGGTACCATGCGCCTCCAGATAAGAAATGGTTTCCGGTTGTATCTTTGCCTGTTTCCATGCGGATACCATCATCTCCGCTTGTGCAGCAGGATTTGGAGTCGTTAAACCTGCTGAAAATCCATCATTATTAATCGAACTTCCCGCCAATACACCGTATACATGATCGCCATCTTCCAGTGCTTTACTAAGAGGTTTTAGGATAAGTGCTCCCCCTCCTTCACCGCGTACTACACCATTGGCATCATTATCAAATGTTTTGCATTTTCCAGCCTCGGAAGCAATTCCAACCTGATATGCGGTGTCTGTCGTTGTATCTACCGGGAACATATAGAGATTGATTCCTCCGGCTATAGCCATATCACATTCCCCTGTACGTAACGCCTGAATGGCATAGTGGACAGCTGCTAACGAGGATGAACAAGTTGTTGATACGGCTATGGCCGGGCCTTTTAAGTTAAAAAAATACGATATTCGAGATGCAATAAAAGGTACCAGGTTTCCTGGGACAGCAGATGGTACAGATTCACCTATCGCCATGCCATATTCATTGCTACAGTTACCGATATACACACCAGTCCTAGTGTTCGCTACCTTTGACTTACCGTAACCAGCATCTTCAAAGGCTTCCCATACCATCTCCAAAAAAATTCTCTGTTGAGGATCAATATACTTCGCTTCGCCAGGTAAAATATCAAATATATCATTATCAAAACAATCGACTTCATCGATATAACCTGCTTTCCAATAGGGTTGATCATTTGTGAAGATATCAGGGTTAACCAATTTTAAATAAGGATCGGTATCCTTTCTTCGCTGCTCAGGAAACTCACCTACACAATCCACACCCTTAACTAAGTTGTCCCAAAATTCGTCTGTATTCCGAGCTTTAGGCATTCTGCAAGATAGTCCTATGACCGCGACTTGTTCGTCCTTGGAGACAGCAGATGATGACTTACCGTATGATTGAAGGAGGCTGTTTGCGACCTCTTTTGTAATTTCCTTATTTTTGAGCAATTGTAATACCGTCTTTATATAGTGCTCCATAGTACCCTCTTTTCTCCTCTTCTGTATCAGAGTGGGGAATTTAAAAGAACCAACTTAAAGAATGTAATCCAAACCTGCCCAGCACATGCAACATGGATAGAGAACTTAACATTCAGCGCTCAGCGCTTATTAAGCTCTCCTCCTCTATGTTCTTGCTTTTCATATTTGGGACTCTACCATCTCTTCTTCAATCAAGTTTTTTGCGACTAACTGTGTAGATAACTCATTGATCCTACTTTTATACTCTTCTGAGGGTGTGTTTTTATGTTTCAATATACTTTTGATACATTGGTGAGCACGGATGAGAGCATGTTCAGAATCATCATTGAATAATACTTCATCTTGAATATGTCTTAATTCACGGTATAAATCAGCAACTTCTTTCTCTACCAGAGCATACTTCTCGTTTCGATTTTTGGTGGATACAGCGAATAATAAACATTTGTTAATAAACTGAGTAGGGGTCATAATTTGCCTGGAGGTTTGCCCCCTGCCCCAGACGTCTATTATTTTGTGGATTTTGTTTACATTCTCTGTAGAGAAACGAGTCATATCGGGAAAGTCTGATTGAATTAACTTGGTTAGCGTTTGTTTCGGCCCCACTTCCACCGTATGAGTAATTCCTTCTTCTCGCATAACCTGTATAGTCTCAAACCATCGGATCGGATGGATTACTTGATTTATAAGATTGCTTTTTAACTGAGCCGGGTCATGAAAAGCAGCAGTCACGTTCGAGAAAACCGGATATTTCATAGGACTGAAACGAATATTTTCTTCTATATAGTTAGCGAGAAGTTCCGATGCTTCATGCATTAAGGGACTGTGAAAGGCTCCTCCCACCTTTAACAATACTGTTTTCGCTCCCTTTTGTTCCAAATCATTTCCTGCTTTGATTACGGCTGATTTGATTCCGGAAATGATCGTTTCTTTTGAAGAATTGAGGTTAGAAGTAACAACTACCCCATGTCGGGCATTTATTTCACTGCATACTTCGTATACTGTCTCGGGTGCGCAATCAATGATAGCCATCATTGCTCCTTCAGATCGTAAAGCACAATCGGCCATAAATTGCCCACGCTTGTGAACAAGTTTAACGGCATCTCCCAATGATAGAGCACCTGAACAAGAAAGAGCAGAATACTCCCCTAAACTGTGTCCTGCCATACAATCCGGGATGAGCTTCGTTTCTTGCTCTAACACTCTGAATGTAGCAACACTCATTGTTAATATTGCAGGTTGAGCAAACTCCGTACGAGTTAATGTGGACATATCTTGTTCGGAACACAACTTCCCTACATCAAAACCAACAGATTCACTGGCCTCTTCAAAAGCATCACGAGCCAGAGGGAAGGCATGAATCAAATCGCGGGCCATTCCTGCATATTGGGAACCTTGTCCTGGAAATAACAACGCAACTTTCAGCAATAGTTATCCCCCCCTTTATTGTTTCTTCTGAATGAGCATCAGTGCCTCATCCAAAGAAATATCATCATTATCCAAATCATCTAATACGTCGAGAATTTCATAGTCCGTTTCGCTCCCTGCAGATACTTCCTGAACCACCCCAACCACTTGGCTCAGCAAATAATCAGCCATGGAAGCAATTGTCGGGAAGCTATATAAATCTCCTACTTCAAAACTTTCCGACACTTCGCTATTTATCAAACGAATCAGTTTTACAGCACTCAGTGATGTTCCACCAATATCAAAGAAGTTTGCCTCCACATCCACTTTTTCGTAACCCAAAACATCCATCCATATCGCTTGTAGTTTCAGTACAAGCTCCTCGTAACTAATCTCTCCTAGAATGATCTGTTGCTTTCCAAGCTCTTCGCGGGTAAGATCGGACTCCTCAATCTCTTGTAAAAGTTCATCTGAAAAACGAATTTTAATCATGGGTAGTAAATTCTTTGTCACCTGCAAATCAAAATCGGAAATAACAGTCAGGTTCATTTGCTTGTTCATAACTTGTTCAAACGACTCAATAAAGTTTTCATAGTTTAGTGGTGGAATAATCGTATCTCTAATCAAATATTCATGTTTATCCCCTGTTAAAATCTCTGTCAGGTTTAAGGTAATCGTTTCTCTTCCCGATAAGGTTCTGTAATCTCCATAGGAATCCAAATAAGCATTAACCGTTGTGCAATCACCATTTTTTGGACCTCCCATGATTGAAGATATGGAGGACATTGTAATAAAGAAATCTAGTTTATCTTGTATGGTTAATTGGTCTAACAACCATGAGCCATGTAATTTACTCATTACTGCTTCTTCAAACTGGCCATCCGCCAGGTCTGCTATTGTTTTTCCATAGATCTGTTTAATGGCAAAAATAACTCCATCCATTTTCCCGAATTTTAAACGGATATCATCCAAAGCTTTAGATAATGACTCATGATTGGTGACATCCACCGTCATGACTTCGATCTCCGAACCGGATCGTTCAATTTCTTGGAATCCTGTAATCTGATGGAAGAGTCGTATATTCTCATCCTTGCTTCTTAAAATGGTGTCCCAAGTGTCTCGCGGCGGAAGGGTACTACGATTAAGCATGATTAATTTTGCCGGCCCCTTGCGAGCTATATATTTTGCAACTTCAACCCCAAGATACCCTGCACCCGCTATGACATAAACTCCGTCCTTCTTAAATGGCGCTTGTCGATCAGGAACTTGGTCTAGGGAAGTCCGTTTTAGAATGGGTGTGTATCGTTTTCCTTTTCGGTAAACAACGACTTCGTCACGGTCATTTCGGCCCTTCAACAACTCCATCATCACCTGATCAGCAATCTGCTGGACGCTCTCCTGCATTGCATCCACATCCACTGTCAGGGAAGAAATTTTAGGATATTCCTGTGAAATAACTTTGACAAGCCCCGGTAATGTAGCTCTTACTGGATATACTTGCTCTTGTGTACCATCTATTAAATGGGCATAAGAAGTAATTACGTTAAATTGGAATGCCGCATCTGCCTGTCGTTCTCCTAAAGCCTTCATCAAATATAATGCACTATATGAGCCTCTATACTGAGATTGATTCATCGACTCCAGCGATTCCATGCTGTTATCCTCAGGGTGCACTGTCCACATATGGAGCACTCCCCGGATTTTATCGATACGGTCTACGCCGAAAGATTCAACTAAACGGACATAATGCCCTTTATCCGAAGCGTTTATGATGAATTTATTCTCATTTATTTGAAGGAATGATTCCCCCGCAACCAGTTCAATCACGGTTTGTCCTCGTTTTTCCAGCAGCATTCGTAGTGTCTGTGATAGCTCACCTTCGTCGGAGAATAAAATCCATAGTCCCTGCTTCTCCATGCTAATTTGCTTCTGTACAGGATCTTTTTGAATCCAATCCGGTGTAAACAAAAATTGGCTTACATCGCGCTTGGGGCTATCGAGGTCATTAACCTCCAAGGGAGGCCAGTATCTTTTGAGGTCAAATGCATAGGATGGCAACGGTACTTTCCAACTCGTCTTTTGCTCATACCAGAAATCCCAATCGATTGGAGTCCCTTTTGTGTAACATTCAGCCACAAGTTCACACTGACTACGATTCAACTGCGCCTTTTCCAATGCTGAACTGTTTTTTAGCTTTTGATCGTCAACAATAGCGTAGTATACTCCTTGTTGACTCAATGATTTCATAACCTCTTCATAGTTATCTCGTGTAACACATAGTTCCGATATTTTTTTAGAAAGATCCTCAATGGAGCTTGTAATAATTGCGATTCGATGACTATCGTGATCTCTGCACATATTGGAGGTATAACAAATTTCCGTCAGAGAAAAGTTCACATGATTACCCAAGAAATCAGAATAGCGATATAGAGTATCTACCAAAGATTTATCATTCTTCGCTGACAGGGTAAACACATGCAAACCTTCATACTGAAGAGGCTCAGAGCGAGTAGGTGCCTCTTCCAAAACAACATGGCAGTTAGTTCCGCTGATGCCAAAGCTGCTTACCCCCGCGCGTCTAGGTCCTTCATCCGACAACCAGTCCGTAAGTTTATGGTTCACCCGGATAGCAGACTGTTGAAAGTTGATTAAAGGATTTGGTGTATGATAGTGAAGTGAAGCCGGTATTTTCTTAAAATATAAGCTTAGAGCGGTTTTAATTAACCCTGCCATGCCTGCTGCCGCGTCTAAATGACCTATGTTTGTTTTAACTGAAGCAATGGAACAAAATTGTTTTCTCTCTGTATATTTATTAAATGCCTCCATCATAGCCTGAGCTTCGATCGGATCTCCCAACTTCGTACCTGTGCCATGTGCTTCTATGAATTGTATTGAATGGGGATCTACTCCTGCCTGTTCCCAAGCACTAGTCAGGAGATCAACTTGAGCTTCTGGATTAGGTGAAGTGATTCCGTTCGATCGACCATCACTATTCACTGCACTTCCTTTAATGACAGCGTAGATATGATCTTTCTCACGCATGGCATCGGATAGTTTTTTAATAATGACTACTCCTGCACCTTCCCCAACATTGGTTCCGTTTGCTGACGCATCAAAACTTCTGCATCGTCCATCGGAAGACTCATTACCCATCTTTTGGTCATCGCTCCATACAGGAAGAAGAATGGTACTGATTCCACCCACGATAGCTGCATCCGATTCACCTGTTGCAATGGATCTACAGGCCTGATCCAGCGCTACTAAAGAGGAAGAACACGTTGTATCGATGACAATACTAGGCCCTTTTAGATTAAGGAAGTATGAAACTCGGGATGCAATGACTGCACCTAAGTTGCCAATAACTACATTTGGATCATCATTTGGAAGTAACTCCTTATAAACATTCTCTGCAGAATGACCTAAGAATACGGCTGTTCTCGATCCATTCAGTTTTTCCTTCGTATAACCGGCATTCTCAATTGCTTCCCAGACAACCTGAAGGAATAATCTTTGATTGGGATCCATACTTACCGCTTCAGCCGGAGTAATGTGGAAAAATGCCGGATTGAATTGGTCAATTCTGTCCAAATAACCGCCGAGTCGAAGTGGTATATCTTTATATCTATCAAAAATCTCTTTTTTAACCCGCAATACGTCATCTTTACGCGATTCTGGAAAAGAGCCAATGGCGTCAGTTCCATGGATTAACATGTCCCAAAATTCTTCTAATGAATTCGCTTTCGGGAATCGACAGCTCATTCCAATGATTGCAAATGATTGATCTTCGGATGGAGAAGCTCTTTTCTTGCCCTCCATCAGTTCTTGTATATATTCCACGCCTTCTTGGTTTGAAATGGATTGAGATGCTACTTGTTGTAGTATAAATCGTTTAACCTTTTCCATTGTTTCGCTCCTTTGTGTTAACAAATTAAAGGTCGGATATTCGTTGTTCTGCAGCAGTGGTAGTAATTTTCCCTGCTCTAAGTTCTTCCATGATGACATCCAATGAATCTTTAATTTGTAACGATTGATTTGACTTCACCTGAATAAAATGGGCCAACATATGAATTGTATTCTGGGCAAACAAATCGGCAACGGTAATCGGCACGCCATACCTGTTATCAATCACGTTATACAGTTTAAGCAGCAGGATTGAGTTCCCACCTAGATCAAAAAAGCTATCATGAATGCTAGAAATGTTTATATCTAAAATACTTCCCCATATTTCAATCAATTCGCTTTCAAGCTGCGTCTTCGGGTAAACCGGCAGACTCTCCTTTTCTTCATGTGCTAGCATAAGAAGAGCACGTCGATCAAGTTTTCCATTTAACGTAAGCGG
Source organism: Paenibacillus sp. TSA_86.1 (assembly GCF_052691815.1). Taxonomy (NCBI): domain Bacteria; kingdom Bacillati; phylum Bacillota; class Bacilli; order Caryophanales; family Paenibacillaceae; genus Paenibacillus; species Paenibacillus sp. TSA_86.1. Next base: position 51,477 of record NZ_JBQZGE010000010.1, on the reverse strand, counting down.
GAAATCCTCCAAACATGTAAACCTCGTAGGCACAAAAGCTCTTGGAAGCTTACTTGCCAACTCCATTTTTAAGTTATCCAGTTGTGCATCCCCTATATAAAAGGCGTAAAGATATTTATGAATCCCATCACCGATCACTACAACGACGGATGCTTCGACACCCTCAATCCGGTTTAAAACACTCTCAATTTCCCCTACTTCTATACGGATGCCACCCACTTTTACCTGTCCATCTTCCCGACCGATAAACTCAACAACTTCCTGTTCTGTCCATCTAGCCATATCTCCTGTCTTATAGATGCGCCCCCCCTCTAAAAAAGGATCAGGGAGAAAACGTTCCTGAGTCAATTCAATGTTATGGAGATACCCTCTTGCCACTCCATTTCCGCCAATATACAATTCGCCTTCCACGCCTACCGGAACCGGCTCCATCTCTTCATCAAATATATAATAACGAGAATTGGGTAAAGGTTTCCCAATAGGAACATTGCCATAGTAACTCTCGATATTACTAAATTTTGATGAATAATAACTGGAGTCAATGGTTGCTTCCGTAACCCCGTAACTATTCACAATCTCAACATGGTTTCCGAATCGCTCTACCAATTGTCTAAAATCCTGATCCGATACTTTATCCGATCCTAAGATCAATAATTGCAAATCTGGAACAGACAAATTGTTACTATATATATATTCCATTAAAGGAATGATAAGAGCAGGTGTAGATTCAAACAGAGTAACTTGATGATGTAAAAGTAACTTATACACGGACGGAAGCTCGAGTCGTTCATGATCCGGACATATAATTAAGGTTCCCCCACCAATCAAGCTTCGCATAAGATCTCCTGTAAATACGTCAAAAGAGATACCTGCTAACTGGAGAATTCTTACTTCGCGAGAAGCGAGCTCATACTTGTCCTTCCAACTCTCGGTTACACTCAATACATTCTGATGTTCGACCATTACCCCTTTTGGTCTGCCCGTTGTACCCGAAGTGTAAATTACATATGCGAGAGATTCTGGTTGAATCCTTTTGTTGATATTCTCTAATGATTCTTTCGCTAGTTCTTGACTAAGATTATTTATGTTGATCAGTTCTGCAGAGCACGTTTCGGCAATGGCTTCCTCATGGTTCGTTAAAACGATGGCTGTTCTGCTATCTTCAACCATGTACTTGATTCGTTCTTTCGGAAAAGCGGAGTCCATAGGCAAAAATGCTCCACCTGCTTTCGAAATTGCCATGATCGATATTACCGCTGCAATGGAACGATCCATCCATACGCCAACGATATGCTCTGATCCAACTCCCTTTTTCAGCAAATGCCGGGCAAGACGGTTGGATTGCTCGTTGAGATATTGATAAGTAATGGATTCATCGCCACACACTACAGCTGATTTATGGCTTTTCAATCGAGCCTGCTCTTCCAGAATTGCATAGATGGCTTGATGTTTTTGTATCTGCACCGGCTCGAAAGGACTTAACCTATTCAAAAGCTCTATACTTTCCATTTTAGTCCTTTTGTTCAATTCCCCCACATATAAGGATGAATCTTCTAGTAAACGCAGTAAAAATCCCTTCATACCTTCAAGCAACTCCGTTGCCGTGTAATCTGATATTTGTTCCGTATGGTAACTTATTTCAATTACAACATTATTGGAAGGTTGTATCGTTACTGTAATTGGATAGTTTGTAACTTCACGAACTTGCACGGATTCGACTTTAACGGGCATAGCCTCTTGTCCATAACTGGTCATAGGATAGTTTTCATAAACGAGAATACTCTCAAACAGAGGTTCACTCTTTGTTAATCCACTCCATTCCTGAACGCTTAGCAATGGGGTATGCTCGTATTGAGAAAGTTCTACTTGCTGCTCTTGAATATTCTGTAACCATTGAAGCACATCTAAGCTTTCTTCCACCTTGATGCGTACAGGAAGCGTATTGATAAACAAACCAATAGCTCCATTGATTCCATTCATATCTACGGATCGGCCTGAAACGACCATTCCAAACACAATATCCTTCGACTTGGAATAGCGAGAAACAACCAGTGCCCATAGCGCCTGAAATACCGTACTCTGAGTCATCTTATTTCTTCTAACAAATTCATGTAAATCATTCGATAAGTCGCTAGACAATTCGTACTTCAAAACCTTATAAGGTTCAATTATATCCGCTTGCAACATATGTCCCCGAACGAAATGTTGCAATTCATAACCTGCGAAGTAACTCTTCCAAAATTGTTTCGCTTGAATGATGTCTTTTGATTGCAGGCATGCAATGTATTGATCAAATTGAACAGCAGGATTAAGCTTTAAACTCGTTCCTGTGCAGAAGATGTTATAAATTTGAAACACTTCGTTTAGAAGCAAGGATTGGGACCAGCCGTCAAGTATAATATGGTGGTGGCTCCAGACAAAGAGCTGTTCATCATCCTTCATCCGATGCAATGATACACGCATAAGCGGCGCCTTCTCTAAGCAGTATCCTCGTTCAAGATCTTCCTTTAAATAAGAAATACGGAGTTCTTCCGCTTCATCTTCTGTTACGTCACCTGCATCTAGGACAGATACGTTAAAATCCAGTGTTTTGTGTACGATCTGCCTCGGTTGCTCTAACCCTTTCCAGATAAAGGATGTTCTTAATATGCTGTGTCGTTCAATTACTTTTTTCCATGCAAGTTCGAATGCTTTTATATCCAAGTCCCCATATAGTTTACAGCTATACTGCTGTGAGTATTGTCCGGAATCTGGAGATAACACCGTGTGAAATAATAAGCCTTGCTGCATGGGAGATAAGAGATAGACGTCCTCGATATGATCTATATTAATGGCATGTGCTAAGCAATGTGACTGTAAGGTACTGTACTCCAATGGGCTAAACTTAGCTGCAGGATAATCCATTTCTGAAATCAATGCCTGTCCATGAGTCACGCCCAGATGCACGATTTCATGTATAGCCGACTCCCATGCACTCAACAACGTTTGAACCGTCTTCTCTGAAAATTTCGCTTGACTGTACTTCGTATGAATGGTTAATTTCCCATCTGAAATTTCAGAGTTAAATTCCAAGAGATAAGGCATATGATTTTTAAGACTACGATAATGACCTGTAGGATCGCTGCTCGTTCGAATCTGTGTTTCCAGATTAGGCGTAACATCCGTTTTTCCAAGGAAATTAAATAAGATCTGCGATGGTTCCATTTCTTTTGAATGAATCTGAGGTTGATCTGACAAATACTTGATAACACCATAACTTAATCCCTTATGAGGCACTAACCTCAGTTTTTCTTTAGCATGTTGAATACACGCATGAATACTCCCTGCCTCGCCTATGTTAAGCAGAATCGGAAACATTGAAGTAAACCATCCAACAGTTCTCGAGACATCAACATGATCAAACAAATAATCTTCACGACCATGTCCCTCAATATCCACTTTTACAGGGTTATCCTCCCCAAGCCAATTGTAAAGTGCTCGGTTTAGAGCAGCTATTAATGATTCTTGAACTTTTAATTTTGCCCTTTGAGGTAGTGTATGAGTTAAGTGTCCTGTAATCTCTTCGTTTAACCTAAGCGTTATGGTATGTGCGGTTTCCTCAGTAGCTACGCCAAATGAATGATCGATTGGCAATTCTTTGCCCTTACCAGTAATACTGGTCCAATAATTCACATCGTCTATGGGAATTCCATCGGATAGCGCTGATAGCTTCTCCGCCCATTCTTTATAGGATGTCGTTTTAAGCGGAAGGCTTAGTTCTTTTTGACGTATGGCTTGATCGCATAACAGTATTAAATCTTCAAAGATGATCCTCCAAGAAACCGCATCTATGATCAAATGGTGAACTGCAATGAACAAACGACTTTTTTTACCCGCTCCCATATTGAAAAATTTGCATTGAATCAGTTGTTCATTCAAATCTAAAGACGCTTGGCATATCGTTGCATGTCTTTCTATCCGTTCCAGACCTATAATAGGATCAATGTCTGTAAGGTCTATCTGCTCAAGAATGGAACCCGATATCTCGTTTGAGATGAATTGCTTCCATCCCTCTTCTCCCCTTATAAATCGAGTGCGTAATACATCGTGATGTGATACAAGCATTTGTAATGCTTCTTGAAGAACGGATACTGTTATGGAGGGTTCAGTCTCAAACATCATTGCTTGATTCCAGTGGTGTAGTTCGTCGAAATTCTGTTCAAAGAACCATTTTTGGATAGGAGTCAGAGCCACTTCCCCGATAACCTTCTTCTGCTCTGCTTGTACCTCCGTTTTATCTTTTGCCACCTTTGCAAGTCTTGCAATAGACTGATTTTGAAATATATCTTTGGCTGTGAGGTATATCCCTACATCCCTAGCTTTTGAAACCATCCGTATACTAGAGATAGAGTCTCCTCCGAGTTCGAAGAAATTATCATCAACGCCAATGCCTTGTACCGAGAGAACGTCCTCCCATATTTTAGACAATGATAGTTCCAATTCAGTTTCTGGCGGTGCGTTTACGGTTTGAACTGCTAAGACAGGTTTGTATTTGGAGATCGTATTCCTATCCACTTTTCCGCTCACCGTTAGTGGAAAATCTTCAAGTTTTACAAATTGTCTTGGAATCATGTATTCTGGTAGCTTCTGTAACAGCCATTCTCTTAAAATAGAGCTTGAAATATCATTTCCATCATCAGTTAGGATATAGCCAGTCATTGAGCTTCTCCCATGATGATCTTGGTCAGCGATAATTACACAATCAGAAATATGATCATGCTCTTGCAGTACAGACTCAATTTCACCAAGTTCAATCCGTAACCCATTTATCTTAACTTGATGGTCCAGCCTTCCTAAATAAGCAATGGTTCCATCAGGTAGCAATTTCACCAGGTCTCCTGACCGATATAAGGAACGAATTACTCCATCTCCAAAGGAATGGGTAATAAATTTCTCTTCGGTTAACTCTTTTCGATTCAAGTAACCTTTAGCTAACCCAACACCCTCAATAAATAATTCTCCTGGCACTCCAAATGGGACAATAGCCAAATTTGCATCAAGTACATGCAACTTCATATTTTTAATGGGTTTCCCAATCGTAGCCATTTTATTTAAATGTTCTAGACTACACTCTTCCCAGCTCACATCAATAGAGGCCTCGGTAGGTCCGTACATATTAAACAACCTAGCCTCCAGTGTAGTTAAACATCTTCTCTTCAACTCATACGTCAATGCCTCGCCACTGCATATCACCTGGCGTAAAGAGTGACATTGCTGTACATTTTTTTCCTCAAGAAACAGCTGAAGCATAGAAGGTACAAAATGAATAATCGTTACCTTTTGCTGAATAATGGTTTGCACAAGATATTGCGGATCCATATGTCCATCCGGTTTAGCGAGCACCAGCCCCGCTCCATAGGATAAGGGCCAAAAGAATTCCCATACAGAAACATCGAAAGTATAAGAGGTTTTCTGAAGCACACGATCCTCTAATTGCAAATGGAGCTCATCTTGCATCCACACAATTCGATTACTAATTCCTTCATGTCCTAATACAACCCCTTTAGGCATCCCCGTAGATCCGGAAGTGTACAGTACATATGCCGGATCGTCCATCTTCACATCGATAGTTGGATTCATTTCCTTAGATAAATCGATATATGCTTTATCACGCTCGACATGAATACACTCAACATCAAAATCAACAAAAAGTTGATCAACATCTCGGTGAGTAATAATCCATTCAAGTCCAGAGTCATTCACGATATATTGTAATCGCTGTTTTGGAAATGATGGCTCCAATGGCACGTATGCGCATCCAGCTTTTAATATGGCCAGCAAACTTATAATCATCTCAAAAGAGCGATGCATACTAATGCCTAAAAACGAGCCTTGTTTTACACCCTTATTGATTAGATAATGGGATAATTTATTGGCTCTCTCATTAAGCTCTCCGTATGACAAGTGATCCTCCTCGAAGAATAAGGCAGGTCTTGAAGGGTGCATTTCAGCACGTTGAGTGAATAATTGATGTAACCCCTCCAACATATATTTTTTATCCGTTGCATTTCGTTCAATTAAAATAAATTGTTCTTCTTCTGGAGTAAGTAATTTCAACTCAGAAACCAGTCGATTTGGATCACTTGTAATATCAATCAACAAATGTTGATAGCTATTCAACATCCGTTCAATGGTTTCTCTGTCGAACAAGTCGGTTCGATACTCGATATAACCTGCCAGATCGTTCTCCGTTTCCACTATGGATATATTCAAATCAAACTTTGCTGTATTTGTATCCATTTCGGTGAATTGAACTTCGAAATCCCCTAATTCACTTCTAGACTCCTTTATAGTTTGCACTCCAAACATAACTTGAAATACGGGGTTGTAACTAGTCGAACGCTGTGGTCGCAGTGCCTCAATCACTTTTTCAAAGGGGATGTTCTGGTTCCCATATGCCAGTAAGCACTGTTGACGCACCTGCTCAAGCAAAGTTAGAAATGTTTGATTACCTCTTACATGGGTACGAAGCACAATATTGTTCAAAAAGCATCCAATTAACTTTTCCGTACCAGAAGCCATTCGGTTTGATACAGGGCAACCAATAATAATATCGTCTTGACTCGTATACCGATAAAGCAACACATTGAATGCAGCCAGCAGTGTCATAAAAAGAGTGCAACTGTTATTCTGGCTTAACTCCTTTATTCGCTTATAGCTGTCATGGGACAACTGAAAACGGAGAATGTCCCCCTTTGACGATTGAATTGCCGGTCTTGGTCGATCTAATGGAAGCTCTAGAACCTCAGGTGCACCACTTAACGTATTTTTCCAATAATCCAGCTCTTTAGCGTAATATCCAAGTTCTGTTGACTCTCTCTGCCAACAAGCATAATCCGCATACTGAAAGGGCAACTCTTCAAGCCTATTGCGACTTCGATTTAACGTACACTGATAAATATCAAATATCTCGTCCCAAAGAATGGAGAAAGATAGCCCATCCGAAACGATATGGTGCATTGTAAGAAGTAGGATGCACTTGTCTTCCTCTTTCTTTATTATCGTTATACGTAAAAGCGGAGCCAACTCCAAACTCAGGGGAGTACTTATTTCTATTTCGTATAATTCAGTGAGTTTGATTTTTTGCATTTCCACAGACATATCTGATAAATCGATGTAATTCGCTGAATAATCCGATAATGGTAGAATGCACTGAACCGGACGACCATCTACTTTTTTGTACACGGATCTTAGAATTTCATGTCGATTCACTATTTCCTTGATACTTTGATTAAAAACAGATCTATCGAGCTTGCCCGACATCGTTACCGACCAAGTTGAATTATAAGAAAAATCCCCAGGATCATATTGTTCTAAAAACCATATTTGTTCTTGTGCGTAAGAAAGGGGGAGGAGTTCCCCTTCCTCTCTTCTTCTCTTTGTAATTTGAACCGGCATTGATACTTCACGTTGTTGATTTCTCATCTTAAGTTGCTTGGCTAGTTTTATCTTCTGTTCAGGGGTTAAGTTGCTTAGGATAAGATTATTATTCTTTGTATTTGTATCCATGTAATCCTCCTGTTCTTCACCTCATTGAACGTAAATCAATGAGCATGACCAGTCTAGTTTTAGCAGTCCCGATTACTCAACTCTTACAACGTTTTAATTCATTGATTTCTCTGGTTGTCTGTAAAGGCTTCTAAATCCCTCACTCCGCTCAATAAGTTCCTTTACATTCCCTTGATCAACGATTTGCCCGTCTTCCATGAACACAATACGATCGGCCTTCTCGAACATAAGCGTACGGTTAGATACCACAATACAAGTGACTTCCTTAAGTTCCTTTAATCTATGAATTAATTTCTTCTCCGTATCTACATCTAATGCGCTTGAAATATCATCCATGAGGAAAAGTTCACTGTTACGAACTAGCATTCTTGCAATCGCTATACGCTGACTCTGACCACCTGACATTTTAACCCCTCTAGGGCCAACCAGAGTATCTAGCCCTTTCTCCATACCTTCCAGGTCTTCATCAAGAACAGCCGTATAAATAGCTTCATTCAGTTGTTTGGCATCTACATCGATTCCTAGCAAAATATTTTCCCGCACAGTTTCACTAAACAATCTAGGGACCTGAGGAGTATATGAAGAAACAGGAGGCTGGAAAAATTGAAGCGGATTCTGGATCACTTTTCCGTTCCATAACAAAGCTCCTTGATCCGTCTTCAATAATCCTTGCAGCACCTTCAAAAGTGTAGATTTTCCCGAACCAATCCTACCGGTAATCACCACTAGTTCTCCTCTTGATACCGTAAGATCGACGTTGTACACTCCTCTTTTACTGTCTGGATATTCATAAGTTACATCTTTTAATGAGAGTACCTTCAAGCTTTCTGTTGCATGTGTTTCACGTTCTTCAGAATCATCTGCATAGGCAACTAAGGATTCGATAGTCTGACCCTCTGTTAATTTTCTCATTCGATCAATGGATATTTGCACGGTCTTATGTTTTGCTGTGAACCATCCAAATTTAGTGATGTATTGAGCAATTTGAGTTAAATAATTAACAAATAAAACAAATTCACCAACAGAAAAATCGCCTGCTCTCATTGAGCCTGCTGCAATAAACATGATTCCTCCGATAGTTAAACTTGAAATATTATCGTTAATTGATCCTAATATCGATACCATAGTTGAGTTTTTGACACCGTTGGTTTGACGTACCTTGTTGAGTTTTTCAAATCTCCGCATAATCGGTCCTTCTGCCGAAGCCAACTTAATGCTGGAAATTCCACCAAGCACTTCTTCCAAAAAATTCACGACACGTCCATCACTATCTCGGGATAATTTGTAATATTTCTCGATACGCTGATTTAACAACTTAGCGACAAACAACACACCACACAATGGAAGAAGAATTAATGCTGTCAGAACAGGGTCAATTGAACATAGGATTGTAATCGATACAGAACAGAATATTAAAGCTGCCGTACCATCGATCCAATATTCAAGATAATGAATCACTGCGTAGGCATCATCTCTTATGCGATTCATGGTGTCCCCGGTACCATTGCTCTTACCGCCACGGATAATATTTCTGAGCATATTTTTCCTTAACAATAAAAGGTATCCGAATTGAATAATTCCCCATGTAAATAAACTGAATACATTCGTAACGATTCGTGCAACAGCAAGAGCTAATACCCCGACAATTAGGAAATTAGTGGATATCGAAGAATCTCCAGTCAAGGTTTTAAACAGCTCAGAGATAATTAAGCCCGTACCCATAGAAAGAGTAGTAAAGAGAACAAACAAAATTAAGTTAATAAAAAAAGCCCATTTTCGAAAACATATAACCTTCCAAATCATTTGAAATGTATTCATACAGGTTCCTCCATTCCAGACTGAAGCATTTTGTGAAAAACGGTCTGCGGATCCTGCATAAGTGCTTGCGTATTTCCATGTTCAACAATACTTCCCTTATCTAATACAATAATTTGGTCCGTCTTAAGAACTGTTTTTAGCCGATGAGCGATGACGATACCAATTCGATTTTCCAGCAATTTGTCTAATGCGGTCTCTAAAAGTTGTTCTGTCATCGGATCGATACGCGAAGAATACTCATCGAGCAATACAATATCTGGTTGCCTCAAAAAAATCCTGATAAACGCAAGCAGCTGAGATTCCCCTGCCGATAAACCATCACCACTATTTCCGATTTTCGTATCCAAACCGTTAGGCAACCTCTCGTACCATGAGCCTATACCCAAACTTCTAATGACCTCTGTTAGTTCTTGATCTGAGTATGATTCGTCGAAATAGGTTATATTCTCACGTATGGTTCCTTGGAACAGTTGCACATGCTGTGTAACATAAGCAATTTTATTTAATAGTGCCTGCTCGTCTATAGAGGTTATATTCACACCATTCAGTTCAATTTTTCCTCTTGTAGGCGAATACATTTTGCACAATAATCGAATAATTGTACTTTTTCCACTTCCAGATCTTCCAACCAGCCCTAATACATTACCTTGAGCAATAGAAAAGGAAATTCCCTTCAGCACATTTGTATTGGAATCATATGAGAAATCTACATCCTCAAACCGAACATTGTGAATCGGGGAATCCAAACTCAATTCTGCCGAATCCTTTGTTGATACCAAAGTGGAATTATCCATTAATTTCATAATACGGCTAATGCTAGCCGAAGCACCGTGGAGATACTGCAATTGATATGTAATTTGTTCTAAAGGTTTAAAAATCAGCTCTGTATATAAAAAGAACAGGAATACGGTACCTATAGAAATTTCATTTTGATTATAAAGATAAACGCTTACAGAAAACGTTATCACATATCCAAGAGCAATTAGAATAACACTGGTTCCCCATACCGTTACTCTTCCTGCAACCCATGAATTCCTGCTTGCCTTAAAGAGGCTATCATGAAGGTTGTAGAATTTTTTCATGACATAATTCCCTGCACCATTTGTATGAATATCTGTTGCGCCGTTTATTCTTTCCTCCATAAAACCGTGATATTTCGTACTTTCTTCACGCTCTTTTAGAGAATATTTGAACACTACTCCTCGAGAAGCGATCAACAACCATAAAGTAACTATAGAAAATACCAAGATGACTGTTCCCATGAGCCAGTTTTCAACATAAAACATAGTGATAACGCCTATTAACAAAAGCATATTACTTAACACCTGGAAGCAAAAATGCGATAGCAAAGTAAATAAGTTGTTACAATCCGCCTCAACTCTCTCAAGCATTTCACCAGAGCTGTGTTCATTAATGTAGGCTACGTCACGTTTCATAATTAACTGCAACAATTTCTGTTTTAGAAGATTCGTGGCTTTCCATCCTACACTATCCCCTAAATAAACCGACAAAATTTGATTAAGTTGTAACACTATAGTTGTCAATGTGAATATACCTGCTGCTACTAACAGTGCATTCCAACTGCCCCCTTTTGTTGCGGTATCAATAAAATATCTAACCACCTGAGGATTAAATACCGTTAAGGCTACACCTAGAATGATGGAAAGTAACAGGAAGATAACCTTTCCTTTTTGAACTCTTAAATAAGGAATGATGAATGAGTAAAGCACCCTTAGTTTCCGCCCTTCTGCAATCTATATTCTTTTGGCAAAACAAAATCGTTTTCGATATGTAAATATGGTATAAGATTTCAATCATTTAAGAACATCTAAAAAATTTTAAATAAGACATTTTTAAACGAGTTCAGAAACTTAAAATGTTGCCATTGGGAACAGTTTATTTGTCATCAAACATGAGGAGACTCCAAATTGAAGTGTGTATAATGAGAGGCATCGGATTACTTCGAAAATGAACATTTTCATTATTTTCCTTTTATAGAATATATATAGATTTCAGTATACTGGAAGGGAAAATTGATGTCAATAACAGTAAAAACCATCATTATTTTATATTATCCACCTTCAACCAATAGTATAAATTAAGTAATCCAAGGCCCTCTACTATTCTCTAAAAAACAACAAAACAGCTCTATATCTTTAAGTAGATAGAGCTGTTTAAGTCAGGTACACATTTAGTTTTTTTGAAAAACTAGAAGACAATCGCTTGTAGCCCAATGACTACCCTATATGTAGAAAACTAAAAATAACTGTCCCCACCTCCAGAATCCCATATCAAATGGCTCCCTCTGTTAAGACTATAAGCGTCAGATCTCACAATTTTCTTACTTAGTCTATTCTTTAGTTGTTGCATCATAATCTAAAATACCCAACTCTTTCTTCAAGGTCACCATTCCTGCCACTCCATCAAGGAGATTATCTTGAGCAAGTTGAGTATCCGTTTTCATTTCTTCGATGTCTTCCAGTTCACCTTTGGAGTAAAAGTTACTGAGCCTCCACATCGCATTAGATTTGAAGGTATATGAATACTCAAAATCTTCTTGAATGCTCTTTAACTCACTTTTTCGTTCTGTAGTTAGCCCTCTTGGAATATCAATATCTTTAATCTGATTTGCCGCCACTCTATACTGTCTTTCAGCTTTCTCGATCAGCTCCAAATTCGGTATGGTTTCTATCGAAAAATTTTTCAATTCTTCGGCTACTTCTTTTCCCAATTTTGATAGATTCTCATCAATTTCATTAACTTGCTTTTCAAATTCAAGGACAATTTGACCTTGTTCTTCAACAGAGCCTTCGCTAAAATGTTGAACAACACTATTGCAGCCTCTAACAATGAGAATGACCAAGAAAATCAACACGATAATAAAAATAGTTCCCCATGTACTACCCGACTTTACTTTACTCATCTGAATTCCCTCCATGTTGAATGAATGATAGTGTAATTACTAGACGTGAGATTCTCCCTTTCTCCCTTGATCATAGTTCCAATTTTTTTCTCATCTTGCTATCACTCCTCATGTTGTAAATACTTTCAATTGATACGGCTATTTATTATGTCGGCAGTTTAGCAGGTCAAATTTACTATATAAATAACAATTAGTGACGGTATTTCGTAATAAATCTCATGTTGACTTGATTCCATGAACGGTAATATCAGGACTATAGGTGAAAATGTGAATTTGGATGGAATAGATGCTTTGTGAGGCAATTACTTGTTACGTTATTTTCTATGTATTAGCTTTTATATCAGATGGAAAGTAATAAAACAAAAAAACAGCCCTAAGAGATGATTATTAGGACTGTTCAAGTTAGCAAAAGATTATTAAGTTTGACTGACTTTATAGCATTTTTAGAGTCTCATTTTAAGGTTATAAGTTGTCTCAATCGTTAATATAACTAGTCTCAATTGATGTTATAAACCACAAAGACAGGAATTATTAGTTAGTTAAACCATCCGCTGCCGCATCGCCTCAAACAACAAAATCGTTGCTGCCATCGCGGCATTAAGCGACTCGGCTTGTCCTTGCATCGGAATCGTAATCGCGTCATCTACGAGCTGTGCCGTGGTGTCGGCAATGCCTTTGCCCTCATTGCCAATGACCAGCCATACCGGCTGAGTAAAGTCATAACTATAGCACGAATGTTCCGCCTGCAAAGAGGTGCTGACCAGCCTGACACCTGAGGTCTTCGCTTCAGGAAGCAGTGTCCCCAATTCTCCTTCCACAATGGGCAAATGGAACAAAGAACCCATCGTTGATCGAATCGTCTTTGGGTTATAGACATCTGCGCAGCCAGCACCAAGAACGACACCTGCGGCTCCCGCAGCATCCGCACTGCGAATAATCGTGCCCACGTTGCCCGGGTCTTGTACACCATCCAGTACAACCACCACTCCTTGCTGCTCTGCAATCAGGTTTTTAAAGGGCTCTTTGCTTTTCCGCACGATTGCAAGTACCGGCTGAGGGGTCATCGTATCCGTACATTTGGCAATAACGGCAGGAGACACACTGACCCATTCGACTCGCTTCAGTGGATTCTCCAGCCCGGTCAGTTCCACGGGCACACCATGCTCACCATCGTACACGATGCACTCCAGATCGGCTCCGGCACGCAAAGCTTCCTGTACGAGATGAATGCCTTCGATTATATATTTATGTTGACGGGTTCGATGTTTTTTTTCCAGCAACTGCGCCCATTCTTTTACACGTGTATTTTGCGGTGATACAATATCCATCGTTCCATCCTTCCCGTTTGCGGGCTTAATTGCTTGTCTGTTTTTAATCATAGCTCAATTCGTCCCATTTCACTTCGGATAGGCCAGTTCCAGCTTGGTGAGATGATCCTTGTGCCCTACAATAACCAGCACATCCCCCTCTGTAATCCGATCCTCGGCGTAAGGAGAGATGTTCATCGAACCCCCGCTCTTGATTGCCATGACGTTACAGCCAAATCGTGCCCGGATGTTCAGCTCAAGCAGGTTTTTGCCAATCATCTGCTCGGATGCCCGGATCTCCAGAATACTGTAATCCTCGGATAACTCAATGTAATCCAGGATGTTCGGGGAGGTCAGATGATGCGCTACACGCAGCCCCATGTCCCGTTCCGGGTATATCACTTTGTCTGCGCCAATCTTCTGTAGCACCTTGCCATGCAGCTCATTCTGAGCTTTTACGATCAGCACCGGTACACCCATATCTTTCAAAATCAAAGTTGTCAAAATGCTCGCCTGTATATCTTCACCAATTGCCACAACGACTACATCGAAATTCCGTATCCCCAACGCTCGCAGCGCTTCTTCATCCGTTGAATCTGCCGATACCGCATGGGTCACCACATTGGACATTTCCTGTGTCCGCTGCTCGTTCGCATCAATGGCCAGCACGTCAAACCCCATGCCGCTCAGTGCATTGGCTACACTTGACCCAAATCGTCCCATGCCAATTACAGCATATTGTTTCTTCGCCATCAGGGTCTTTAACCTCCCGCTACATTACGGCAAGACGCACCAGTTCCGGTACGATGCCAACGTAAATAATCCTTCGTAGTATACCACAAAGACAGAGAAACTTGAATGCGCTCCCCCTTCACAGGGAACAGTAATACAGCAGCCGAATAAACCGAGGAGGGAATTGCGATGCCCATTACATTAAGCCTGCGTGAAGCGATTGTTCATAAGGTTCATGACAAAAGTGATGACCAGCTCCGAGAGATGATCGAAGGTTCGGTGGATGGACCCGAAGCAGCGTTACCCGGACTTGGCGCCATTTTCGAAATGATCTGGAAGAACACAGAACCTGCCAAGCAGGAGGAACTGATTCAGATCGCGCAGGAGCATCTGCACACCATTCCCGTTCAACCTCTTCGTTAATCGAAGCATTGGCGGGTGAAGGGAACCATCATACCGTTTGTTCTGTCTGCAAAATAGTTCCCCCTACCCGGCAGGTTCATACCCGCCCCCTAAGGTAAGGACAAAACAAGAAATCCCTCCACCAACCGGCGGAGGGATTTCATTATATCAGATACATTAAGGCGCAGTTTCGAGGAACTTCGCTGTCGGATTTTTGTCTATTGCCGTTCTCATCGCATACTCATTCTCGAAGAGTACAACATAGTTCCCTTTTTTATCTTTCACCAGGGCAGAGTTAATCCGGAATTTACTAGGGTCTAAGTTCTCGTCCACGATCCAGCGGGCAAACTGATACTGCATCCGTTGCAGCTGTACATCCACCCCGTATTCACCCTTCATTCGGTATTCGAATACCTCGAACTGGAGCTGACCAACTACCCCCAGGATCGTCTCATCGAAGCTCACCGTGTTGAACACCTGAATCGTACCTTCCTCTGTCAGCTGATCAATCCCTTTTTGATACTGTTTGTGTTTTAGGGCATTTTTAACCGTTACTTTGGCAAAAATCTCTGGCGAGAACGTTGGCAGCTCATCAAATATCACTTCGCTACCCTGACTCAAGGAATCTCCGATCCGGAAAATACCCGGATCAAACAAACCAATAATATCGCCTGCGTAAGCTTCTTCAACAATATCCCGATCTTGTGCGAGGAACTGTTGTGGCTGGGACAGCTTAATTTCTTTGCCCACACGATTATGCTTCACACTCATGCCACGCTCGAATTTGCCTGAAACAATTCGCAAGAACGCGATACGGTCACGGTGAGCGGGGTTCATATTTGCCTGAATTTTGAATACATATCCAGTAAACTTCTCACTCGTTGGTTCGATCTCGCCAGCTGTACTACGACGAGGCTCTGGCTTCGGGGCAAGCTCCAGGAAGTTTTCCAGGAACGTCTGTACACCAAAATTGTTAATCGCACTACCGAAGAAAATAGGTGTGAGCTCGCCACGTTGAACTTTCTCCATGTCGAACTGGTCTCCTGCAACATCCAGAAGTTCAAGCTCCTGACACAGTTGATCATGCAGGTACTCGCCCGCCATCTCACGGATAATCGGATCTTTGTATCCATCGACTTTTTGCACTTTGATCGTCGAGTGATCGTCACCTTGGAACAACTCCACCTGATTTTTCATCCGGTCGTATACACCGCACAGATCGCGTCCTGTTCCGATCGGCCAGTTCATTGGCACAGAGCGGATACCGAGTACGTTCTCCAATTCTTCCATCAGATCAAAAGGACTTTGTCCCTCACGGTCAAGCTTGTTGATGAAGGTAAAGATTGGAATCCCGCGCTTTGCACATACTTGGAACAATTTGATCGTCTGTGCCTCGACACCTTTGGCCACGTCAATCAGCATGACCGCGCTGTCGGCAGCCGTTAGAGTACGGTACGTATCTTCACTGAAATCCTGGTGACCAGGTGTATCCAAAATGTTAACCCGATGATCCAGGTAGTCGAACTGCATCACGGAAGACGTAACCGAGATTCCCCGCTGTTTCTCAATTTCCATCCAGTCACTTGTTGCGTGTTTGCTGGCTTTCCGGGCTTTAACCGTTCCCGCAAGGCGAATCGCGCCCCCGAACAACAGCAGCTTCTCGGTTAAAGTTGTTTTACCCGCATCGGGGTGAGAGATAATGGCAAACGTCCGACGTTTGTCCACTTCCTTTTGAAGAATGTTATTTGCAGCTTTGCTCATAGCGTCTATCCCTTTCATCCGTTCATTCACGTTAATCCGGTCATCACCGGTCCATAGATCACAATTTAAACTTTCAAATAAAGCTTTATAAACTTTATGACACCCAGCTAGGCCGGTTGATTATAAACACGCATGTAATCCTCATCATGAGGGTACACGATAAATTCATTTTACACATTTACAATGGAGTTCATCCTTTCAGATCGGTGCTTCCATTCATGTTTCTTCCCTCGTTCTCAATTCAACTCTCCTATTGTACCATAATCTGTGCCGAAAATAACCGATTACATTCCACCAATTCAACACTTTTCTTCGCAAAAAAGAACCCTTCTGCCATTCAACTGGCATTCGGGTTCCTCTCATTCCTTACAGATCATTCGATTTTAGAAAATCAGTGCATCCAGCGCATATTGCCCGCCGCCTGTCAGAGCCAGTGCTACACCCACCACGAGAATCGCCAGATTGTACTCAAATCCATTCTGTGTAGACCAGTAACCGTTAGCACCGTGTACCTTAACGATGGCAATTACCATGGTCAGTGCGATCAGAATGCCGCCTACAGGTGTCAGCAGACCCAACGCCAGCAATAATCCACCGCCGAATTCAGCAAGTCCAGCCAGCAAAGCAACCAGGGCACCAGGCTTCATACCCATCGATTCGAACCAGCCGCCTGTACCTTTGATTCCATATCCGCCGAACCATCCGAACAACTTCTGTGCACCGTGCGCCATAAACGACAAACCAATCACCAAACGAATCAACAACAACCCTACATCCAACATCATTTCTTTTTCCTCCATTTGATATATACAAAATAGTATTCTTAGATTAAAGATATTATGCGAAATTTTTTTCATGATCCTCTATGTCGCAAACCCCTTCAAATGGTTTACCTTTTATCTCATGAATGCTCCCCAGCTTCGGATTTCTATAAGATGTTTTGCCCGAACTCCGCAGGTCATTTGCTTAACTCTTTAACTCATGTGTTGAGTATAAGTTATTCACTTACTTTTTGTCAACAACTTAATTTAAATTATTTATTTCCTTCTGCTGTAACTCTTCACTGCTCGTAAATTCCAACCCGATCTCAAACTAAAAAAGCCTGGAAAACCGCATCCATGCGATCTTCCAAGGCCCAATTCTCTTATGCTCATTTCCTAATGCTCTTAACGATTCACATGCCAAATGACGCTGTCTTCATCCTGCCCGTTCACAGGCCACCAGTGGAAACCGTCTTGCTCCAGCAGCTTGCCTGTCGCCTCCGGCCCCCACGTTCCTGCCGGATACGTGTGCAGTTCACCTTGATTACGCCCCCAAGCGGCCGCGATCCGGTCGACAAAAGACCATGCTGTCGCCACTTCATCCCAGCGGGTGAAGTACGTGGAGTCACCTTCTGCTGCATCATGCAGCAGACGCTCATAAGCTTCGGGCGAGTTGATTCCGATCATGCAGCTCTGGCAGAAGTCCATCGCCAAGGGCTGAATCTCGGAATCCGAGCCCGGTTTTTTGGCATTGATTTTGATATAAATGCCTTCCATCGGATTTACCCGAATCACCAGCAGATTCGGCTCCAGCTTATATTTTTTACCGAGATATACGTTATTCGGCATCGATTTGAATTCAACCACAATCTCCGTTGTTTTCACTGGCAGACGTTTGCCTGTCCGAATGTAGAAAGGCACGCCAGCCCAGCGAAAGTTATCTACGAATACGCGTGCTGCAAAGTATGTCTCCGTATTCGACTCCGGATCAACCTTGTCTTCCTGGCGGTAGCCCGGAAGCTGTTTGCCGCGGGACTCTCCTTCTGAATACTGAGCACGTACCACGTTGTTACGCACATCTTCATCGGACGTAAACTCCCGAAGGGAACGAAGCACCTTCACCTTCTCATCCCGAATATCCTCCGGGAACAGACGGCTTGGCGGCTCCATCGCAATCATCGTTAACATCTGCAGCATATGGTTCTGCCCCATATCACGCAGGGCACCCGAATGGTCATAATATCCGCCGCGCTCCTCTACACCTACCGTCTCCCCCAGTGTAATCTGAACGTTGGCGATATGTTTATTGTTCCAGAGCGGTTCGAAGAAGGCATTCCCGAAGCGGATTACCTCGATGTTTTGCACCATTTCCTTACCCAGGTAGTGGTCAATCCGATAGATTTCCTCTTCCTTAAACACCTCTCGGATCTGTTCATTCAGCTTCTCTGCCGATGGCAGATCATATCCAAACGGCTTCTCAATCACCAGACGATTCCAGCCCTTACTCTCCAGCATGCCGCCATCCCTCAAACTATACGACACATTGCCAAACAATTCAGGCGCGAGCGCCAGATAGAACAGCCGATTTCCCGGTGTTTTGAATTTGGCTTCCAGCTTTTCGGTCTGCTCACGTAGCTCCCGAAACCCGTCCACATTGTTGATATCAAGTGATTTGTATTCAAAATGCTCGGCAAAAGCATTCCATTCCTCAGAATCTCCTGCCGGATATCGGCAGAACTCCTGAATGGATTCCAGCAGATCGTCCCGGAACTCTTCCTGTGACCTCGGACGGCGTGCTACGCCAATAACCGCAAAGTCCTCGGCAAGCTTGCCCTCACGGTATAAACTGTAGATGGCCGGAAACAACTTCCGGCGGGCCAGATCGCCCGTTGCTCCAAAAATGAAAAATACGGCACCTGGTGTCTGCACTTCATTTTGCATCTGTTTATTGTCCATAGGCTCCTCTTTCTTCCGGGAAGACCTTTTAATCCACCGCTTCCCGAGCTATGTAGTCGTGTTCACATGCACAGTTTCTGACAAGCAACTGACAATTACCAGCAAGTCCCATCTTGGATGTGATGCCATTTTAGCATATCAACTGCCTGGATGCAGCTAAAATATCATTACCTCGATCACTCAATATTCAATCGTAATGATCGGAAAACCTACAGTAATACGAGCATCACCCTGCCCACTGACTTGATGCACGGCAAGCTGCATATTTAACAGATGGGAGCCACTTTGAATCTGCAAAGGCAAATCCGTTGCCTCATAGGAAATACTTGTTGTAGCTGTATCCTCATACCGCTCAACTTCTATGATGTGCAGTTCCCGAGAGAGCTTGGCTTCCATTGCCGCCAACGGTTCACCAGCCTTTATCTCCACCCCAGCCTGAGCCGCATTGGATGAATCTACAGTGATTGCTCTATCATTCCCTCCACTCAACTTACCCTGCACGGACATATTCCAGCTTGCTTTCAAACCGAGTCCAGTCATCGTCTTATCCACATGTTCATGCAAGGCAAGCAAGGACTGGCGATCCAGATCTGCTCTTCCGGACAACTGCACAATAATATAGTAACCATCATGATCCGTCTCCGCCACGTTAAGCAATACCTCGATCCCCGTTTTAGCAGAGCTCACTGTGCCCTCGCTGCGGTATACATCATGTCCGGTTTGGCGAACCTTCACGGGTGCTGCCAGTTCCAGCACCACTGCCAATTTTGCAGCTTGTGCACGTGCATCACCTTTACCTCCGGCCTGCCATTTGATCACCCACTGGTCTGCATCGTTTATCACGACATCTGCTGTATGTAACAATTGCTCCAATCCTGCTACTTCGGAACCGTGCTTATCTGCTACCACGTTCTCTGCATATACCTGTGTAACCCCGATTAAAAGGATAATGGCTATTGCAATGACCCCTGTATTCATCCAGCGTTTTAACAAGTGAATTCCCCCGTCCGCTCTTCTATTCTATGAATCTATCAACAGCATGCCCCCCTCGCGCTTAACGTATACAGCCTCAATAGAACTTTCTCTCACCATACAAAACAAAAAAAGCCCCATCCGCCATGTTATAGCAGATCGAGCCTCCTGTTCAATTCACATTACATATTGCATTCTCATACGGTAGTTCTCTCACTACTTATTTCATAGTGTCATTGCAGTTGCATAAACTGCCACTTACTCGGCTAAACCGTTCTTATACGCATATATGGCAGCTTGTGTGCGATCATCCACACCCAGTTTTGCAAGCAGATTGGTCACATGGAATTTAACCGTCTTTATACCGATAATTAGTTCATCCGCAATATCCTGATTGGACTTGCCTTGAGCCACTAAACGCAGCACATCCATCTCCCGATCGGTCAGTTCTTCATGCAAAGGTGCTGCCGCTTGCGGCTGTCTGAACCGATTCATCATTTTTGACGCTACCTGCGACTCCAGCACGGACTGCCCACGCGCAGCAGCACGAATAGCGTCAGCCACCTCATTGGCTCTGGATGTTTTCAGCAGATAGCTAAAAGCTCCGGCTTCAATCACAGGATACATTTTTTCATCGTCCAAATAACTGGTCAGAACAATGACTTTGCATTCCGGGTTAATTTTGAGCACCTGGCGAGTGGCTTCAATGCCATCCATGCCATCCATGACAAGATCCATCAGCACAACGTCTGGCTTATATTCCTGAGCAAGCCGAATGCCTTCCTCTCCACTTCCAGCTTCACCGATCACTTCGATGCCATCCTCTGTATCAAGAACCGCAGCAAGACCTATACGAACCATCTCATGGTCATCCACGAGTAATACTCTGATCGACGTTTCCGTCTCCGTTTCGACTTCCGGTTCCATTGACATGTTCTACCTCGCTTTCATCGTTCATCAAAGGGATCGTGATCTCAATTCGTGTTCCTTTACCAGGCGCCGTCACAAATTGTATCGCTCCCCCAATCTCCGTTACCCGTTCCCTCATATTCGCAAGTCCGTATGAAGCCTGCTTCTGCTCATCCAGATCAAAACCTTGCCCGTCATCTCGAATCAATACACGGACTGAATCCATTCGACGTTGTAACCGAATCTCCATTTTCTCCGCCTTTGCATGACGCAGTGTATTCGACATTGCTTCCTGCACAATCCGGAATAGATGGTTCTCGATTCCTTTGATCAGATGAATATCTTCATCCATCTCCAGCACAATCTCCATCGGCACTTTGGTTTTCAGTTCCAGCACCAGATCACGCAGTCCCTGTTCCAGATGTTTACCTTCCAGGTAGACCGGCCGCAAATGCAGCAATAACGCCCTCATCTCGGACTGCGCTACCGAAGCCATTTCCTCAATCAAGGCAACCTGACGCTGTGCCCGATCAAAATCCTTCTCCATCTTCCGGCCTACCGCTGTTGCTGTCATGGAAATCGCAAATAGCTGCTGTGACACCGCGTCATGTAATTCCCGTGCAAGCCGTTGTCTTTCCTCTACAATGGCTGTAATTCTCGCCTGTTCAGCCAGCTGTGCATTGTTGGTGGACAACCTCTGGAGGGAAGACACCTGATCTTCCCACTTCTTACCAATCCGGCCGAGTTGCTCACTAAGCCGACCTACATCATCCTCGCCGAGATCGGGTACCGTGCGGGAGAGAGACCCTTTTTCCCATTGCAGCAAGGTTTCCCTCAACAATTCAAGCCGTCTTTTGACCCTGTAACTCTGATAGAATCCAAATATTGCGCCAATACCAATCAGGAGCAGTAACAGAGCCAGCCCGGATTGGATTAGATGACGCCAGCCTGCAAATGGAGCCAGATAACCATATGTATACAATACATACAAAATGACAGCAAACACAATGAAAACAAGGAGGATCCCTTCACGCATACTTCGGGTAACCATATCGGTATGTTTTCTGTCCTTCATATCCGGGATCCCTCCTTTTCTCATTCATTTCTTAGTACTACGGATTATGAATGTTTAAGTCGCCAACAATATACGAAATAACAAATTTTACTTTATGTTCACTGGATTCGTACCCAGGAGTTCTCCATATCAATTGATTCATCATACCACTATCCTGCTCACCCAGCAGATTGATTCGGCCAAATAGCACCGATGCCTCGATCTCTACTCCATAATCCTCGGGCAAAATCAGATGTACATTGCCCATAACACCTTGAAGCAGTACAATGGTTTGTTTCTCCTCGGGAATCGAGAGAGACAAGTCTGCGTTAACTTCACCGATGGCGTGCCACAGACTCATACTACGCAGCCTCCAGGAGGACTGATCCCAGTAATAACGGGCCATGAAATTTTGTTTTTTCATGACATCATCATGCAGATGAATCTTTTTGTTCTTGGAATAAAAATAAGCTAGCGATGCGAGTACGATTAAAAAGACAATCATCAAATTATCCAGTAGCAACAAGGCTGCACCAATACCAAGATAACGATAACCTTTACGTGTTTCCCCTTTTCGAATCTGAAGCATTCCCACCGTTAACAGAATAAGTGCGGCAGCCGTCAATAGGTTCATATTCCGGTTAAAGAGCATCAAAAAACCAACAATAACTATAATGACTGCAAGCCAGTGGCTTCTCTTACTCATCTCCGCCGCACCTCCTCTGTGAGTTGATCTTCAATATCCAACGGAAAAGCCATAGCAGGCAATGAAGTCCTGTATGGCTTAACTTTGTGTTCTACGAATCGTACATGATACACGATCTATAGAATATCATATTGTCCATCAAGCGAACAGTTATTCTTTAGTCGTATCGCTCGCTTCATTTTTGGAGCCGTTGCCCATTTTGTTTTTCAGAGCCTGCAATTGCTGATCCACTTTGAATTGTTTCTCCAGATCAACCGGATTCGTATACGTCGAGCCTGTATTGAGGTATGGCGCACGGGCTACATCAGCCTCAGCTTCAAGCTGCATGATCTTCTCTTCCATCCGGTGGAATCCAAGGGATGCACTTCCGCTTTCAATGGAATGCAAGCTGTTGATGGAAGACATTTGTTTTTTGGCTTTAGCCATCTGTGCACGGGATACAAGTTCATTCCGTTTGTTACGCATTTTGTAGAACTCATCTTTCATGTCGTGAAGCTGTTGCAACAGATCTTTTGCCTGTGCTTCAGATTGAGCATGCAGCTCACGGTATTCCGTAATTTTTTGATCGAAATAGATCTTCTCTTCCAGCAATTTACGAGCTACTTCTTCCTGACCATTCGACAGAGCAGCTTCGGCTTGGGACTCGCGTTGTACCGAAGTACGTTCTGCTTCATCCAGACGTTGCTTCATACGGCGCTCATTAGCCATTTGTTTAGCTACAGTTACCTCAGCCTCATGAATTTCGGCCTCCATATCACGCAAATACTGGTTCAACATTACAATCGGATCTTCAACTTTATCCAACATTTCATTTACAGATGCCTTTGTCATATCCTTAATCCGTTTAAATACTCCCATTTTACTTTTCTCCCTTCTCGTAACGAGATAGTTTTTGGCGAAGCTCTTCCACTTCTTTTTTCAGTGCCTTTTTCTCAATATCTTTCATCATGGAATCCAGTTCACTTTCTTGCTGACTTCCTGTTCCATAAGCATTGTTGTCATAGGAACGTGGGCCGGGCTGCGGGCTGCTGTTATATCCCGGGCCAGGGCCAAAACCAGGACCCGGTTGATTAGGATTGCTGTTAAAAGGATCTCTTGGTGCCTGATGATCATAACCACCATACCCTCTGCCAGGGCCGGCACCCGGGCCGTGACCATATGGATCATATGGTGGATACGGCTCTTTCGGTACCACGAGAGCGGCGATGAAGTAAATTAACAACGTCGTGCCCCCGGTTGCAAAGATACTGATGACGAAGATGATCCGCAGCAGCGTTGAATCCATTCCAATTGCTTCAGATATGCCACCGATTAGACCGGTCATCATTCGGTCACGCGTTGAGCGGTATAGTTTGCTCATGTGCTTACTCCTTTCGTTTACTTATAACTTCTTCCATGATAGGAACCAGATCCGTACGGATCTGCGTAATGAGGTTCCTTGGGTACAACCAATGCCGCGATGAAGTAGATGAATAGAGATGTACCCCCCGTTGCGAAGATGCTGATGAAGAAAATGATCCGTAGCAGCGTAGAACTAAAACCAAGATTTTCAGATATGCCGCCGATCAAACCTATCAGCATACGATTACGCGTTGAGCGGTATAATTTATTCATGTGACTACTCCTTTTTATCGTTATTAAGCTTTTGCTTCAAACGCTCCAGCTCTTTGTCCAGTGCAGAAGAGGACATGCCTCCAGATAATTCCGAACCATCCTGGCTCATCCGGCGAATCTCCCGGAGACTTTGTGCTTCATATTCAAGATCAGAAACTTGGTCATCGAGCTTGTTAAACATACCAGGTACGTTTTGACCACTGTAGTTTCCTCGCTGGTTCATTCGTTGCTGTAATTGGATCGTTTGCATACGAGCGTAGTAGTATTGGCGTTTACTATACACATTCTGATACTCTGCCTTCAACTGGTTGATCTGATCATCAAGTTCCTGCAATGCGGCAGCACTCTGCGTATATAATTCATTGTATTGATCCATTTTTTCCTCATGCAGAATTTTCTCCTGCAGGGCCAGCTTGGCGAGATGTTCCTCACCGGCTTTCAAAGCCATGGATGCCTGTTCTTCTCGTTTGTTAACCATAGCTGCTGCCTGATCTGACTGCTGTTTCATTTGTCTTGTATGACTTGCATACTGATGTCGAAGCTTTTCGGCTTCTCCAATGTCTTGGCGGGTCGAGACCAGGAACTGATCAATCAGTTTAACGGGATCCTGACTTTGCTCCAAATGTTCGTTCAGACTAGCTACGGTAATATCCCGCATTCGACGAAATACACTCATTATGTTCTGTCCCTCCTTTTACTTGATCCTGATCTTACTCAATAGCGGCGACGTGAATTGCGATTGTTGCTCAGCATCGAGATACCGAAGATAATCAATCCGACTGCGATAATCGGCCCGATCAGCCAAGACAGTTTTCCTATCAGGGATAAGATACCGATGATAAGAACGATCCATCCAAGCGTTACATTTCCTCGTTTAACTCCGTAATACCCCAGTGCAATCATCAGGATCGGAATCAGGTAACCCATCAGATGTCCAAGCAATGGTGTTAACTTTCCGAAGAGAATCAGTACACCAATTGCGATCAACACAATCGCCCAGCCATTTCCCTTGTTCATTCTCATAATTGTTGTTCACCGCCCTTCTCGTTATTTCTTTGTTTTCCATTTCAATATTCGCTTGATTCAGGTGTTCAAAACTTGCTTGTTTTTGTTTCCGTGTTTCTTGTTTAACCTTATGTCCTTATTCTAGGGGATTTTGAGGCTTTTCAAAACAGACTACGGACGGTTTTTGATCCTAGACTCAGGTCGGGGATCAACTTCGACCTCGGACTATACACGGGCTAGACCTAGTATATTCACCGCCTTACTTCACTCCGAATACCTGTTATTACCCGTAAAATGGTGACACTTGACGGAAGTCTTGCATGCTATGATGAAAGACACCGTTATCCGTATATGTACGCGCATTACACATTTCCGTTTCTCGAATTACTTTTTTATCCAAATAAACAAAATTTAGATTGTTCTAATTGGAAGCGTTTACTAAAATAAAGAAGAAAGCTATTATCCATCAAGGAGTGAACCTGTGCGAACGATAAGCTATCTCCACAAAATGATCATCTTCGGGCTTCTGTTAAGTATAGTCCCTATCCTGCTAACGGGAATTGCTGCTTTTATTTACTCTTCCAGCCAGACTGAGTTGCATCGGACACAAGCAAATGAACAGTTGCTCGAACAGCTACAGTCCAATGTAGAGCATAAACTCGCTACAGTCAGTTATATGCTGGACCAGGCTGTGCGTTCACCGATCACACTTCGTTCTCTTGCGAACTCTAATCCACTGGAACGGATCGGCCAGTTACAAGCGGACGACGTACAGACAGAGTTCCAGCATATGAAATCTTGGGAACCTCTGCTGGATATTATCCTGGTTAACCAATCCAAAGATTGGCTTATTAATCATGCGGGGCTCTACGCGAACACTCGCTTCCCGTTATCACTGCCGATGAAAGATCTGATTGCGGATACATTGACTTCCGGATGGCAACTCGCCCCTTCCTCCATATTTAATAATGAAGGTGATAACGAGTCACGTTTCTCCGATCGACGTATTGCAGGTAAGGGCTGCATTTATCATATTACGCTTGCAAGAGCCATTCCCGATGGTAGTGCATCATCTAATGCAGCGTTAGTCGCTGGAATTCCGGCGTGTTATATGCAAAATCCCCTGGCGCAATCTCCCGCGACGGAGGCTTCAGCCTCTGGTTTGATTATTATAAATCGGGAACAACGGGTCATTGCTCACCCGGATGTGTCTTATATCGGACAACCTGTGTCTGCCATAGGCCTGATTGATCGGAATAACGGGGAACACATTCAGGCGTTAACACCTGTCATGTACTCAGATGCTTATGCCGAGCGTGAAGTACAGGTTGCCAATGCAGATTATTCCTTAACCTACAGCCCATCTACATTAAAAGGCTGGACCTATATTCTCATCTCGCCCGAGAACACATTGACTAGAGACTACATCAAGATCGGGTTCCATACGCTGTATATCAGTATAGCTATGCTCTTGATTTCTCTGCTTCTTGCGTGGCTGGGTTCCAAACGGATGCTCGCACCAATTCAGCGGATTCTTGCTCAATTAGGCAATAATATCATCGTTAAAGGTCATTCTACCTTGCAGCAACAGGCTGTAAATTCACTTAATGAGCTAGAACAGATTCAAATGGGTGTCACACAGTTATCCAATGCACGCTCTCAATTGGAATCTACTTTAAATCAGCATCAGATTCAGATTCGCACCTATTTTATGATGCAGCTACTTCAGGGTAGAAACTGTTCCAATACATTACATGACACATTACGAGAACAGGGTTATGCCCCACAGCTTTCAAGGTGGCAACAAATTGCCGTTATTGCCCTTCAACCTGAATTAATGAGCCACTCCAGATACACCATGAAAGACCGCTCTTTGCTCTTATTCGCAATTCAAAACATCCTTGAAGAAACCCTTAAACCTGATCAGCAGTTGCTTCCGATTGTACTGGAACAGAATGTTGTAACGGTGGTTGGTAGTCCCGAAGAAGATCTAACGCTGTTTTCAAAACAGCTGTTGGCTTTGACGGAGCAATTGCAGCAGCAGATTAGCGAGGTTTTGGATCTGAAGGTCAGTATCGGTGCAAGTCAGCCACATCGTTTAATGAAACATATCCCGCAGGCATACAATGAAGCTATTAATGCCTTGAAACATCGGATGCGGCTTGGGACAGGTATCATTGTGCAATACGGACAGCATGATTTGTCTTCTGCGGCGTGGGCCATGGCTTATCCGGAAGCACTGGAGTATTCACTGCTTCAGTCTATTCAACAAGCTGACGAGGCTCTGGCATCCACACAGCTAACCGAGTTGCTCGAGACGTTATTTTCATTGGAGTGTACTCCGGAAGAGTATCAGGCCGCACTGATGCGACTGTTGGCACATATCTTGCAGTTAACTCAAGAATCGGGCATTCGACTCGCTCAGATCAGTCAGGGCCACCGCTCCCTTTTCCAGGAGTTGTACGTTTTGCAGTACGCAGCTGAGGTGGAGCATTGGTTCAACCACCAGGTGATCCAGCCTGTCATTCAACTTTTCAAAGAAAGACAGGTTGCGCAATATCAGCACATTTCAGAGAAGATCATCGCTATCATCCAGCAGGATTATGACAAAGATCTTACGCTAGACGAATGTGCTACGCGGCTTCATTACAACGCTAATTACTTAAGCAGTGTTTTCCGCAAAGAAACCGGGGCTTCATTTAGTGAGTATCTGACCAGATATCGACTGAAAACCGCCAAAAGATGGCTGGATGAGAGTGATTGGACGGTGAAAGAGATCGCCGAACGGCTTCGCTATACCAATCCACAAAACTTCATCCGTTCCTTTCGGAAATGGGAAGGGTTGACTCCTGGAAGATACCGGGAGCGTAAGAGACATGCTGATTTTTCAAGCAAAGGTTAGACCCTGAAAAAGGTATAGCACGCGCTGTCAACCCTCAACGTTGATCCTTTGACTGTCACCGTCAACCTTTAATAGAAGAAAAACAACATTCAAGGAATTTCGTCCCCTTGAATGTTGTTTTGAAGCACTACTTATGAAGTAGAGACAACGGAATAACATAAACGTTGCAAATAATCAGCCAACGTGTTCCATTGATCACTCATATAGAAATGATTACCCGAAAATTGGACCAGTTCAAATTCTTTTTCGGTTAATAATGCCCACATCTGCATGTCACTTATGTTCACTCCGAAATCCTCTGTTGCGTGAATGCCATAGATGGGGACCGAAATTTTGTAGGCTTGAGTTAAGCTGAAATTTCTGACTGCGAGCAGATCATTACGAACAGCTGGAATGATCAGCTCTAACATCGTTTTGTCTTCCAGAACCATATCATGCAATCCACCGACGGATTGCAGATATGCGATGACGGAATCATCATCGTCCAATTTGTTATATTTCCTATTATCCTTCCTGGTCGGGGGCGTATGACAAGACACAACCAACTTCTCTATGAAGGTCAGCATATGAGCATTGCGATGTAACATTTGATAAGCGATCAGAGCTCCCATACTGTGTCCAAATAAAATGGTCCGTTTGCCCCCGTCATCCATTGATCTGAGCACTTCGGTTATCCTGTCAGCATAATCATTAATATTATCAACCATATCCTCCATAAGTCTTTCTTGTCTTCCCGGATACTGAATGATGATACACTCCACATCAGCACTCAAAAACCCTACCAGGTCTCGATAATAATTGGCATTACCACCCGCGTGCGGTAGAATCACTAATCTTACAGTCGAACCAGCATGAGCACGGAATGTTCTAATCCATTTTTTCGCTTCATTCCATTGCATTTTAGTTACCCACAATGGTCTTGATCACATAATCTTCTTTATTAATATCACGTGAATCAGCAAGCATCATTTCCCCTTTTCTTGCTTGATTCAGAAGTGCAGGGTCCAATTCAGCGATCAGCAGTTCAACTTCATCGGGAGAACCATCCACAATATTATCACCCAGAGGATTCCATACTCCGCTATGTCCACATGCATCCCAAACCCCTGTTTTCCCTACATGATTGCACATTGCTGTAAAGATTGTATTATCCAACGCACGGGCTGGAAACCATACTCGTGACTCTTTGTACCCCATTCCTTTGCTAAAAAGAGAACTACCCATATATACATGACAGCCATTTTGAGCTAAAGCACGGGAATGTTCAGGAAAACCAGCATCATAGCAAATCCCCATCCCCACATTCCAGTCCTTAATGGTAACGATAACCTGCTCATTATTGGTACTAAAAATTTCTTTTTCCGTTTGAAATAGATGGGATTTATCATATACACCTACTTCTTCCCCACTGGAATCAATAATAATCGAAGAGATAAAAATCTCCTCTCCCCGCTTAACAGGCGTTCCGATGATCGCCCAGATTGCATACTTTTTGCATGCCTGACGCAGCTTTTGAATTCGTGCATCATTCAGCTGAATCGTATGTTCAGTCAAATTAGATTTGACGATATCAGGTACATAGCCAGTGAGATATTTTTCAGGAAACATGATGATATCCACATTATTTTTTCCAGCTTTCTCAATCATGTCATATGCCCTGTTCACATTTTCTTCGATATTCCCGTCAACCGCAGAACACTGTGCCAGAGCAATCTTTAATTTCTCTGTTGGAAAAATATCTTGTTGTACATCTATCATATTTAGCTCCTCCTAAATTTAAACGATCCCCTTCTCACTCCAGCTTCCTTGAATATACTTCACAACCTCGGAAGGAATACTTCTCAAGAAGTAATGCCCACCTGTTTCAAACTCGAACAAATCAACTTGGTCGATCCAGTTGCCCCAGTTGAACCATAGTTCATCATAACCCTCTGTAATCGGATCATCCTTCGCAATGACAACGGTGGTAGGCGTGTGAACTAATGTTTCCATGCTGTTCCACAGTTTGCCCAAATAAGTGTTGGCTTGGATGGAATCATGTTTAAAAATCTCGACCAGTTTGGACTCATAACCATCGCCCAAAGATGACAAACTGCTTGTACCACTCCACTCCGAATACAGCTCAGCTATATCCGAAAACTTCAGGTGAGTCGCATTGTTGACACGCAATTCACAGTCTGCCTGGCTAATCATATTTTTGGCACCTAAAAAGAGTTTCTTTGGATACAGGTTTTTCGCCTCTAGTTTTCTGACAACTTCGAGTGCCAGTGCACTACCCACGCAATGTCCCCATACCATGAATGATTTATCTTTCATCGCTGAAGATATTTCTTCAACCAGGCGATTTACCGTGTCATCAAAACGAAGCAACGTGCTGTTTTCCAGGTTAGGGTCGTGGCCCGGTAATTCAACAGCAAAAACAGATAAATCAACGTTATTATTTTCAAATTCCTTCGCCATTGGAATAAAGTTCAGGGCATTCCCCCCGGCATACGGTATAAATATGATGTTCTGTTCCGAATCACTTGATTTGCTTAAGCATGTTAGAAGATTAGCGTCATGAACTGTTTTCTTTTCCTTATTTGCAAGTTCGCTTGCAAGTTCAAAGAGAATTGATTTTTGCATAATCTGTTTCAATGAAACATCCTTCTTCAAGAAAAGAGAAACTTTCATCGCCGCTAAAGAATTGCCGCCAATCATAAAGAAATCATCATCCCACTTGAGATCCTCTTTGGATTTTTTGAGAACATTGGACCAGATATCTTTAACACGATCTATCGCTTTCTCTAATTCTTGATCAATATCCAAGTGCAAAGGCTCTTCTTCATGTTTCAATGAAGGTAATTGCGATTTATTCGCATAGATGTTGAATTCGTCTAGTGTTCCCTCCTCCAATTGCACATGATGGCCTTCCGCTGTGCGGTTAACCATTCCCTCAAGGATATCCACAAAAATACGACCAAAAAACGTGATATCTTTCGTGTCATATTTGGAGGTGTGATAGTGCAGACTCAATTCGATTTCATCTGTGTAAAAATGTCTTGAGTATTCGATTCGTAGCGGGAATTCTGTAATCGCCGCTGCTCTTACATCTATATTATCAAAACCTGGAAGACCGCGTAAATCCTTCAAGGAATAAAAATGTGTAAAATTAAATACGGTTTCAAACAAAATATCTCTTGAGGACAGGTCTTGTTTTACTTGTGCCATCGGATAACGTCTGAAAGGCAGAATGCTGGCTTCCACATCATACACATTCAAGATCAGGTCCTTCCAACTGAAACTGTTCTCCAGCTTCACCCGGAATGGCATCGTATTCAGAAACACACCTAACGCATTTTCTGAACCCAAAAGTTCAGGTCTACCCCCAATTTCATATCCCATAAATACGTCATCATTGCGTGTCAGGATCGAAAGAAACTTGACATGGGAGGCGAGCAAAATATCTTTAACAGGCACTTTAAGGTCTTTAGCCAGCTTCACTAGCTTTTCGGAGAGACCCTCGGGTAATTGAATATCCTGAAAAACGACTTCATTCCCCTTCCGTGTATCTTCCTCTCGACGACGTGGAATAAAACCTTCTGGAACATCCTTCAGCATATCTGCCCAAAATTGTTGATGTTCTGCGGAATGGACCGCCTGCTGTTCTAAGTAGATAAATGTTCGATTGTGATTGTTACTTTCGAGCAATCCGTCACGGGGATCCAGCCCATTCATCATGTCAAAATACGTTTTAAACAGGAACGTATGGACTTTATTCATGCTCCACCCGTCCAGGGCTGAATTATGCTGGCTTATACTATATTTGTACTTGGATTCACTTAAAATATGGATGTGGAGCTGAACGAGTCCAGGTTGATCCCATTCAAAGGCACGGTGCTGTTCCTTCCAGAACCACTCCTCGTACATATCTTCTTTCTCTTTTTCCGTTTGCAGACCACGCAGATCATACACATTTAAAGGCAATTGTTCGATCTCTTTGTGTACGATTTGAAGGTACTCCGAGTAATGTTCAAGATCATAACTTGTTCTGAAAATCGGTTGAGTATCCACTAACAATTTAACGGCTTTTCTAAACGTAGACACATCGATGTTGCCATCAATCGTATATGTCACGATATCATGATAGTTGTTATCTCCTTCCATGATATTGCTTTGATAAACAAGTCCGGACTGCAGCATGGACATTGGATACGCATCTTCAATTTCATCCGGAATTCGAACTCGATCTTCCTCTTTAATCAATTGAAAATTTGTAATCTGTTTATTCAGATCATTATCCTGTTTAGCATTCAGATCTACATGTTTAATCAAATCCTGGATGGTCGGATACTTAAACAATTGCTGAAAAGTAAAGCTCAGTCCATTTTTATGTGCAAGTGCAACAACGGACACGAAATTGATTGAGTTCCCACCTAAAGCAAAGAAATTTTCATTGACGCTTATATCCGAAATGCCTAATACTTCTTGCCAGATTTCACATAGGAGTTTTTCTTCTCTCGTTTGCGGTGAGATTTTCGCTTCTACACCCCTAACCTTACTCATGTCAATCAGCGACTTTCTATCCACTTTTCCGTTTCTCGTCAGCGGAAATTCACGAAGGATAAACGTTTTTTCCGGGATCATATATTTAGGCAATTTCTTCGCCAATTGTTGATTGATATCGTGCACGTCCAACGTTACATCCTTTTCGATGACAAACGCATATAAATGCAACATCTGGTCTGCTTCCAAATTGGTTAATACCAGGGCATCACTAAGATCAGGCAGACTGGTCAAAGCCGTTTCGATCTCACCCAGTTCGATTCTGAAACCTCTCACTTTCACTTGACGGTCATTCCGCCCAAAGTATTCGATGGTTCCATCATGTCTGATTCTCGCTAAGTCCCCGGTTAGATATACTTTCTCATCTTCCAAAGACGGCAAATCAACAAAACTGCTCGCCGTTTTCAAAGGATCATTAATGTATCCTTTTGCAACACCTGTTCCCGCAATGGCTAATTCCCCTACCATGCCGACCGGTCTTAATCTTCTCTGTGCGTCCAAAATGTAAATGCGAGTGTTATCGATCGGTTTACCGATAGGTACAGGATTTTCAGCAGCAGTTGTTCTATGCCACGTCACATCTACAGTGGCTTCTGTTGGACCGTACAAATTGATGAGCTCAACGCCGGGCAACATATGATGGAACTTTTCGACGTGATTTGGAGACAACGCCTCTCCACTACAAAAAACTCTTTTTAACGTCTGAATTGAGCCATACGATAAAGAATTATCCACATAATCTAGAAATGCGTTCAACATGGAAGGCACAAAATGCATCGTTGTGACCTGATTGGCTTCTATCGCTTTAATAATTGCAATGGGATTCGCTTCTTCATTGGCTGGTAGAACGGCCACCTGATTGCCAGTAATTGCCCACCAAAAAATCTCCCATACGGAAACATCGAAGGTCGAGGGGGTTTTATGCAAGATCACATCATTTTGATCTAACGCGAACTCATTTTGCATCCATTCCAGTCTGTTAATGACACTCTCATGTTTGATTTCAACCCCTTTTGGTGTTCCCGTAGAACCGGATGTGAATATGACGTATGCCAAGTCTTCAGGGGAAATTGATACGGAATTATACTCAAAATTCGTTTTATATATTTCACTAATCTCAAATCGATTCACAGGATTGATCTCAACACCTGACCGATGCTTGTCCAGATATAAGACCGTTTGGCAATTAGCTTGTTTCAGAATCACTGCATTTCTCTCTTGCGGGGCTTTGGGATCAAGTGGAAGATACGCCCTGCCAGAAAGAATTACACCAAAAACAGTGACCAGGAAATCAGTGGAACGCTCGCACAATACAGCAATGATCGATTCGGATTGTTCCGTATGATGTTGAATATATGCGGCGACTTGCTTCGCTTTATGTTCCATGTCTTTATACGTAAAAACTTGCTCATCGCTTACGATACTCTCTCTTTTCTCATGTGTACGAAAAACACGCTCCATCAAGCTCACTAAACTGTCAGAATCGGAGAATGGTTTCGCTGTCCGGTTTAACAGATCATAACCTGCCGCATCCGCTTGTTGAAATAAATCAATGGAATCTATGCTCTCGTTGGCATGAGCTGCGATCAGTTCAACGAGATAAGTGATTTTTGCGGCCATATGATCCAGTGTTTGGGCCATGTAGTGCGAAGAATCTCCCGCAACGGTAAGTTTCCAGTTCGCTCCACCCGTGATCTCAAAATTATAGGACAACAGATTCTTCTGATATACATCTTGCAGATCCTTCGTTTGGTCATGATCTTGAATGATATTAAGTTGGATCGGTGTAGATGGAACAATCAGGTCTGTTGGATAATCCGCATACTCCTTGTTATTCAGTATCGTTCTTTGAAGCTGATTAAACGTACCTCTAAACGTTTCCGCTTGCTGAATTTCAGCTTTAAGCGGAAACTGCGAGATCTCCTTCCTGTTATATTCGGCGAAACCGATCAAGAGATCGTTATCCACGCCATTTTCAATGGCATACAACAGGGTGCACACAACCAGCGTAAATACTTCATTTGAATTGGTTATGTCACATTGTAAAGCAATACAAAGCTTCTCAATATCTGTTGCATGAAGCTCGATATGTGAAAGATGATAATGCCCGGTACGTGAGTCTGATCCTATTTTTCGATAGTCTGGTAAAAGGTTGGTTGGGGTTGCTTCTTGCAATGACTCTTTCCAATACGCTCCAGCTACAGGCATTTTTAATGCGGCAATCTTTTTTTGACCCAGCGTTTTCTCTTTGGTTATCATATGAATCTCCTTTTCCTTATCGACTATTCACATTTATTTTTATAATAATTATAAAAATTAGATTTTTATCCCAACCAAGGCATCAAGAGTTTCTTTGAAAAGCTCTTCCAGGCTTCTCATCGTTTCATATTCAAATAAATCTGCGAGATATTCCCATTCGACATCCAAAGACTCGCCTCTATCATAGACTTGCATGTTCAACGCAAACATACCTTCATGCGGAATGAGCGGTTTGATCAAAACAGACTCTCCCAGGAAATTCACCTCAAGAGAATCCTTTTCGTGGTATGCCATCAACGTTTCCTGAAGATAGGTATCACCCATTTGTCGTTTCAACTTGTAAATGGATTCAACAGGCACATTCTGATTTCGTTGAGACTCTCTTAGCTGACTGACAAACTCGTGAATAACACCATCTGTGGCTTCTTCGGATTTGGAAAGGACCCATAATGTATTCGTTAGCATGGACACAGTCGGTATACTTGAGACTTGGGAATACTCCCGACTAGGCGTCGCAAAGCTTACATGCTCACTCCCTGTAATCTGGTGCAAAAATTGTGAATATCCGATAGCAAGCGCTTCAAACATCGTGATTTTGTTGTCTACGCTCCATTGTCTTAATGATTTAGTCCGATGGATGCCCAAAGTAAACTCCATGTGTTCGTTTCGATTGGAGACCCCCTCCACATCCGTAATATCCATAGGCAACTGACCCATGCCTTTATATTCGCGGAAAACGCGTTGCCAAAATAATTCAGACAACTCTTGGTTTTTATGAAATTCACTGCTCGATTCTTCAATAAGTGTAGAATAATTCACCGGTAGTATTTGAAGTTCCTGATCGAGATATAAACGGTTTAAGTCATCTACAATGACGTTCAGGGAGAAACCGTCGACGACAATATGATGGAAGTCCATGAACAGCCAAATCCCATCTTGGTTTCGAATGATCTCAAATTTATAGGGGGAATCATGTTGTAGGTCGAATGGAGTGATGAGCTTAGACAGATCAAGCTCGGTGGAACTTTCTGTCACGTGAACACTGTGGTTTTCCTGAATGATCTGAAAAGCCTTACCATCCCTGAAAACGAATCGTGTCCTTAAACTGTCATGACGATGGATCAGCCTGTCTATGGACTGCTTCAGCTTATCCGTATCAATCATCTCTGGGAGTTTCAGAAGCAGAGGAACATTATACCTTGTCGTATCTGGATTAATGGTGAAATCTATGAAAATGGCTTCTTGCTGATTGAGTAAATTCAAGTTTTTCTCTTCACTTGTCGATGAGAGCATAGCGACAGGTTCACGGGTTTCCTTTGCCAAAACAAGCTCGATTAAGTCATTGATGCTCGGACTCATCAGGAGATCCATTGGTTCAATATCGATCTGGTATTCCTTATTTATGCCATCAGCAATATATATACTGGTTAACGAATCCAATCCGATTTCAAAAAATGAAATTGAAGTATCCTTGATCGTACAATTCATGCTTTTCTCAATAATTTTAATGATTTTGGTGACTTGTTCGTCCGCATCGGAATCATGTTCTTCTGTTACATCCTCCATGATTTTTTCAGCATGAAGTAAACTTTGAATCTTCTTGTAGTCCAGCTTTCCATTCGAATTCATCGGAAAATGATCAACAACACATATCTGAGCCAATACAATATGGGAAGGAGCGACCTTTTTGAATTGAACCCGAATCTCTTCTTCCGATAACGTCAAGGAGTTCTGGAGTACAACGCAGCACCCTAATCCCTTCTCACCGTCCCTATTTTCAATAACCGTTACGGCCGAGGATTGAATACCAGGAATGCCGTTCAACAACTCTTCAACCGCATTCATCTCAATTCGAAAGCCCCGAATTTTAATTTGACGGTCTTTTCGGCCTTTGAAAATGACGTTGCCGGCATCGTCTATCGCTGCCAAGTCCCCCGTTTTGTATAGTTTTCCTTCGTCGAAGGGATTTACAATAAACTTCTCTTCCGTTAAATCTTCGTTACCGAGATAACCAGCAGAGACACCCTTGCCTCCGATCAGAAGCTCACCTACACCGTTAGTCTCTACAATAGAAAGGTTCTCATCTACAACGTATACCATTGCATTTTTGATAGGTTTGCCAATAGGAATAAAAGGTTCTTGAATCATCGCATTCATTTTGTAAATGGTTGAAAACGTGGTACACTCCGTTGGCCCGTAACCGTTGTAAATTGTGATGTGGGGATGACGCGAGAGCACTTTGTTTACATCTCTGGGGTGCACAATATCGCCACCAACAATCAACTCTTTTACATGGGTAAACAAATCCATATTTTTCTCGGTAGCAATGGAAAAAAGCGGAGCTGTTAACCACATCAGATTGACTTGATATGTTTTGATTAATTCAGCCAGGTAGTTGAAATTCGTAACTTTGTTGAAATCGGGAATAACTAACGTCCCCCCGTTCAGGAGAGCTCCCCATATTTCAAAGGTTGATGCATCAAAAGTGGGTGTCCCTGTCTGGAGAATAACATTCTCACTGGAGAGACGGAGACAAGCATCTTCCGTGATCAGATTAATAATGTTACCGTGCGTGACTTTAACCCCTTTAGGAACTCCCGTAGTACCGGACGTGAACATAACATAAGCGATATCACTTTCACTCACATCATACTTCGCTCCATCAACTCTTGAAGTCGAAAGTGTTTGCCTTGTGGTGGTGTTTACGATCGATATGCCCGAAATGTTCAAGTCTGTGTCTGTAAAAACCAATGAGATCGCAGCAGAACGAGTGAGTGTTTCTATATAACCCTCATTTTCTTTGATCGATAAAGGGATATAACTGGCACCTATGGACGTTAACGCGATAATCGAAATGACATAATCAAGACTGTTTTTGAAATGGACTCCAATACGATCGCCAGACCCTACACCGGATTGTACAAAAAACGTAATCCAATCGCTAACCCTTTTATCTAATTGCTGATAAGTCAGTTCTTCGTGCAGATAAACAACAGCTTTATTGTCAGGATACTTCGCTACAATGGCTTGAAAATGCGTACCCAAGCTTGCTTTCCCATTATTGTTCTCCATTTATTGCAACACTTCTTTCTGTTGAGTTGCGATTACCGGTTTGACTTGATTACGAATTAGATGAACGGTTGAACCAAATGAATTAAAATCATCAGATTCTCCAAATACGATACCAATATTATTCTCAGTACCTAGGCGTGAATCGATGATATCGTCTTCTTTTTTAGTCATTTGAATATGGGTAACATCCTGGCAATCACGGATGATATCGAGTCCGTTTATGCCTTGATAAATTCCATTTTCGAACACAGGTGAGGTCAGGAATACTTGAAAGTATACCTTTTGGATAGAGGCAGGCTGAATCACCACTTCTTGATTTAGAGAGATTTGCAACGTACTTTTGATTAAGTCTGTTCCGGTTGCTCTCTTCAGTATTTCAGAAACATATCCACCCATTCTCCCGTTAACTTCTATGATTTTGGGTCCTTCATCCGTAATTTTGATTTCCGTGTGGGTTGTACCACTTGTAATGTTGAGCGCTTTGATAGCTTCCGCCTCAACCGATCTAATCTGATCCTCTATTTGTGGGGAGAAAGGATGAGGTAAAAACATCCCGCTCTCTGAAAAGTTCTGCGTTAAGGGTAGTTTTCCGGTAATGGAAACTTGGGTTGAGACCCCTTCTTGATGAATCGATTCTACTGAAACATAATCTCCATAGAACGAATGTTGAATATCCTCTGTACCAGCTAAAAATTCTTCCAGCACATATTCGTGATCTACAGGAAATTCATGAATTACATTCTGTAATTCTTCATAGGAATTCACCTTTTGGGTCCATTTACTTCCCGCTCCTATAACAGGTTTAATGATTGCTGGAACGCCTACCTCCAATAAACTCTGTCTCATGTTTTGTTTATCCAGTCGGGTAAACTTGACAGCAGTGCCTTTACCTTTTGAGAGAATTTCCCTCTGCCTGAATTTGTTCACTAACACCTTAGTGGTTTCCACAGAGTTACCAAATAAACCGAGTTTCTCTACGAAAATAGCAGTCTCTACCAACTTATATTCACTAAAGGTAGTAATCCCTGCGACTTGTTCATCACGAAGAATCTTTTCTATATCATGATCTGAACAATTTTCGATGTTATACGAATTTGCGTATTTCTGTATCATTTTAATCTGCAATAAGTCATTTTCGGGACAGTCCTCTTTATATAGAAAAACCAGTTTACATATTCCAACGGAAGCGGCTTGAATGGATAGCGGCGTGGCAGAACCCGTGCCATAAAAAATAGCTACTTTCGAAAGCATATTGCCCGTCATACTCTCACATCACCCCATTCTTTTTGTTCTAAGAAGGTTCGCATACGATTCGGC
The DNA here is from genome assembly GCF_052691815.1 of Paenibacillus sp. TSA_86.1. NCBI lineage: Bacteria > Bacillati > Bacillota > Bacilli > Caryophanales > Paenibacillaceae > Paenibacillus > Paenibacillus sp. TSA_86.1. The sequence goes on along the minus strand of NZ_JBQZGE010000010.1, from coordinate 11,914 downwards.
GATGAATGCAAATATAACTCTTTTAGCGTGAGATCTGGACTTACCTTTTGTTTTAACTCCGATAACAAGGACACCGCCAGCAAAGAATTCCCTCCGCAATCAAAGAAACTATCTTCATCCGTAATCGGTTTGCCCAAAATCTTGCACCAGATATCCAGAAGCACATTCTCACCCGATGTGGAGACCTTCTCTGACTGATACGGTTCATCTTGTTCATGAATCAGCTTTTTAAAGTCCACTTTTCCATTGATGGTTAGTGGTATTTCATTGACCTGCACTGAATTTGAAGGAATCATATAAGAAGGCATCACCTGTAATAATATTTCCTTCATATCATTAGAGCTGTACGCCTTGTTACTTTCAAAAAAGGCCAGAATTTGCTTATGTTCATCAGCATGCTTATCCGTGTTATGGACCGTTACAACCACATCTTTGACACCTGGAACACGACTGATTTGTTTTTTAATCTCATCAAGTTCAATCCGATAACCCCGAATTTTGACTTGATTGTCTATTCGACCTAAATAATCGATACTTCCATCCGATTTCATTCTTCCAAGATCTCCGCTTTTGTACCAGCGTTCCCCTGAAGTTTCATCGATGATGAACTTCTCTCTATTCAATTGGGCTCTATTCAAATAACCTCGGGAAAGGCCCGCACCACCAACCCAAATCTCACCCTCAACACCCAGCAGACAAGATGCTCCATCTGCATCGCGAATAGATATCTTCCAACCTTTGATAGGCTCACCAATACTCTGACTACTGATATCCAGATTCTTTTTGAGTATATTCTGATGAGTCACGTGTACTGTCGTTTCAGTAATACCATACATATTTACCAGTCTGCATTTGCTTGAAGAGTACCTTTGGTACCATTTTTTAAGCTTGGTGTTATCTAAGGCTTCCCCTCCAAAAATGATCAACCGTATTGAATTTAAACGAGGGATTCGTTGTTCGGATTCAATATTTTGCAAGGCATAAAAAGAAGATGGTGTCTGATTTAATACGGTCACCTTGTGTTCAATCAGCAATTCATAGTAATCATACAGAGATGTAGCTGTTTCTCTTGGAACAACAACCAACTTGGCGCCGGTTAATAAACTTCCCCACATCTCCCAGACCGAAAAATCAAATGAAGATGAATGGAACATCGTCCACACATCATTCGCTGAAAGCTCATATTCTTTTTGAGTAGCTTCGATCAACGATATGATATTTTCGCAAGGGACTTGTACCCCTTTCGGTACCCCCGATGTTCCAGATGTGTAGATGACATATCCCGATTGAGGAGTATATGCGGGAAGTGGAATGTCATGAATTTGTTCCAGTTTGGTTTGTTGCAATAATTCCGCAGGATGTAGCTTGATGTAATTCGTATCTTCGAAGTAGTGACTTAGATTAGAGATAAAGAACTGGGCTGCAGAGTCTTTTAGAATAAAGGATATCCTCTCGGCAGGATAGTTAGGATCGACAGGAATGTACACACCACCAGCCTTGATTACGCCGATCATTAATAAAATAAGCTCATGATTCTGATTTACAGAGATAACTGCCTTGTCTTCCGCTTTAAACCCTTCTTTAATCAGGCGTTTGGCGATAATATCACTTCTCTGTTCCAATTCTTCAAAAGTCATATTTCCTTGTTGGTCAGAGAGAGCTATATTATGAGGGTACAACTGTACAATCTTGTTTAATCGTTCCAATATATTTTCTTGTGATGATTTATTCGTCTCTCTAATGTAAGGGGCCATTAACTCTTCTATATATGAATCTATACTCGAATTTGAAACAGGGTCCGAAGTCGTTAGAACGTATTCAAGCATCGTACCAAACTGTTTGAGTACTTCGGCATCCATCATGTCGGCATTAGCCTGCAACGATAGCGACTGCACGATCCCTTCATTTTCTTGCACGACCACAGAAATCGGATACTTAGGGCTTAAATAAGGCGTATACTCATATTTCTCATAATCAATATCAATGCAGATTATTCCAATGGAGTATGCAATATGTTCATCTTTTTGTTCGGCATGCTGCTCGGTGTTAATCGTTCCGTCTGTGTGCAGTTTTCCTTTAATGACGGTTTGCCCAGCAAGAGTTAACTTCTTAAAATAAACATCAAGGTCGTCAGAATTGTACATGTTCAACGTTGTAGCCAACGCTGCACAGATACTCTGATGTTGAAGATTAGACTTGTAGACCGCTTCACCCTTCAATTGAAAAATACTATACTTGTGAAACTGTTTAACGGGTCGTTCAATAGGTAGAGGAACTCCCCACTTAACTGAAGCGCTTGTACGAATCGTCTCGTCGCTTATTTCCATATCATTTAGTTCAAACTCTCGCCCAATTACATCATGATATAGCTTCAACAACCCGAATAGGTTGGCTTTCGAGATATCCGATGTTAATACCAGATCTGCTTTGTTTTCATACTGAATGAGAGTACCTCTTATGTTGTTTACAAACCCTATTGGACGTACTTGCTCTCTTTGCAAATACTTCTCGAACATATCGGCATTCGCAACTTGTTCTACTGTAAAATACAGATCATGCTGATTCTTATTTGCTGCATAATCATATAAAGATTTCAGCTCGTCTTGCACTAGATCTTTAATAACGAGTACGTTTGTTTGAGTGGAGGTCTGCACTTCATCTTTTGTTTCCAATACATTGATCCCATTGACCATATCGTTCTCCCCTTTATTTGGCTGAATACCCTGCATCGACCGTAATGTTTGTACCCGTCACTCTCTTCGACTCGTCGCTAGCCAACCAAACAGCAGCTTCCGCAACATCCGTAGGGGATACAACCGTATTCATAGCGACAGATTGCAGATCGATCTCTTCCTGTTCACCTAATTGAATGCCTAAAGAGTCGGCTACAACCTTGGTCATACTGCCATCTACGAATTCATCATCATATACAGGGCCAGGACAGATCGCATTAACTCTAACGTTATCCATCGCATAATCCAATGCAGCAGACTTGGTTAAACCAACGAGTCCATGCTTGGAAGCCACGTATCCGGCAAAATGTTTATAACCTAGCAGTCCGGCTGTCGAGGCAATATTGATGATACTTCCTTTTTTCTGCCTGATCATCATAGGGGCTACCGCTTGAATTAGTCTCCACGGCCCTGATAAATTAACATTGAGTAAAATATCCCACTCGTCACTTGAATATTCATGTGCTGGCTTACCTGCCGGTGCTCCAATCCCTGCATTATTAATTAGAACATCGATTCTTCCAAAACGCTGAACAGCTTCCTGCACCAAAGCAGAAATCTCATCTGCTTTAGTCACATCGGCATGCTTTTTGAATACATTCACACCAAGTTTTCTGCACATTTCCTCCGTATCATCCAATTGACTTGTTCGAGCAAGATCATATGGCACAGAACCCATATTTCTTCCTATATCTGAGATGATGATATCTGCGCCCTCTTTGGCAGCTTCAATCGCGCAAGCCTTCCCTATACCTCTGCCAGCACCAGTAATTAGAACTACCTTATTTTTCAATCTATCCAAGTCTACTCACGACCTTCTACGTAATTTAACAAACTTTTTTCGACGACATGAAGTACAGATTCCGGTCTGTCCAGTAGATACATATGCTCCCCCTCAACTTCGTAGAGGTTGTAATCTTTAGACGTATGCTGCTTCCATTGTTCAACCTCATCCTTACTTACGAAAGAATCACTCTTCGCATAAATCCCCGTAATCGGGATGTTGATCATCTCATGACTTCTCGGATACTCCATATCCATTTGAAAATCTGCTTTGAACGTTGGCATCAAAAGCTCCTTCAATTCAGGAATATTGAATGCCTCATTTCTCAGTCCCGTCATCTCTTCAACTTTGATGATAAACTCTTCATCTTTATCGAGATCAATACCATATTCGCGGATACTGCTTGGAGAATAAGCCGCTGAAGCAAACAGATGTTCAATTTTTAGCTGAGGGTCATTCTCAAGTCGTTTAATTACCTCGAATGCTAAAGTAGACCCCAGGAAACAGTGCCCCAAAAATGCGAGCCTTTTGTTTGCGTACTTCTCTCCGATCACCCGCGCATAGTGGTCTGCTGCTTTATGCAAATTGGTGAATGGATCTTCACCGATCTCACGTTCTCTTCCAGCCAGTTGAATAGGCACCACTTCAATTTCAGAGGGCATTTTTTCATTCCATTCGCTGTATACACTGGCTCCGCCACCGCCAAACGGGAAACACATAAGGTAAATCATATTTTCATTATTCATTTGTAGTCTCCTATACTAATTTTTTGTTGATCTCCTCGATCTGAATTCCTTTAGATAAATAGTCTTGTCCAAATGCAAAATTCCGGCCTACCAAAAAAGAAACAAGAGAATAAGTGAAAAGAACAATGCCCGATGCCATAAGGCCATACTCTATGGAGATATCGAACATATGTGAAAGTACTGGAATTAAAGTAATGGTCAGCAGAGATACAATAAAGTTTTTCACCGAATTGATCCGTCCCATAAATTCAGCTGTACTTCTTTTCTGCAGATTCGTATTAAAAATGGTAATGGAAAATGAATTGGCTGAGCCATACACAACCATTAGCAAGAAAGCAAAAATGACATGAACGTTAATGGAAAGAATGATAAGAATGGCCGATTGTAAAAGTAGACCTACTACAGCTGAATTGTTCGTACCCAACTTTTTAGAGAAACTGGCAATATAGGCAACGATAATCATTGAACCTATCGCAAATCCACTATCAAACAGAGAAATATAAAAGCTGTTGTCATTATAGTGAACCGCAACTACCGGAATGAGCATAAGGTTGAAAATATTAACGGCCATATAGTCACCAGAACTGATTAGCAAATGCGCTAACACGCTCTTTTCTTTGCCAATCTCTTTAAACAAAACCTTCCAGTCTCCAAAAAAATGGGCGCCTATACTTTTATGTTCTCCCTTTTGTTCCTTCACCTTTTTATTGAATTCGATCAATTTAAAATTCAAGGCAGAGAGGAAAAACAGACTTCCAGCAATAATTAGTGCTGCAGCTGGGCTCATGAAAAAAATAATAGAGGCGACAATAGCACTACCGATGAGTTGTCCTGCTTGAAAAAGAGTGGTAAGAATGCTGTTAGCTTGTAACAGCTCATCCTTGTCTTTGACGAGTTCCGGGGTTAATGTGAACTGTGCATTAGAAAAGAATGGCACAACAATATTCACAATAACGAGAATAACAAATAAGTATCCAAGACTTGTATCTGGACTGAAAAAGAAAAGTGCGCCTGCTCCTACGATAAGTAAACCTTTAGTAAAATCACTAATGACCAGAATACTTTTCTGATTACTGCGGTCCACCACTGTCCCCGAAATAAATTGCACTATAAACATCACCACGTATTGAAGAATAATGACAATACCTATCGAGGTTGCACTATTCGTTCTGTCGTATAATAACTTGCTAACAGCAATAAGCTGCATGCCGCTTCCTATGTTGGAGATGAAAATAGCCAAGGCTAGTAATCGTATATTTCTTGCGTTTTTCAAAAAGCTTAAAAGCATCTTTCCGTTTTTCATCATCTTCTCCTACTTTTCTTATTTAATTTTCAGCCCAGCTTCTACCTCGAACTGGATGGAATTCAAAAGGTGATTGGAAATTCGATTTACTTCATCATGAGAATCACCTACTACGACAAAATGGCCTACTCGATCCCATGAAGATTTGACAACTGGAATGATGTCCCCTACATTCTTGTCAATGGACCAATCCACCACCTCAGGAATCATCAAATTTTCAATCCCTTTGATTTCTTTTAGTTCACCTGCTGGACAGGTAAAATATCTTACTGAACTTACCTTTGCAGCTTTTTGTGAAATATGGGTATCTTGTTGCAACAATATCATTGAGTATTCCTTTAAAAAATCAAATTCGTAAGCGTTACTAATCAAATCGTAGATATAATCTCCCGGCATCCTCCCTGCACACTCTACCAAAACCGGACCACTGGCCTGCATTTTCCATTCTGAATGTAACAATCCGGATCCGATTTCGAGTTTTTCAACTAAGTTATGCTTCTCTTTCAACAATGCCTCCCGGTCTGTCTCAGATATATTTGCTGGAACAATATGCCCCTCTTCAACAAAATTATCTTCAAACGTTATTTTCTCGGTCACATTCGAAAAGATAATTTCATTATCCCGCACCAGCGTCTCTACACTAAATTCGGGTCCATCCAGATATTCCTCCACAATGTTCTCCCGATTGATTGTTCTGGAAACTGTAATCTTCGGGTTATCAAGAGCAGACGTTGTATTCTGCCATGCTTTCTCAATATCACTCGGGGATACAATCTTGCTGATTCCTATACTGGCCTGCAATGTGGCTGGTTTTAAAATCAATGGCTTGTCTTCAAAAAAATCAAAAAGTTCATCTACTCGATCTACTTTTCTGAATCTTGGATGGGGAATACCATAACGTTCACATGCTTCTCTCAACAAAATTTTATTGGTTAAAATTCTGGCATTTTTTTCTTTTAATCCCGGTAAACCTAACGCATCGGCAATTTTCCCTGTTGCTCTGACTGCATAATCTTTTGATGGGAAAACAGCATTAAATTGTAATTCTTCATGAAGTTCTTTGGCAATGGGTACACAATCTTCAGAATCAATGTAGTTTCCAAATACAACTCTTTTGATTAATTTACTTTCAAATTCGCTAAAGTTATTCTTTTCGAACAACTCTTGCTCTTCGATGATGTAAACCTCGATATCTTCACGATCTTTGTAATGTTTCAGAGCAACCATTGAAAAACCGATCATTAGAATTCTTTGCTTCATTTTTTTACTCTCCTTCTATAAGCACGTTTTATTTGCACTCAAAAAATACGTAGCACCCTACTAGCTGCACGAAGAGAAAAGCACGTTTTGTCGTTGTTTAAAGCAGATATAACAAAATATCGTAGCAAAATCTAGCAAAATCATTTAAAGCCATTGGACTTTCGTGAGACTTGAATATCGTCCTGTCATTGAATTCATGCTTTCCTTTCAAACGTTAACAAGTCAAAGTCTGTATATACAATGAATCACCCAGACAAAACATTGTCCTAGTCATCGACCACTCCACTTGACACTAACCTTTAAAATGTGCACAATTCAATGGGTCCCTGGTCTGTGTGCTTGATGACTTACAACAAGGTTTGTATGGATATCCGACTGACAGAATTTCCTGCAAAACCACCAAAAAGCATGCCCCATACAACAAATACGTCGTAACGAAGCACAATTTAGGTATAGTGGGACAAACACTCTTCACTTTCAAGCCCAATTATTACAATAGTGTATCGACTAGTTAACACTTACAGTATCCCTATGTAAATTCTATGCTGCGCTCCGATCAGGGCTAACGTATACGGTATCTGTGCCCACAAATTATTTCATTTGGCATTTGTGCAATGGCAGCATGTGACATCTGTTCTAAACCATTGTTACTATAAGCTATCCTGTTCTAACAATGCTTCCTGTTCTTTCAAGGTGGGGAAAACGGATTAAAACAAATGAAGTAGTATACAAGTGGGGTAAAGTGTTTTCACCTCCTAAAGCGTCAAAGATCAACTTCCATAATTTCCTCAAAATACATAATTCGCTAAAAAAACTACAATACCTTCAAAACATGTACTCTAATTAAGTATTTTAAGTATCTTTGTATAAAATTTCAAGTTTTTTCTTTTCATTTTCTCACCGATAATAGCGGGTCTCTGGTTTACGTAGCTATATCAAGAGTTTATTGGGAGATTTGAACTGCCGAATACAAAAAAACACAATAGGGAGTATAGCTATCCCTGTTGTGTTGTCTTTTGAGAAAGTTTCACAATTCAACGATTACATTGACTGATCACCATGTATTATGCCCAGACTGATTCAACTGCAGGAGTTCCCAGCAATCTCTCCAGAAAAGAAATGCATGTTGCTGTAGTCTGACTAGCTCGAACGAAACACCTGCGGGCCACGCGGAATAAGTCCTGTTGAATCAGGCTCCAACGTAATCGCAATGGAATCATAGCTCCATGCATGGTTACCCATAGGAATTGCGAGCACAGCAAGTCCCATTTGATTTTCCACTTTCAGCTTGCCTGCATTCTGGGACGCCTGATTCTTGTTTAACCATACTTGATAAACCTCACCCTTCTCCGTCTGTGGAGGATTGAATAGATAAACTACAAACTGTTGATTCTTTCCGGTGCCTACAATACAAGCTACTCCATAACTGCTCCCAGAGGTCAGTGATTCAAGCTTTACAACCTTTTGTATCTCTGAAGTAGGCAATTCAATCGAGTTCATCAACGTTACGGGCTGTTCGGTACGTTCTCGAACCATAACTACATTTACTACCAAACTAGCACCAAAAAGAATAAGTAAAGAAGCTGTTGCTAGATTTCTTTTTTGATCGTGGAACCGCTTGGTAAAACGTTCTATTCTACTTCTTTTAATTTCTACAACATCGGGCACAGCGGTTTCGTTGCTTTTTTCCCATGCTGCTTCCATCACCTGTTGTTTTAAATCAGATGGCAACTCCGCTTGTTCCAGATACGTTGGAATCGCCTCCCAGCCTGGCCGTAGTTGTTCTAAATCAAGCTTGCATGACTCACAGGTAGCAAGATGCATTTCAAAAGCTTTGCCTTCTTCTGAGCAAGGATCAGATAGATAATCCAGCATGTATGAGCAGATGGCTGTTGACGACATTACCATTCTTCCCCTCTCGCAAGCAGATGCTTACGCAGTATTTTCAGTGTCTGGTGAAGTCGGCTTTTAACTGTGCCCAAAGGCTCCTGATAGTGCGCTGCTAACTCACTCAAGCTGTATCCTTGCCAATAAAAATGCTCCAACAATTGAAGTTGTTGTTGAGAAAGAAAGGCACGCATTCCTCTGATCTGCTCCTTCAACAATTGTTTTTCAACTTGGCTTTCGACCGATAGTTCAGCAAGCGCTGCAACTTTCTCCAACTTCTCGGCTGTATAATAGGACACTAGCTGGCTCGACAGACTGCGTTGTTTCCGCAGCCAATCGATCGCCAAATTACGTGTAATCGTGAGAATCCAATTTCTAAATTGGCCCTTATCCGGGTCAAACTCAGCCTCTGTCGTCCATATTCTTACAAACACAGACTGTACGACTTCCCGGGTGCCCTCCTCTTGTTGAAGTGACTTCCAGGCAAATGAGTATATGAGAGAAGCATAACGATCATATAATTCTGATAACGCTTCTTGCTTTTTTTGTCTAATCATTAAAGATAGCTGGTAATCGGAATACTCCTTCATATTGAAAAGTCTTCCCCTCTCCTGTCAGGTCGTTCAATTTCGAACACAGGATTACTTGGAGAGGACTTTAATTACCCCTTTCATACTCGGGTGAGGTCCACAGTGATAATTGATCTCGCCCGCCTTTTTAAACGTAATCACAGATTTCTCACCTTCCGCCAGCAGTCCTGTACTGAACGAATCATCCTCTGCAACAACAGAATGTTCCACTTGATCCTTATTTACAAACTCAACACGATCACCAACCTTGATCTTCAGCTCTGCGGTTTGAAATGTAAAATCAGAGATTTCAATCACATAAGTCTTGCTTTTCTCGGTTTTGGTATCTGTGGCTTTTTTAGTGTCTTTAGCAGATTTGGAAGCATCACTTTTCTTCTTAGTCGGCTTCTTCTTACCTGGAGTTGCAGGGATCGATTTCTTCGGTTGGGTTGGTTTGGTTGTTTTATTGGCTGTTGAACCCGTCGCTTGTTTCGAAGATGGCTTCACATCCTTCTTGTCCGTACTTCCCGCCATGTGATTGTGAGCCGATGTTTCTGCAGCCGCCAACTGAGGCAATGTTAGACATAGTCCCAATACCAAAATTAAAGATAAGTATTTTGTCGATTTCTTCATTATTTCTTTCCTCCCTATTAGAGTATCGCGTAACATTGTATACAAACCTAAGAAACGAATCAAACCTATAATCGTTTTGATATCTCTCAACTTATTTGAAAAGACTCATTTGCAAAACAAAAACAAAAAAAGTTTCTCAGATTATATCTGAGAAACTTTCTAATAATACCGGCGAGAGGACTCGAACCTCCACGGTTTCCCACTCGATTTTGAGTCGAGCGCGTCTGCCATTCCGCCACGCCGGCATATTTAGTTATAGCATATCGTTTCAATAAAAATATGCTGGAGGCGCCACCCAGATTCGAACTGGGGATAAAGCTTTTGCAGAGCTGTGCCTTACCACTTGGCTATGGCGCCTTATTATGGAGCGGAAGACGGGAATCGAACCCGCGACCCTCGCCTTGGCAAGGCGATGCTCTACCGCTGAGCCACTTCCGCTTAATGGCTGGGGATATAGGATTTGAACCTATGCATGACGGAGTCAAAGTCCGTTGCCTTACCGCTTGGCTAATCCCCATTACAAAACAAAGGGGCGATCGAGGGGAATTGAACCCCCGAATGCCGGATCCACAAACCGGTGCGTTAACCACTTCGCCACGATCGCCATATAAAGTACATTCACTAGAAAATAAATTGGCAGGGGCAGCAGGAATTGAACCCACACCAACGGTTTTGGAGACCGTTGTTCTACCTTTAAACTATGCCCCTAAAAACTGGTGGAGGATGATGGATTCGAACCACCGAACCCGTACGGGAGCAGATTTACAGTCTGATGCGTTTGGCCACTTCGCTAATCCTCCAGGATTACATGGTGCCGGCGAGAGGACTTGAACCCCCAACCTACTGATTACAAGTCAGTTGCTCTACCAGTTGAGCTACACCGGCTTATTAAGTTTTTCTGTAAAGGTGGCTCGGGACGGAATCGAACCGCCGACACGAGGATTTTCAGTCCTCTGCTCTACCGACTGAGCTACCGAGCCATAATAAAGTTTAAGCTTGTGTCGCTACACTTTATCCAGGGCATCAGTGCCATACAGCAGATGTAGTGAACAACTTCCCTCATGTTAAAACTTAAATGGCGGAACCGACGGGATTCGAACCCGCGATCTCCTGCGTGACAGGCAGGCATGTTAGGCCAACTACACCACGGTTCCAGATCACTTTCGCTTAGGAAAGTTTAATTGCGGGGGCAGGATTTGAACCTGCGGCCTTCGGGTTATGAGCCCGACGAGCTACCGGGCTGCTCCACCCCGCGTCGTTAAAATATATATGGTGGAGGCTGAGGGGATCGAACCCCCGACCCTCTGCTTGTAAGGCAGATGCTCTCCCAGCTGAGCTAAGCCTCCGAATAACACATTTATGATCTTACCATAAATCTGATGTTAAAATCAACTCTTTTTTTGAAGTGAGGATTTCATCATCCCTTGTTGAAGCATTAGATATTGCTATGACCCGTAGGGGATTCGAACCCCTGTTACCTCCGTGAAAGGGAGGTGTCTTAACCCCTTGACCAACGGGCCTTGCTAAAAAAATATTATGGCGGAGAGAGAGGGATTCGAACCCTCGAGACGCTTGTGACGCCTACACGATTTCCAATCGTGCTCCTTCGGCCAGCTCGGACACCTCTCCATGGCTCCCCGAACAGGACTCGAACCTGTGACAACTCGATTAACAGTCGAGTGCTCTACCAACTGAGCTATCAGGGAATGGTGGAGCCAAGCGGGATCGAACCGCTGACCTCCTGCTTGCAAGGCAGGCGCTCTCCCAGCTGAGCTATGGCCCCATTCATGTATTTCTTATTTAATTACTATGGGCCTTGGTGGACTCGAACCACCGGCCTCACCCTTATCAGAGGTGCGCTCTAACCAACTGAGCTAAAGGCCCGTATGTTCATCCTATTTCCCTAACAATGGGGGCAAAAAAAATACCCCAAAGGGAATCGCTTGGCGGCGTCCTACTCTCCCAGGACCCTGCGGTCCAAGTACCATCGGCGCTAGAGG